>NZ_RAZG01000043.1 GCF_003612565.1 Roseburia sp. 1XD42-69 | reverse complement strand
ACCATACATGCCGGAAGAATGCAGTAAAATCAATAGTTTTAGGCTGTATTTTTGTTAATCAGCAGACACTATTTAAACATATTTTTCATAATCGATTCCTTTTTGTATAATAGGACAATAGGGATCGTCCCCAAATAAAGTTACAATTGTAATCTCAGGCACCCAAACAGAAATAAGAGTCTACTCTTATTAATTTGCTGACACAACTTTATAACTTTAAAAAATAGAAAATAAAATAAGATACAAAGCACTTTCTAATATTAGTAATTTTGTAAATAACCTTTTAATATAAAGCTCCAAATATTCCCATACTTGCTACACCCATTATGATTCCTGCCATCAGAACTCCCAATGCGCAGGCCAATACGCTTGTTTTAAAGTCTAAATCAAGGATACTAGCCGCTAATGTACCCGTCCATGCACCAGTTCCTGGTACTGGAATGCCTACAAACAATAATATTGCAAAAAACATTCCTCTACCTGCCTTTTCCTGTAATTTTATACCAGCGTTTTCTCCTTTTTCAAGACAAAAAGTAAAAAATTTACCGATGAAAGCCTTATCTTTTCCCCAAATTAATATTTTACGTGCAAAAAAGAAAATAATTGGAACAGGCAGCATATTTCCCATAATGCTGATAATATATACCGGCAAAACTTGAAGCCCCATTCCAATCCCTAATGGTACTGCAACTCTAAGTTCAATAAGGGGCAGCATAGAAACTAAAAATACTATTAAGTAATTTTTCATTAGATTTTACTCCTTCTCTTCAGTTATATTGTACAGAAAATGCTCAGAATTTCCTGCTTTGTATTGGATTTCAAGCATTGGTTTTCTGACTTTTAAATGTTTTTGGGAAAAATTAGAAAAATAGAAAGATGTTATGCTCTGTCATTATTATAGCATGGGATGCTTTATATTACAAGCAAAGAAATGTATCGATATATAATATTTATCTAATAAATTAAAATCTAATCCAATAGAATACCGGAACAGAAAGAATTGTAATCTTATTTTTTGAAATTTTTATAACTATCATTATGCAGCCTCCTCTTTAGTAATTTATCATATTAGCACAGTCTGAATAAAAAACCATGATGTATTCGGTTACTGAAAATGTAACCGAATCACATCATGTCTTTATAAAAAGTAACAATTTTTACTTGGAAAATGTATTTTTCTAAAAATCACTTTTACTTAATATGCCAGATGAAACTAATATCAGCAATAATGTAATAACCAAGGCTATTGTTACTGTATGTGATAAGGCTAAGTATCGTCCTGCAATACTACTAAATCCATAGAATAAAATAGAACCCATTGATATCATAATACTTTGGAAAGAAAGGGCTCTTGCCCGAAAAGATGTATCAAGATTTTTCTGAAATAATTGATACTTCACAGGGGCATAGAGACTAAATATAATACTTTGTAAAATATATAAAAATGGAACAATCCATACATTTATGTTTAGGGCATAAGCAGGAATGGTTATAATTACCTGAATTGCAGGAAGCACGTACAATAACGTTTCGTTCCTCATGTATTTTTGCAAATTTGGAGTTAATAAGCCAAATAAAGACGAAATAACAAACTGAAAGGCAATTATAATACCAATAATATTTGAAGTTAATCCAAATTGCTGTAAATAAAGTGCATATAAATCCTGCACTCCTACATAGGAAAATGCTTTTGCAAAATCGATTAAATATAAAGCAAATAAAATATTTCGTTGATTAACAGGCAATTTATATCTTTGCCCTTTTTCTTTTTTAGGACTTATATTTTCAGTCTTTTTTTCTTTCATTAATAAAATAGTACAGGTTGTAACAAAAAGAGCAAAAATATCGATACAAATCGCTAACGAATATCCTAAATTATGAATAACAATACCTCCCATAACAGAAGAAAGAGCCAACGCAAAATAGAAAATGATTCGTTCCACTGCATTCCAATGAACTAGCAATTCATTGTCTATACTATCGACAAACAAAGATTCTACTGAACCACTAATAAATGTATATCCAAGCGCTTGTATAAAGACAAATATGTATGCAGTAATAGCTTGATTATTCATTGTCAAAAGCAGTAAATATGATAAAATCATTAATATCATTCCTAAAATTCCACTAAATTTTCGGCCATAACGATCTGCTACATAACCAGTAGGAACTTCTAATAAAAATTTAGTTGCCTGATACAAAAGAAAAACACTAGAAACTAAAGAAAGCGACAAACCAATATCTGATAAATAAAGCGAAAGAAAGGAAGACATTATATTTAAATTAGAAAAAAATACAAATAGCATATAAAATTTTATATTTTTTTTAGTTTTCATTTTCATATACTCCTTTTCCATTTCTTAATTTTTGTATTTCTTTCGGTAAAACAAAATTTAATATACCAGAAAAGTCTGGACAAACTACTTCCCCTTTTTTTAAATTTTCTCTTGTAAGACGTCCGCTACATCCTCCGCCACAAAGATATCTATATTTGCAATTTCTACATTTTTCAAGATTAAATATTGTTCGATCGTGATAATATGAAACCAATTTGTCATCAATTTCTACATTTTGATCTTTTATTTTTCCCACTAAATAATCTTTATTACCCATTCCCCACCAACATTTATAGACCCCACCATTATTATCAATTATATATTGATTTCGCATTGCACTGCACATTTTAATCTTAGGAGAAAAATTCTTTTTTCCCAGAATACCATCAACAATTTTGCAACCATGGTATGCAATATACAAGTTTTCTAACGTATCATCCTGGGATTTTAATTCATACAAATATTTTAATGCTTCCAATTCATCTATTACATTTTCAAAATCATAACAACCTTCCTGCTGCATAATATATACATAAAATTCTACATCTGAATTTTTCTTAATAATGTCACCCAGTTCTTTTATTGATTTAATATTTTTTTCCGTTATATTTATTCGGACAGAAATATTTTTAATATACTCCTTAATACTCTGTAAATTTTTTACAATAACATCATATGTCCCTAGACCTTCATGGGTAATCCTTATATCATCATGAATAGTTTTTCCACCATCTAAAGTTATCTGAATATTTTCGATAGAATATTTCCTGAAAGTTTCTAAATAAGAATCTATAGTTGTACCATTAGTAACAATTGATACAGGAAACTCCCTAATATTGCAATTTTTAAAAATTTTTTCAATTATACCCTGATTTTCACAAAGTAACGGTTCCCCTCCTGTTAACAACATTGGAATATTTTTTCTATCAAAAACACATTGGTAATTTTGCTCCAATTTACTAATTATAGAATCTATCACTTTAAATAATTCCTCAATATTATTATTTAGATTCAAGAAAGAATCAGAATTTTTTTTATATGCTTTCTCAAAGCAATAATAACAATTAAGATTACATTCAAAAGTTGGTATGTAGATAAAATTTGGTTCCTCCTTATTAGATTCATCAATTAATTTATTATTAAAGCTCTTTATAAATTTAAAATATTTTTCCTCATTTTCAAAAGCATACTTTCGCTCTATTAATTGATATTTTGTCTGATTATCTATGTTTTCTATATCTTTTTGCTGGATTTTATTTACAATTTCACAATTTACTAAATCCGCATTCCCATTTATAAGATTAACAATGATTGATTCCTGGTCACTTATTTTTACGATTTCTAACTCATTAATAAGATACATAAAATTTATTACCTCTCATTTTTATCTGAAATTTTTACAGCAAAGAAGTCTTAAACTATTTTTAGCTTAAGACTTCTTTTTTGTGCTTTATCCTACTTATTAGCGTATGCACATAATCCACGTTCGCTTGTAGCGGATACATTATTGTTGTTTAATGCCTGCATTCTTTTCATCTCCTTCCTAATAACAAACGAACAATTATTTCTAAATTCGCCTGTTTCTTTTGTACACAAATAATTTACCACAATTTCAGCAAAAACCCATGACGTATCCGGTTATATTTCTACTAACCGAATACGTCATGGGCTTTTCACTAAGCTAATATTACAATTTCCATATATAAAGGAGGTGCGATATGCATAAAAAAATATTAAAAAACATTCTTGTTCTCACGTTATTATTAAATATTTTTAACTTCAAACAATTTTTAGGCGGCAGAACCATCGAACATCCTGTTTTAAATGATAGAGTGCAATTATATTGCATTTTAGAAGAACATAATTAATCATTATCATTTCAACGAACTAATCCCATGATAAAATTCCAAAATATCTTTTGAATATTTATCATACTCAGGATAAAATTTCGCCAACTGATATGCAAGCCAGACATAGTACTTTGCCTGTTCCATTTTTTCTTTCGGTTCTAAACTCTTCTCTATTTTCTTAACTATATTCCATCCGATATTAAAATATAAATTAAACAGGCAATTTGCTTTGTTTTTCTTTATCAACCATCTTATCTCTTCTAAGCATATCTGTATACTTTCATCATACCTGCCATTTAAACCAAGTAAATTGGAGTAATTTGTATTTATTAAATATCTTGGCCTGTCATCACAGATAACATATTTTCCCTGAAAATATCTTCTTATATTTCGAAAAATAAACTCTGCTTTTTCAATTTCACCCATAATACCCAAATAAGTTGCTATATTATAAAGTATCATCATCTCTGTTTCGGATATCTGAAAAAATTCTAAACTTAAAAATTTTTCATAATTATCAATTGTAAGTTCAAGCAGATGTTCCAATTCTTTAATTGCCGTTTCTCTTGAAATTTCATTTCTCCGAAATTTCAAAATAGTTTCAACCCGGCCTGCATACTGACGGTTTTCGGGATATTCCATTGACATATGATGTTTATTTTTTATATCTTCCAATATTTTCTCAGCCATATTCCAATCCTGCCTGTCAATGGCATAAAGCAGTTTTTTCATCTTTTCCTGCAAATCCACTGTTTCACACTGAACTGGAAAAGTATAAAGTTCCCCCGTCTCACCCATCCTTTGCATAAGCTGTGTAAACTTATCATTTGTAGGATTTATCTGGCCGTTTTCATACCGGGAAAGGGTAGCCGGCTCACAGATAAACTGGGAGAGTTCTTCCTGGGTCATGTTTTTTGCAAGGCGTGTATATTTTATAATTGCTGATTTACTGTACTCTGCCATAGTTCAATTCCCTCCTCCGTCAATTCTCCCCTATGGCTCATGTTTATAATTTTTAATGCAGTCATAAAATTACTGTCTTCCTGGGTAAATTCTTTCCCCATTTTCTCCCTTACATCTTTCAAAAGAGACATAATCTCATATAAATCCCACAACTGATACTCCCGAATCATTTCTTCCCTGGCCTTTAACAGCATTTCCTCCGCCCCTTCAAAATCTGAATTCTGACAGGCAATGTCAGACATGCGGTATAGGATATGGGGATAATACATCACCCGTTTTTCATTGTCCCAGGAAAATTCTTCCATATATTTCTTTAATATATGAAACATTTCATTAGACTTCTGTTTTTCCCCTGTAAGGTACAGACATTCCGCCATCTGAAAAATAAGCTCTGTCTCAGTATTTGTTAAAAGGATACCGCCTTCACTTTCCTTTAAGGCTTCTTCCATTTCCGTGCACTGCATCGCTTCTTTAAATTTCTTTACTGCCAGGCTCAGATTTCCCTCTTTTTTAGAAATTTCCCCTTCTTTTAGCAAAACATACTGCATATGAAGTGAATGGCAGCTTTTTATGCTGTCCTTATAATGACCAAGACTGTCTTTTGCCATCTCAATATCATCCTCCCAGATGGCATTTTCTATTTCTTTCCGCAGCATAATCTGGCGGTACTCCTCGTCCGACAACACAAACTCAAACTGATACGGAAAAATCCCCAATCTCTCCAAAAGCGAATCCGCCATTATCTTTTCCGGCATCCGCTCATCATTTTCATACCGTGATAATGCCATAATGGAGCATAATCCTCTGCACAGTTTTGTCCTTTTGACATTTTTTACTTTTCTGTTGCTTTCCATTAATTCTCCAAAGGTATTTTCATGTATCATTTCTCCGCTTGTCCTTTCAAATTTTTTATCTGAAATGTGTCTGCAGGTAATTTTATAGTATCACACCCCATGGATTGCTTCAATCATTTGTCAAAAAAGCGGAATAATACCACCATTATTTCTCATTTTAATCCATATTGAGAAATTCAGCCGGCGTCATAATCATCGGATTCTTCAAACCTGATTCCAGTGACAATAAGGCCATTGAAAGAAATTTATCCAATGCCGCAGATATAAGGACATTCGTATCAATCAGAATCCTCATGCATTTTCGTCCTCATTTCTCAGTTCTTCTACAAGCTCCATAACATCATCGTCAGATGTGAGACCCACCCGCTCTGCTTCGCCTGCCATTTCCCCTTGGAGCATCTGCATGGCATAGACAGCTGAATTAACGATACGGACAGTACTACCCTCCACAATAAAAGAAATATGGTCTCCGCTTGTTACGCCAAGCACTTCACGGACATCTTTTGGTATCGTAACCTGTCCTTTTGCCATGACCTTTGCATTGTCAACAAAAACATTTGCCAACATACCTTTCACCTCCAATCTTATTAAACATTAGCAGTTCAATAAGCATATAATGTAAGTAGGGATTTCCCTACTTACATTATATGTGGCTGCCGAAGAAAAATCAAATGAAATAACAGTTTTTAAGTTTACCCTGGCAGCAGAATAATTCTTGTAATTTTCTCTATTCAGAAGTATGATAAAAATAGTAGAAAGGAAGTGTTAAAATGACTACTGTAAGTCTTAGATTTGATGATGAACTGAAAAAACAACTGGATGAAATGTGTGATGAGATGGGAATGAACCTCACTACTTTCTTTATGATTTATGAAAAAAAGCTTTACGGGAACGTCGAATCCCATTTGACATAGCTGCCCCTTTGGATCCTTTTTACTCCGATATCAACATAAAACAATTAAAAAAGGCAAATCAGCAAGTAAAAAACGGACAGATAATCGTAAAAACTATGGAAGAATTAGAGGCTATGGAACGTGAGTAAAAATACTTTTGCTGAGGATACATGGGATGAATACCTTTATTGGCAGTGCAGGATAAAAAGATAAGCTTGTTTATTTCATTATTAATGAATGTATTGTTGTAATTCAATGCAAAGGACACTATAACGACAAATAAATCTTATACATTACCACTGTGTTACAACCTCTCCCTCAAAAACTCCAAAACCTTCTCATAATTTTCCGGCTCATGGGGAAAAGTGCAGTTGCTGCAGTCTTTGATCCTTCTCCCTCCCGATTCCCGAAAAACCGGATTTCCAGGACAATCTTCATATCGGTTCATAGGGCAGTAGCAAAACAGACAGTTAAACTCCTCCCCCTGCATCCCCTTATGGCAGGGAAAATATTTGCAGTCCTGATTTTTAAAATATTTATGGCTGTTTTCCATATATCCTCCTGGGAAATCCTTTTATTTTTCTATCTTCTCAATCACACAGCTATGGGGTATCCTCAAGGAGTTTTTCTGATACCTTCAGTATTTGCATAACCTCCTGCCAGCCGCCGCCAATCATCTGTGCAATATCAAAACGAAGCCCGTCAAAGTCCATATCCATATAGATTTTCAGCGCTTCATAAGTTTCTGTGGAAGTCCAGTAATTTTCCAAATCCTGACAGTTCATTGCCTCTACTACAGATTTTGGATTATAAATATGCCTGAATTTTTTAAACATATATCCATCATACCAATTGCTGACTTCCTCAAAATCCATCTCAAAACGCCGGCACAGCTCTTTTACTTCCTCCTCTGTAAAACCAGTAAATTCTTCCAATATTTTTTGATTTGTCATAGAATATTCCCTGAACATATTCAGTGCTGAGTGCTGTCCGTATTTTTTTACCGGAAGAATCTCTGTCATGTAAGCCATTGCCACATATGGCTGGTCTTTTAATAAATTTTGTAAAAAATCAAGGTATCGTTTGTGCAAATCCTCTGACTGCTGCCGCTCCCGCATCACACAATCCCACTCATCTATGAGAAAAATAAATTCCAATAGAATACTCCCCCTGTACATTCTGCTTATACCAGCCTTTTATCTTTAGTATACCCAAATATGTAAAAAAATCAATGAGTTTCTTTTAAATCAGACATCTTTCATTTATGGGATTTTTTGTAGACTTTTGGAAGCATATCATGTAAAATATTTTATATTGGAAAATTACATTAGGAGGAATGAAAATGAAAAAATGTCCGAATTGTAATAAAGAATATGACGACGACAAGGTATCCTGTCCGGAATGTGGAGTTTCTCTGATATCGAATGACGCCGCCGGACAGTATAACCAGAATAGTAACCTCAATCAGGGCAGCGTATATGCTTATCAGAATCCTGTGAAAGAAGAAGAGAAAGGGATGTCCATTGCTTCCATGGTACTTGGAATTGTTGGATTTATTGCATGGTGCCTTCCCATCGCAGGATATCCGGTGACCATTGTAGGACTTATACTGGGAATAAAGGGAATGAAGAAAGGCGGCAGAGGAATGGCAATTGCCGGTATCATTATGTGTTCCATTACATTGCTGCTGACTCTGATCAATTCAGTGTTGGGTGCGGTAATGTCAGCAACCGCTTATATGCAATTTTTTTCTTAAATTTTCTCTTTGGAAAAAGCAGGATATCCACTAGATATCCTGCTCAATATCTTTCCTTTATCACTTTTACAAATATTTCTCTAATGTTTTCCGCACCGCACCTTTCCCGGCGCACATCTGTGCAAAATAATCACAAACCAACTCAGCCAGACCGGCTTCGTAAAGGTTTACACCAAAAATCTTTGCATTTTCCAAAACAGGTTTTAAAGATGCCGCATCTACCTTATCTCCCAGTTTCATATCCTTCACATAAGGGCATACCACATCCAAAAGAGGGTCCGGGCTTAAAGTAAACGTATTTCCCTCATCATCCACTCCCATAAGGTAACGGAGCCATCCTGCGAAAACAAGAGGAATTTTCTTTAAATCATTGACATTTAACTTATGGGATGCCTGATAAGCTTTTATGGTTTCCCCAAAACGAATTGCAAGCTTCTGGGAGGTATCCGTGGCAATCCGCTGAGGGGTATCCGGCATAAAAGGATTTGGGAAACGGACGTTCAACACCGTATCTATAAAATCTTTCGGGTCTAAAATTCCAGGGTTTACCACCACAGGAAGGCCTTCCGTATAACCGATTTCTTCCACCAGCTTCTTTAAAACGTCATCCTTCATCTCAGCGGAAATCAGCTTATGGCCCAAAAGACATCCAAAAACTGCCAAAGTAGTGTGCAGCGGATTTAAGCAGGTGCAGACTTTCATTTTTTCCACTTTATTCACAGTCTCACGGTCTGTAAACATCAGGCCGCCTTTTTCAAGTTCCGGCCTTCCGTTAGGAAATACATCCTCAATTACCAGATACTCACATTCCTCTGCATTTACAAAAGGGGCAACATAAGTATTTTTGGAGGTAATGACAGGCTCTAAACCTTCCACCCCGTCCTTTTTTAAAATTTCTTCCACAGAAGTGTCCGGTCTTGGGGTAATCTTATCAATCATAGTCCAGGGGAAAGATACTTTTGTCTTGTCATTCACATAATCCTTAAGTCCCTGATCCACAAGTCCCTGTTCTTCCCATTTTTCCGCAAAGGCGTGGATGGCATTGTAAAGTTTGTCTCCGTTGTGGGAACAATTATCCATGCTCACCATGGCAATGGGCTTTTTCCCTGCCTGAAAGCGGCTGTATAAAAGGGATGCCACTTTACCGATATAACTTACAGGCTTCTTCGGCCCATTTTTCAAATCCTCCTCTACAGAAGGAATCATTACGCCTTTTCCGTCCAAAAGGCTGTAACCCTTTTCTGTTATAGTAAATGATGCTATCTGCAGTGAATCCTTGCTGAATATTTCTTTTAACCTGTTATATTCCGCCTCATTTTCCGAATCCAGGGCGATGGATTCCATTACAGAGCCAACCACTGTTTTTTCCACAGTGCCGTCAGCTTTTAAGGTGACAAGGATAGAATAATCGTCATGGGGTCGGTTCATTTTCTCCACAATTTCATAGTCATACCCTTCCGCAACCACAAGCCCTCTGTCAATCACGCCCTGATTAAGCAAATTTTGTACCACGTTAGCCTGAAAGGCGCGGAAAAGATTTCCCGACCCAAAATGAATCCAAAAAGGATTTTCCTCTGTGGCTTTTTTCACCTTTTCCCTGTCAAATTCCGGAAGGCTGTATCCTGCCAAAGCCCACTGTTCTCTGTCTTTTAATCCCTCTGCATTTAATTTCATTTATTTTGCCCCCTTTACAATGGCTTCCCAAAGTCCGTTTAAGTATGTGGCTCCTAAAGCCCTGTCGTATAAACCATAACCTGGCATAGCCACTTCATCCCAAATCATCCTGCCATGGTCCGGACGGATGGGCCCGGTAAAGCCGATTTCATAGAGAGCTTTCATAATCTCATACATATCAAAGGTTCCGTCAGAAGAAAGATGAGCCGCCTCCTCAAAATCTGTGGGAGAATTGAATTTCAGATTCCTCACATGGGCAAAATGAATCCTTCCCTTTAAAGAGCGAATCATATCCGGCAAATCATTTTCCAGATTTGTCCCGTAAGAGCCGGAACAGAAAGTAACGCCGTTGTGGGGATTATCCACCATCTCCATCATGCGGAGAATATTCTTCTTATTGATAATAATTCTGGGCAGCCCAAATACGCTCCATGCAGGGTCGTCCGGGTGAATAGCCATATTGATATCATATTTGTCACAAACAGGCATAATTTTTTCCAGAAAATATTTCAGGTTTTCAAAAAGCTTTTCATCATCCACTTCTTTATACATCTCAAAAAGCTCTTTTACGTGCTCCATACGTTCCGGCTCCCAGCCCGGCATAACGGTTCCGTTCATATCCCCTGCTATGGACTCAAACATTTTTTCCGGGTCAAGGGCGTCCACTGCCTCCTGGGTGTAGGCCAGCACCGTGGAACCGTCGGGACGCATTCTTGCAAGCTCCGTCCTTGTCCAGTCAAATACCGGCATAAAATTGTAACAAACCAGATGCAAATCTTCTTTTCCAAGATTTTCCAGAGTTTCTATATAATTGTCAATGTACTTATCCCTCTCTGGCGCCCCCGTCTTAATTGCATCATGGATATTTACGCTTTCAATCCCGGCTACATGAAGCCCTGCTGCCTCCACTTCTTCTTTCATAGCCCGGATTCTCTCCCTGCTCCAGACCTCCCCCGGAGCCGTATCATATAATGTGGTGATAACCCCCGTAACCCCTGGAATCTGGCGGATCTGTTTTAATGTAACCGTGTCAAATTTAGAACCGTACCATCTCAATGTCATCTCCATAATAAATACCAACCTTTCTCCTTTTTTCAAATGTCTTTTGAACACATTTTTTTGCTAGTATTAGTATAGATAATCTTTCCAAAAAAATACATTGGGTGATTTGTTGTATATATTGCAAAAATTGCGGTTTAAACAAAAACTATTGATAGGTATCTCTCAGAGAACGGATCATTAATCTGTCTTTTACCTCCGATGCACCCTTAAACTCTCCATTTATTATGTCTTTATTTCGTAAAAATACAGAATAGGGCTCTTTGTCTGTTAAATGAAAATAATTATCGGAAAAATTACATCCGCATCTTCAAAATCCAATTCCACAAAAGCTGCAAACACCTGGGAAAATAGACGGATTTCATAACCATCTTCCAAATCATAAACTTCCGCCTTAATATCTGCGGGCTTCATCTGAAGATATTTAAAGGGCACGGGAGTCTCAATATTTTTTATTGTCCTGTTGTCCTCAAAAGTAACTCTTCCCTCAAAAAACAGATTTTCTTCCCGGTCCGGCAGTTTTAACCGATTCATCTCTTCCAATCCCATCTCCAGAACTTTTTCAGAACGAAAGTCCCCGGTGCTGCTCTGGGCTGTTACCTTATGGATAACTTCCATATCCATATTTTTTAACAGAATTTCTCCCTGCCAAAAGACTTTATTTTCAGTCTCATTCTCTATATAAAGACATACTTTATGGTTCTCTGTAATAATGCTTGCTGTCACAGGTGCGAAAAATCTGCAGGCCATATACTGCAGGGCCTTCCATCTTCCAAAATAATCTACGGAAGACCAGGAGGGCGCATGCCACACATCCCAATAGTGGGCGTCCCCGTCGTTTTCATCATCCGTGTTTGCAAAACATCCTCCCGCTGAGGGAGAAGAGGGCCAGAAAAAGGTATCCGGGTCTGTTTTTTTCATTACATCAGGAATCATGTGTTCAAAAAGTTTAATATAGTCTGCCCTTAAATACATGGTTTGCTCCTGAAATGATTCCCAGTGATTCCATCCTGACTCTATTTCATTATTGCCGCACCATAAACCTAAAGATGGGTGATGGCGAAGCCTTTTTACATTATCAACAATTTCCTGCCTGCAATTTTCCAGAAAGGCATCTGTCACATCATACACATTGCAGGCAAACATCAAATCCTGCCACACAATAATGCCTTTCCTGTCACACATCTCATAAAAATCGTCAGAGGGATAATATCCCCCTCCCCATACCCTGATGCAGTTAAAATGGGCACGGCAGGCAGAGTCCAGCAAATATTCCTGACGTTCTTTTGTAATATGGGAATACACACAGTCCTCAGGAATATAATCTCCCCCCATTGCAAAAATTTTTAACCCGTTTACCACAAAAGCAAACTCCCGGCCCCATTGGTCTTTTTCCCGGCTGATTTCCATTGTGCGCAAACCGACTGTCTTTTTCTCTTCCTCCAAAACAGTTCCCTTATCATCCAAAAGGCACACTGAAACCTCGTACAAAGGCTGTTCTCCGTATCCGTTGGGCCACCATAATTTCGGATTTTCAATAAGGAATTCTCCTTCCCACGTTACCTTATCTTCTAAAACACTTTTTTTCTCTTGTAAAATCTCCCCAGTCCCGGTATCTCTTACACTTACCAAAACCTGCTGTTCTTCCTGTCCCTTAGAAGCATGGGTAAACTCTGCCACAGCATTTAATTTTACCCTGTCATTTTCATGATGCTGATGCAGCCTGACTTCAAAAATCCTTCTTCCTGTAAAACCTTCAAAATAAATGTCCCTGAAAATTCCGGCATCCGGAAGCTGCGGGCCCCAATCCCACCCAAACATTGAATGTGCTTTCCGCACAAGGTGGTTTCCCATCATACAGCCGCAGGGCACGCAGGTAACTTCTTTATTCTCCTCATATTTATAAGATTCCATATACTTTAATATAGAAGGAAAAACAATTCTAATTTCATTATTTCCTTCCAGGAGATACTCTTTTACCGGTATTCTCCATGTCCGGTGCATATTTTCCACATGGAAAACCATGCTATTGTTAATATAAATATCTGCTATAGTATCAATCCCAAGACAAACCAGTTCCACTTGTTCCTTGTCCAGCAAACTTTTATCCACTTGAAATTTTCTGGAAAACTCATAATCATTCCAAAATAAATCCCGCACCTGATATTCATTTCTTCCATAATATGGATTTGGTATGGCTTTTTCCTCCAATAGCCCGGAGAGAACGGAACCGGGAATCTTTGCCCGATATTCCCTTTCCCCACCAATTTGTTTTAAATCCCATACCCCGTTTAAATTTACTTTCTCCATAGTAATAAAATCTTCCTCTTTAATTTTTTGCAGAGTTCTTTAAGGACTGCACTGTGATTTTGCTTTAAATTTAGTAAGAGCGCGATCAAAATTCCATAATAAAAAGGGATAATTGCAATGTTCCATGCATCCTGCAGCACCCCCATATTTATATAGTTAATTGTGTAAAATAAAGAAAATCCAAGACCTGCAGCCACAGAAACAGCGGCAGCCCAGTTCAGATAATTTTCCCGGAATTGTTTAAAAAACATCCCTACTCCCAGAGTAATAAGCAAAATAACAATAAAACTGACATCTATCAAATTAAAAATTGTCCAATGGCCGGAATTTAGATTAAATCCATATAAAAGAAATACCGTAATAATTCCCATGCCTATAATATTTTTCAAAAACCCGTAATCATGAGATTTTATATCCTCTTCTTCTTTTTTTGCAGAATTTAACTCAGAGAGAAGAATTTCTTCCTTATCCGTCCTCCCAAACACCATCTCATCTAAAGAAACCCCAAAATACTCTGCGATTTCCACCAATTTCCCTGTTTCCGGCATCACCTGGTTTAATTCCCATTTGGAAACCGTTTGGCGGGTCACTTGAAATTTTTCCGCAAGCTGTTCCTGGGTAAAATGACTTTTAAGCCGGAACTGCTTTAAGTTTTCTCCAAAGGACATATAAATCCTCCTTCCGCATAATTTATAAAAATAACTTATTTCCAATACTTATCCATATATTTTTTTGCATTATTTAGAGACAGAAAATTTTATCATTATGTGGTTCTGGGATTTTTCATAATGAATCTCCAGTTCCTGAAAACTTTCAATTAATGCCTGTATGCCTTCCGTTCTTCCTTCTCTTATCTTTCAGTGACTTATTTTCATCCAAAAGAATTTCCAGCAAATTAAATAAATCCATATTATTTTTATTATGTAATATAAGATTATTCCGCCTTGCTTCCACAAGAGATATCTTATAATTGTTCACAAAGGGTTTTAACCCTTCCGAAATACTTAATATTTCATTCAGGGAAACAGCCCCGTCCCATGCTTTTCACCATAATACACTACCACAGTAATAACAGGTATTCATTTATCTGTTTTTTTCATCCTTGACAGGTATTCATCTTCCAAATCTTCCGGTTTCAGCACATTATTACCCTGAAATAGTACTGCATTAAAAAAATCAGCAAACTGTACATTATCTCTCCAGTAATTTTTCAATACAATATCCGGTTTTAAATCTTTAGTATTTTTTGCCATCTAATAATCCTTTCTTCCTGCTGTTTTTAGTATACTATCATATAAAAATTTTTTCAATCTAAACAAATTTTTTACAAATCAATAACCAAAAGGGAATTATAAAAAATGAAAAACTGTGAACGAAAAGATATGATGTCCTGCTGCGGGGAACCCTGCAGCAGATACAGATATAATAAATTCAATTTATTTTATAATAAACGATAAATGAAAATTGCCACCAAAACCCCTACAATACTTGCAATAGTAATTTTAATAGAAAGGCCAAATGTCAAAACAAGTATGCCCAAATCTAAAACAATGGGATTTTGAAATCCAAAACTTTTTCCATAACTAAGCCAGCTCAGCCCGGAAATACCGGAAGTAAGTTCACCGATAAACCCTCCCAACACAATTCCTGCCAACAATAGCAAAAATAATGCCCAATTATTTTTTCCGCTCACTGCACTCATACAAACTCCTCCTGCTGCACCTCTTCAAATGAAAAAAGAGATTTAAACCTACGTTTAAACCTCTTCTAAGGCGACAATCGGATTTGAACCGATGATCAGGGTGTTGCAGACCCACGCCTTACCACTTGGCTATGTCGCCGTAAATCACTTTCCCGGACTTAAACCTAAAATCCTATGATTTTCTGTTTCCTTACCAACAGTATATTAATATTATCACAGATTTATTCATAATGCAAGCATTTTTTTGCAATTTATAACACAATCATATAAAATGATTTCCTCCCTGCCACAGAAAAACCCGAATTTTAAGTCCCTCCTCAGGCACGTTTTCATATACCAATTTTCCGTGATGCATTTTTACAATTTCCCGGCACAAAGAAACTCCAAGCCCCTTTCCTTTTATTTTTTCCCTGGGTATCAAACGCCCGCTGTTTAATATTTTCAGCATTTCTTCATCCAAAGAGTCGTCTTTATTCAATATTGTAATCAGATTTTCCTCAAGCACCAGACTGACATTCTCCCCCTGCCTGCAGGTATTAGAAACCAGATTTTTAAGAAGGGAAAAAAGCAATGTCCCATCCCCATAGAGATATTCCGTTTCCTTTTTACATTGAAGAAAAGGAAAATTCTGTTCCATTTCTTTCACAATAAAATCTGACTCCACACGCTTCATCAATATCCGGCCGTCCCTTAAATTTCCCATGATCAGCAGGTTTTCAATTAACATATTCATATATCCGGCCTCTTTCTCAATTTCCTTACATGCAAATTCCCTATCTTCCCCGCTGATATTTCCAAGCATCATATATTGGGCATATCCCTGGATTGCGGTCAAAGGTGTCCGCAGCTCATGGGCAATATTATTTACCGGGGCATAAATTTTTTTCATGGCAAGATATAAGGTTCCGGAGAGAAACAGAGACGTAAAGGCTGCAAAAAATAAAAGAACCGCTGCCTGTTTTCTGAAAACACTGTACAAATCACTGATATCCTCCAAATAACTTACAGAAACATTTTCACAGGATAAATTACTGCAGGAATTTCCTATGCAGGCATAAATTTTATGTTTGTTTCTGATAATGTGAAATCCGCTTTCCAAATCTTCATTCTGGCGGACAGGCAGCGTATCCGCCAAAATCTCATTATTATCTCTGATTTCCAGATAAATATTTTGTTTTTCCAGGCTTTTGGCATACCATTTTAACCTCTGGCTTCCCTTTTCCTCCATAAAAAATGAAATTACATACTCTATTCTGCCTTCATTCAATAAAGAATTTTCACAGTATTTTTCCAGATTTATGCGAAACGAATACTGTTGTATAAAAAATATGCTTCCATATAATAAACATAAAAGCAAAGTTACTGTCAGCAAATAGTTTTTTTCCCAAATTTTCACAGCATAACCTCCAACCGGTAACCAGTTTTATATATGGTTTTAATATAACTTTCCCAGTTCAATTTTTTTCTCAGCCTTTGGATATGAATGTCAACCGTTCTCTCATCCCCATCGTAATCCCACTCCCAGGCCCCGTTTAAAAGCTGTTCCCTGGTAAGGGTGATATTCTTATTTAAAATCAGCATCTTTAGAAGTTCAAATTCCCTTTTTGTCAAAACAATTTCTTCTTCATTCAAAAAAACTTTTCCACTCTGCAAATCCGCTTTTACCCTTCCTAAACAAAAAATGTCTTTCTTATTATATCGGCGCAAAATAACATTTACCCTGGAAACCAGCTCCTGAATATGAAAAGGTTTCACAATATAATCTTCCCCGCCGCTGTCAAGCCCCCGAATTCTGTCACTGATTTCCCCTCTGGCGGTAACATAGATAATGGGAACCCCTTTCAGCTTTTTTGCAACAGAAAATCCATCCAAATCCGGCAGATTAATGTCCAGCAAAACCAAATCAACACTCTGCTTTTCAAAAACAGAAACTGCCTCACTGCCCCGAAAGGCAGTGAGACACTGGTGGCCGTTTACCGTTAAAGTTCTTACCATTAACCCGCTGATTGCTCTGTCATCTTCCACAATTAATATTCTTGCCATACTTATTATTCTCCGGTTTCATTCAATGGGATGGTCAGAATTTAGGAATACTTCTCCATCTATTTTCATAATCTGCTCTTTTGTCAAATCTTTTATTTTTGCGGAATTAACATCAATATTATTCTCCTGGCAGACTTTAGTAATAACATCCTTTGCGCAGCCTGTTGCATTTGTATCGTTCATCATATTTTCCAGGGAACTGTCTCCAAAATGCTCCTCGGCATTTTCATCCAAAAGAGAGCATTCCCCGTATTCTTTCAAGAGCTCCTCAGCAAATTCCTGGCTGGTTTGAAGGAAACCATCGCTTGCCACGATTTCATCCCTGTCAGAACTATTCTCCTGAGCTGAGAAAATATAGGTATATTCTCTGGAATTTGTCCCCTCACTTTCTGTATCCTTTACCAACTCCTCATTGACAACATTTTCCGCATGAAGCTCCAGCTTTTTTGTCATCACCATACTTCCCAGGCAAAAGATAACGGATAACGCCACCACAAGCCCTACTACTGTAAAAACACTTTTCATTTTTTTGTTCTGTTTCATATTGAAACCTCCTTTATCTGCTTTTTGGATAATCCTATGGTAGCAGAAGTATATTTCAAAGTTGTTTCAAGAAAAAGTTTCCTTTCCAAATTATATCATAAAATCATACCGCCTGCCCAAATCCCATAATTTTTCCCAGCTGTTCCACAATCCCCGCATTTCCATTTACAGATATCTCTCCCACTTTCCCACAGATTCTCTCCAAATACTCAAGTTCCTTTAACTTATACAACGTAGTATTTTCATCCATTAGCTTTGCCGTATTGAGAAGAGACCTGGTGGAAGCCACCTCCTCCCTCCTGGAAATCACATTTGCCTGTGCTGTCTTTTCCGCCACAAGGACAGAATTCATAATATCCCTGATTTCACCTGGCAGGATAATATCCTTAATGCCTGCCGTAAGAAAGTTCACACAGAACATATCCTCTTTCCCTTTCAGCGCCCCAAAAATCTCCCCGGAAATCTTTTCCTTTAATTCCAAAATCTCATCCAGCTTGTAATTTCCCACAATTTCCCGGATGGAAAGCTGTACTGCAGAGTAAAGCTGCCCCTTTAAATCAGAAATCTTTTCCGCAAACTCCACTGCGTCCCTGACTTTAAACATACAGGCCACATTCATACGGATTCCAATTTTATCCTTTGTCAAAATTTCCTGCCCTACAATATCAAGCTCTCTCTGCTTCATATCAAATACACGGTAGGAGACAGTATGGGAAAAATTCCAAAAACGGTAAATTCCCTTTGAAAGCTGCTTTTGCAGCACATTATCATAATAGACAAGCCCCGCCTCCCCTTCTCCCACCAGCATTTCCTTATAAAGATTTTTGGGAATCAGAGAAACCATCTGCTTATTCACTTCCTCTCCCATCAGTGTCTCTTCCATAGAAATAACCTTTATTTCATATTTGTCGAACACATTCCAATATGTATACTCCTTCCTCCCTGCAAATGATGTCAGTTTTCCATTTACATAGAGAAATCCCACAGAGCCGTCCGGTATTTCCATATGCACCGTGGCATTTAAAAACTCTTTATCCTTAGAAAGTACCTGGTAAGGCACGTCTATATAGTCAAGCTCCCCTGTCATCTCCTCAATCTCCACCTCATAACCCAAAGTTTTAGAAAAGTGATAGGTTCCCGCTGTAATCATTTTCTTAAAAATTCCATCCTTTAACACAAAACCTGCCTGATTATCCTTAATTGTATACTTCATACAAACTTCCTCCTATTATCTATACTAATTTATAATTTTCTTTATACTTTTATCCTTCATCCATCAGCCTGCTGCGGAAGCCTGGTTAAGGAGACAGTAGGAAGAAAGGACGTGTTATCATCTTTTATAACCGTTGTTTCTTCTTTCTGCCTTCGGTATCCCCGGACTCCAGGCGGGAGGCCAATTTACATTTTTCTTCGGCAAATCTGTGTACATCTGCCGAAAGCTCAGAGAAAGCCATAATGTTATCGGCAATTTCTCAGATTTTTTGTGGGATGAAGGAGAAAAGCATTCCCAGTTGCGGAGTCGAACCGCAGGCATTCTGCCTTGCCATTTGTTGTATACTCTATCCATTTGAGTTACCGTTTACACGGGAGGGACTCGAACCCTCAACAATACAATATGTGCGCTTTCACCGCTTAGCTACCGTTTTCACGGGAGGGATTCGAACCCTCGTATCACATTTTCTTAACTATTGTTAAGTATGGTGAAATATTTATGGTATACCATACAGCACGCTGCAGGCACCGCCGGGCAGGAAGTTACTTCCAATACCCGTGCATATGTCAAATACCCCGCAGAAAGTTGACGGGGCATAAAATTTACTATGCGTAGTATTTGACCCTCGCAGCATTCGTCAAATATCCATGCAAGCATGGCTATTTTCCTCATTGCTTGCGGGAATAAATTATTTCCTTATTATCCCTTGACTACGCCAACCGTCTTTAACTTTCTCACAGCTGTAACCATGTCTTCCTGCTGTGCCATCACCAGGTCAATATCCTTATAGGCAAACCTGCACTCTTCCGGCACATCATTCTTCTTCCTTTTTCCAAGGATAACTCCCTGTTCCTTCAAATCAACCATCACTTTTTCCACGGAAAAAGCCTGCATTGCCCCGGATCTGGAATAACTTCTCCCTGCGCCGTGGGAAGATGTACAGAAAGATTCTTTGTTTCCCTTTCCTCTTACCACATAACTATATGACCCCATTGCCCCCGGAATCACAGCCATTTCCCCTTCCCGTACTCTGGTAGCCCCCTTCCGGTGCACCCAGACATTGGCATCATAATGATTTTCCAGAGACGCATAATTGTGGTGACAGTTAATCTCTTCTCCAAACTCCACCTTAAGTTCCGTATGCTTCTCAATTACTTCCTTTACAATAGCACAGGTTTTTATAAGCATCCTTTCCCGGTTTTCAAAAGCGTAATCCATCGCCAGATTCATCCAGTTCAGGTACTGCTGCCCTTCTTTCGATGAAACAGGAAGAAAAGAAAGACGATATTCATCCTTTACTTCACTGTACCATTTTCTGTTTAATTCCCTGGCAGTCTCATGAAAGTAATCACAAACTGCTTTCCCAAGATGACGGCTTCCGGAATGAATCATAATACAAAGATACCCCTCTTCGTCCTCCTGAAGTTCAATAAAGTGATTACCGCCTCCCAAAGACCCTGCCTGAAAATACCCGTCTTCAATCAGAGGAACCAGCTTTTCATTTTCCTCATATTTATCCATCTCCTGCTTTGCCCTGTCAAGAACCGCAGATTCCTGGGGAATCTTATACCTCTCCGTATTTAAAGGAATTGTCCGCATAATATTTCCAATCATTGACTGAATAATACTTCCATTTCCCGTCTGAATTTCTTTGATATCCTCCATATGGATATTTGTGGGAATAAAATCCATGCCGCAGCCAATATCCACGCCTACCGCATTGGGAATAATCACATCCTTTGTGGCAATCACTCCCCCGATTGGCATTCCCTTTCCCGTATGGGTATCCGGCATGAGGCACACCCATTTATGGATAAACGGAAGCTGTGACAAGTGGTATGCCTGCTCCAGACAGCTATCCTCCAGCTTTGTCTTATCTTCCAACCATACCTTTATAGGAAACCTTGTATTTTCATTATATATCACAAACATATTACCCTTCCTTTCTGATAAATATTCTATATCTTCTTTATTCTCTGTGCTCCCTGAACTGTTTTTAATTATATACAGAATTTTCCATAAAATCATTTAAAAAAAGTTGCGAACTCATCTTTCCTTTTGCTAAAATGAAAAAAGAACAGTATCAGGAGTGAAAAAAAATGTCTGATTTTCAGGAATTGATTAAAAGTTTTCCAAAAACAAGAGAATACGTGCGGGATTTTTTCGTCTACGGCTTTAAGAACAGAAATGAATTTAAGGGGAAAAGCCCCCGAACCTATGACAATGAAAGACGCCGCTTAGAAAGCTGGCTTAGTCCTTATGTTCGGAAAGACTATACTCCAAAGGGATTTAATATAAGCCTTGCCATAGACAGCAACCTTCTTGATACAAACCCTCTTTTTCAAGTGTGGAAAACAAAAAGTTTTACAGATAATGATATTGTGCTGCATTTTCTCATACTGAATATCCTTATAAAACATAAATCTATGTCTATTGAAGATATTACAGACACTTTATTAACAGAATATGAGTCTTTTTTTGATGTTCAGACTGTCCGCCGGAA
Organism: Roseburia sp. 1XD42-69; assembly: GCF_003612565.1. Taxonomy (GTDB): domain Bacteria; phylum Bacillota; class Clostridia; order Lachnospirales; family Lachnospiraceae; genus Roseburia_B. Next base: position 13,202 of record NZ_RAZG01000043.1, on the reverse strand, counting down.
ATGCAATACCTATGTAAAGGAAGGTCTTTTACAAAAAGAGAAAAAAGGTAAAACAGTGCTGTTTTCTCTGGATACCTCCCTTGCCCTCTGGTTAAAATCCAACGAAAATATAAAAGATGCCCTTTCTTTTTTTCAAATGGCCGGTAATTTTGGAATTATGGGAAACCATCTTTTAGAGCACTTAGACTGGGAAAATCATATTTTCCGGGTAAAGCACAGCTTTTTTGTACATACATTAGAAGATGAAGTCCTTTATGCTATTCTAAATTCCATAAAAGGAAAAACATCTGTGAAACTTGAACTGAAAAGTTCCAAAACCAAAGCCAAAAACACAGCGGACTGTATCCCTTTACAGATTTTTACCAGTACCAGAAGCGGACGCCGTTTCCTCTGTGCCTATATAAGGAAAAGCAGGCGTTTCACCTGTTATCGGTTAGATACTATTCAAAGTCTTATACCACTGGAAAAAGCAGAAGATTATGACACAATTTTAGACAAATTGAATAAAAACAGACAAAAATTATGGGGAGTTTCCTTTCAAAACGACAGCAGAAATCATCTGGACAAACTGACTATGACCCTTCATGTAAAAGAGCCTTCTGAAAATTATATCCTTGACCGGTTAGACCGGGAAGGCAGAGGGGGAAGTGTCACAAAAATACGTGAGAATATATATAAATATGAAACAGAAGTTTTTGACTGTAACGAAATGCTTCCCTGGATTCGTACCTTTATTGGCAGAATTGTATCTTTGGAATGTACAGACAAATCGGTGGAAGCACGTTTTTATCAGGACTTAAATGTCATGTGTCAGATGTACCAGATAAGCGAAACCCAATAGAAATGGAGCGCATTATGGAATTATTTTCTGAAATATACAGCTGTTATTTTAAAGTATTAAGACATATTTTATGCAGTCAGAATGAACTTACCATTCAGGATATCCACAATCAGATTTCACGGGAGGGATTTGAAGAAAGCCTTCTTTCTATCATACCAAAGCTTGAAAGCGGTGCCTGGAATCTTTTTGAGAAAAAAGGAGAAATATATATCTCTAAAATCTCTTCTGATTTTATTGCACCTCTTTCCCACCTGGAAAAATCCTATTTAAAAGCGCTGCTTAATGACCCTAGAATTAAATTATTTCTGAATAAAAAAGAACTGGAGTACCTAAATCATATCCTTTTCCCCATCTCCCCGCTCTGGAAACAGGAAGATTTTTATTACTATGACCAATTTACAGGAGGTGACCCCTATGAGGATGAAAATTATCAAAACAATTTTCATCTTTTGGTTGAAGGGCAGAAAAGCAAGGAATTTCTAAACATAGATTATACTTCTCCAAAAGGAAACCGGGTACACCATTACTATGTCCCCCTTTCTTTAGAATATTCCGTAAAGAACAATAAATTCCGTCTTTTAGCTGTAAGAAAGACAGGACATGGAAATATGGAACTTCAAATATTAAACCTTGACCGCATAAAAAGTATTTCCCACACGGGAAAATTCTGTACTAATCCCATATCTTTAAATGAAATGATACATAATTCTTATTATAAGGAACCTTTAACATTACATATTAAAAATCAGCGCAATACTTTAGAACGGGCCATGCTTCATTTTGCAAACTATGAAAAAAATACCACAAAAATAGATGAGAACACCTATGAATGTCTCATCTATTACAACCAGGGCATGGAGACGGAACTTCTGATTGAAGTTATGTCCTTTGGGCCTATGATTACTGTAGTAGGCAATGATAAATTTCTTTACAGTTTGAAAAAAAGACTGAAAAGACAATTAAGTTTGTCCTAAGTTTCCATTATATGCTCCTGCTATTTAGGCATGCCAAATCATACGGAGGAATTGCAAAATGGCAAAATCAATTTTTGAGAGATTAAGCGGCGAATATGAACAGCAAGAAGATTACTTAATACCACGCTTGACTGTACCCGCCGAAGAAGAACATTCAATAGGAATATGGGGACAGCAGCATCTAGACTATCTGAAACAGTGCCACAAATTCCTAAAAGACTTTACAATTCGGATTGCGGCTGACGCAATCCGATGCTCGCTATCCCTGTGGACATCCCGAAAAAGCCATTTTGGTAAAGATATCTTCTTTCGGCAAGTAAAGTTGAATATATTTTTGAGTTTTTTCCTTATCCGGTGTCATGCTTAGCAAAAGTTCTAATCTGTATTATCCTGGTATTTTTACATCACTGACCTAAAATTACCCTGTCTAAATTGCATCAGTCTTTTTCATATCCATTTCTTCGATAAAGTACTAAAAATACAAGAATGCTAATGATTAATTCTCCGATAAGCACTGCGATGTCCAGAGGTTTTAACGTATATGACATTCCCTCTGCAAATCCAGTTGCCATCTCTGTCAACACTCCAGTAAACAAAAACCCTGAGATATGGTGCAATTTTTCGGAAAGACTTCCAAACATTGGAATCATCATAAACACGATCATCAATGGAGAAGAAATCAAATTTGCATTCATCTGATTTTTTGCACAGAGACCAACAATCATTCCCATGACACAACTAATCAGAGAGGCCGCCGCACTGACCAGTAAGAAAGTTGCGACAGGTACCTGGCTTATAGAAATATCACAGATCTCCAATACCACAAGATTGATGATATTCATCAGCACAAATGGAAATAGAATACTTCCGATAAAATACTGTATTCCAGTGACTGACGACGTCATTAAGACCCGTAACGTATGTTTCTCTTTCTCTTCTGCAATGGCAGTTCCCACCATCAGGAATCCATCCATACACAAATTAAGGGAAATTCCCAAACTCAGGATCCAGGATACCAGAATTGGTGATAAATCACCTCCAGAATTGACTCTATATAAAACTTTCATCATCCATACCATCGCCACGGTTAGAAACGGCCCAGTCATAATCGCTGTATTGCGGCTGATACAAATCCATTTAATCTGTGCAACTGCTGTTAATTTATTGATATGATCCATCTTAAAACTCCTCTCACATACTGGCTAATCCAAGGGACGCTCCTGTTACTTGTAAAAACACACGTTCCAATGTTGGCTCGCAAGAATGAATACTCTGTATTTCATCCCTCTGCATCCATTCTGAAATTTTTGCAATATTTTGAGGGCTTTGATCTAAGACAACTTCTTCCTGATTATTCAAAAGCAGATGATATTTTTTATTTTGATTATATTTCAGGCAAAGTTCTTTGGGCGACCCGCACTCGACAATTTTCCCCTGATACAAAAGTGCGACTCTATCACAAAGTTTTGTGGCTTCTTCCATATTATGTGTAGTCAAAAATATTGACATACCTTCCTCTTTCAGATCCAGCAACATTTTATGGATAGATACTGCAGTCGATGGATCTAATCCGCTTGTCGGCTCATCAAGAAATAAAATTCTTGGCTTATGAAGCACTGCCCTGGCCAAAACAAGTCTTTGCGTCTGCCCTCTGGAAAGTTTACCTGCCGGCTTTTTACGATGTTCATACAATTCCACCTGATGTAAGACTTCCTCCACTCTTACACTGGGAACTCGCCATATTTTTGCAAACATACTTAAATTCTGCCATACTGTCATTTTCTCATAAATTCCGCTCTGATCCGAAACCACGCCAATTTTTTCATAAATTGATTCATCAATATTAGCCGTATCTGTATCAAGAATTTTCGCCTCTCCAGATGTTTGCCGTAACTGTCCTGTGATTATTTTAATCGTGGTAGTTTTTCCAGCGCCCGACGGCCCTAAAAATCCAAGAATTTCGCCTTTATGAAGCGTAATATTGATATCCTTAAGCGCCAATTCCGTCTTATAGCGCTTAGAAATATGTGATAAATCCAGTAATACATTTTGTTCCATAACATAACCCTCTTTCTAAATATTTTCTTTATAATTGCCCCGTTTTTCTATCGCAGAGTAATTATGATGGAAGTATCATATCATGTTTTATCACCTTTATGCTGAGTTCTGCCTGAATGATATACTATATTGCCTGAAATGGCTTGTTAAACGCTGTCATCTAAATTCGACTCAACAACTCCCCCTTCATATTTTTAGAAAACAGACATTTTTCTCCATTCTCCATAAGAATTTCCCGATGCTTTAAATCTAACTCCTGAATCTTATTTACATTGACTAGATATGACCTGTGAACCCTTAAAAAATGCTCCTTAAACTGCTCTTGCAGCTCCTGCATGCTGCCAATAAAATCAATACAGTCATTTTTCGCATGAAGTTCTATTCTGTGTGTACGGACACTTGTCTCAAAGAACATAATTTCATCCACTGGAATATGCCTTACAATATCCAACACCTTTACTGTAAAGTATTCCTTTTGCTCTCCCTGCTCCTTACACATCCGCTCAGTAATGATCGCAAGGTTTTTGTGCATTCCAGTCAGCATTTTTTCAGAATTGCCCTTTACTATATAATCCAGCGCTTCCAGGTGATAACGAAATGTCTCAAATGCCAGATCTGGAAAGGAAGTCACATAGATTAGAAAACCTCTAGTATCAAACTTTCGAATCTGTTGTCCCAGCATAAATCCATCCATCGGCTCATCCTTAAGCTCCACATCCAGAAAATAAATTCCTCTTTTTGGATCCGCTGCCACCGCTTCAATAATTTCCTGGGGATGCCTGCTGCACAGAGCAATCTGCATATCATAACCTTCCATCATAATTTGTTTTTCTAAAAACTTTCTCTGTGCAGCGAGTATCATCGCATCATCTTCACAAATATAAATTGGAAGCATATTTTTTCCTCCACAATTTTTAACATTTCTTATTCCTGTATCTTTAACTCCTGAATAAAATAGCCATCCCTGATTGTTGTTAGAGAGAAGACATTTTCATAATGTTGTAAAATACTTTTATAACTTGCAAGGCCAATTCCTCTGTCCGCCCCTCTGGTAGAATAACCTTGCTGCCAAATCTTGTGAAAATCAATGTTTGAATACAATGGATTTCTTACTTGAAATGTTGTGCATTCTTCCTGGCTGCTAATCATAATATGTATCTGCGGTTTTGGCTTCTTATCTTTTTTTCCTTGTACTTCATCTATAGCATTGTCAATCAGTATCCCCAGGCATCTGCACAAGTCAGTCGTTCTCAGCCGCGTCCTATCAAATGGATGCAATACTTCTAGTTCACAGGAAATCTGCTCCTGCTGCATTTTTTCCATTTTCCCCAACAGCAGCCCTTTTACCTCAAGCATATGAATATTTCCAAGCTGTGTCAATCTGCGTATCTGTTCCCCTACCTGATAATCAAAATCACTTGTCATATCCTGGATAAAATTCTGCACTGCTTCCATATTTCCCTCTTTTGCCTGAAGGTACATGCCAGACATCATATTTTTATAATCATGACGGAATCTTCGCATTTCACTCTGCAGTTTTTCTAAACTCTCAATATAAGCATTTTGCTGCTGCATACTAATCTGCTGAGTCTGAATTTGCTTCTTTTGCATTTCCTGACGCCCTGCATAACCGAAAATAATAAAAACAATCAATAGATATAACAGAGAAACGACTGCATTATCGTTACCAACTCGTTCTCCTATTTGCACCATATAATAAAGTATTTCAGACAAAATTGGGTATAAACTGATAAAAATAATACTTACCTTTTTCGATTCTTTCCGTTCAATCCACAGTCGGAACATTTTCCCAACTCCAGTTTTATATAGAAGCAGCACCCAGATAATCTCTATGAGTGGTGTTAATACATACAGAAAAAAATAATATATTAACCGTTCTCCCAAAATATCCAAATGAAAAGTCATATTAGGTGAAAAAAAAACTCCTATATGTACTGCAAAAGATTCCAACATTTCTAAAAAAACAGCCGAAATCCAACAAGTCAGCAGATTTTCCCGATAGAGAAAATATAAATAAAACATTGCTCCTGTCATTCCCATATAGGTAAACAAGATTTGTCCTGCATTATACCTCCATCTAAAGATACCTACTTTATAAAAAACTGTCCCTATCAATGCCCAGACACAGATAAATAATATAGTACAAGCAATTATTTTCACTTTGCGCTCTCTTATTTGATACGGTTTTCGCCCCAAAAGTAACATAGAGATCCAGAGCATAAATAGCGTGCTTATTGTCAAACCAAAGGTATTGCTGCAGAAAAGCTCCCAAAAACTCATAATCCTCTTATACCTCCTACAACTTCTCACAATCCTGGCAATCCAGGATTTGCATTTCTCTTACTGATGATACAAATCCACCACAAAAACGGATTTCCATTGATCAAAATCCTTCTTTCTGGCACTGAATCCTCAGTTCCTTTCTCCTCTTTGCTGTCTCCCATTCTGCTTTTTCAACCTCAGTAAAAAAAGAATGCTCTCTGCGCATCCTGCCCGGAGGGCTTTTTGTGATATAGAAATCCGGAGGAATTTCCTATATCACAAGCAAAAAGGCTGGCACCTTCCTGGGAACATTATTGGAATCTACCGCCACCAAGGTCAAATATGCCCGATTGATTGGTTTTCTTGTTCCCTGAAAGTCTTCCACATAAGTATCTACTCTTATCTCCATTAAGGTGTTGCCTACATAAGTCACCTTTGCCATCAATACAATCAAAACAGCGTAGCCCTAAGGCCACATTGTCTACATAGTATCATATCATTTAGTCTTTGAAAAAACAATATACTTACGGAATACCATCCAAAGACGCCTTTTTTATTTGGCGGGCTTAAATCAATTTTATTTTTTCACTTCTAACTGTAACTGCCTTTTGTTTCAGTGGAATATTTCATCTTCCACCTTTGCAAAGTCACTTAAAAAGGTTATAATATCTCCCCCATTGTTTTACTATAACGAACCAATCATTGAATCACCGCTTACAGCAGTTTCCATCAGCACATTTGATTCATAGGCACTGGATGCCGCCCCATCTGCCTGCTGCCAGCCGACAGCTATCAGCACGGAACAGTTCCATTTCTTCCGCTTCCGATAATTCCTGCGTATTTCCTATCTTTTCCAGCGCAAACCTATCCGTACTATTTACATTTTTGTGGTATCAGACAGCCATCCAGTGCGCTCATATCCACTGCAAAACTGCTGTCCATCACGGAGAACGCCCCATCCTTGACCCGGACGGATATATGCGGATATTAAACAACCTGATACAAAATGTAATCTCCCATAGCCATGCAGATAAAATTGAATTAGCTTTATCGGAACAGAACAGGAATATAAAAATTCTCCTGTCTGATAATGGAATAGGGATTGATAAGGAGGACTTAAAGCATATTTTTGATCGGCTGTATAAATGCGATAAAGGGCGGTCTGAAAAAGGCAGCGGTCTTGGTCTGTCTATCGTACATGAGCTTGTTGAAAAATTAAACGGAACAATAACGGCAGATAGCATACCGGGAAAAGGAACAATTTTCACCCTTTTTTCCCTTTGATAGACTAATCAGCTCCCGCCCCTTATGGCGGGAGTAATTATTTGTAAAAATCTGCCTTTTCCAAATTGCAAGGTTAATGCAAGATTGGTGCAAGGTTAATGAAAGGTTGGCGTGATAGAATGGCAGATATGAAAAGGAGGTTTCGCAATGAGCAAATATGTAATTGAAACGAAAAATCTTACAAAGCAATACGGAACACAAAAAAGTGTTGCCAATCTGAACATTCATGTTCAAAAAGGGCGTATCTATGGTCTGCTTGGCAGAAATGGAGCCGGAAAGACAACGACCATGAAGATGCTGCTTGGACTTACACAGCCGACTTCCGGGGAAGTGACGATTTTGGGGAAGCCCTTACAGGCAAATGAAAAAAAGCTGTTACCCCGTATTGGCAGTCTGATTGAATCCCCCGGCTTCTATCCTAATCTCTCAGCCACCGAAAATCTGCGCATTTTTGCTACTCTACGGGGAGTGCCGAACCGCAACGCAATTAAAAACGCACTTGATTTAGTTAGTCTGCCTTACAAAGATAAAAAGCTGTTTTCCCAATATTCACTTGGTATGAAGCAGCGGCTGGCGATTGCCCTTGCTATTATGCACGACCCGGAGCTTTTGATTTTGGACGAACCAATCAACGGTCTTGACCCGATTGGAATTGCAGAAGTCCGTTCCTTTATCCGTTCTCTCTGCAATGAGCGTGGAAAAACAATATTGATTTCCAGCCATATCCTTTCCGAGATTGCACTTTTGGCAGACGATATAGGCATTATCGACCACGGTACATTGCTGGAAGAAGAAAGTCTTGCAGAACTGGAAGCAAAGAGCAGCAAGCATATCCGATTTATTGTTTCTGATACGGCACAGGCGGCAAGAATTTTAGAACGTATCTTCCATGAGAGCCGGTTTACCATACAGGACGGCCACAATATACAGGTGCATAATCTTGATTTACCAATAGAAAGAATTGTTACTGCTTTTGTGGAAAATGGTTTAGAAATATCGGAAGCCCATACTTGCGAAGAAAGCCTTGAAGATTACTTCAAACGTGTAACAGGGGGTGAGGGGATTGCTTAAACTGGTTATATGCGAATTTGCAAAATTAAAGCGCAAAAAAGTTATATGGCTGGTTGTTCTTTCTGCGTTTTTATTTCCCGTGCCGCTAACCGTATTGATGACAATGCCGCAGACAGCAGAACGATATGACAGTAAGATAGCGATTTTCAATGATTACTTTCAGTCGGTTATGGGCTATGGGGTAGAATTGCTTTTACCGTGCATGATCGGGGTGATTGCAGCCATGCTCTTTTTTATGGAACGGGATAATGATACTTTCAAAAATCTGCGCACAATTCCCATAACAAGCACACAGATGATTTTGGCAAAGATTATTGTCCTGTTCTTTTTTGGGATTATTTTTAGTTTGACATCAGCTCTTATAACAATCCTGTGCGGCGGGCTGATTGCAGAAGTAAACAGTATTGCTTATAGATTATTTTTTGCGCTGGAAATGGGAATTTTTATTACAGCTGGGACGCTGCCGTTAATCGTCCTTGTCGTTTTCTTTAGCAATAACTATATATTTTCTGTTTTATTGTGTGTTTTTTACAGTGTTTTAAGTATGACAGCCGAATCATCTTTTGGCACACTGCCTAAAGTGATGTGCTGGCTAATGCCAATTCCGCTTACAACCCTGTGGAGCGCAGGAAATTTAACTGCGCATGGCAATATGGACGGTGTGGGGGTGTTGGAAAATTTAATTCCGACTACATTTCAGACAATCATTATTTTAGCTGTTATCGCTTTGCTTTCCGTTATAGTGATTGATTATATGTATAAAAAGAGAGGGGATGAATGATATGTTTCGCATGGTTAAAACCGAAATATGGAAATTAAAGCGGTATCATATGATATGGGCAGGTGTTTTCCTAATGCTGCTCTCCGTCATTTTAACGCTTTTTTCCACAACAGCATTGGACGGAACGGTCTGGACATTTGTCTTTTTTACAGAACAGATAATCAAAAATAATGCCACAACGATTTTCCCCATGTGCATTGCCCTCATTGCCGGCTATATCATAGCAAGGGAGGGAAAAGACGATACGCTGAAAAGTATTATGACTATTCCTGTTCCTTATAGCAGCCTGTTGTGGGGGAAACTGCTTGTATGTGCGCTGCTTTCTTTGTTTTTTGGGCTGATAAGTGCAACATTCACGGTAATTGCCAATTTGGTGATGGGATTTCCGGGAATTTCTGTAACATCAGTATTGCAGACATTTATTCAGATCGTTCTAAACTGTCTGTTTTTGTATTTTGCGGTCATGCCTGTAATTGTATTTGCTGCCCGTATACCAAATGGACATATGCTTGGAACAATTATTGCTTTTGTTTATGGCTATGGTGGTATGTTTGCTTCTGGAAATGCTACGTTAGCAAATATTTATCCTGTTACTGCAAGTTTAGGCTTGATCAGCTACCGAAGCTACGATCCGGCTGTACATTGGAATGTGTTAATCTGTCTGTTTAGTATGATTTCCGTATTGATGATTACTGCTGTTCTTGTATTCACTGCAAAAGGAAACGTGCCAGTCAAGGCAGCAAAAAAGCACAAAAATACAATAACAAAAAAAGGTTGGTAAGCGGAGGATATAGGAATGAAGAAAAAATTGTCTATCGGGATTGCGGTAGCTGTAATAATTGTTGTAGGTTTTATTGGTTTTTGTATGCGGTTCCTTTCGGGAACTGGCAGCACATACTACTATTCACAGATTGATAACAGTAAAATAGAACAGACCGAATCAAAAGGCGGTGTAATTAACGGTAATGCCGATCCGAGGTGTTCTTGAATGGAAAGAGGTGCAATATGATGAACTTCCTGCTGCTGTGCAGAGCAACTATACAGCACCAACGGGTGAATAAGGGCGGTTATAGGTTTGAAATTAAAAATAGAAAGGCTGATGACATGTGCTATAAGAGAATACGTTTCCATTTCCTTTCAATAAGTGTTTTGATATTTAGTTTGACACTTACAGGGTGTTCAAAAGATGAAATCTTAGATCAGTATAATAATGTTGTCCAAACAGCTGGAAATACAGCACTCACAAGCGATTTTTCGCTGAAAGGGAATCGGGCATATGGGGAAGATTGCTATACTGGGACTTATACGGCAGATTATAAGGACTTTTCTAAAACAGAATATCTTTTTGGTGGAACTTCTATCGAGCGTGAAAACGGCAAAGATATTTCTGTTTCCTGCGACTTGGAAATTACCGAGGGAACAGCGCAAGTGTTTTGGGTTTCTGGCAGTGATGATCCGATAATCCTGCTTGAAGCAACTGGCAGCTATTCCAAAACAATAACATTGCCGGAAGGCGGAAACTATATTGGCGTTATTGGAAACAACTTTACAGGGCATTTAGAAATGAATATAGAATAATAATCTGACGGACGACGGCAAAAGAAAAAAAGCTGTCGTCAAGCAGAAGATCTTTTCACACGCCTATTCTTACACAATCACAGCAAGGGATAATTACGAACTGACAGGAAACCTTCCTAAGTGCGTGGGCGTGGAGCGTTTATGTGAGGGCGCAAATATTCAGATACCTTTTAACGCTGATGAAGTCAATCTGATTTATCAGTTTGGGGAACAGAGCAAAGCGGAAACGTGTGCGGAACTGACCGCCACCACCAAAAGACGGAAACTTGACACACTTGTTGCCGATTATCCCGACACATACAAGCTGACAGGGCAGGACGAGGTATCTAAGACCTATTCCTTTCCGAAGTCACACGTCAGTTACCGAAAGCCGAGGACAGTCAGCACCGAGCAGAGGGAACGGGCAAGGCAGATGATGATTGCTAATAATAGGGCAAAGAAAGATTAAGGAAAATTTATTGGTATTGTGTATGTGTTTGTGGTAAAATTGTGACGTTGAGCAACTCAATAATCGGGATTTATGATAAGGAAAGGGATAATTGTAAAATGAATGCGGATAATGAATTACTAATAAATTTGGATAAATTGCACACAACGGAATTGGGCGTAGAGCGCATTAAAAGAAATCTATCTTTAAATACAGATGATGTGGTTGACTGGTGTAAAACTAAAATCAATTCCGATAATGCTGTCATTACCCGAAATGGAAAAAACTGGTATGTGAATGTAGACAATTATATTTTAACGGTAAATGTATATAGTTACACGATTATAACGGCACATAAGGAAAAGAAATGAAATATACAATTCGTGAATTAGAAACATTTTCAGTTATTGGGCAGGAAGTAGAACTCACCAATTATCAAAAAAGAAACATTCAAATCAGTACACAATTTTGGCGAAAGTTTAACAGTAATTTGAAGAAATCGTATCTTTCACAATCGGGAAACTGGATAAAATATGCCTTTATGGAAAGAAGAAATGAGAAACTATTTTATTTCTGTTCCATTCCAAAAAGGAATGTCGTTCCAAATAATTTTGTCTATAAAGAAATACAACATTACAAATATCTTGTTGTAGAGCATATAGGTTCTATGGACAAAATATATGAAACCTACGGAATGATTTATCAAGAAATATTACCCAAAATGGAATATATACCTTTACAAGAAAACTTTTTACACTTTGAAAAATACGATTATCGCTTTCATTGGAATAAGGAAAATTCTATTATTGAAATATGGCTACCAATTAAGGGGTAGTTAAATTCTTATTTTTCAGGAAAAATCAAGACAGAAAAATGATGTAAAAACTGAATATTGTTTACCTTTAGGTAGCGATTATCTTAACAGACAATCCGCTACCTTTTTTATTTTCAGAACCTATCAACACAGCACAGAAAGAATGAGGTATCAGAAATGATTGAAAGCAGGAATGATACAAGCAAAAACTTAGAAAAAGCATTGCAGGCATTGAAACAGGCGCAACAGCTTGTAGCCAACGAGAAGAAAAAGCAGAACGAGAAAAAGCGAAAAGCTGAGAACCACCACAAGTATATCATGGGCGGTATTATCGTAAAGTATTTCCCCGACTGCTACCGCTATGACGAGGGCGAGTTAAACCGTATCTTGTCGGTTGCCTTACAGACAAAGGAGTGCCAGCAGATTATATTTAAAATCAAGTCAGAAAGCCGAGAAACCACTCCCCCACAACTTACTCTCCCCAATGCCGAAAATGAAAGCGAGGGCGGTACGGAATGACGAGGGCAACGGAACTGGAAAGCCGAGGTAACGTATTCACCCCGTTTACGAGGTGCGCACAGATATACCACCAGAGGTGGTATGTGCGCCCTTCGGGGAGCAAGTTTCCATATCCGTCAGCAGGCGCAGGAATCCGGGATGGCAGACAAACTCACAGAGGAGCCGGTTGTTCAGTGCGCCGCTTTTTAACAAATCAACTGTGGAATCATTCAAGTGCAGCTCATGCAGGGCGGTGTTCGGGTGGTTCTTATTTTCGGTCAGCCCCATGAGGTAATCCATGGAAAGACCGTAGTATTCCGCCAGCTTTGCAAGGTTGAACGGGCTTATATCCGTGCATTTGTCGGATTCATATTTTCCCAGCGTGGCTCTCGCTATGCCCGTTGCCTTTTCCAGTTCCGCAAGGGTCATGCGGCGGCTGGTTCTCTCGTCTTTTAATTTCTCCTGAAGCGTCAGTTTTATATACATTGCGCCCCTCCTCTCAAAACAGGGTTCATGACCATTATCAGAGAAGCGGATTGAGGGGGCTATCAAGGTAGCCGCCAATGAATACCGGTATCACCCTGTCCGTGATT
>NZ_RAZG01000042.1 GCF_003612565.1 Roseburia sp. 1XD42-69 | reverse complement strand
AATTTGCATATCCTAATTCTTACCAAAAAGGAGCCATTTATTTCCAAAAACACAAACTTATTTACACTACCAGTTAAAAAAATCTGTGACGAAAAAGACCACCAGCAAGACAAGCTATACCATTAAAAACCTGAAAAAAGGTAAAACCTACTATGTAAGAGTCCGGGCATACAAGAAAGACTCCGCAGGCAAGAAGGTATACAGCGGTTACACCAAGGTAAAGAAAATCAAAGTCAGCAAGTAAGTTTAAATACTTGAGACACATAAAAACAGGGAACGGCAAGAGACTGTTTCAAAATTTATTGAAATTCCAAAACTAATATAAGATTGTTGATAGTTACAAGCGGGCAAAGCCGGATTTTCTGGTTCTGCCCGCTGTTTGTATTATACAGGGATTTTTACCCCTGTCAATCCAAAACCTTAAAAATCCCCTTTACAGGTTCGGGTCAGATAATCGTTCCTTAAATAAATCTCCAACTGAGAACAAATCTGGCCCCAGTCCTAGCGGTGGTCTGTCCATTTTTTGTGATGTCCATCATTGCCAGCTTTGCCTGAATCCTGCCTTCCTTCTCCACAAAAAACACAGGCACAGGGAAAAGCAAACTGCTCTTTTCCCCGGCCTGTATAAATACGGAGTTTAATTTATCTAGCCAACTTTTTTTATATCCTTCGTAGCAATGATATTCACCCCGGTATCTGCGGCATTTGCCACAATCACATCCCCGATATGTACCGGCGCTTCCACTTTAATATCCTCAATGCTCTTCATAATATCCATAATTTTCTCTTTTGGAATATCATTCTGAGTTTTCACGGATACCATGGCAATATCCCCTCCTGTCACAGCTACGGTGCTGGTGACAATACGGGTTGGATGCGTCACTTCTTTTCTAGCGTAATCATCCCCGCGCTTGCAGGTATTGCCGCTTACGCTAAGCACTTCTCCGTTTTCCATTTCAACCCTAAGGGCGCAGCCTAAAGGGCAGCCGATACAGGTAAGATTTCTAACATCCATGATTTATGCCTCCTCTATTTTCACAGTAATATTTTCTAAACCGCCAAATGCTTCCAGTTCGGATTTTTTCAGCTTAATCTCTTCCATCTCACCGGGAGCCATAATAGGCCTCTTCCTGTGAATAATCTGTTTATCATTTAAATATGTGGTAATATAGCTGTTTTTGTAAACGGCACCCACACGGAAACGTACCACAAGCTCATCCTCCATACGGTTTACATGGATTGTCTTTGGAACGGTGTAGCGCACGCCGTCGGTGGCAATAATGGGAATCTCTTTTCCTGCCTCCCCCATGGTACAGTTATTCTGCACATATTTTGCCGCATTCTTTCCTGCTGCCGCTGCTTCCTCAGATACAAAGTCCACCAGGTCATGTACGTGGAGCACGTTGCCACAGGCAAATACTCCGTCGATGCTGGTTTCTAAGGACTCGTTTACGGAAGGTCCGCTGGTGATGGCATTCATATCCACGCCGATTCCCCTGGAAAGCTCATTTTCCGGAATCAGGCCGCAGGATAACAGCAGGGTATCACAGGTATAATCTTCCTCTGTGCCGGGAATCGGTTTTCCGTGATTGTCAACTTCCGCTAAAGTAATTCCCTCTAAGCGCTCTTTTCCCCGGATATCCACTACGGTATGGCTTAACTTCAAGGGGATTCCAAAGTCGTCCAGACACTGTACAATATTTCTCTTTAAACCACCGGAAAATGGCATTAACTCTGCTACAACCTTAACTTTTGCACCCTCTAAAGTCATACGCCTTGCCATAATCAGCCCGATATCACCGGAGCCTAAAATCACAACTTCCCGGCCCGGCATATATCCTTCAATATTTACCAGACGCTGGGCCGTACCTGCGGAGTAAACTCCTGCGGGGCGAAATCCCGGGATATTTAAAGCGCCTCTGGAACGCTCCCTGCATCCCATAGCAAGGACAATGGCTTTTGCCTGGATTTTAAATAAACCGTCGGTGCGGTTCATAGCCGTGATGGTTTTATCCCCGGCAATATCCATAACCATTGTATTTAATTTATATTCAATTTTCAGTTCTTCCACCTGGTCGATAAAGCGTTTTGCATATTCCGGCCCGGTAAGCTCTTCCTTAAATGTGTGAAGCCCGAATCCATTGTGGATACACTGATTCAAAATACCGCCTAACTGACTATCTCTTTCTAAGATTAATATACTGTCAATCCCGTTTCTTTTTGCGGATGCTGCTGCTGCAAGTCCCGCAGGACCCCCGCCGATAATTACGATATCATAGGAACTCATATTCTTATACCTCCTGTGCGCTCTTTTTGCTGTAACCCACTACCATATTGGATTTTCCGCCGTTCTTTGTAATCTCAAGCTGGGAAAGCCCCAATTCTCTTCCGATAATCTCCATGGTCTTTGGTGAACAGAAACCTGCCTGACACCGTCCCATTCCTGCTCTTGTCCTGCGCTTTACTCCGTCTAAGGATTTTGCACCTAAAGACCTTGTGATGGCGTCAATGATTTCACCCTCTGTCACTGTCTCACAGCGGCAGATAATATTGCCGTAAGCGGGTTTTTCTTTAATGAGTTTTGCATACTCTTCCTCAGAAAGTTTCTTCGGGTCAACAATCCCTTTTCTTGTGCCGTTGAAATCCGGGTTCTTTTCCGGTTTTAACAGGCCGCACACAATATCGGCAACCTTAATTCCGATGGCCGGGGCGCTGGTAAGTCCGGGGGACTCGATTCCTGCAGCGTCTACAAAGAAAGGAGCATCGCTAAGTTCCTCAATAATAAATTCATGGTTGTCTTCATGGGCACGGTTGCCGGAGAAGGATGTGATTACCTGGCGCACAGGAACGCTTGGAACACTTCTTGTGGCTGCCTGGCATACATGGGCAAGGCCCTGTGCCGTTGTGCTGGTGGATTCCGGATCGTCATGGTCGTCCGCTGTAGGCCCGATTAAGGTATTTCCGTGAACCGTAGGGGTCACAAGGATTCCTTTTCCATACTTGCCGGGAAGCTGGAATATGGTTTTACTTACCAGTCCTCCAGTGGTTTTGTCAAGGAGGCAGTACTCTCCTCTTCTCGGGGTAATGTGAATCTTTTTGGCGCTTACCATGTTATGGAATTTATCTGCATAGACACCTGCTGCATTTACCACGCATTTCGTGCGGATGCTGCCGTTATTTGTGGAAAGCTCATAGCCGCCTTCTATCTTTTTAATGGTTCTTACTTCTGTGTTAAAGCGGAATTCCACGCCGTTGTCATAGGCATTTTCCGCCATTGCAATGTTCATGCCAAAGGGACATACGATTCCGCCGGAGGGAGCATAAATTGCAGCAATGGCCTCATCGGAGATATTTGGCTCCATCTCGTGGAGTTCCTCTTTGCTTAGAATTTTAATATCGGGGATTTTATTATCGATTCCCTGCTGATAAAGCTCTTTTAAGTGGGGCATATCCTCCTCTGCAAAACAGAGAATTAAAGAGCCGTTTCTTTTAAATTCAAAATCCAGCTCTTTGGAGAGGGGCTCCATGAGCTCATTCCCCTTCACGTTCATCTCAGCCATTAAAGTCCCTGGTTTACAGTCAATACCGGAGTGGACAATGGCACTGTTTGCCTTGGATGTGCCGCAGCATACATCTTCCTCTTTGTCTATCACACAGATATTCAGGTTATAGCGGGAAAGTTCCCTTGCACTGGAACTTCCGGTAACACCGGCTCCAATGATTACTACATCATACATAGAATAGTCCTCCTAATTTTGTTTTTTATACAAGATGAAACAGCAAATTGTTTCACTTGTCGTGAAAAAGAGCCATGCTTTTTAGACATCGTTTCCGATGTATCCTGCATGGCTCTTAACTCTTACATTCATTTAATTTTTAGGTTTTATGTAGTTCCCTTTTGTAAAATGCAAGTGTAAAGTCAAGCACGAACAATATTACCATGGAATAACTGCATATAATCCAACTGCTGCTAATGCGCCAAGGATAGGTCCGATAATCGGAACAATAAGTCCGTATCCAAAGTTGGAATCGCCTTTTCCCTGAATGGGAAGCACAGCGTGTGCAAGACGGGGACCTAAGTCTCTTGCCGGGTTAATTGCATATCCTGTCAATCCACCAAGGGACATACCAACGGATACGATGATGCCGAATACGAACAGCTTATCTACGCCTGTTGACAATCCTGTTACATTTCCAATTCCCTTAATAGCAAATACTAAAACGAATGTACCAATGGCCTCGCTTAAGATATTCAGAGGCATATTGGGAACAGACGGGCCAGTGGAGAAACATCCCAGTTTGGAACCAGGATCTTCTGTGGCGTCAAACTGCTCTTTGAACAGGATATATACGATACATGCACCTAAGAAAGCTCCTGCTATCTGTGCTACAATATATCCGGGTACCATGCTCCATGCAAAACTGCCGTCAGCGGCAAGTGCAAGGGTAAGTGCAGGGTTGAAGGATGCGCCGGAAGCCTCTCCGAAAATAAATGCCGGAACCAAAACTGCAAGACCCCAGGCAAAGGTGATCTGAATCGAGCCAGCTCCCTTCATACCTGATTTGTTTAAAGTTACATTGGCAACAACACCGTCACCTAAAATAATTAGCATACATGTTCCAACAAATTCTGCAATATACGGTAACATAAAAATTCCCCCCTTAGTCTGTTTTTAGTCTTCTTTTGCCCAGTCAAATGCGTAAGTAACAGCTTTTTTCCACATTTTAACTTTTGCAGCGGTTTCCTCTACGGTAATCTCCGGTTGAAATGTGCGGTCGATTGCCCAGTTCTTTACAACATCCTCTTTGCTCTTCCAGTATCCAACTGCAAGACCTGCAAGGTAAGCTGCGCCCATAGCAGTGGTCTCCACGCAAACCGGACGGTTTACCGGAGCCTGGCTGATATCTGACTGCATCTGCATCAACAGGTTATTTGCACTTGCGCCGCCGTCTACTTTAAGGGCTGCAAGGTCAATGCCGGAGTCAGCTCTCATAGATGCAAGAACGTCATTTACCTGATATGCCAAGGACTCTAAGGTTGCACGGATAATATGATATTTGTTTACGCCGCGAGTAAGTCCTACGATGGATCCTCTTGCATACTGATCCCAGTATGGAGCGCCAAGTCCTGTAAATGCAGGAACAACGTAACATCCGTTTGTATCATTTACTTTTCTTGCCATGTACTCGGAATCCGGTGAGGAATCGATGAAACGCATCTCATCACGAAGCCACTGGATTGCAGCACCTGCAACGAAGATGGAGCCTTCCAAAGCGTAATTTACTTTTCCGTCTAATCCCCAGGCAATGGTAGTTACCAATCCGTTTTTGGAGAATACAGGTTTCTCGCCGGTATTCATAAGAAGGAAACATCCGGTTCCGTATGTATTCTTTGCCTCGCCTTCATTGAAACAGGTCTGGCCGAAGAGTGCTGCCTGCTGGTCTCCTGCTGCGCCGCCGATAGGAATGGGGCCGCCGAAATATTCCGGATTTGCATCCCCGTAAACACAGCTTGATGGTTTTGCTTCAGGAAGCATACATTTCGGAATGTTTAACTCTTTTAAAATTTCCTCATCCCACTGTAATGTGGTGATATTAAAGAGCATTGTCCTTGCTGCATTGGAATAATCCGTTACATGCACCTGGCCTTTTGTGAGTTTCCAGATTAACCATGTCTCAACGGTACCAAAGAGCAAATCGCCTTTTTCTGCTTTCTCCCTTGCACCTTCCACATTATCCAGAATCCATTTTAATTTTGTTCCTGAGAAATATGCATCGATGACAAGTCCTGTCTTCTGACGGAAAGTATCTTCAAGGCCTTTTGCCTTTAAAGAATCCGCATACTCGGAAGTCCTGCGGCACTGCCATACGATTGCGTGGTAAACAGGTTCTCCTGTGTTTTTGTCCCAAACGATTGTTGTCTCACGCTGGTTGGTAATTCCGATTGCACCAATGTCTGCAGCGGTTGCATTTACATTTGCCATAGCTTCTTTTGCAACTTCAAGCTGTGTGGACCAGATCTCGTCTGCATCATGCTCTACCCAGCCTGGCTGTGGAAAATACTGTGTAAATTCTTTCTGAGCAACACTGCACATTTCACCTTTCTCGTTGAAAAGAATACAGCGGTTGCTAGTGGTTCCGGCATCTAATGCCATAATGTACTTTGCCATGTTTTACCCCTCCATTTTTGTTTTTTTTGTTAAGTATCACGCATCTGATGAATTAAGTGTAACTCAATTTGTGCGAATTGTCTTTAGACAAAAAGGGAGAAGTGTTAAAATTTTTACATTTTGCACAATATGTAAAAATTATAGAAAAATTTGCAAAGAAATAGGCGAACATCTTAAAAACCGATGTCCGCCTGAGTGTAAGGGGGCTAAGTTAAAGTTTCAAACGGTCACCCCCCGCTGAAAATAGCAGGGTATTGACCCTCGCTGGAATAACGATTACTCTACGCAGTTCATGTCATTTAATCCGCAGGTCTTGTCTTCGTCATTGGTATCCCCGTTCATATTGTTTAATCCGTGGGACGGCTGCTCTCCACCGAGGCAGTTCATGTCGTTTAACCCGCAGGTCTTGTCTTCGTTATTGGTATCCCCGTTCATGTTATCAATTCCCAATTTCTTATCATCCATAATAAAATCCCTCCTGTTAATTCATTTCATAAAGCATTTTCAGATGCAACTTTATTATAGCCTGTAAAATTACAAATTACAATAAGTGAAAATGTGGAAAGCCTTCAAAAACAGGATATTTTTGACAGTTGAGAAAAATTGTACAAATTATTTGAAGGATTTCGATTTTTTTCTTGCAGTGTCCCCCTTCAATTATTAAAATAGGAGTATCAAAAAGAAAGCGAGGTATGTATTATGAATCATTTTATTGAAAAAAAAGTGGAACCTTTCTGCGTACAGGCATATCACAACGGAGAGTTTAAAGAAATTACGGAAAAAAACCTTTTGGGTAAATGGAGTATCTTTTTCTTTTACCCGGCGGATTTTACCTTTGTATGCCCTACGGAGTTAGGGGATTTGGCGGACCATTACGAAGAATTCCAAAAGTTAGGCTGTGAAATTTATTCCGTATCCACAGACAGCCACTTTGTGCACAAGGCATGGGCGGATGCCTCCGACACTATAAAAAAAATCCGTTATCCCATGTTAAGCGACTGCGCATGGAATCTTTCAAAACAGTTCGGCGTTCTTCTGCCGGAAGAGGGACAGGCTTTAAGGGGCACCTTTATTGCAGACCCTCAGGGAGTTATCCAGGCCTATGAAATCCACAATCTGGGCATCGGAAGAAATGCTGCGGAACTTTTGCGGAAACTCCAGGCAGCCCAGTTTGTAGCGGAACACGGAGATGAAGTGTGCCCGGCCAAATGGCAGCCCGGGGCAGAAACCTTAAAACCCAGCCTTGATTTGGTAGGTATGTTATGATAGCCCCGGGAACGATTCCGGAGGTGTCCCCCCTTTTGGATGAAGACATGCGAAAACAGATTGGGGATGTTTTTTCAAAATTACACCAGGATGTGTGGCTTTTAACTATCGTGGATTTAAAGGACGAAAAATGTGTGGAACTGGCATCTCTGTTAAAAGATATGGAACGCCAGGGTGAGAAAGTCCATGTGGAGCTCTACGAGCCGGGAGAAAACCTTTCCCTGGAAGAAGACCTTACAGACGGCGGCCATCTCCCCGCCCTGGGCATTTACCGGGAAGGCCATGTATACACCGGCCAGAGTTTTCTCGGCGTGCCCGGGGGAAAAGAGTTAAACTCCCTTTTGATTGCCCTATACAACACCGCAGGGACGGGACAGGCCATGGAGGATCAGGTGAAAAAACGGATTCAGGCAATTGACAAACCCGTAAATATCGAGGTTTTTGTCTCCCTCGCCTGCCACCACTGTGCCCAGATGGTTATCTCCTGCCTTAGGATGGCAGCTTTAAATCCCGGCATTAGGGCCCAGATGGTAGACGCCAATCTCTTTCCCGACTATGTGAAAAAGTACGGCATTGAGCGGGTGCCCATGACAGTGATAAATGATGCCCACACCCTGATGGGAGGAAAATCTTTAGAGGAAGTGCTGGATTTTATCGAAAAAACAGTTTAGTTTTTCCCCTCATTGTGGTATACTTTAAATACTATAAAAGTTTACGGAGCGTACCATGAATAAAGAAGCACAGAAAACAGAGCAGTTAATACAGATATACAAGGAAGACCCTGCAAAAGAAAATTTAAACGCACTGGTACACCAGGTGCAGAAAACTATTTTTCTAGTACCGGCAAACCTGCCGGACAACATTGACAAAGAGGCTTTAAAGCAGGAGGTAAAGGACAACCCCAATGAGAAAGTACAGCTTCCCGAAGGGGCGACACCCATTCCCTGCGTGTTAAAGAGCCCGGAGGGAAAAGTGTTTATCCCTGTATACAGCAGCCAGGGCCAGATACCAAAGGAACCGAAATTTGACTTTATTATGACCCTGCCCTTTTTGGCCTGCCTGAAAATGGCCCTAAATGCCAAAGCCCCCTGCGAAGGGGTTGCCTTAAATCCCTTTTCAGACAACCTTTTATTTAACAGGCCAATCTTAGAGGCGATTAGCAAGGACTATGAAGCTAAGGCAAATGCCAAGCAGATGAAGGTATCCCCGCAGCAGTATCATATTATGATGCGCCAGAAGGCGGAATTTCATGACCTTCCCCTCCGGGTGTTTAAAGAGGGCGCTCCCTTTATCCATCAGCTCTCTGATGAAAAGGAACCCCTGGTAAATGAAGTTTACCAAAACGCTTTCCAAAACCCGGGGCTTTATCCCTTCCGGGAAAGCGATTTTGAGGTGATGCCTTTAAATATCAATGAGGAACTGCTGTTAATCCGGCTGGATTTGCCGGA
The DNA here is from genome assembly GCF_003612565.1 of Roseburia sp. 1XD42-69. Lineage (GTDB taxonomy): Bacteria > Bacillota > Clostridia > Lachnospirales > Lachnospiraceae > Roseburia_B. The sequence goes on along the minus strand of NZ_RAZG01000042.1, from coordinate 26,331 downwards.
GGTAAAAGCACCGGCACAGCTATGCTACCGCATCTATATCACCCTGAATCCAAAAAACGAAAAACAAATCCACTATTTCACCATTGAGCGGGGCAAGGAAAAAGGTGAGCGGAACTTAGGGGCCATAGGCTCTGACGGGAAACATTACACCTTTGGGGAAGCTCCGGTAGAAGGGGCGGAAATTCAGCGGATTATGGATTTGCTGGAACAGGAAAAAGAAAAGACAAGTTAAAAAGAAACCGGATTTCTCTTTCTCAGAGAAAAATCCGGTTATCTTTTTGCATCCCTACTCTTTTAATTTGTCATCTGCTTTCTGCTGGAACTTGTCAGACTGGATAATAAAACGCTCGTGGGTTCCTGCCCCCACTTTTCCTTTCTCATCCGACACCTCCACATCAAACATAAGCCTTCTGCCCTCCACCTCAATCAATCTGGTGGTGCAAAAAACTTTCATTCCCACCGGCGTGGCGGAGACATGTTTGATATTTAAACTGGTGCCTACAGTGGCACACCCTTCCTCCAGCTCTGGTGCAACGCTTTTCCAAGCTGTCTCCTCAATCAGAGCTATCATGGCAGGGGTTGCAAATACCTGCAGCGTTCCGCTTTTTAACACTTCCGCCGTCTCTTTCTGTGTAACTGTCATTTCCTGTTTCCCCAAAATTCCTTCGCTTAACATATCTGCCTCCTGTTGTTTTTTCTGCATATCATCGTGATTACGAAGCATTTGCCCTTTTTATGTCACTTATTGTAAACCATCTAAAAGCATCGGACTGACTGCCTCCGTATAAATCTGTTTGTCAATATCCGTCATGTGAGAATACAACTGGGCAAGCTCCCGGTGATTTACAAACATTGCATCACAGACTTCCTCCTCCTGCAATTTTAAATCCTCCCGCTTAGCGTTGGATTCCACCAGAAACACCTGCATCAGTAAATGAAATTTGTCATAATACACTTGCCTTAAAAACGTGGCCTGATGGGAACAGACTACAATCCCTGTCTCCTCTTCTAGTTCTCTGCGCAGAGTCTCAATGGGTTCCTCCCCAGTTCTTGAACCGCCCCCCGGAAATTCCCACTTCCCCGCCATGCTTTTTCTCGGGCTGCGCTTTGTCACAAGGTAAGATTCCTTTACCCGTACAATGGCAGCCGCAGCCATCAGATATTCCCCCTCCTTTGGCTTTTCCCCCCGCACTAAGGTTTTGCCGGTTCTCTTACAGTTTGCGTCAAAAATGTCTGTAATCTCCCTTTTTTTACCCATCCGCATACCTTCCCTATTTCATGAACTTATCAATGGCTTCGTTTAACTCCTGGATTTTTCTGGCATCTCCCTCCTCCACCGCATGAACGATACAATGTTCAATATGGTCTTTTAATATGATTTTTCCTGTGTTGTTTAAAGCCGCCTTCACCGCCGCAAGCTGAACCAGCACTTCACTGCAGTCCTCCCCGTTCTCCACCATAGAGCGGACTTTATTTAAGTGGCCTCCTGCCTTTGCCAGGCGGTTCAGCACATCCTTTGTGTGTGCGTGGGAATGCTCATGGGCATGATTTTTCCCCAAATCCTCTTCCTCCTACTCCGGATACTCCAGGCGTTCTTTTGAAATATGAAGCAGCACTTCCTCATAGAACTTCCCTGCCACATAATTTGCCATGGGAAGATTCATATCAAGATAATTTCCGCAGTCCCTCGCCGCTGCACCTGGAACTTCACCCTTAAAATCGCGCATAAACAAAAACATCTCTTTCAAAAGTTCCACAATATCCTCTGACTTGTAATCCCCTGCCAGTATAAGATAAAATCCTGTCCGGCATCCCATAGGGCCAAAATATACGGTCTTGTCCCCATATTCTTTATGATTTCTTAAAAATGTTGCCCCCAGATGCTCCATGGTATGAACTTCCGCCGTGTTCATCACGGGCTCAAAATTAGGCCGGGTCATACGGATATCAAAGGTGGTCATCGTTTCTTCTCCCACATGGTCTTTTCTGGACACATATACTCCCGGCAAAAGAGTTAAATGATTTACTGTAAAACTTGCTATTTTTTCCATTATAATCTACCTGCCATTTCTACAATTAAACGAACAGAATGTTCAATCGCTTTTTTTTCAAAGGTGGGATAATCCATCTGGGCGCTGTCATCCGCTTTGTCGGATATGGCCCGGACAATAAGGTAGGGAACTTGATTCAGATATGCCCCATGGGCGATGGCTGCGCCTTCCATCTCCGTACAGTATCCCCCAAAGGTATCCGAAAGCCATTTCTTTTTTTCTTTGTCTGATATAAACTGGTCTCCTGTCACCACCCTGCCCTCATACACGGAAATCTCAGGATTTACCTTGATACAGCTCTCCTTTGCCACCTGGCGCAAATGGGCATCCGCCGGAAAAGAAAAAGTATCCATGCTGGGAATCTGCCCGGGAGGGTATCCGAAAACTGACGCCTCCATATCGTGCTCCACGGCGTCTGTGGCCAGAACCACATCTCCGATATTAATGTCCGGAAAAAGCCCTCCTGCAATTCCCGTGTTAATCACACAACTTACCGGGAACGTGTCAATTAACGTCTGGGTACAGCAGGCAGCATTTACTTTCCCCACTCCTCCCTGGACGATTACCACCTCTGTCCCGTTTAATTTACCTTCATAAAATTCCCTGGATGCCTTCCTCGTAACCTTTACATCCTCCATCATCTCTTTCAGCTTGGCGACTTCCTCCGCCATGGCTCCGATAATTCCTATCATCACTTCCATCCTTTCTCCGGTTTCCCTATTTTTTTATCAGGGAGAGCACATTCTCCCCTAAAAGATTATTTATCTTAATCTGATTTTCCGTCAGTTCATATTTGTAGTCCGTGCTCCCGGAAGAATCTGACAGCGTAAGTTTTTCCCCTTCCATGTAATAGTTTTCATGAATCTGCATCAAAACCGTTTCATCTTCGGAAAAAATATACAGGTAATCACTTCCTGCCCTTCCGATTTGGTATGTCCCGGAAAATGGCCTGCCCTGGGAAATCCCTTCCGTCCCCTTTAAAAACCGAAGGGCCATAGGCTTTGGCTTCTCCTCAGGCTCCGTATTCCCGGAAAAATCCCCATTCAGGGTAAGGTACACATATCTTCTGTCCCACTCCACAAGATACTCCGTGAAACTATAATCCTCCGGAAGCTCTCTTGAAGTATCGTCAAAGCACATTTTTAACAGGTCTTTTCCCTGGCTGTTTTCACCAAAAGAATAGATGCCTGACTGCTCCACCTTCAGGGTACTGTCTTTATAAAAAGTAAAAACAATATTTTCAACGCCTTCCACCCTGTACTCCCCCTCCAATATCACCTGGGAGGCGGGGTGCTCCTGGCTTTTCCCGCAGCCGGATAAAAATATGACACAAAAGAATCCCAGGACAAAAATTGCGGTGTCTTTTCCCATAGGTTCACCTCTCTCCATTTGCAAACGCCTATGAATTCATTATAACGTCATAAAATGATTCCTGCAAGGGCAAACAGGCTTTGCTACTTAATTTTTCCTGCCCGGATTAGCTCCAGCAGAGCCCTTACCACAGTTCCGTCCAGCTGGGTTCCCGCTGCCTTCTCAAGCTCTGAGACGATGTCCTCCATTTTCATCCTCTCCCGGTAGGGCCTGTCGGAATTCATGGCGTCAAAACTGTCCGCCACTGCCACAATCCGCACGCTGAACGGAATCTCCTTTCCCTTTATCTCATTGGGATACCCGTTTCCGTCCAGGCGTTCATGATGGTATTCCGCCCCCAAAGCCATATCCGGGAATATTTTAATCTCTTTTAAAATGTCAGACCCGTAGGTGGTATGCTGTTTCATAATCTCAAATTCTTCGTCGGTGAGAGGTTCCGGTTTATTTAATATATGGTCGGGAATAAAAATTTTTCCAATATCATGGAGCAGGGCAATATTATGTATGTGCTCGATCTGTTCCCAACTGCAGCCAAGCTGTGTGGCAATCATCTGGGAATACTTCGCCACCCTTGCGGAGTGACCGTTGGTATACTTGTCTTTTACGTCAATAGCCTTGCTGAAAGCCCGAATCATCTGAGTCTCAAAGAGTTTGTTATCTACCTGTTTTTTCAGAAGTACTTCGGTTTTCTTTTGGGTATAAAACCATACCAGGGCTGCCACTGCCAACAGGGCAAATACAATAGAAATTACAATAAACTCCGGTTTCTCATAGAGCATTTTTTCTTTGTGGAGATAGACTTCCACCTCATTTACCGTCTCCCCCGTATTTGTGTCTAAAGCCGACAAATGGAACGTATAATCCTTCCCCTTCAGATTCGTATAACTAATGGGAGACAAAGCCGTCCCATTCTGGCTGTCGTAGAGTACAGCACTGCGCCCCCCGTCCAACAGGGGGTTTTTCTCCTCCGATGCAAAAACCTTCTTCTGTCCTCCAAAAATTATCCCCCACATAACAAGAAGGCAAAAAAAGTAAAAAGGAATAGGCCAAAGGGTACGTCCCCTTGGATCTGTTCTTTTATTTATCCTCATTTTATATTCGTCCCTATGTATTCTATCTAATTTCCAAATGTTCCGCTTATCATTATATAATGAATAACAGGAAATTCCAACCCCGGTTTATCAGAAAATATCTGGATTTCCACTCTATTTTATTACCGTGGCATTACTTATGCCATCGTCGTCATGGTACAGCGTAATCCGGTTTCCCACCAAAACACAGATAGCTCCCAAAATCGTATATATTCCTGCTGCCACATATAGCTTTGTCTTCCACTTAAAAAAATCCGACAGAAATTCTTCTTCCCCTGTTCCCGGCTCATCTGTAAAATATACCTTATTGTACAAAAACACCTGACGCTGGGCCTTATCTCCCCGTTTTACCAGCTCCATGGCATCCCCAATGGAAGAGGTCGTGTCTTTATAGGTGACAATCTCCCCGTTTTCCAGTGTCCCCTGGTATTCCACATAATTGGTATAACTTTTTGTAGTGCGGTGCCGCACCCTTCTGCTGTGCTCCTCCTGCCAGTAACGATGTGCCTGAAAGGAAACTGTGCCCAGGTCTTCTATCTCCTTAGAGCCATACCCCTTGGAGATGACAAAAATGCTGACTCCCATACACAGCACTGCCAGGAGAAAAAATAATACTCCCGTACTTTTTATCCCCGGGGAGACAAGGAGACAAATAACATAAAGCACAATCCCGGCTACCATTCCAAAAAAAGCCGTTTTTTCCAGAAAGCTGTCCTCCTTCCCGAAAAAACAAAACATCAACAGAAATGCAAATCCCATTACCCCAATCACCTGAATCCAGTGACATATTTTTTCCATATCTTTCTCCGTCATAACCGCACCTGCTTTCTTCCTTTCAACAATTTTTATTTGAAATCAGTATAGTACAGCAGAATGCCTCCGTCAACTACTCCCTGAGGAAAGAAACTGTATAAAAATATCCAAACCACCTGTATTTCTCCCCAAAAATATAGTATAATGGCAGAGGAACACCGAAAATAAAGATACACATTATGCAGAGGAAGTGAAAAATTATGGAAAACAATAAGAAAAGCTTAACGGCATTAGATGTCTACATTAACAAAGCATATCCCATCTCATTATTGGCCACCACCCTGGCCTGTTTAAGCGCAGGGATCTCCTACACCTTAAACCGGATGCGGGGCATCTTTGTTTTTACCCCCCTGTATGTATTTTTTATTTTTGACATTACAAACATTATCTATCTTATTTTAGCCGCCTATTTCATCAAAACAGGCTATGAGGACGGCAGTGTAAAGCCCGGGAAATTAAGGCAGGGGAAAATCTTTCTGATCCTTATTCTGTTTATACAGTTTAATTTCATTTTATATATGGCTCCTTCCCAGGAATTCTGGGCATTTTCTTTTCTGTTTGTCCTTATCACAGGATTACTTTTGGACACAAAAGTAGTGCTTATCACCATGGCGGAAATTAGCATTTCCCTTATCGCCGCATGGTTTATCCGTGGAGAGCGGCTTCTCCCGGCAAAAAGCGATCTTTTTGTCTCCGATATGTTTGGGAGGGTTTTCTGTATGATCCTTACCATGCTTTTCATTTACCTGAATGTGTACATGGTTTCCCATTTTCTCATTCATGCAAAAAAGGATGAACTGGAAAAGAACAATGAAAGAGTACAGAATGTACTGGATAAAGTAAAAGAAATTGCGGGGCAGTTAGAGGATGCCAGCGGCCTTCTGGTAAAAACTTCCCAGTCGGAAGCGGCCTCCACAGAGGAACTCTCCGCCATCAGTTCGGAGCTTATTGAGAGCAGCTCCCATATGCTTCATAAAACGGACAGCAGTAAGGAAAATCTGGACCACTTAGAGGAGAGCAGTAAAAACATGGAGATTCAGATGCAGGATGTGGAACAGATTGCCAAAGAGCTTATGGATAAATCTTCCTCCAGCCAGCAGGCCCTGAATAACCTGATGTCTATGAGCGGCGAAGTGGAACAGTCCACCAAACAGGCAAGGACCGTCACCGACAAACTTTTATCGGAGACAGCGGAAATCGGCGAGACATTAAACTTGATCAACGAAATTGCAGAATCCACCAATCTTTTGGCCCTGAATGCTTCCATTGAAGCTGCCCGTGCCGGGGAGGCAGGAAAAGGATTTGCGGTGGTTGCCCAGGAAGTAGGACAACTTGCCGCCGGCACAAAAAATTCCCTGCAGAACGTAAACAATATAATTGTCCGGGTACAAACCGGGGCAGACAACGTTTCCCGATTTATCAATGAAAACGCCGCCCAGGTGCAAAAACAGAACCAGGTGGTTGTGGAGACTGTGGAAGCCATCCATGAAATGATGGAGCAGTTAAAATCCACTGTTTCCGCTGTGGAGCAGGCAGTGGAAACCGGGGTGGTACAAAAGCAGGTCATCCGGGAAACCGTTTCCATAAACGAAGATATCGCCGCAGATATTAAACAGGAAAATGAGGAGTTTAACAATATTGCGGATATGCTGAAAAATAATGTAGAAGAAATTAAAACCATGACCATCCAGGTAGATACCATCAACACCATGGTAACGGAGCTGGAAAGCCTGCTGGAAAGTTAAGAAACCCCCAAAAGATTTGACGCTTTACGTTTCCTCTTCCCTGCCCAGCCGCTTATACACCACAAAGTACATAGTGAGAAAGCAGGCCAGCCCCCCTATGGCATTGGATATGGGCTCCGCCAGAAAAACACCGTCTACCCCAAATCCAAGCCTTGGAAGCGCCAGGGTAAGGGGCACCACAATAATGGCTTTCCGCAGGAGGGAAAAGAACACCGCATGTCTTGCATAGCCCAGGGCGGTAAAGGCGGACTGTCCGGTAAACTGGAAAGCCATAAAGAAAAATCCGAAAAAATACAGCCGCAGGGCGGAAACGCCCTGGGAAACCATAGCTGCATCCTCCGTAAAAATAGAAATGAGGAAATGGGGGATAAGCAGCACAAGAATCCATGCTATGACAGTGTAACCAGTGCCAAGATATGCCATAAAGCGTATCCCCTGTTTTACCCTGTCATATTTTTTGGCCCCGTAGTTATATCCTAAAACCGGCTGTGCCCCGCTGTTTAACCCGTTTACAGAAAGTGAAAGAATTTCCCGCACGGAGTTAATCACCGTCATAATCCCCACATACAAATCCCCCCCGTAGATTTTTAAGGTGGCATTGCACACCACCTGCACCAGGCAGTTGGTTCCCTGCATCATAAACCCTGCCATCCCAAGGCCTGCAATCTCACGGGCAAGTTTTCTCTCTACCCTCATATTTTCTTTTTTCAATATAAGAACCGCTTTTTTCCCCGTGAGAAACCGAATCACCCACAATGCGGATACAATCTGGCTGATTACTGTTGCAAGGGCTGCTCCCCCCACTCCAAGCCTTATCACAAACAGAAAGACAGGGTCTAAAATCAAATTTAAAACCGCCCCTATCAGGGTGGTAAGCATCCCCACTTTGGGAAATCCCTGGGCATTGATAAACCCGTTCATCCCTGTGGAAATCATTACGAAAACCGTTCCAAATAAATAGATTTTCAGATAGGCGTCCGCATAGACATAAGAAGCGTCACTGGCGCCGAAAAGATACAATACGGGCCTGCGGAACACATAGCAGAGCACAAAAAGAACCAAGGCCGCATAAAGCAAAAGGGAGAAAGTATTTCCCAGAATCTTTTCTGCCCTCTTTTCCTCCCCTGCCCCCCTGGCAATGGAAAAAAGCGGCGCGCCCCCCGTCCCAAAGAGAAAGGTAACTGCCGCAATAAAAGTGGTGAGTGGAAATACCAGGCCAACCCCGGTAAGGGCCGTACTTTCCGCCCCCGGCAGATGCCCGATATAAATCCTGTCCACCACATTATACAAAAGCTGCACTAACTGTGCCAAAATCAGGGGAATCGCCTGTGCAATAATATTGGACGAAACTTTCCCCTTAGAAAAATCCCTTTCCATGACCTGTCCTCCATATTCTTAAGACAGCCAATCTTTCATGGTGGAGATAACCTTCACCAGTTCCTCCTCTTTTATCACATAGGGAACCATTGCGTAAATATACTTCAAAAACGGCCGGGCAAACACCCCTCTCTCATAGGCAAACTGCTGGTATCCCCGGATGGTCTCCTCCTCCTTCACCTCTAAGCAGACGCATCCCCCCATGATACGCACTTCCTTTACCTTTGGGCTTTCAAACCCTTTTAGCTCCCGCCTGGTAATCTCTGTGATTCTCCGTATTTTATCCATATAATTCTCTTGTTCAAAAAGTTCAATGGATTTTAATGCCACGCTGCAGGCTAAGGCGTTCCCCATAAAGGTAGGCCCGTGCATCAGGGCAATTTCCGGATCATCCCCGTAAAATCCCTGGTAAACCTTATGGTTTGCCACAGTAACTGCATGGCCAATATAGCCTCCCGTCAAGGCTTTTCCCAGCACCAGGATGTCCGGCAGAACCTCATCCGACACAAAGCGGTATCCCGTCCTTCCGAATCCGGTGGCAACCTCGTCAAAAATCAGAAGCACATCGTATTCGTCACAGAGTTCCCTGGCTCTTTTTAAGAATGCCATGTCATACATCAACATCCCCCCGGCCCCTTGCAGTAAAGGCTCCACAATAAAGGAATTCAATTCCTGATGGTGCTTTAAAAAGGCATCCTCCAATGCGGACATCTCCGTTGGAATATGGTACACGCCCTTCTTTTCCTCAAAGGCAAAATGGTAGTCCGGGTCATCCCCCACCTCCATAGCCTTAAAGGTGTCTCCGTGGTAGGCATGCTCCAAAGCCAGTACTTTTGTCTTTAAGCTCCCCCCGTGATGGGCGTTGTGAAGGGCCAGAACCTTATCCCGGTTTCTTCCCCGGTTTATGTAATACTGCAGCGCCATTTTTAACGCCACTTCCACCGCCACACTGCCGGAATCGGAAAAAAAACAGTAGTCTAAGTCCCCGGGAAGCCATTCTTCCAGTTTCCGGGAAAGCTTTTTCACCGGCTCATGGGTGAGCCCCCCAAGCATTACATGGGAAAAATGATCCGCCTGGTTTTTAATAGCTTCCGTCAAAAGAGGATGCTTATATCCATGAATCACACTCCACCAGGAAGATATTGAGTCAATTAGCTGCTGGTCTTTAGTATAAAGGTATACGCCCTTAGCGTCAATGATTTCATAGGGCGGCCGCATAGTTTTCATCTGTTCATAGGGATACCAAATCATATTTTTCCTCTTTTCTTATTTCATTCCTCGTACAGGGATAACAGTACTTCTTTATCAATATTTAAATCACAGGCTCCATCTTCCACCCAGGCCAGTACAGGAAGCCCTGTCATAGCCTTGCACATAGCCAGGTTATCCTCCTCCATCACATTTCCTTTGTGGTAATGGTTAAATATCAGGCCTTTCACAGGCAGGCCCTTCTGTCTCATATATTCTGCCGTGAGGACAACACTGTTAATGGTTCCAAGGCCTGCGTCAGCAGCAATGATGCTGCAAAGTCCAAGTTCTCTTATTACATCCTCCAGCCAGATTTTTTCCTCATCAAAACAGATGGGGCACATAATTCCCCCGCTGCCCTCCACGGTTATGTAATCGTAGTCTTTACAAACCTTTTCAAATCCTGCTTTCACCACATCAAGTTTCACAGGATTCCCTTCTATCCGGGATGCCAGATGGGGGGAATAGGCATTCTCGTATACATAGGGGCACATATCTTTCGTCTGTTGGGAAATACCGGACATTTGTTTCACAAAAACAGCGTCCCCAGGTATGAGTTTTCCCTGTTCATCCCTCACATTCCCGCTCATGGCAGCTTTATAATAGGCTGCAGATTTTCCATATTCCTTCAGTTTTTTTATAATTAACCCAGTAATGTATGTCTTGCCTACATCCGTCCCCGTCCCTGTGATAAATATTTTCTTACTCATGGGAAAGCCTCACCTCATATCCTAACTCTTTTAACAGTTCCATATCCTTTTCCACCGTAATCCCTGCAGTGGTAAGCATATCCCCGCTGATGGCGGCATTTGCCCCGCTCAAAAAGCACTTCCTGCCTTTGTCGAAAAGAAGCCCCCTTCCCCCTGCCAGACGGATAGAGGCATCCGGGATAATAAAGCGGAACAGTGCAACAATCCGCACAAGTTCCTCATTGGAAAGAACCCTGTTCTTTTCACAGGGTGTTCCCGGAATAGGGTTTAACAGGTTCACCGGAATGGAATTTACCCCTAAGTCCCTTAGGGCAAAAGCCATATCCACCCGGTCTTCCATGGTCTCCCCCAACCCCATAATCCCCCCGGAACAGACAGAAAGCCCTGCTTCCTTTGCGGCTTTTAAGCTTTCTATTTTTTCCTGGTAAGTATGGGTGGTGCAGACCTCTTTAAAATACCTTTCCGAACTCTCCAGATTGCAGTGCACCCTAGAGGCCCCCGCCTCTTTTATTTTGTTAAACTGCTCTGCACCCAAAAGCCCAAAGGAAACGCACACCTCTATTCCCGTCTCCCGCCGTATTGTGCGGATGCTTTCACAGACCTGCTCCACTTCCCTGTCCGACAAGCGCTTCCCGCTGGTGACAATGGAATAGCGCAGGACGCCCTGCTCTTTGTTATGCCTTGCCTGCTCCAATAGTTTTTCCGTGGAAAGCAGGGGATAGGACTCTTCACAATTTGTATGGAAATGAATGCTCTGGGCACAATATTTACAGTCCTCGGAACATTTTCCGCACTTCCCGTTGATAATGGTGCACATATCAAAACGGTTCCCGCAAAAATGCTCCCGAATTTCATCCGCCCCCCGGGAAAGTTCCTCCAAAGGCGTCTCCAAAAGCTCCATAATCTCCTGTTTCTCCAATAAATCTCCCCGAAAAACCTTTTCTTTTAATTCCTGTATCCTATCCATCTCTTCCTCCTGTCTGAAAACAGATTTCAGCGTTTTCTCAGTACCCCATAGTCCTTAAGACAGGCTTTATCCGCTTTGTCACCAGGGCTGAGAGGACGCACAGAAAAATATCTCCGGGAACAATAAGCACAAAGCAGTACAAAAATAGTGTCCCCACACCAATGGGGGTATGTATTACATAATTACAAATTGCATAGTAGTATACCATGCCTGCCCCGTAGACAATCAAAAGCCCTACAAGGCATATCCCCATTAACTTCCAAAACGAAAGCCCTTCCATATGTTCCGACATCTTTCCTGTGACGTAGGCGGCCAGGATAAAACCCAGAAGATAACCAAAGCTTGGCTTTAAAATGTACCAAAAACCCCCGCCCTCCGTAAACACCGGAACCCCGGAGAGCCCAAGCAGGACATATACCCCCACGCTTGCCGCTCCTTTTTTGCTCCCCAAAAGAAGCCCTGCCAACAGCACAAACAGAAACTGCAGGGTGAAAGGCAGCACAGGTATAGGTATTTTTATGTAAGCCCCAAGGGCGGTAAGGGTGGTAAACAGGGCGCAAACCGCCAAATCCCTGGCGCCGAATTTTGCACTCCCTGTCTCTGTTACATGTGTCTTTTCTGTGGTTTTCTTTATCTTTTCCATATCTTCCTCTTTCTATTGTTAACCTTGTCTTTATTATTGGTTTACAATCAGAAGTATAGCAGAGGGCTGGGCGGGTGTCAAGAGACAGAAAAGTTTTGTTTACAGGACAAAATCCCTCCTCCATATCAAAGGCTATGTTTTACGCTAAAGCCCACGCAAGGGGCAGGTACTGAATCAGGGGAACCGGATGGTCTGTCATAACGGCCGTTTTCACCCCAACCCAGTTTAGCACTCCATGCGAAAATCCTCTTCCTCCAATTTTCCCCAAAGGCAACTTTCAGCGCCGCCGGAGCATTCACAATCATATGGTCAAGGCTTCGCCCCCTGGTCTTTAAAAATACAGATTGTCCCCCAACCACATACATTCCTCCAAAAACATAGGAAAATCAAATCAGCCCGTGTTCCTCCAAAAGCTTTTTATCCTGCAAAATTTCATTTACCGCCCCGTCCGCCGCTATTTTTCCCTGCTCTAATAAAATCACCCTGTCACAGCACTGCCCCACCATATCCAAATCATGGCTTGCAATGAGTTTTAACCCTGGAAGCTCCCTTAAAATCCCCATAAAATTTTTCCGGTTTTTCGGGTCAAGGGCCACAGTGGGCTCATCCATTAGAATAATTTTCGGGGACAAAGCTAGGACAGTTGCAATGGAAACCAGCTTTTTTTCCCCGCCGGAAAGCTCATAAATCCTCCGTTTTTCAAATCCCTCCAAATGCACCATGGAAAGGGCCGCCTCTGTGCGCTCTTTTACTTCCTCCTTATCGTACCCGTAATTCTTCGGACCAAACATCACATCCTCATATACCGTAGGCATAAAGAGCTGGCTGTCGGAATCCTGAAATACATATCCGATAAGCCTGCGAATCTCCCGGTAATTTTCTTTTTTTAAGGGAATCCCGCAGATTTGGGCTTCCCCCTCACTGTACTCCAAAAGTCCTACAAGAACTTTTAAAAAGGTAGACTTTCCCATACCGTTTCCCCCAATAAGGCCGATACACTCCCCCTCCTTCGCCTTTAGAGACACGTCCGATAAGGTTTCTTTCCCCGGATGATAAGAAAAATAAAGATTTTTCACCTCAAGGCAAAATTCCCCTGTTTCTCTGGGAATTGCCTGGGATTTTTTTAAACTTTCCCGGATTTTTTCTGTCTGAAACTCCCCCTGAAAACCCCTTAAACACATACTCTCATACACCCTTTCCGCCCTGTCCATGCTGCGGAGCAGAAGCTGTCCCGCAAAAGAGCCCCAGGCGCTGTAATGAATCCCTTTCTGCCCCGGCGCCCGGAGCATATATGCCTGGGCCATCAACTCCGCCTCCTCAAATAACACCGTAAGGTAGCGGTAAATCAAAAGCATCATAGTGACAAAAATTTGGGGAACATAAAGCATCCGAAGGGCCATGCAAATATCCATCACAGAGGTGGTGGCAATCAAAAGATACCCTGCGGACAAGGCCAAAATGCCTTTCAGAAACAGGGTTGCCATAGACAGCATCCCACCTGTAACAGGAACGCTGCCCCAATACACAATAATTTCCCTGTCAAAAAAAGGATTAAAAAGCCCCATAAAAAAAATCAGGGGTAGCACAAGGCGAAAACGCCAGATACATTCCCGGTACTTTAACTCAGACAGGGAAAATCCAACCAGGGGATAAACGGTGAGAAGCAAAACCCCGGAAAGCTGATATTTCCCCATGGATAAAAGCAAAATCAGATAAAAAAATGTCAGCAAAAGTTTCACCAGGGGATGAATCCTGTTCACCCACTGGTCTCTTGCCGACAACTGATCCATTTTGTGCAGCTTAGAAACTGCCTGACGGATTTTACTCATTTACCCGTTTCCTCTTGACAAATTTAAATACCTGGCACAAAAGAAAACAAAATGCTGCCACCAAAAGGGCTCCCACAACCCCGGAAAGAGATGTCCCCAGGGCAGTCTCACTGTTTTTTATCCCGTAATCCGGCAAAAAAGCAGTAAATTCCTGTATTTTTTCCGCCGCATGATGTGCCGCCCCTTCTGCACTAAACTCTGCCGTACCTGCCACTTTTTCCAAAGACCACTCCAATCCGTCGGGAAAGGCTGATGCAAAAAGGGAAACTACCCCTCCAAGAAACAGGGCTGTTATTCCCAAAATGCCCAGGGCCTTTTTGTAGGAAATCTTACCTCCAGCTCCCCCTTCTTCCCCTATTCCCCAGAGAAGTTCAGGCCTCGCCTCATAGACAAAACATAAAACCGCCGCAGTAATCAGCCCTTCCACCAAACCTATTAAGAGATGAATCGGCTGCATTGCCGCCAAAAATACGGGAAATGGAAGTTCTGTCACCCCTGATGCAAAAGTTTCCAGAGCTACGGAAAAAGCCCCAAGCTGCAAAGTCAGCACGCATCCTGCTACAGAGGCCGCCAGGATTTTTCCCCTTCCTGCCCCTTTTTTCATCATAGGTTTCCAAATCAAAAGCGCCCCAACAAAACATCCGTAAAAGGCCATGTTCCAAATATTGCATCCGAGGGCCAAAAGGCCCCCGTCTGCAAAAAAGAGACATTGTATGGCCAAAATCCCTATCATAGTCAAAAACCCTGCAAAGGGCCCTAAAATTGCAGACAGCATCATGCCGCCGCACAAATGTCCGGAAGACCCAGTTCCCGGAAGGGTAAAGTTTAACATCTGGGCGGCAAATACAAAGGCCCCCATCACTCCCATAACCGGAATCTTTTTCCCCTCATCCTCTAACTTCACCCTTTTTATAGAATAACCCCCTGCCCCGGCGGACAAAAGGTACATAGTGCCCGCCACTGCCGGCGCCACCAAAGCGTCTGCCATATGCATAACATTTCCTCCTGTCTGTATGTTCTGCTCTTTATTTTATGCAATCTTGCACTTCGGCGCAAGCCCCGGGTGGGGTTATATTTGTCCTTTTCTTTTTACTCTGTCCTTAACCGCTCTATGATACTCTGCTTCTCCAGATTCCTGAAGCAGAAGAAGGGAATCAGCACCGCAAAAGCCAGGAGGATGGGGGTGCAGGCCATCATGGGCATCAGGGTGAAATGGAATGTACTGAACCCATTGGCTGTCATGGCCCGGACGCCGATGCCGACAGCCAGTGTACTGGCAATGTAGGAAACAGCCAGAGTAATGACCGCATAATCCAGGCCCTCGAAAATCAGCATCTGATGCAGCTGGCGTTTGGTCATACCCACGAACTGGATCATGGCAAGGCAACAGATTCGGATTCCCCATGTGAAAGCACCTCCGTTATGAAGTGACTTTTGTCAAGAAGTAAAATTAAAAACAACAAACTTTTTTCCCTGACAAAACCCACATTTGTTTTTGGAAGATATCTTGGAGAAGCCCTCTGATTAACAGTTCCCGGCATTTGGCCACTCCGTTATCCGTGGATTGGTTACCTCAGGTCAATGGTCCGCCGTGGGTTCTGCTGTCCAATTGCGTGGTTCAATGTATTCCTACACTGCCGACATGGAGGTGCCGCAGATAACCCAAACCTTGAAATACCAAAAGGCTTCTCCAAGATATCTTCCCTGTTGCTTTATTACTGTCATTTTTAGTTGCTGCGGATTACGCAGCTTTTCCTGCTTAATCCGCTTGGCTGCCATCCATCAGAGTGACGGCCGGCTGTCAAGGGCTGCGCAGCAGTTTATTTACCCTTGACGGGCGGTTGGCAGCCTGATATTACACCATGCCGATTTCATATTGTTCCTTTGCGAGCGCCCGAATGTCCGGGCGTTTATCGTGCATCTTCTTTTTCAGCCAGGAAATCTGCTCCTTTGAAAGCCGGCAGGGGAGATTCAACAGGCGGTTCATTGCCGCCATTTCAGATTTCTTTTCCGGCGGCAGGGAGGCGCAGGTTTTGCAGTAATGCCCGCGCTTTTTCATTCCGATTCACCGTCCTCTGTCAGAGCATACAAACGGTGGACCGCCCCCATAACGGTGTTCCATTCCAGATCAGCCGCATAGGAAAATTTCCTGCGGTAAGCGGACCAAAGCGCCTGCATCGCATGGCTGTTTTCTACTTCGGAAAACACTTCCTTCGCTTCTTTCAAACACCCCTCGGTCCCGCGCTTGCGGGCGGTAGCAAGGAGCGCGTGGCGGAGAATATCGGAATCCAGCGATCTTCCATGAAGCTGTTCCAGAATGTAGAGGTCATAAAAATCCCTCATACGGGTGTTTGTTATGGTCCGGGCAATCATTGTTTCCAGCTTTTCCGCAAGTACGGTTTCCAGATTGTACGCCCAAATATCAATGGAGCGTTCCTCCAGCATAAGCCGGAACCTGTACCGGACTGCCCTCGGCGTAATCACATCCCCGGTAGAAATATCAATTTTCAGCGGTGTCACCACCCCGTCAAAGACAGTGGCCATGCTGACCCGAATCCCCGGATACTCGGCCTCGTCCATGATTTCCGAAATGCTTTTCACCTGGAACTCCACACCGTCCTCAATGGGGACTGCTATGATAGAGGACATCAGATTTTCAATGTCCTCCACATTCACGCTGGCCCCTCTGACGGTTGCGTCTAAATCCATTGTAGACCGGGCATCCAACCCTACCATTGCGGCAACCAGCATCCCGCCTTTCAAAATAAAGTTATCCCGATATTCAGAAAGGGAAATACGTTCCAGGAAACGCTCCATCATATAGTTCCGCATCAAAATCTGTGCGTCCGCCGATTTCTCCTTTGCGAGATTGCGGATCAAATCTTTCAGCTGCCTTGCTGTCTTTATCATAATAGCACCTCCAAATACTGCCGCAAAATTTTTTCAACCCGGAACAGCCCTGCATACTGCATCAGCCTCCGCAGGTTTTTCTCTTTCCTGCGGGCGTACATTTTGAGCGCCCCTTGAAATGTCTGCATCTCAATGCTGCTCCGGCAGCGAAGCAGGTCGCAGATGGTCCGCTCCATATCATAAGCCGGAACCGTATGCCCGAAAGGGGTTTGAGCCGTACTCTTTCCGACGTCATGCAGCTCCGGTTTTATGGTGTAGACCAAAATCCCGTCCGCTTTCAATCTGGTCGTGCTGTATCCCCGTCTGACGGTAACGGAATAGGGGGAAGGCTCCCGGTCGGTCAGAGCATGGAAAAACAGCGCCGTTTCATGGGAAAAAATCCCCTGGCTGCATCGTAAATGGAGCAGGTACATCCCATCGACCCAGGCATCCGGCGATACATAAACCCCATGTGCCGCCTGTTCTAATTCTTTTTCCTTCACATAGTTGTAAAAAACGGATTTTGGAATCCCCCGTTTCACCGCCTCTGATGTTTGGAGCATACCGCGCTGTCCCTCTAAAATCGTGTCCAGCTGTTCAAACTGTGTCATGCCATCACTTCCTTTCGTGCTACTATTATACACGATTGTAGCACGAAAGGAAATAGCGACAAAAAGAAAAAGCGGAGGAAGGCGCGGCGAAGAACGCCGTTCCTCCCTCCGCAGATGGGGCAGATTGTCCGGTCAGGAGAGTTTGGAAAGCTGGGCCAGTATCTTCTGCACACCGTCCCAAAGCTGTTCCTGCCACTGGGATATATCCTCCAAATCAGCATCATAAACCCGCCCGGTTTCATGCACTTTACGGGTCAGCTGGTTCAGGTTGTTGCTGGAATAGCGCATCAGGGATACCAGCTCCTTCAGCTCCGGCAAATCCAGCTTTACCACATAACCTTCCAGCGCCATTTTCCGCAGGTAGGCTTCCCGGTTGACGGTTCCAAGCTGGGACATTTTCTGTTCTATCAGGGCCAGCTCCTTCGGGGAAACCCGGAAATTCACCTGCACATCCCGTTTCCGCTTTGCTGCGCTCATCGTTCCGGTTCTCGTTTCTTAGGGGCGGCGGGTTTGCGTTCCGGCGGCTCCTGTTTGAGTTTTTCCAGGACGAAGCCTTTCTCCGGGGCTTGAAGGACTTTCCGCACCTGCTTCAAAAACAGGTCGGTCAACGCTCTGCTGAAACAGAAAAGGAAATGAAGCGCAGGTAGCGGGAAGTCGGACAGGCGAGGAAGCGGATAGCAGAACTTGACCGTATCTTCAAGAGGATTTATGAGGATGACATCAGCGGAGCAATCAGCCATGACAGATTTTTGAAGCTGTCCGCAGAGTATGAAGCGGAACAGCGGGAACTGGAAGAAAAGGTCAAGGCAGACCAGCAGGAAGTCGATACCTACGAACAGAACATGAGTGACTTTGACAGCTTTTCCGCGATTATCCGCAAGTATGTAGGCATAAAAGAACTCAACTCTACAATAGTCAACGAATTTATCAAAAAAATTATAGTCCATGCGCCGGAAAAGGTGGACGGGAAACGGGTACAGAAAGTAGATATTGTTTTCAACTTTGTAGGGGAAATCAATTTTCTTTCTGCCACGCAACCGAAACAGCAAGGCGCATAAGGAAAATGCGCTCGTTGAGCGCAAGAAAAAACGGTACAGCCCTTGTAATTGGGGCTATACCGCCTAATCTGAAATTACTTCCCTCTAACCGTAAACATTTGATTTTCCAGGGTTTTTGAGCAATTTTGATACGCTCCCGCCAGCCGATTAACGCTTGGGTAACTGGAAACACTTGATTTTACTGGATTCTTGGAATATGGTGTTGCAAACACGTTACAAACGCAGGGCTTCTCATTGCTCCTCATCACACCTCGGAATTATAAAGGAAGGAGATGGCACAAAACATGTATCTCCTTCTTTAATCTTCTCTCACAATTTTATTCCCATTTTATATTTTAATATGAAAACTCTCTACTCGTATTGATTCGTCACATAAATATAAGCATCTTCCAACGTTGCAGGAACTGACATACACTCCAATTCTGGCTGTATTTCAGAAATCACTCTTAACTGTAATCCACCCTCAACGTACTGTTTTGATGTAATACGATATTTCTGTTCCACTTCTCTTGCTTTTCTCTCATCAGGTACTTTGCAAATCCAGATTTTCCCCTGTGCTTCTTCCGCTAAATTCTTCATAGAACCCGCATATAAAAAGCTGCCTTTGTGCATAATTGCAAGTTGATTACAGGTAGCAGCCAAATCCTCTACAACATGAGTTGAAAACAAAACCGTTCTATTTTCAGAAAAGTCTACCAATAAATTACGAATACGAATACGTTCTTCTGGATCTAAGCCAGTAGTTGGTTCATCTACAATCAAAAATTCTGGTTCATTCAAAAGTGCCTGCACCAATCCAACTCGTCTTTTCATCCCGCCTGATAACTGTTTCATTTTCTTCTTCCGATGTTCTATAAGACTGGTCTTTTTCAAATAATATTCTATTCGTTTTTTACATTCCGCTTTCGGGACACCTGCTAGATCACCCATATACTCCAAACACTCCTGAACAGTCAAATTGGGATAAAGTTCTATTTCCTGTGGTAGATAACCTATTTTCCTCTGAATTTTTTCATAATTTCCTTCACTATATAAAATCCCATCCAATGTGACTGTACCGCTAACTGGTTTCAATACAGTAGTTAATACTCTCATTAAAGTTGTCTTTCCTGCTCCATTTTCTCCCAACAGTCCAAATATTCCATTAGGTATATCTAAATCTGCATGATCGATTGCTGTTACACCATTCTTAAATCTTACCTTTAAATCCTCAATATGAATACTCATAAACTTATCCTCTCTTTCTAACTATCTTCGGCAATGCTATAAATAAAATGAATCCTATACAAATACACAAGGCTTTCCCATACAGCCATGTAATATCATCAGTATTTTCTATATCTCTAAAAGCATAGGAAAATAGATTCCATGCCCCAAAAAGTTTATCTCCTCCTGTGGAATTTGTTGCTACCCATATCAAAAGACAACTTCCAATCCCCATCCACATATTGCGAAAAAGCATAGACAATGTATTAGCCAATATTCCCCAAAAGAAAATGGTTACTACAATCGCCAAAAAATAGGCAATAAATTGAAGCATTTCACTTTCTGTTACTGGATGCGTAACTGGTTTCTGAAACACAAAAAATAGCCCGTATCCGAGAACAGCAAGCAGCAACAAGAAAACTTCCTGTATCATCATTCGCTGCATGATGGAATGAATTCTCTTTTTTATCCGATACAGTCTGTGGACTTCGGAACGTTTGCTTGTAATTTCCTGCACATAAGTATCTGCACAAAAAACAACAGTCAATATTGCAAAAGGTCCCTCAACGGAAAGTCCTATTTCATTTGTGAATACAACCCCACGTATCAAGCTTAAAATCACAACAAAAGATACTGCATAAGCAATCTTATAAAACGGCAGGACAATCTTCATTTCCTTCTTCATTTACATCCGCCTCCTCTTCCAAAGCTGTATCGAAAATAAAATAATTACTACAGATGCTAAAATAAGAAAACTCTGATTTAAGAGTACCATTGGCGGCGGTGTCGTATCAAAAAGCTGCCCGGGAAATCGAACCATGATTGCCAAAGGTCTGCCCCAATATCCATAAACACCTTCCGCATTTCTTCCCCCCATGTTGGAATACACCATATAAAGAATTAAAAGTGGCACACCCGGAAGTGGATTTTTAAATATAAGTGAAATCAATGTATATATACTCACAATCATCAGCATATTAGGCAGTATATAAAGTACCGTAGAAACCACAAAATCCCATAACTGCACTTCAAATCCACTATCCTTTGTATAGATGCGGCACAATATCCAAAACAGTATATTCAAAATAGCCAGCACAAGCAAACAAATTGTAAATCCTGCACTCACTTTTCCCAGTACATACTTCCCGGTAGTCACGGGCTTTGTGTGCAGCAGTTCATAAGTATGCTTTTTTGTATCTTGTAAAAATAAAACCGCCAACATAATAGTTGCAAAAAATACCATATACAGCCCTGCAAAATCAGCAAATTTTCTTGCGTAATAAAAAGAAAATGTCTTATCTTCCAATTTTTCATCTAGATATGCGTTGATTTCTTCTGCCGTTCCCTTATAATACGTACTGTCCTCGTACAAATATCTTGCCCCGTACCAGTCATATTCCTGTTCCAGGTACGCATAGGCTTCTTTCAAATTCATGTTTTCTAGCTTTTCAATTACTGTCTGTGCTTCTATATCCGATACTTCAAACACATCTGTCAATTTTATTTTTACTTTTTCATGCCATAGTTCCCGATGCTTTTCTGTGTCAGCTGGAATATACCCCTCATACACTTCTCCTTCAACCGAAGTGTTGGACTGATCATTGATGATTTCCTCCCCCGTTGTAAGATAATGTGTGGTCAGATAGGGACTTGTTGCACTAAACACACCATAAATCACAAGCACAATCCCCACCCAAAATAACGGTCGCTTTAGATAATTTTTAATCTCTCTTTTAAAAATAGCAATCATAGTTTTGCCTCCTTTCCTTGTTATAAATATCATAAACTGCATATCACAACAAAAAGACAACAACATAAAAAAATCGGACTGCTCATGCAATCCGATGAAATACTGCTGTTATTATGGCTCCACCATGTTCTTGATTTTCTAATAATAACTTTCCATTATGTTTTTCACAATACATTCTGCTGATATACATACCCATTCCTGAATGTTTCAAACTGTCTTTCATATTTTGCTGATAAAAAAGTTCTGTTGCCTTTTGCTTGTCTATTCTAAATCCCACTCCATCATCCTTTACTCTGATTTGTAATTTAGAGCAAGTAAGGAGAGCTTCCATTTCCACTTTTGTCTTGGCATAACGAAAGGCATTTGACAAAAGGTTTTCTATAACCTCTAAAATCACTTCCTTATCTCCTGAAAATTTTTCTGCTGTTTCCAAACATTCTAATTCGCATCGCTTTCCAAATTTTTTCTCAAACACATTCAGCTCTGCCCGTATATCTATTTCTAACTGCTTACTTGTAATTTCTTCTGCCACCAACTCCCTTGCATCTAAACTGCTCATTTTTCGCATTGTTTCTACAAACACGTCCATTCGTTCAATCTGCTTTCTGCTCTCGCCTATCATTTCCAGTGCCTGAGCTATATCTATCTCTTTCTTTGGAAGATATTCTGAAAGCATTTCCTGATAGCCCTCCAATACAGATAACGGAGAACGGATATCATGTGCAATCGCAGCCCGCAAAGCCTTCTCTTCCTCAAGCATTTTCCATAACTGGCGATTATTCTCTGCAAGCTGTTTTCTCATTCGTTCAAATTCTTTGCACAAGCTTCCCATTTCATCTTTATTTTCATAGGTAATATGAAAATCCAAATTATTTTGACCAACTTGTTGTGACGCCAGTTCTAGTTCTTCAATGGGATATTTCAATTTATGCTTATAAAAAAGAAACACCGCTATGATATTGCCTATCACAGACACGATAAGTGCTGGAAACGTCTGAAGAAAATCACATATCTCAGATACATGATAATCAAAGTTTTCCATTTCATATGAATTCGGTCTCGGAACGTCTGTTAAATACTCCCTTCCGTCACCTTCAGCCATTTCAAAATACTTCTCTTGATCTACATATTTCCACCAAATGTTATTTTGTATTGTGGTTGCTGTTCGTATAATCAATGCAGAAAGAAAAAAACTGATTATTAAGCTAACTATCATATACAAAACAATGGTTTTTCTCAGCGAAAGATTTTTTATTTTGTCCATTTATATCCCATCCCCCATACTGTTTCAATATATTCATGCTGCGTATATTGATTGATTTTTTTACGGATTCTGCGGATCAGTTCTGTCACCGCTCGACTATCGCCTTCTGCGTCATATCCACTAATCTTTTCATAAATACGTTCTTTATCAAACACAATTTCAGGGTTCATAGACAGAAATTCAATAATGTTATATTCTGATTTTGTAAAATCTATCGCTTGTCCTTTAATTCGCACATTCTTACAAGTATAATCAATAATCAAATCTCCATAAAATCGCTGTTCTGTTTTCCTGTGTAAACGTTCCTCACGTTTCAAGTGGGCAATAATTCGGGCGTCTAATTCTTTCAAACTAAATGGTTTTAAAACATAATCATCACCGCCGGACAGCAATCCCATAACTCGATCCTGTTCCTCTACCTTTGCCGTCAAAAAAATAATCGGGCATGAAACCGTATCTCTGATTTTTCTGCACACTTCAATTCCATCCATTCCCGGCATATTTACATCCAATAAAATAATATCGGGATTTGCACTTATCTTTTCCATTGCTTCTATGCCATTTTCTGCAATAATCACTGTATAATTTTTCAATGTAAAGTATTGATTCAGCATTTTTAGCAATTCTCTATCATCATCAACCATTAAAATTTTATAGTTCATAAATTCCACCTCTGACTCTAATGTTATCTTTTCCTTATAGTATAGCTTATAAAAAACAACAAATAAACAACAATTCCTAAAAGGCGATAGCCTTTCTAAACTGCCGCCTTTTCTCCTTCATTTTATTTCCATTATTGATAAATCATCTCCTTATCCACAATCTCCCTCGCACATGCTTGTATATTATTCATTCTCCCAATCCACTCTAAGGTATCATCTACCTTTAACTGTTCCGTGATCCCCTGTGCCTGTTTCATCTGCTCTACAATCCTTTCAAACCGTTCCTGAGCCTGTTCTTCTATATCCGCCAAATAATCATTCAACCTTCCACTTGTAAGCAGATTCAAATATACACCCTTGTGATACTCTTTAGATAATGTAAATGTCTTTGTCCCCATACGCCGATAAATCTCTGCTCTTCCTCCTCCGGCAAGGTAAGACAGGGGATAAGATAATCCCCTTGTCTGATATAAGTTCCGCCCATTTCTTCAAATATTGTTTTCTTCATTGTCTGTTCCACCTTTCTTATCGTTCTCTATCCATAGATTTTTTCTTAACTGACCGTTTCGACTGCTGTCTGCCTTCCTGCTGATAGCGGTGCAGCTTTTCCAGTACGCTTGCTTTTTTCGGTTGTTCTAACGTATTTTCTTTCTTCTGCCCCGTCTGATTTTTCCATGCCCGCAGTTCTTCATTGTATTCCATAATTAGTGCTTCTGCTTTGTTATAAACCTTCTGAAAGGCTTGCACATTGGGATAGCCTTCCCTCTTTACTATCTGTTCCAAACTCTTGTGCAGACGCTTTTCCAAATCCTCTAACAGTTCAATTCGCCCCTCCAGAGATTTTCGCTCTTTGCCTTTAAATAGTCCTCGTAACTCTGACAGTTGCTTTTTCAAAGAAGAAATATCCTGCTGTGTGCGTTTTATCTCTATTGACTGTCTCTGCAATTCATACATGAGCTTCTGCATATCTTTCCATTCCTGCAAATCAATCTTTGGTACAGGTTTCGGCGGTAGCTTAAATTTGAAAATCACTTCCTGTAAAAAGTCTTTTGCACCTCGGATAATCTGACGGAACATATCCGGCAGCCAACCGTGTGTCCTGATAGATTGCAGCGTTTTGTCCGTGATTTTTTCCTGCTTTATCTTCAAAATATCTTCTTCGGGAACACCCTCGACTAATGCCACATCAACTGTCCGATTCCATTCCTGCCTTGCCGCATTGTCCGCCTTTATCTCCCCTGCCTTCGGATTATTCTTTCCGATTTTCTTCGTTGCCAAATATACACCGCCCTGTTGGAATACGGATAGTTTTTCTGATTCCTCTTTTACATATCGGTTGATCGTATCGGTAAACAGTTCCTTGACTTCTTTGGTAAAGGCTTTGTTCTTAAACCATTCATCCTTTTTTGTGAAGATATGGCTTTCATAAATTTCCCCTTTGGGGATAATGCTGCACCCGGCTCGGATATTTCCCTGCTCGTCTAAAACCTCTTTCTTTGTACGTCTATGCTTTCCCTGCTCATCATAAAACATATTTCGGGTAGCAATCTTTACTTCGGGCTGTTCCAACATTTTCCGTTCACTGAATACCAGATGAATATGATAATTCGTCTTTGCCTTGTTGTGATGAAGGGCAGCACTACACTCCACACCATATCTTTTATGAAAACTCTCCGTAAAAAGCCTTACCACATCATCTGCCCTGTACTGAACAAAACTTTCGGGAAGTGCTATGATGAACTCTCGCCCTTCAATACATTTCCCTGCCGAACCACTTGTCTTAAAATCCAACTGGTTTTCTCTTGCAAGATTTTTCCAAAACTCCGGTGTTGCCCCTTCTGTCTGATAGGTCGCATAGAGATATTCCTGTCTTTTAGGATTGGAGATATAATCAATACGCCCTGCCACATCGGACAGCTTGCTTTGTCTGATAAATGAATGTCTGCCTATAAGCATCCTCCTTTCCCAGCTCTCGTCGATTTTATTGTGAGTAGGTGCATAGGCACCTGTTTACGAACTGATTGCCGTATCCGGCATAAGCCTCGCAGAGCGAAATACACAGAGTATAAACCGTAGGTTTGTGCGATGGGTGTATTTCGCTCTCAATCGCCGAGGGCTGTTTTTGTATTACATAATCTGATTATTACTCAGACTTGCGATTCCATTTATGGGCGTATCCGCCCTTTTGATCTGCCCGTATCCGAGCTGCTTAAACATCTCCAACACTCCCTTCTGCTAAAAATAAAATAAATTCAAAAATTACACGTATAAGCGTATAAACGTATCTTCCATACTTTTCAGAAACCTGTAATCCCTTGATTTTCCTGAAGATATACGCTTATACGCTTCTTTGGGAAATTCTTTTTTATCTGTTTTTCATCCGTATCAACGATAGTTATCTATGCGTATCTGCGTATGAACCCCCTGAAATCCTCTGGCATTTTTCCCATTGTCTGAGGGAATATTCGTAGAATAATGAATGTGATACTTCTTTTCATTTTCTTTTAAGTACCCCGAAAAACTTTTTGCACTCATAGGCTTTTCCGTATTATCTTCACACCAGCGGCAGTATGCTTGATAAAGATTCTTAGAAGTCGCTGTTGTATTTTCTTCCAACCGGATATACCCGGATGACTGCATAAAAGCGATAATGTTATTCCCGGATTCCATAGCTTCGTGTAGATTTTTCTTTGCACGTTCGCTGATGGTAAAGCGATATTTATTTTTCAGTAAGCGTTTCAATCCCTCCAGACACCAAAGGAAAATATCGTCTGCTTCTCTTTGCAGTTTCTCAATCAGATAGGGATCATCTACTCTGTCTGGCGGCACATCTTTGACCGTAAGGATAATCTGTCTGCGATAAAATCCATAGGAACGGTCATGTAAAGCACTCAGACTTCCGTTTCCAAAGCAGAGAAATCTGACATATAAATTCCCCTGTACGCTCTGTTTTGACTTCCTTTCCAAATCCATCTTGGTGTTAGTATATAAGTGTGGACAGAAAAAGTTGAACAACCTATACTATCAAGTGAAAGAGCAAAGGAGA
>NZ_RAZG01000041.1 GCF_003612565.1 Roseburia sp. 1XD42-69 | reverse complement strand
GGCTTATAGAAATGGTGAGGAGCTACCCTTTGATTGAGCTTCAGATAATAAATATGGCGGTCATATGACCGCCGAAAAATTAATTTACACATTTTACTTGACAAACCCCCCCCCGGACAGCAGAACCGGCGGCATTTGCCGCCGATATTTTTTACACCTCCTCATCCACTTTCCCTGCCGCCAGCTCAGAAATCACTTTTGAATAACTCCCATTCCGGGTATATGTGTTTTTGCCCACCGCCGCAGAGCTGATGCGCTCCGCCTTCTGGGAAATTCTTTGGGCAAAAGAACCGTATCCATAAAATGCGCTTTTTATTGTGGCAATTCCAGCCTCCTTAAACTCCTCCTCATCAAGTTCCAGCTTGTTTCCCTTTCCAATGGTAATCCCGGTTTTCTTTAAAAGTTTCTCCGTGCTTTTTGTCATCCCGGTGAGCCATACCCCGTTGCGAAGCACCCTTTTTTCATCGGAATTTCCGATTTCTTCCACCACGCTATTATAATCATCTACAAAGGTTTTTACTGCCTTTACGATTTTATCCCAGTCATAATCCTCCGTGACGGTTTCCTCCCCGGTTTTTTCGTCTTTTTTCTTTATCTTCTTCTTTTCCCAGAGGGAGTCTTCCGTCAATGCTTCCGCCGACTTTTTCAATGCGTCTGCACTGCTGCGGATAAGTAAGGTCCTCTGTTTACTGTCCCCGTTTTTTTCCGCTTTTTCGGCATCTTCCTTTGCATAGTACGCCTTTAATATTTTTCCGTAGCTGCCGTTTTTGATAGAAGCATAATCGGAAAGGGAAAATCCGCTTCCCTCAGAAGAGGGCGTTCCCCCAAAAAGATCCGTATAATCCAAAGCAGTATTGTATTTGCTTTTGTAATCATCAAAATCACGAATCTCTGACATAGCCATCCTCCTTCCTGTGACCTGTTCTGTTATGATATCCGGACATTTTATAACTGAATATCCACATGCTTGTAAGAAGAAGGCGCAGGCCCTGTTACGCTGCTTTCCACTGCCCCGGTATCCGCATCACTTGCCGCTGAATCACCTTCCTGTTTTGCTCCTGATGATTTACTCCTTTTCTCTTCCTTTGTCTCTTCTGTTTCCTCATTTCCCTGGGAAGCCTCTTTCATTTCCTCGCTTGCTTTTCCAAGACTTTCTATCTGGGATGCTGTGGCCCCTGCCAGGTTCTCTTCTACCTTTGCAAGTTCTTCTTCCTTTGCTTTGGTGTCCAAACCTGCCTGCTTATCCATATGGATTTCCGACTTTAAAACATTGGCCTGGCCGGATATCTGGGTGGTAATCTGCTCCCCCGCCTGGGCCTGGGATAAAGCGCTGTCAGCGGAAATCAGGGCTTTCATTCCAGCCTGAGAAAGTCCCCTTCCCTTTTTGCCGGCTTTGGCTTTTCTTGTATTCCCTGTTCCCAGCATATCATCCATAGAAGTTTTCTTTTCCTGCTGTTTTTGCTTCCTCTGCTCCACCTGATGCTGCCGCAGTTGATTATTTAAATCCGCAATCTGTTTTTGAATTTCCTGGCGCTTTTTCACTTTTTCTTCCAGGCTCATCTCCTTATTGGATGAAAGTTCTTTTAGCTGATTCTGGGCACTGGCAATCTGGTTTTGAATATTTTTGCTGTAGGAATCCCCTCCCTGGGTTATCCCCATATGCCCCATTTGTGTGTTCATTCCTGCAATTCCGTTAACTTTCATTGTCTTCCTCCTTGACTTGTCATTTTGAAATCCATTTCTATTTCTTTCAGTTTCTATTTCGTCAAGTCAAATGCCATAAAAAAGGGAAATGTAGTGGAAGGACCTTTTTCCGTTGTAAGCAAACACTTTTTTCCATTTAGGCAAGCAAGAGCATAACCGTTAAAATAAACCTTCCCTCCTCCGATTTGACTGCAATGTCTCCATGATATTTCCCTGCAATTTTTTTGATATTCCCCAGCCCGTACCCATGGCCTTCCCCTTGTTTTTTCGTGCTCAAAGGCACTTCTCCATTTTCGTCCCACAAAAGTTTTCCGTGAAAACTATTTTGGATTTCTATGAGAAACACGTTATTTTTCCGGCTGGAAAAAACAGAGATAAAAGGATGTTCCCCATTTGTCCCCTCTAAGGCGTTGCCAAGACCGTTGTTTAAAATAACGCTCATGTCAAAGGCATCCACCGGTATGTCCCTTCCGAAAAAGAAATCACACCGAAAGTCAATCCCCATCTCAAACGCCCGCTTCCATATTTCCTCCAGAATCACATCGGTAACGGGATTTTTGCTTTTCACATGAAAAAAAGATTCCCCCATGGCATCCGTAAGTCTTTTGGCATATTGCTCCGCTTCCCCCCACTGACTTTTTCTGTAAAGATTTTCCAGAATCATGATATGATTCCCCATATCGTGGCGTATACTGCGGATATCCTCATACATTTTTTCCACCTGGCAGATATGGTTTCTCATATCCGCCATCTGTCCTGCCAAAACCGCATTTTCCCTTTCCTCCTGCTGGGTCTTTTTTATTTTCTGGTAGAACACCAGCACTGCAAGAATCACGCCATAAGACAATATGGCAAAAAGCATATCCAGATAGGTAAACATTTCATGGTTATGCCACACGCTAATTCCCAAATCCCCTTCATAAACACTGCAAAAATAAGCCTTCAGATAATAAACCGCCACACTTAAGGATACGGGAAGCAGCATAAGAACCAGTTCATAGCACGACAACTCCTCCCTTTTGTCCCTGTAAACAATGTTTACGATTTTAACCATACCAAAGGTTAAGGCACACCGCAAAAGGAAGTACAAAAGCTCTATGACAGAATATAAAATTGTGAAAATTTCAAGCCTGATATGAGAATTTCGACCCAGCGCATACAAAAGCCCCGAATAGACAGGCTGCCCTGCCCCATGGGCTATCCACTGAAATAAAAGAGACAAAATAGCCAGAAAAATTTTTTGTCTCATGTTTTTTTTGTCCACAAGATACATAGAAATAAAGATTACTCCACAGCCCATGCTGTAAGCCACAATTCCCCACATTTCCAAAGGAATGACTTTTAATAAAAACATGGAAATAAAGTAGGAAAATCCCACGGCACAAGCTTGTCTTTTTCCAGGCAGAAAAGGCTTTAAAAACCAGGCGTAAATACCTGCGGTGGCGAAGTTTGTCAAAAACCAGAATACTTTGCTTATCATATCCCAATAGAATGTCATATTTTCAATTTCCATGTCGTTTTGCCTTTCTCCTGTTATACTGGAGATACTGTTTTACAAATTCCGGATACTTTTGCTTTGCCATAAGCACTTCTCCCCCCTCCAGATAAATGGTTCTGGCATCGTACTTAAGGATATATTTGAAATTTACCAGATACGCCCTGTGGGGACGAAAAAAATCCTCCCCCGCCTCCCTTTCCAAATCTGCAAGTTTCCCGTAATATTCCACATTTCCTTCCCTGGTGTGTATTACAACTTTCCGGTTATACACTTCTGCAAACAGAATATTTTCTATCGGGATTTTCACATGGGCATTCCCGCATTTCACAAGAAAGCTCCTCTCCGTCCCTTTTCCTTCCGGCGCTTCGTCTGTATGTTTTTTCAACGCCGCCTTTAGCACCTGGGCAAACTTTTCCCAGGTAAAAGGCTTTAAAAGATAATGAAACGCTTCCACATCAAAGGCCTGATACACGTATTCTTCCAGGGCTGTGACAAAAATAATCGTCACCCCGTTCTCTTTTTGCCTAAGTTCCCTTGCCGCCGCCATCCCATCTATTCCTTCCATCTGGATATCCAGAAAAAGAATGTCCAGATTTCCAGTGTAGGAAAGCAGGCTTTTCCCGCTGGAAAACAATAAAACTTCCGCCCCCGGACAAATAATCTTCACATGCTTTTCTAACATATCACGGATGTTTTTTTCATCGTCACAAATTCCAATTACCATACATGTCACTTCCTGATTTCTATTACTAAAAATTTTTCCCGTTCAGAGATATAATATTTATTTCGGTAAAAGCAGAAAAAAAGGGGCCTGCATGTTGCAAACAGCCCCTTTTATGTTGTGAAATCCTCAGGCTAATCTGGGAAATCAAACCTTCTTATCTCGCAGTTTCCCATCCCCATTCTGGCATATTCCCGATTTGTCATATCCTGAAAATAGGAACATATTACTCTGCAGATTCCATTGTGCGCCACTAAAAGATAAGTTTTATCCTCAGACTTTTCCTTCAGTTCATCCAAAAAATTGTAAATTCTCTGCCCTAATCTCATCATAGATTCCCCACCGTCAAAACTGTCCAAAAAATTTTCTTTGGACAGTTGAAATTCTTCTCCATCCCGGGGAGTGCCCTCATATTTTCCGAAATCCTGTTCCACCAGCCGCATTTCCACTTGCAAAGGCACACCTGTAACCTCTGAAATATGTCCTGCTGTATCCCTGGCCCGGATTAATGGGGAACAGAGAATTGCATCAAACTGTATTTTTTCCTCCAATATCTTTTTTGCCAGGGCATCCGCCTGCCTGTGTCCTTCTTCCGTTAGTGCAATATCTGTGGCACCGCAAATTTTATTTTCCACATTCCAAACAGACTGCCCATGGCGGACAAAATAAAAGTGTCCCATGGTAAAACCTCCTGACTACATTAAGTAAAATTGGGTTTCCAAAAACTACCGCACAAAATTCGTGTTGATTTTCTGCTCCTTTTCCGGCAGTCCATATTTTTCTTTTCCAAGGGCAATGCTTTTCATTAAAAATGCCATATTCCTGGCAAGGGTGCGCATCATCTGCAAGCCCTCTTTATCCTCTGCCGCTTCCTCCGCATTGTTTCCGTGAA
Organism: Roseburia sp. 1XD42-69; assembly: GCF_003612565.1. Taxonomy (GTDB): domain Bacteria; phylum Bacillota; class Clostridia; order Lachnospirales; family Lachnospiraceae; genus Roseburia_B. The sequence continues at coordinate 30,772 of NZ_RAZG01000041.1, read as the reverse complement.
TTCCGTTCCAGTACTGGCCGGAGGCTACCGGCATTCCGCTGATGGTAAAATACTTATTCAATTCATCAAAAGTGGCCGTAAGGCCGCCTCTTCTGGCAGAGGCCACTGCAGCCCCCACTTTCATGGTTTTATCAAAGCCGGTGCTGTAAAACAGCCTGTCTAAAACAGCTATCAAAGTTGCATTCGCGGAAGCATAATAAACCGGGCTTCCTACTACCAGCCCCTCCGCCTGCTCAAATTTGGGTGCAAGTTCATTCACAACATCATTAAAAGCACACTTTCCTTTCTCCCGGCAGGAAAGACAGGCAATACACCCTCGCACATCCTGGTTTCCCACTGACACAAGCTCTGTCTCAATCCCGTTTTCCTGAAAAACCTTTTCCATCTCATGCAATGCCGTATATGTACTTCCTTTTCCGTGGGGACTGCCGTTAATCATTAATACTTTCATGTGATACCTCCATTAACTGTTCTTTTTATGTAATTACAGCTATTATAACAAAATAAAAAGCCAAAGAAAAGGATTGAATTCCTTATAAACAGAATTCAATCCTTTACAAATAACAGCAGTTCAAATACAAAACCACTGCCAAAAATCAATGATGCCTGGAACCATGCCTGGAACCATGGTGGCTGCCGGAATTATGAGAATGATCACCGCTTATGGTACATCCGGACACCCCGCAGTTATTGTGTACATGTTCTCCTGTAATGGTACAGCCGGACACTCCACAGTTATTGTGCACATGCTCTCCCTCTATGGTACAGCCCTCCACATCACAATTACTATGGGTATGATTTCCTGTTAATGTACACCCTGCAACATCGCAGTGGATATGCTCCCCCTCTATGACACCCCCTGCAACATCACAATTACTGTGATTGTGCTCTCCGGCAATCGTACACCCTGATACATCACAGTAACTGTGAACATGTTCCCCTATTAAAGTACAGCCCGACATATTGCAATTACCAGGCATATATCCCGTACCAAAAACGGAACCCACTCCAAACAGACACACCATAGCTGCCGCCGCAGAAGATAATAATTTCACTTTCATAATTGCATCATCCTCCTATACCCCGTTAAGGTGAATTTACAGTTTTTTTAGTTTTGAATATTATAACATGGGGATAGGGATAACGCAACAGCAAACATGCCAATATGTGTTCAAGTCCTACTCTATTATTTTCTTTACCGCCTCATATGTGGCAACCCCTTTTTCCCTAAGTTCTTTATCCGCTTCCAGCGACCTTTGATACTCCTCCATACTCCGGGATTTAAAAAGTTCCAGAATTCCGCTTTTCCCATCTAAAGTGATAATATAAACTGTATCGTCTTCCATCATAAACTGGAAAGTTACCATATTCATAATAACTGTATCTTTGCCTTCGCCAATACTGTAGGAATAATACGTTTCTTTGTAGTTTCCTGAAATACCAAAGGAATCTCTCAGATACTTCTCCGCCGTCTCCTTCAAGGAGTCCACTTTGCTCTCCAGATCGGAAACAGACATTTCACCCATCTGCACTTCCTGTCCGGAATAAGCCACTCCACACAGTTCTCCGTCGAATGCGTTCAGTGAAAAATTATACATTTCAACTCCCGCTATATCGAAAGTAATTTCATAAACGGGATTTTCCGGGGTACCTGTCCCGTTGGTGTCCACATAAGCAGAAACCTCCATGTTTTCCTCAGTTTTCCCGTACAAAGCGCCCAGCCACTGGGAAGCTTTTTCCCTGGCTCCATTTTCGTCAAGCCCTCCTGCTTCTTCCAATGTCTGTTTTGCCTTTTCCTTCTCTTCTTCCCGGGCTGTTACTTCCTCCGGATGGTTTTTCTCATAATCCTCCGTCAATGCGTAACTCGATTTTGTCTGCCAGTCTATAATCTGCAGCATTTCCTCGTCCGTCAGCTCCCTTTCCGGCAGAAAGAATTCCCTGGTTTCCGGCAGGTAACAAAGCCTATCTTCCCCGGCATCCTCTTTTGCTTCAATTCTTTTTAACTCACCTTCCGGGAACGTTTCTTCGGTCTGATATTTCACCCGCAGTTCATAAAAGCGTTCTTTCTCCTCATCCCTTAATTCTCTGGAATAACTGCTTCCCTCTTCCCCGCTGGCATAAGCCTCATCAATAAGCTCCGTCTTTTCTTCCTGGGGCATATGTTCCATACGGGCTTTTACCGCAGAATTTGCCACCGCATAAACGGTAAGCCCTCCCGCCCCTATCAGGGTTAAGGTAATGGCTGCTGCGGCAGCTTTCTTTTTCCAACCATTTGTCACTATTTTACTGTTTCCTCTTTTTCCCATATTTTCTCCTTCCATACCTTCTTTTACCGCCTGCTGTACCTTTTTTGCAAATGAATCCGGCGTAGATGGAAATTCCGGCAGATTATACATAATATCCCTCCTCTAAATACTGTTTTAAGATTTTTCTGGCCCTTCCCAGCCGGCTTTTTACCGTTCCCTGAGTCACTTCCATAATACTGGCTATCTCTTTTACGGAATACCCTTCGTAGTAATAAAGAATAACCGCAAGTCTCTGGTTTTCCTTTAATTTTCCAATAAAATGATAAAGCTCTGAGTATCGTTCAACTTCCAGTAAATTCCCGCTATTTTCCTCCCGTCTCTCCAAAACCCAAGCGTCTTCCTCTGATAGCAGCGTGACTTTTTTCCTCTGCTTTCGGATATGAAAACATTCGTTAATCAGAATCCTGGTCAGCCAGGTTTTTGCATGTTTATCCTTTTTCAAAGAAGCCAGATTTCCAAAAGCCTTTACTATAGCCTCACTCACCGCATCTTCACAATCCGCATCATTTTTCAGAATGGATTTGCTCACCCGGTACAGGCTGTCTGTGGAATCAATCACCAGCCCGGCAAAAGTTTCTTTGTCCATAATTTCTGTCCCTTCACCTTCCTTTCTTCCACTTTATACTTATTAGAGGTTTTTGCAAGGAGAATGGTTCCCTTTTTATGATACAATATTCGGCAAAATCATCATCCCAAACGCCGCCGCCCCGAAAACCGCATACATTCCGTTGACCACCACACAAATTTTCATAATGGTATTCTGAATCTTTTTCTTTCCGTAACACATTATAGAAAACACTCCGCTAAAAATCATAAAAAGGGCGTAAGCGGAAATCATAATTTCAGCCGCCGGGGACTCAAGAGCCCAGGAGAAACTCCGCAGAGGTAATATGGTCCAGGGTACAAACATCATAATAAAACTTACAAGGGTCATTGTTTTCTCTTTCATTTTCTATCTCCTTTCCCCCTGCCCAAAACAAAAGCAGGACACAAAAATACAAATCAAAGTTACAGACAACGCGATACTCCCCCACAAAACATAATCAATGCTGTTTGGGGCCATACGTTCCGCCAGCTTGGCGTATTCATTTGTTACGGCAAAAAAAGGATAGGCCATGGGATACGCAAACCAGAATTTTGTGTTTATCATAAGCACAGAGGGTACGATGGAGGCAAACCCCGCCCCCATGGCAAAAATCGGCGTCCGGATACACACGGATAAAAGCCAGAAAAATGCCATCATTGGGATTGAGGTGAGAAAAATCAGTCCTGCCTCTTTCAAAACAAACACCGGGGAAAGCATAAAATCATAGCTCTGGGTCTTTGAAACGATTGCCGCACTGACAAAATATATCACTGTGGAAAATAACAGAAAACACATCCCAAGAGCCAAAAGAACCGCAAATTTTGCAAGACACAGTTTCCCGGTATTTAAGGGAAGGGCCAGCATTTTTAAAATTCCATGATTCCCCCGCTCTGTCTGGCAAATCAGCACGGTACAAACCACCATACATGCAGGAAACATGAACCAGGCAAGGCCCATAAATCCCTGAATCAAAAAATTATGTTCCGGCGTAATTCCAATTTCCGCCTGAGTTTTAAAATTTACGTCCCCGTGAAATATTGCGGGAAGCCACATAAAAACTGCCGCTGCAAACAAAATAATGAAAATACCCGAACGGCGGATTTTTTTTAGTTCCACCCCAAGAAGTGATATAAAACTCATGCAAATAACCTCCTGACTTTAAAAAATGTAATTGCCGCTAAAATACCCAATACCATTTCCCCGCCCAGGGCAATCATATATTTTTCTGCTAGGACCTTTGCCCCTGGAATTATGTGAAAAGGCAGGGCAAAGGGAAACAGGGACAAGGCAAAATTATCTCCAGGCAGCATGGTTGCGGTAAAGACGCAAATCACCCCAATTCCCAGGGAAATCCACATATTTTTACAGGCGGCGGAAATAAGAAGCATAAACAGAACCCCCGGCAGAATCAGCACAAAAGCATACCCCATATTGATTGCCGCATCCCGTAAAATTTTTCCATCCCCCGGAAAACAATGGACTGCAGAAAAAGCCAGCCCAGCCCCTTCTATGGTAAACATAATCAGGCAAAAAGCGCTAAGGAGAAAAAATTTGTCAAAAAACATTTTGCTCTCTCTTTGAGGAAGCGTATTCATTCTCTGAATGGCATTGTCACCATATTCCGTGTGGTACAGCAGGCAGGCAGATGCCGCAACGAAAAGAAGGTTTAACATGGCCATCATCTGCCAGTTTTCATTCATTAAAATAGCAAGGGCGCTTCCCTCCATCTGAAGAAAAACTTCCTTTCTCACCGCCGTATTTATTATGGGAACAAGTGCCGCCAAAATCCCTCCCCCAAAGACCGCAGGCCATAATCCTGTTCTTTTTACTTTTTTCAGTTCCAAAAATCCACTCATCTTCTGCTGTCCCCCCGCTCATTGTCTTCTTCAATCATAGCTAAAAACATATCTTCCAGATTCTCCGTGGGAAATCCTTTCAGCCGGGCGGCGTTTTTCAGTTCCTCCAATGTCCCCTCAAACAGGAGATGCCCGTGGTTTAAAATTCCAATATCTTCCGCCATTAACTCTATTTCAGAGAGCAGGTGGGAAGATACCAAAACCGTACAGTTAAATTTTTTTGGAAGGGAACGGATTAAGGTTCGGATTTCATGGATTCCCACAGGGTCAAGCCCGTTGGTGGGCTCATCTAAAATCAAAATCGGCGGCTTGCCTATCAATGCACTTGCCAGCCCCAGCCTCTGTTTCATCCCCAGAGAATACTTTCTGGCAAGCCGGCCTTTATACTGGGTAAGCCCCACCAAATCCAATGCCTCCTCCACGGAGTATTTAGGCAGTCCCAGGATTTTTCTCACAATATCCAGATTTTCTTCCCCGGTTAAATTTCCGTAAAAGGCAGGGGCCTCAATAAAAGATCCTACCTCCTTTAAAATCTCCATGCGGTTTTTGGGATACTTTTTTCCGTCAATAACAAACGTCCCCTCTGTAGGTTTTGTCAATCCCAAAAACATTTTCATGGTGGTGGACTTCCCCGCCCCGTTGGGGCCCAAAAAACCGTAGACGCTTCCTTTCTTAATATGGAGATTGATACCCTCCACTGCGGTAAAATCTCCGTAGGTTTTTTTCAAATTTTTTGTCTCAATCATATTCATTTTACTGCTCCTTTCCTGTTTCTGTATTTATTCTACAACCCCAACCTTGCGGCAGCATTTTCTCTGCCTTACATTTACCTTACATTTTGAAAAATCGAACCATTCATCTTGTATCGCAGCCTTTCATGTGCTATGCTCCTTATATGCTTAATCTGGAGGTAATGAGACGATGAAACAGGAAAAGAGATCATTGGAGAAATAACCGTAAACTATACCAGTCATGAACTGCAAAGTGAAACAATTCCCGGGCGCAGAGTGGTTTTGAGGAACCAATTGACCATGGGGACGGGGATGAATTTGACCCAAGTAAATATACTCTGTATTTGAGAAGATAATCTTATGAAAAGGAAGGTGATATCCTATGGATTTTGAATATGTGAAAAACAAGCGCATTCTCCTGGTAGACGATGAGCCGGAACTTTTAAACATGCTGGTATCCATCTTAAAAACAGAAGGATTTTCCAATATAGAAACCGCAAAAACTGTGAAAGAAGCCCAGATAAAAGCCGACAGCTTTCTCCCGGAGCTGGCTGTCCTTGATGTGATGCTTCCGGACGGGGACGGTTTTTCCCTTATGGAACGGTTAAAACAAAAAAGAGAATACCCCATACTTTTTCTCACCGCCCGGGGAGAGGAGGAAGATAAGTTCCAGGGATTCGGCCTTGGGGCAGATGACTATATGGTGAAACCGTTTCTCCCAAAAGAGCTGATTTTCCGCATCCTGGCCATTCTCCGCAGAAGTTATAAGGAGGAAAATCCCTATGTAAAACTTATGCACAGTGAAATAGATTTTGCCGGGGCTGAAGTCATCAAAGATGGCAGGCACATTCCTTTAACTGCAAAAGAATACGATTTACTCTCCGCCTTATACCGCAACGCCGGCCGCATCGTAACCATTGACGCCTTGTGTGAAGCTGCCTGGGGAGACAATCCTTTTGGCTATGAAAACACCCTGATGGCCCATATCCGGCGCATCCGGGAAAAAATAGAATTAAATCCCTCGCATCCCCAGTCCCTGGTCACCGTAAAAGGCCTGGGGTACAAACTGATTTTGGAGGAAAAATAGCATGAAGTCTGTCCCGAAACTGATCCGAAGATTTTCAGGGCTTCTCATCCTAAGCTCTGCCCTGATTTTAATATTAAACATAGTTCTTCTGGCCGTCATTGCAAAAAGCAGGACTGCCAGCGGCCATCCCTATACCCTGGCAAAAGAGATAGGGGAAGCATTGAAAAAAACGGAAAAGGGATATTATTTGGAGAAAGAATTTTTAGATATACTGGAAAAAGATCATATCTGGGCAGTGTGCATAGACGATGCCACTCATCAGGTTGTGTGGCGTACGGAAAACACTCCCGAAACCCTTCCCCAAACCTATTCCCTTTCAGATATTTCAAACCTGACTATGGGCTATATACAGGATTACGCCACCTACGCTGGGGCAGCAGAGGGAGGGCTTGTCGTCCTGGGATATCCACCTTACAGATATTGGAAACATTTATGGCCTACCTGGGACTATTCCTTTATCGCCAATGTACCTAAAACGCTCCTCCTTGGACTTGCCGCAAACATTACTCTAATATTGATTATTTATGTCATGGCTACCTCCAGGCTTTTAAAATCCGTAAAACCCATTGTCACCGGGATACAGGTCCTTCCCACCGGGGAGTATTTTCACGTGAAAGAGACGGGGGTGTTGTCGGAACTTGCCCTAAATATTAATAAAACCTCCGACATTCTCCTTTCCCAGAGGCATCAGCTCCGAAAAAAAGAGACCGCCCGGGCAAACTGGATTGCCGGGGTATCCCACGATATCCGCACCCCCCTTTCCATGGTCATGGGCTATGCCGGGCAGCTCAGGGAAGATTTTGCCTTAAATTCCCCCCAACAGCAAAAAGCCGACTCCATTGTAAAACAAAGTGAGCGCATTAAAAATCTCATTAACGATTTAAACCTTGCCTCCAAGCTGGAATACAATATGCAGCCCTTACACATGGAAAAACAAAATATGGCCGCCATTTTAAGGCAGGTTGTGGCAGATTTTATGAACATGGGCCTTGAAGATAAATATCAGATAGAATGGGCCGCACCAGCCCCTTCCTCCTGCTGTTTCGTAAATGTGGACAAAGATTTGATAAAGCGGGCCGTGGGCAATTTAATTCAAAACTGCATGAACCACAATGCAGAGGGATGTCATATTTATGTGTCCCTGCATCAGAAAGAGAACCATTGTGTGATAGGTGTGGAAGACGATGGGGCAGGGGCTTCTGACACCCAAATCGAAAGCCTAAACCATGCCCCCCATTATATGATGTGTGATTCCAGTACCGGGGAACAGAGGCATGGACTGGGGCTTTTGATTGTGAAACAGATTGCCCTCTCCCACAGGGGGCATGTGGAGATTGAGCATAGTGCCTGCGGGGGGCTTGGGGTTTGGATATTTGTGCCTTTGGGGGATTAATTCATATAGATTCATTTGCTTTTACTCAAATAAGTGATACAAATCATCTTTATTTCTCTCCCATCTTTCCTCATCCCCAAGCTCCTCCCTTGATTTACAGCAATGGTAAAGTTCTTCTTTTCCATAGACGGAGAAATTTTCCTAAAAGCCGGAAACTGGACTGTAACAACCGGAGGTATTCCGTTTTGACATTTTTCCAGGATATCTGCGTAAACTTGCTCCAAATATGCTATCCCATAGAAAGGTTCACTATGAAAACATATCACATCATTTATATGACTTTTAAAACCGACATCCTCTATTTCTTCTGCCAGATATCTGGCAGAAAATTTTAAACAGCTTCCATAACAAAGCGTATCAGAATAAAAATGTCTTATGATTTCTAGTAATTCTATACGTGACTTCATATTTTTACATTCTTCATATAAAAAAGACACTGAATCACTTCGTCCTTTGTTTGAAATACTAACTGCTTCTATTTTTAATGTTCGCATGTTAATTACCTACATCTATGCTATGTACAAATCATATCACAGTATGTCTATAACCTCAATATAATTTCTATTTCACTAATCTTGTCACTTTTTTCCTTATCTTGTCATCCCCCTTCGCATCCCTTGTAATCCCCCATTTTCACTGTTATACTGGAATAAAAACTACACAATCAACAACCAAAAAGGAGAGGGATTTATGAACATTATCAAAGCAGAAGACTATAACCAAATGAGCCGCATGGCGGCAAACTACATTGCCGCACAAGTCACCTTAAAACCAAATTGTGTGCTGGGCCTTGCCACAGGTTCTTCCCCCATTGGCACCTACCAGGAATTAATCCGGCGACACCAGGCAGGGGATCTTGACTTTTCCAAAGTCACCAGCATAAACTTAGACGAATACAAAGGACTTTCACCGGAAAATGCCCAAAGCTACCGCTATTTTATGAACACAAATTTCTTTGACCATATTAATATTGACAAAACATGCACCTATGTTCCAAATGGCCTGGAAGAAAACGCCGAGAAAGCCTGTGCAGACTACGATGCCATTATTGAAAACTGCGGCGGCACTGATTTGCAGCTTTTAGGTCTTGGAAACAACGGACATATCGGTTTTAATGAACCGGATGAAGTTTTTGCCAAGGGAACCCATTGTGTGGATTTGGCAAAAAGTACCATAGATGCCAATGCCCGTTTCTTTGATTCCATGGATGAAGTTCCAAAACAAGCCTACACGATGGGGATTCAATCCATTATGCAGGCAAAAAAAATCCTGGTAATTGTAAGCGGAAAGGGAAAAGCTAATATTGTAAAAGAGGCTTTTACAGGCCCGGTTACACCTCAGGTTCCGGCTTCCATCTTACAGATGCACCCAGATGTAACGCTTATTGCTGACAAAGATGCCTTGGAGCTGTTGTAGTTATAACATTTTAAAAAGGAGCAAATCTTATGATTATTAAAAACGGTCTGGTATTTACGGAAGAAAATAAATTTCTCCCTCTGTCTGTTGTAACGGAAGGAGAAAAAATTACTTCTCTGGTTTCAGGGGATGATGTTTTGCCAGCGCCAAAAGAGGATGAACTTGTGATTGACGCTGCAGGATGTTATGTGATTCCAGGGCTTACGGACATTCATTTCCACGGATGCGACGGATATGATTTTTGTGACAACAGCATGGAGTCGGTGAAAGGCATTGCCGCCTTTTCTCTAAAAAACGGCGTGACCTCCATCTGCCCTGCCACTATGACAATGCCTCCGGAAACGTTAGATGGCATCTGCAAAACAGCAGCAAATTTTTCTTCTGAGCAGTCACAAAAAGAGACAGACAGGGAATTTGCAGACCTTGTAGGCATACACATGGAAGGGCCTTTTATCAGCCGGGAAAAGAAAGGCGCCCAGAATGAGGCCCATATCCTTTCTCCCAACGGCGGATTAGTGGAACACTGGATAGATCTCTCCCAAGGACTGGTGAAACTCATATCCTTAGCGCCAGAGCTTCCCAATGCCCTGCCCTGTATTGAAAAATTTAAGGACAAATTGGCATTTTCCATTGCCCACACAGAAGCGAATTATGATGCCGCTAAAGCCTCAATGGATGCAGGCGCTAACCATGTTACCCATTTATATAACGCCATGCCGCCCTTCCATCACAGAGACAGCGGAGTAATCGGAGCGGCTTTTGATACCCCCGGATGTTATGTAGAACTGATTTGTGACGGCCTGCACATTTCTTCCCCGGTGGTTCGTGCCACTTTCCGGCTTTTTGAAAACCGTGTTATTTTAATCAGCGATAGTATGCGTGCTGCAGGAAAACCTGACGGCACATATACCTTGGGAGGACAGGAGGTTACCGTAGTAAAAAATAAGGCAACCCTGTCAGACGGCACCATCGCCGGCAGCGTAACTCCCTTGTTCCAATGTATGAAAACCGCCGTTTCCATGGGAATACCGCTGGAAAGCGCCGTTGCCGCCGCTACTATAAATCCCTGCCGCTCCATTGGGATTGACGATCTCTACGGCAGTATCGCTCCGGGAAAGAAAGCACATTTTCTTCTTCTGGACAAAGAAACCCTTGAAATTAAACGCATTATTAAAGGTCAGCCCCTGGGCTGACCTTTACCTCTTTTTTATGAAGTTTTCTTATTCTTTTTCACTCTTCATCTGATTCCGAAATTCATTTGCCGAAACCCCTGTATGTTTCTTAAACACCCTGGAGAAATGGGCCATATCCAAAAACCCTACTTTTTCCGCAATATCCCCTATGCGCAGGGAAGGTTCCCGAAGAAGTTCCTTTGCCTTTTCAATCCTGGCATGGTTTAAGATATCGGAAAAACTTTTCTCCACATGCTGGTTTAAAATCTTGCTCAAGTGCCACTGGCTTACATACACATGGTCTGCCACATCGGAAAGCTTTAATTTTTCCATGTAGTTTTCTTCAATATATTTAACGGCATTCTGGGCGATAAAACTCCCCGCCGCTGCCGCTTCCGGCCCTCCCTCTTCCTTTTCCCCCTCTGTGTTTTCCTTTCTGTGAGAAAGATTTTGTACCATAACCTGAACCGCTTCCTCCAACTCTTCCATTTTGGAAGGCTTCAGCAGAAACCGTGCCACCCCAAGGCGTATGGCCTCCCTGGCATGCTCAAAATCCCGAAATCCTGTGAGAATGGCGATCTGCATATGGGGATGCTCCGATTTCAGTGCGGCAATCATGGAAAGTCCGTCCATCCCCGGCATCCTGATATCGGAAAAAAGAATGTCCGGATTTTCCCTTTTAATAATTTCAATTCCGCTCTGTCCTTTTTCTGCCGTTGCCGCCACCTGGCAGTCCCATTTTTCCCAATGGACTGCCTTGGACAATCCCTCCACAATAATAGGTTCATCGTCAATAATCACAACTTTATACATTTTTACCCCTTTACAGCACCTGCTGTCATACCCTTTATGATATACTTTTGCATGAAAATATATACAATCATTACAGGAACCACTACAAGGGAAACTGCAGCGGCCATAAGTCCGTAATCCGTACCTTCATTGGAGGTAAGTTCATTTAAAAGCCTGGTAATAGCCATAATATCAGGCCTTCTCAGGAAAAACATCTGAGTGAACAAGTCATTATAACTCCAAAGGAAAGAGAAAATTGCCACGGTAGCAAAAGAGGGCTTTGTCAGGGGGACAATCACCCTGAAGAAAATCTGTATAGGGCCGCATCCTTCCATAAAAGCTGCTTCTTCTAATTCGATAGGCAGACTTCTGATATATCCTGTGAGCACAATAATTGCAAAAGACAAATTCCCGGCTACCTGGGGCAGTATCACAGAGAACATGGACAGCCACCAGTTCTTTGTTCCTGCGATTCCCCAGGAAACTTCCATGGTATACACCGGATTATGACAAAATAAAATCCCACATACTGCCACATAACGGGAAGCATCATGGTAAACAATGCCCATTTCTCACTTTTCCAATCAGTAAGTTCCTGTTTCCCAAACATGGAAAGAAGCTGATTTATCATTCCTGTGTCGTATAAAAATATCAGGTTAAACAAAAGACCCAGGGCAGTTGCGGATACAACAATGGGGAAGAAAAACATGGTTCTAAATACTTTCGCCCTGCGTTTTATATTGTCCACCATAAGGGCAAGTAAAAGAGCGATTCCCACCTGTCCGAAGATGGTCACAACTGTCATAATCAATGTATTTTTCAGAGATGTCCGCACATTGTCATCTGTAAACAGCTTTGCATAATTGGAATACCAGGGCTCATTTAACACCTCTCCGGAAATTCCAAGCTGCTTTATCTCCATGCAGCTATCTACAATATTTTAAAAAAATGGAAAATATAAAAACACAACCATAAAGATAAATGCCGGAAGTAAAAACAGAAATAATGGTTTTTTATTTTTATAAATATTAGCTCCCATATGTTCACCTTCTTTTTTAGGAATGCCGGAGATAAAATCTCCGGCATTTAACCAACAGGGTTATATCCCCGTCATTTACAGTTATCCAATTTCATTAATTTGAGCTCCAGTAAATATCAAGACCTTCCTGAACTGCATCTTTTGCATCTACTGCTCCGCTTACGATTTCAGGCATACCGTCAAATGTAGGCACTCTGCTCTCCCCCTGGAACAAATCCTGAACCGGCCCTGTAAAGGAAGTGCTGCCTGCTACCATTTTTAAAGATTTCATCTGCAGTTCATTAAATACGTTTTCATCTACTTCCGGTACATTCTTAAGAGCGCTGGAGCCGTGCTGTGCAAATTCCGGCACCACTTCATCAGAAGTCATATAAGATATAAAATCAACTGCCGCTGCTTTCTTTTCCGGGTCATCCCATGCTTTTTTTGTAATGTAATATCCACTGGTCAATCCGCCGATTAAATCAGTTGCCTTTCTGCCGTCCTTTGCAGGCACATAGGTGACATCAAATTTTGCAAGCTTTTCTGTATCCAGTGTGGAAGGGTCATCCGGGTCTGACTGGCAGGCGGATGCAATTCCATTTACCTTCCAGGAACCGTCAAGAAGGAATGCAGCTTTACCCTCTGTAAACATGGCAAAGGTCTCGTCATCCTTAGCGGAAAGGGTATTTTCCGGGAAATATCCCGCCTCATAAAGGGCTTTGATATCTTCCATACCTGCTACCCATCCTTTTCCGATTTCATCTTCGATATTTTCCGGAATTGTCAGATGGTTTTCCGGCGTATTGTAATTAAAAATTGAAAACTCCCACCAATAATGGGGAATGTCGCCCAATGCTGCTGCGATAGGCGTATAGCCTGCTTCTTTAATCTTCTGGCAGTCCTCTGTAAACTGCTCCCAGGTATAATCTGCCCCTGGCATGGTAACCCCTGCTGCATCCAGAATTTCCGTATTTACAAACATAGCCTCCCAGATTCCGTTTACCGCACTGCGTATGCCTTATTGTCCACTAAAGATACCGGAATACGTCCGTCATCCAAATTGGATGCATAGTCGGGAAATTCCGCCCGGATATCCTCTATGGACACTACTTTCCCTGCCTCGATAAAGCTGTTTGCATCTGATCCGTTAAAGAAGAATAACACATCCGGCTCCGACCCCGTTTCAAAATCTGTTACCACCCGCACTTTAAAAGTGTCGTCAGCGGTTGCGGACATATCCTCAATCTTATTGCCCGTCTTTTCTTCCCACTGCTGATAGAAAGTTTTGTAATTCTGCGCATTTCCATCATTTCCTGCAAATGTGGTAACTACTTCAAGTTCAACGCCCCCCTGGGCCTGCTCCGCAATTCCTTCTCCTGCCGACTCAGTGTTCGCATCTGCCGCTGCTGATTTTGCTCCCTCGCCAGCCTTGTCTCCACCCCCGCAGGCCGCAAGTGAAACTGCCATAGCACCTGATAAAATTGTTGCTGCAACTCTTTTCATTTTCATAGAAATACCTCCCTTTGTCTTTAAATGTTTAATTGGATGCTTTGTTTTCATCTGTCTATATCATACCGGACGCAAGGGAAAATGGTAATTGTCAGACTTGCCATTTATTGACTTATATTGTCCTCCTTTGGCAGTTTGACCAAAATTGTGCTGACTGTCTTGCTTTCTTCGTCACTTTCTACAGTTAAACCGCAGTCATCCCCGTAAATAATTTTAAGTCTCCTGTTCACATTACGTATGCCAAGACTGATATGAGATTCATCCAGTTTTGCCTCTCCCTCCCCTAATAATCTTCGTATTTTTTCCTTATCCGATTCCTTCAAAATTCCGTCATTTATAACTTTAATATAAAGTTTATCCTCCTCCCTGTATATTTTAATCTCAACAATTCCTTTTCTGTTTTCTTCCACCCCATGCTCCACCGCATTTTCCACAATGGGCTGTATGATAAGAATAGGAACAGATACGCCCAGCAGGCTTTCGTCTATGTCTCTGTGAACCTGGAATCTTTCCCCATATCGGCTGGAAATAATATACAGATAGGCATCCACATAAGAGAGTTCTTCAGAAAGCATCACGAAACGCCTCTGTTTCCAGTTCATGGTGGCATTCAGCATAGTGGTAAGGGCCTCTATCATGCCGCTTACATTGTCATTCCCGTTCATCCTGGCTTCCCAGTTTATGATTTCTAAGGTATTATTTAAAAAGTGAGGGTTAAACTGGGACTGCAGAGCCTTAATATTGGCGTCCTTAAGGGCCAGCTCCTCCTCGTATATCGTTTCAAACTGGTATTTCAATTCTGATGACATGGTGTTAAATGCCCTGTCCAGATATTCAAATTCATCGCTGCTTTTTTCCACCTCCACCTGGTGACCGTAATTCCCCAGGGCAATCTCCCTGGCCCCTTCAATCAGCTCCGCCATAGGTTTTGTCACCTTTGTGTGCACAAAACGAAAAACTACCGCAATGAGAAGCAGCATAAAAAACAATGCCAGCGTAAAGGTATACCAAAGCACCACAGTTTCATCTATAATACTCTTAGAATTCAATTCCACCACATAGGCAATCTGCTGAGGCCCCCTCTTCGTCACTTTATAGACAAAGGCTTCCTTCCGGTTATTATAATACACGCTGCCCTCTGTAATATCTTTGATACGCTCCTTATGAAACCGTTTATCCACCCCGTTTTGCATCAAAGGCACACCGTCAATATACATTTCATAATGCTCCATTCCCCAAATACTGTTTAAACTTTCCAGCATATCCTTCGGCTTAAGTTCCATAACCAGCATGGCATAAGGGGTAAAGGAACTGTTTACCAGATTTCTCACAAAATAAAGATGCCCCTCTTTCTCCATAAGGGCAAGGCCCGTATCCAGGTTTTCACTTTTTTCTATCACTTCCTTCTGCACGTAATCCATAAAAAAATTTTTCCGCCGAAATGCCTCATTCCCCGTGTTGTTGTCCTGATATGTATTGTAAACATAAAATACCTCCTCCGGATCATCTAAAAAAAACAGCATAGTACATAAAATACGGGCGTCATATTTATATTGCTGGGCTAGAAAATTACTAATTGCTTTTTTATCCCTTACACTGGCTCCCTGGCGCATAAAATTCACGTAACTGTCCCGGATGGTTCCGTTATAGGAAGCATTTTTTGAGGATACAATCATTTCCTGAAACTGCATATCACAGATTTCCATAGCTTTGTCAGAGGAGACGACAATGGTCTTTTCCAGTTGATTTTTTATCATAGAGGATACCGTAAATATCATGCCAAGGGTAAGGATCAAAAGAGGAAGCAGCCACCCAAACAACATCATTCTTACCATTTTCCATCTTAAGCTTTTTCTGTTTCCCAGTGTTCCCATTTTGCCCCTCCTTTAACATCTATCCCATAAATATAAATTTTTGCGTAAATAACAAGAGACGGTTTCATGGTTTATCATACCATAAAACCGCCTGAATTACTTATTTTAAGCCTAAAAATTCTTCGTATATATTGCTTATTTTCTCGGCATCCTCTTTTCCCGGCATCTCACAAAAGATTCGCAGCAAGGGCTCCGTACCAGAAAATCTGGCAACGACCCAGCCCCCGTTTTTAAAGTAAATCTTGCACCCGTCCATGTAAGAAATATGCTCTACTTCATAGGGAATCTCCGGGACTTTTTTCTCCTCCATAAGAATATTCTGCATCGCAGCTTTTTTCTCCTGGGAAAATTTGTAGTCCCGCTCCTCCATATATATCGTTCCGCATTCCTCCTCTATCATCTGATAGATTTCCGACAGGCGTTTTCCTGTCACTGCAATCATTTCCACAAGAAGGGCTGCCGCATAAACCCCGTCTTTTCCGTTAATATGGCCTTTTACCGTAAGTCCTCCTGAGGACTCTCCTCCGATAATAGCATCTACTTCCGCCATTTTGGCAGAGATATGCTTAAATCCCACAGGAACCTCATAACATTTCTGTCCAAAGCTCTCCGCCACTTTGTCAAGCAGATGGGTGGTGGCCAGATTTCTCACCACAGGCCCGCTCCAGCCTTTGTATTTCACCACATAATAATAAAGGAGCACCAAAATATCATTGGGGTGAAGAAATCTTCCGGTATCGTCAATTACTCCGATGCGGTCAGCATCCCCGTCCGTAGCCAGCCCGATATCGCATTTCTGGTCGATGACAAAGGTTTGAAGCCTTCTAAGGGTAGCGGCGGAAGGTGAGGGCAGTTTCCCCCCAAACAAAGTGTCATGCCTTTCATGAATCATCTGTACATCGCACCTTGCCGTTAATAATATAGTCTTTAAGGAGGTTTCACTTACGCCGTACATTGGGTCAATGGCAATCTTAAGCCCCGCCTGACGTATGGCCCCCATATCCACTGCATCAATAATGTTATCCAGATATTCATTCAGGGGATAGATTTCTTCAATCAGTCCTGCCTCCACCCCCTTGGCATATTCCATGCTCTCCACAGGCTCTTTTTCGATTTCACGGATATATCCCTCAATATTTCTTGTCTGGGTCTCCTCCGCATCCCTTCCCCCTTTGGTAAAGACTTTTATTCCGTTATAGATTGCCGGGTTGTGGCTTGCCGTTACCATCATTCCATAGTCCAGTCCATGTTTCATGGTATAAAACATAATCAGGGGTGTGGGAGAAGATTTGTTAATCAAGTAAGCTTTAATCCCCTCTGCGGCAAAAACCTCCGCCGCCCACTGCATGGCCTCTTTTGCCAGAAACCTTCTGTCATAACCCAAAACAATATGTAACTCCACGCCTTCCGCCTTCATCTTTTTACACATTGCCTTTGCCAAAAGCTTTATGTTTGCTTTTGTAAATTCATCTCCAATAATGGCTCTCCAGCCCCCTGTACCGAATTCTATCATAATTTACCTCCCTTATC
Source organism: Roseburia sp. 1XD42-69 (assembly GCF_003612565.1). Classification (GTDB taxonomy): domain Bacteria; phylum Bacillota; class Clostridia; order Lachnospirales; family Lachnospiraceae; genus Roseburia_B. The sequence continues at coordinate 13,499 of NZ_RAZG01000041.1, read as the reverse complement.
CCATAATTACCCTTACCTGATGTTCGGAGCCCTTTTCCTGAACACCGATTTTCTCCACTTTTTTGCCGTCCAGTAAAATTTCTTTTACCCCCGTCATAATTCCCAAAGGATTTTCCACAGAAATATGATAAGAAGCTCCCCGCCACTGTCTCATTACCTGAAACCCTTCCCACTCTCCTGGTATACACGGGTCTATTTCAAGATAATCCATCTGAGGCCTTATCCCAAGAATATACCTGGTGGCGGAAAAATAAGCCCAGCCCCCGGAACCTGTCATAAAGGGGTGTCTTGCTCTTCCAAATGCCGTGTGGTCTTTCCCCATAATAAACTGGCAGTACGAATAAGGTTCCGCTTCCCGTGTCTCTATCATGTCATTTTGAAAATAAGGGCACAGGGCATCATAAAACTTCATGGCCTTATCTCCCCTGCCAAGTTTGCACTCCGCCGCCCAGGCCCAGGGATTTGGATGGGAAAATACAGCCCCGTTCTCCTTAAGCCCCGGATACACCCGTGTGACAAAACCAATATCGTCGTCGGGCTTTGTATAGGAAGGTGCATTTAACAAAAGCCCGTACTGAGTATAGAGATATTCCTCCACACTGTCCATAGCAGAGATCCCTTTCTCTTTTGGAGCGGCCCCGGAAAGCACAGCCCACGTATTGGACTCCAAATGCACTTTCCCTTCCTCATCTTCCTTTGTTCCGATTTTCCTTCCGTTCTTCGTTATTCCCCGGATATACCACTTTCCGTCCCAAAGTTCCCTGTCACAGGCTTCTTTTACCCTGTCGGCACATTCTCTGTACTTTTTCACATCATCCTCCCGGCCAAGGTATGCTGCCAGTTCCACAAAATTCTGCAATGCCCAGTAATGCAGGAAAGATACCATAGCGCTCTCTCCCCCTCCCAGGTTTAGGCAGTCATTCCAATCCGCCCGCAGGCCCTTGCAGATACCCCTTGCCCCTACTTCCCTGGCGGAAAAATCAAGAATGGTTTTTAAATGGTCATATACCGTATCTTCCCCTTCGTCTGCGTAGGTGACTTTTTCATTTAAAAACTCCATTTCCCCGGTTTCTTTTACATATTCCGCCACTGCGCTTACAAGCCACAGGGCGTCGCCGGAACATGCGTCTTTGATACCGTGAATTCTGTCATTTTTATCCGGTTCCGGAATTACCGTAGGGGACTGAAAAGGTTTCTTTCCCTCATCCTCCTCAAACCACTCCGGCTGGAAGAGATGCAGCCCGTACCCTTGGGATACAAGACCCTTTAAGAGCTGCACAATCCTTTTTTTACACATTCCCGGATTGGAGTGGGGAATCGTCATGGCATCCTGGGCTGTATCCCGGTAGCCAAGGCCCGTTCTGCCCCCCACTTCCACAAAGGAGGCAAACCTGGAAAACATGACATTAATTTCCGCCTGATACAGCGTCCAGGTGTTGATTAAGGTATTCATGCCCTCATTTGGGGTTTGAATCTGGAGCTTTTCAAATTTGTCCTGCCAGAAATCCTGAAGTTTCTCATAGGCTTTATCCACCTGGGAAAACTCCCCATACTTTTCCCGCATTTTTCTCCCTGCATCCCGGTTTCCTTCTCCTAAAAGAAAAATCATCCGAACCTTTTCCCCTGGTTTCAATACAATATTTTTCTGCAGGGAGGCACAGTGGTTATTTCCAAGCTCTTTGGAACCAAAACATATTCCCTTTTCCACCGCCTCCGGGTTGTCCTCCGTGCGGTAATTCCCGATAAATTTGTCCCTCAGGCAGTCATAGCCGTCGGGCTTAAAGTCTGCCGTAAAATACTGGAAGCCAAACTCCTCATAAAATAAGTCATACTCTATGATCCCGTCCTCATAGGAGGAGCCGGCACAGTACATACTCATTTGAAAATTCTGATTGTCTATCATAATGTGATGAAACGAAAATTCCGCATAGCTGAAAATACTTAAATCCCTCTCCTTATCGTCGGTATTTTCCAGTGTCACATCCCACAATTCCACATCATCCCCCATGGGAACCGACAATTTCTGGCTTGCCTTTATCTTTTCATATTCACACTCATAGACGGTATAGGACATTCCATGGCGGCAGGTATATTTCGCCTTATCCAAAGGTTTCCCCACCGGCTGCCAGGAAACGCTCCAGTAATCTTTTGTCTCATTGTCCCTGATATACACATAATGGCCGGGCCTGTCCATGGGGACGCTGTTTCCCCGAAATCTTGTAACCCTGTGATACTCCGGAGTTTTATAAAACATATATCCCCCTGCCGTGTGGTTTACCACCACACAGGTATCTTCCACCCCCAGGTAATTTGTCCAGGATGTGGGCAAATCCACCTTTTCAATCACGTATTCCCTCTTTTCATTGTCAAAATACCCATAACGCATCGAAAGCACCTCCCTGCTCTTTTCCTGGTTTTATTATAGGGTAAGGTGCTTTCTATTCATATTGTTGGTTGTGGCATATTTTGTTTTATTTTGGTGAAAAGTTAAGAAATTACCTTTTTGCCGCCGCCTTAAATTCATTTGGAATGGAAATCCCCAACGCTGCATTCCTCTGTGAGTTCTCCGCAAAAAAAGCCCTGCAAAACACAAGGCCTTTTTATATATCACGTTTTTTACTCTACAATCTCCAGCAGTTTTCCGGTAACTTCTGCCATATTGGAAGACGCCTGCTTGGTATTGTGGGAAATCTCCACATTCTGCTCCACCACATCTGAAATTCTGTCAATCTGGCTTACCGCATTTGTCACAATTCCCATATTCTCCCGTACCATGCCGGTAATCCTGTCCATATCACTGTTTGCCTCCCTGATATTCTCCACTACAATATGAAAGGCTTCCGCTGTGCGGTTTGTGATTTCTTTGCCGTTCTCCACGGCATTGATGGAATTTGTAATCAATTCATTCGTTTCCTTTGCAGCCTGGGCGCTTCTGGCTGCAAGCTCTCCCACCTGGGTTGCCACAACAGCAAATCCTTTCCCCATTTCTCCTGCCCTGGCCGCCTCGATGGAAGCGTTTAAGGAAAGCATATTGGTCTGCTGTGCAATGGAATTAATCTCATCGATAATTTTTTCAATCTCCAGGGACATATCGCTGATTTCCTGCATGGAATCTTTCAAAAGGCTCATCTGGGAATTTGTCTGGGCAATTTTTTCTGTGGTTTCTCCCGTTCCCTGGGAAACATGGACAGAAACCTTCACACTGTTCTCCAGTTCCTGCATAAGCTTCTCCATTATCTGTTTTAAATCCTCCACAGCCTTTTCCTGTTCCCCGGTTCCATTGTACATGTGGTCTGCATTTTCCAATGTCTCCCCTGAAATACGGTTCAAATCCGTACATACGTCTTTGATATTCTGAATTAAAACCCGGTTGCTTTCCACATCCTCTTTCTGCTGGCCCAAAAGTTTATCATTTTCACTCATATTCTGGCAAATACTGTCCACCATTTTATTTATGCTGTCAGAAAGCTGTATAAATTCCGGATTTCCCTTTACGTCAACGCTGATTTCAAAATTCCCCTCCGCAATTTCTTTCATGGAGTCCGTAATCTGATTAATACCCCGCACAATCTTCTCATCAACCATTTTGTTTATCATATAAAGCAAAAGTCCAAAAATAATGGCAAGACTTAAAAGCACCACAAGTGTCTGGCTGTTCCTCTGGGCGTAATACTCCCCTGACGGGAGAAATGTTCCGATAATCTGGCCCTCATATTCCTCCGCCACATAATACCCTCTTTTCCCGTCAATCACAGCCCTTCCTTTTCCTGTCAATCCATCCGGGAATCCTGCTTCTTTTGCAGCTGTTCCAATCAATGCGTCATTCTCATGAGCTAAAATCTCCCCGCTCTCCTTGTCGATGGCATACACATATCCCTTCTCGCCAAAATCAATCTCTTTTAAAACTACATTAAGTCCCGTACCTGCAAGGGTCTCTTCCAGCACTTCGGGCCGAACCCCTACCTGGACCAATCCCGGCGCATCCTTTCTTGCCACGCCTATGTACTGCATAACCACACCTTCTGCAACATTCACCTGGGGTTCCTGCACAAGTTCAATGGAAGGGTCGTCCACAATTACCATAAATGCATTGGACTGTTCCCCGCTTTTCATGTCAAATCCCACATATGTATCTATCGTACTCTCTGTAATAATTCCATTCTCATCAATCACGTGAAGCTCATTCACCATCAGCCTGCTTTTTATCTCTTCCATTTTGGCCGCATCTTTAGTAAGTGAACTGTCTGCGGCAATCATATCTGCAAATGCCCTTGTTTTAGCCAGATTATCCTCGCTGAGATTTTTCGTCAGCCTTTCAATATTCTCTTGGTTTCCTTCCAGCTTTAATTTTACATCCTCCAATTTTGCATGGCTGGAATCTGTATTGCTTCCCTGGCTTACAACTGTCTGCAAAACAAAAATTGCGGTAACTGTAATTAAAAAAGCAGTCAGCATGTAAATAAAAAGGCGGTTTGTAAAAATTTTCTTCATGATAAGTTCTTCCTTTCCAATCCTGCTATAAATTTAGTCTTACCTTATCCCTATGAAAAGCATTATACCACGAATTTCCTTTTTTAGCATTAAAAAAGAGCATTAGAAAGAAACTTAATTCCAGTTCCTTTCCAATGCCTACTGTAATATTTTTTCCCCTATTTTGTCCCCACCGTTTTAACTTTAGACCAGTCAGAATACAGGGTTTTACTATTTCCATTCACTTTAACCGTCTTGTAAGTCCGAATTCTCACGTAATATTTTTTCTTTGCCTTTAACTTTAATATATCCTTTTTCACGGCGGTATTTTTCTTTATTTTTACGGCTTTAGCCGTTTTGCCTTTAAAACTCTTTTCCATACAGTATTGGATCTGATAACCACTGGTCTGGGATGACTGCTTTTTCCACAGAGCCTGAAATCCTTTGGATTTTCCCCTGAGTTTTACAAGACTGGTGCCCTTGGGCCTTATGGTAAATGTCTTAGTCACCTTTCCGCTGTAATTTCCGGTAAAAGTTATGGTCACTGTGTACACTCCCGGATTTTTCCTTCCTTTGGAATAGGAAACCGTATAATTTCTGCCTAACATGAGCTGATTACCCGCACTGTCAATAACCGCCACAGAAGGCGTCTTTACTCTGCCGTTCCAGATATAATCCGTCTTATTTAATACAACTTCCTTTATACGCAAAAAATCCGCCACATCACTGGAAAAACCGCAGACACTGCATACCCGCCTTACACCTCCGTTGTTTTGAAGTGTTGCAGGTGTCTTGCTTTCCACATATTTATGCCCCAGTACAGGAAAATATTCTGTATAGGTATCTCCGCATACACAACTGTAAGTCTTAGTCCCTTTTTCCGTACATCCCGCCGGTGTTGCCAGGACTTCATTATATACATGTGTATGCCCCTCCGGCGCAGCCGGGTTTCCTGGAGTCCCCGGCTGTTCCGGTACTCCCGGCTCAACGGTATTCCCTCCATAGAAAATCACACGCTGCTCTTTTCCCACTGTATTTTTTAATGCTTTCACATCTGCAACCGTAACCGGAACGCTTTCACAATACTCACTGCAAAACAAAAATGTGTAATCTCCCGGCTGTGCCTCTGGTCCTGCCTGAAGGCAATATCTGCCCGGAAATATGGCTGACGGGGTGAGATAAACCTGCTGTCCCCAGTCTGTTTTCCCCAGAACATCCGGCTCATCAGATATCCAGTACTCCGTCTTTATGGGAATTACATAATCAACGTCATAAAAATAGTATTCTTCCGCCACTTCGTTACTTAAAACTTCCCCGCTTCCGTTATACCATTTAACTTCAAAATACACCCCTTCATTGGCAATACTGCCATCTTCAGGCTCCATAATCTGCCCCAAGTCAACTCTCTCCGGTGCGGAGAGAATTTCAATTTTGCCAATACTGATGTCTTCAGACTGCTGCCTTTCCCCGATCCAGCTTCGGCCGGTATATCTCAGCTTAAAGCCATTATCCATGGTTTTTTGGGCAAGCACAAAATTGTTCTCCGTTGACGCCCCGCGGTTAGCGGTAATATACGCTTTTCCCACAGTAAGTATTCCTGGGAAATTGCGGTCTTTTGTCTGAAATTGTGTACTCCCAGTTATATTTCCTCCAATGGCAACGGAGCCTTGCTGATTCAGAACAAGAATTCCCCGCTGATTTGCCTGCCCTGACCCTGCAAAATTTCCGGAAATCACAGTATCACCCGGGATAGGATTTAAATCCAGACATCCCGTGCCGTTTAAAGTAACATTTCCCAGACCTGCTTCTCTCAGGGACAGATATGCTTCCTCTCTCAGCACAAGATTGCCTAAATTCCTCATAACTGCATTTTCAATGGCGATTTTTGCCAATGTAACTGTGGTATTTTGATTCCCGATTACCTCTTTTGCTTGACCATAATTATTTATTGACTCCCCAGAAAAAAAGATTTCCGCCTTGCTGTTTAGGGAAGCATCCACAGCACCCCGGATGGTTGCTCTGGCATCCATAGAAAGCACAGCATTTCCCTGATAGACAGACTTATTGTCATATTCCGCTCCATGACCTAAGTAGATCCCCTGAAACATCGTCTTTTCCTTAGAGTTTCTCACAGTCAGGGAAGCATTTGCCCCGTTCTGTGTCCCGGTGAAGCCCCCGGAATACACAGTGGGAAGCAGTTCGTCCTCCGTCCCCAACAAAGGATTATCTCCTCCCCGACGGTAAGTGGCCACGTTGTCTAAAATCAGGCTGTGCCCTGCGAGAAAAATTTCCCTGTGGGGAACGCTTCCCAATGCATTGCTGGAAGTAAACTCCATTCCAATGTCTTTAAAACACACACCGTCCCCCTGTATCTGGACTGGGCTGCGAAAACAAATTTTGCTTCCTGCCACTCCCTGTATCTGGGTACCCGCAGGAATCATTACCGGGCGCATACGGCCGTCCGTCTCCGCCCCATTGTCAACCGTAATTTCACCACTTACGGTAATGGTACTTTTATTCTGTCTCAAAGCATCCATAAACGCCTCTGACGTTGTGACAAGGGCTTCCCCTTCCTCTGCACACACCTTATACTGCACACTGCAGAATATTATTGCTGCAAAAACAAAACTGCACAAATACCTCCGAATTCTTCCCCCCATTTAACTGCCCCCTTCCTATTTTACATTGATACCGGCCATTGTCTCGTGCTCCTTTTTAATTTCCTGAAACAATTCCCATACATTCCAGTTTTGATTGGCTGCAGTCAGCACCGCCTTATAAGGAATGTCAAGCCCTGCCCTGCGCAATGCTTTTAACACCTGATCCACCTGGTTTTCGGAAAGCCCCGCCATCACCAGCATTTCCCCGGAAAGTTCTCCCAAAGTCATCCGGCCTTCTCCAGAAAACGATTCTTCCCCATTCATGGAAAAACCTTTGATTCCCGCCAAATCCCCCAGTGGTTTTCCATATTCCTCTACCGCAATTTCTTTCACTTTCATCCTCAGTGGCAACAGCGCTCTCAATAATTTCTTTTTTCTGTCCCCGTCTGAAAAATTAAATAATAAAATTGTCTCTCTCATCTATAGTTCCACTGCTTCCTTTCCCTTTACAAATAAAAAAACTGGTACTTTTGTTTCATAATAACATGGTGCCACTATTTATGCAACAAAAATAAGAGTGCCGAAGCACTCCCATTTAAAAATTTCTTTACCTTTTTGGCATCTGAAATCCCTCAAGAGCTTTGTTTAAATAATCATTAAAAGGTTTCATGATTCGGAAAATTTCTGCTGCCTTTGCAGAAAATGTTTCTGCATTTATCAATTCTTCATCTTTTAACGGATATTCCAGATACCAACTCTTGAATTTCAGATACTCTGCCTGGGGATGCTCTTTGTCATACCCCGCTGGAACATTTTTTAATGCCGTCCCCTGGACAGAAAAATAGTTTTCAAACTCCGGCTCATGTATGATTTTTTCCCATTCCTCCCCGTTTTGTACAATATAATCCCGTATCATCGCTGTGGCATCCTTAAACATATCTGCAAACAAGCCGCCGCCTAAAAAGGACTGATTGCCAGGTTTAATCATAAGGTAATACCCCACAGGCACCGGCAGCTTGCCCTTTGAGGAAATGTGGGCGCGGAACGCAGGGTTATAGGGTGATTTATCATGACTGAAGCGGGTATCCCTTACAATCTTAAAGGTAAGGTCTTTGGGATTGTTATGCAAAATACTGCTGTCAAATTTTCCAATTTCCAGCATCAACGCCTGCAATAACTTTTCAAATTCTTCATTGGCTTTTTTATAGTCCTCCTTATTGGCATGATACCATTCACGGTTGTTGTTCATGCTCAACTCCGATAAATAATCAATGATACACTGTGTATTCATAATCCTTCGTCTCCTTTATGAGTTTTGAATAATGGAAAGCTGAACGGAATCCAAAAATTCCTGTATCAGATGTTTTGTTCGCTCTGGGGATTGATATGGTTTACAGAAAGAAAAATCCTGTGACAAATCGTCAATATCTTCCATAGCATTTTTCACATCTATCATGGTCTGAACAGGGATTTCCGTGGTTGTCATAAAATCCAGCTGCAACGGGTTTATCCGGTGGTTTTGTATTGCGTAATTAATCCTTTCTCTGCATTTACATTTTCCTCTGCCGTATTCCCCGCAATACTGTCCCAGAAAGTCTGCCATTTTTTTGCGTATCCTGGAAAGCCGTTTCCGGTACGTTTCCGGGGACATTCCCAAAATATCCCCGGCAATCCGGCTGTCAATTTTAAACATTGTACCCAATATAAAAATACACCTGCTCTCCACATCAAGGCACTGCAGCATCACATTGGTACAGGACATTTTCAGTTCTTCCTCCAGTATGTCTTTTTCCACATTCTGTGTTAAATCCGGCACATCCTGTATTTTACCGTTTTCTATATCGTCTCCATAAAACTCGAAACTTAACGGATAATGGGCAAACATATGCTTTTTGTAATTTTTCAGATGATTTGCCGCAATGCTGAATACCCACGTTGTAAAAGAACTGTCCCCTCTGAAAGAAGACAGATGGGTAATCATTTTCAACAGGATATCCTGAGTGGCATCTTCCGCATCTGCAAATGTACCCAGCATCCGCAGGGACAAATTGAATACAAGATCCTGCACACCTGCCACAAGGGTTTCAAGAGCCTTTTTATCTCCCGCGGTAGCTTTATCCACTAAAGCCTGCATTTCATTGTTGGTTTTTTTATTCATAAATTTTACCTCCTATTTAATTAGACAACCTTCCCTTGTCTGTGTGACAAATAAATATATAAAATTACAGAAAAAAACCACCCCTAAACTATGGCAAGCAAAAGGGTAGTTTTTTCTGAATCATAAGAAAAATCTTATATTATTCTCCATGAAGAATTTTCATGGGATTTACAAGCCTCATTATTTTTCCAGGGTTTTCATTGTCGGGACTGTAAGCACATCTGTTTTTATACCCCTACATACCTCTCCATTCCCCTGTTTTTCTATAATCCCCACATTTCCCTCTTTCCCATAACTCTCCTGAAATACCCATAACCTGGCAAAAATTGGTTCAAAAATGGTTCAGGATTGGTTCATTATAGCTGTTCTTCTGACACCTTATATTTACCAATATATAATTCATCATTTAGCTTTCGGATAACAACCTCGTCATTCACATTTAATTGTTTACGTCGGATTAATATTGTTATTTCTTCCTTATCATCAGATTCACCATGTAGGCTACACTTATATAGCCGATATCCTACAAGTTCCAAACACACATTACTATCGCATCTATAATGTAGTAAGCATAATACGGCAAGAAACCCCAAAATTATTATAAATTGAACCGTATCAAACCATTGTGTAAAATCAAACGCAAGAAGAGGCAGTGCATTGGATAAAAGGTATGCTGTTGTTGAAACAGTATCTTTTTCAGCAGCAACAACTATATATTCTCCAGTATTCTGAGTTACCTGTTTTCTTAGCGTTTTTATTGTAATCAGCACACTGACAAATAAAAGGAATGTTATCATCCCTAAACCAATCCACTCTGTATATGGATAATCTGTCCCATCTATCAGGCTTTTCATATCAATACATACAATGCAAATCCACAATGGCATAAATGATAAGAAAAACATACTCATGAGAAATAGAATTGACATTCTGTCACCTCACATCCATTGCCTTGCCCCTTCCACTTCTACCGGGTCATCATTTACCGGATCAATCATTCCTTTTTTACAAAGAAATTTAACAATCCTGTTCACATTTTCACTGTCAGATGAGTCAAATATTCCCTCTGGTGTCTGAATAATTCCAAACTTTCCAGCCATTCTGTTCCTAACCCCCGCATCGTCTTTAATCTTTCGCAATCTGTTTTCATCAAATGACACAAATTTTCTTGGATTATGCCCAGATGCTCCATACTGTCTAAACATACTTTCATCTGATACAATTCCGCTACTGATAATCTCCTCAATTTTATCACGACAGATAAACTTATAGGCTCTTTCCATATTGAAAAGCTTCTCCCCATTCATATTAAAAAGATATGCCGTATCATCAATCATTACTACATCGACATATCTGCGCAGTGATAAATATTTATCCGGTAATACCTTGAAGCTGTCGCCGTCCCACATAAAAGTATGCTTTAATACTTTGAAAGGACTGATTATCGTAAATAATTTGACAGGTATCGGAGTCTCATCTATAAGGATATTTCCTTTTAGGATATAAGCGTTTGCTGAAAAGTCTAACGCATTTCCCTTCATATCTGGATTTGCCATAGCATGTACAAGTTTTTCACCAGAGTCACTGATAAGTTCACTTGAAAATTCAATCTTATATATTCTATCTCCTTCAGTACTTCCATCATAATCACAAACCATTTGATATTTTGAAAGTCTGCCCTTTTCCTTAGTATATGTAAGTTCCAATTCCCTTATGAATTCTATAATTGCATCAGAGGTGGTCACCACAATATCATGGGCATTATATACAAACTCACCATGAACTTCCCTGGCATTTAACAGTTGAAGTGACCACATGGTACAATTGCTCAATTTGTCAAAGACCTGCTTTATCTTTTGTAGTGACATCACCTTTACCCCCTGCAATCATTTATATTATCATAAACCTTATCTATTCAACATTATCTGCTTTTATAAATTATTTCTTTTCTCTTTTCCCGCCATTTTCTCAATTTCTTCAATCGGCAGTTTCGTGCCTTTCGCTATTTTTTCATAAGATAATTCTCCCATCATAATAAAAGTACGCGCAATCTCTTTCCGCTCTGCTAAAGCAGCTTCATTCCTCATATCTTCCATAGCCTTACACATCTCTTGCACCCCTTTCGGATTTTCCTTCAAATATCTTGTACGCTCTGCCATCAAATCAAAATTCATATCATCAGCCTCCGTACAGTTAAAATCATGCATCAGCTTTCCTAAATCAGATTCCCCTCTGTATTCGCCATTCACATACAGAATATGTTCCCCATCTCCAAAGCCTTTCCCAGTTGTCAGGTTCATCCTCTCAATCACATAGAGCGGCTCGCCCATTCCATAGAAATCCTTTTCTGTGATGAATATAGTATAGGTATCCGGTAATTCATTAAATTCCTGCCCTGCATCCAGATTCTCAATATCCAAAACACTGGAATGGTATCTCGCCCGGAGCGGGTCAGCTCCCTTGTCAGCCCTTTGAATTTCTAAATCATACCGTTTTCCCATGGAATCCGTTCCGTATGCATCTAAACAGACAGAACGTGCGCCAGCCAGGCGTTTCATATCTTTCTGTGTCTGGCAGTCTGTAATAACCAAATCCTTTTTACCTGTAATAATCCGCAGCACCAATTCAGCTAATGGCACATTGTCCTTAAACAGGCAGCGCATAAAATCATCATCAATAGGACGGAAATCTCGTAGGCGCTGCAAATCCTCCTGACGTTCCCGTTCTTTTCTCTGCTGTTCTGCTTCACTCATAAAACATACCTCTTTCTTATTGCTGCCGACATCTCCCTTATATTATAATCGGAAACTATCGGAAATACAACAGGAAGAAAGCCGCTTTCCGCTTTCTTCCTGTTGTATAGTTCAAAATCAGGACTCCTCTTTAGTCGTTCCTTTATATTTTTTCTGATTCATCTTCTCCTGAAGGTTATCAAACTCCCTCTGCTTCAATTCTCTTGTCACATCCGTGTAAATATTCATCGTCGTAGAAAAATCCTTATGCCCAAGCGTATCCTGCACAACTTTTAGATTCATGCCAGCTTCCACCAGCCTTGTTGTAAATGTATGGCGCAGACTGTGACAGCTAAACCTCGGCAGCAATACCGGTTTTTTCTCCTCTCCTGCAAGCTGCAGATCGTTACAGTCACGGATGATTCTGCGAAGTGCCTTATTCAATGTCCCCTGATGCTGCAGATTCCCAAACCGGTTGACAAAAATAAAATCCGTATATCCATCTACCGTTACTTTACATTTCAATCCATTCAATTCCTGATAACGTTTCTCATCCAAAAATGCCTGTTTTACCTCATCCAGCATGGGTATAGTTCGATTGCCCGCTTTTGTCTTTGGCGTATGGATGCTGAAATAACACCCATTTTCTGCATGATTATAATAAACCAGCGTATGGTTTACCTCTATTAAATCCTCAGCCATATCAATATCCTGCCACCGCAGCCCCGTAATTTCCCCTACCCGCATTCCCGTATACAGCATCACCGTAAATATAGGCTTCCAATGGTAATATGGCGTATTCTCTTTATTCAGAAAATCCAGAAATAATTCCTGCTCCGGCACGGTGAGCGCCCTCCTGTGTTCAGACCCTGTGTTATGGGACTGCTTTAATTCTTTTAGCAGATTGTCGGAAATATTTGTACGCATATATCCATCTTCCACCGCAACCGTCAGAACTTGATGCAATACCGTATGTATATTATCAACTGTTGCTATTTTCAGATTCTTCTCATCTACCAGTGAGTTGTAGAAAGCCTTTATATCTGACCGTTTCAATGTGGTTATCCTGAGTTTCCCAATGTCAGGGCTTACAAATGTCCGATACATATAGCAGTAATTCTGATAGGTATTCCCCTTCAGCCCTCTTTTGAGCCTGCTCCATAACTCAAACATATCATCCAGTGTCATGTTCTTTGCTTCTGCACGGATTCCATCTGATTTATCTCTTATAATTTCTTCTTCCCTCTGCCGGAGTTCCTCTAATGTTCCTGCCGTTAATGTATGCCTTTTCCCCTTCCTGTCTGTATAACGGTACTGATAAAGCTGACGTTAGATAACGATACTTTTGAAAACACTGGAAAATCAAGGTTTTTCGAGCGACGGACAAGCAGGGTATTGTACTAAAAACTGAATACGACGCAGAAGCGGCGTTTCTTACTCTCTACATGGGAGAACAGGAACGCCGCTTTTTAGTACCATATAAGTGTAAGAGATAAAGCATTTCATCAGTGCTTTACCTTCTGCACTTATTTTTTTATG
>NZ_RAZG01000003.1 GCF_003612565.1 Roseburia sp. 1XD42-69 | reverse complement strand
TAAGAAAGGTGGTGATGCCAACTTCTTTACATTCTACAATATAACCACTATATGAAAAAACAGCTGATAGCACCAAGGGGGAAGTCCGCCCTTTTTTAGTGTATTTTTATCATTCCTATCATCTATTATTGTTGGTTCAATGGCTTAATCCTGTTGTAATGTCATACCACTACTAAGTTGTTAACATTGCTTCTCCAATTACTTTAAGTATCCCCTTTTCATCATAAAACTCCCTTCTTGCATTCTTCCATGCCAAAACTGCCTCATCATATCTTTCTGCTAAATGAAATCCATTAACAATAGTTCCTTGCTTATTGACATTAAGGAATAAAATAAATTTTACTTTTCCCGGATCAAATACACCAGCTTCTACAGAAATCAACCAATTATACATTGTTTTCCATAAATCAGCCGCCTTATTAGATACCGGATTTCTATTAGAAAGGGCACTTTTTAATTGAATAGCATCCTTGCTTCCATCTTCATGTTCTACCCCTACATCATCAAATACTTCAACACTCACACTATCTCCATCTTTACAATTCAACAATTCATATAACATATGATGCGATTGAATCATAAACGCATAAACTTTATCTGGCACATGCGTTTTCTCAATATTAGTTTTTTTAATAACTTCTCCCTTGTCCATACTCACTTCTCCAAATCATAAGTAGGTTCTCATTTTTTCTATTCTAACATACTTTTTCTCCATATTCTACCACTTATATTTCCTTGAAATGTAAAAAGTTCCTGTAAACAGTGCCACTGCACCGTTTACAAGAACTTTTGTTTTAAATATCAATGTGTCGACAAAATACGACAATTATTTCATCTGTTTTGCGAACTTTCCCCTTTTTGTGTCCTGGTCGCATATCCCCAGAACTATGTATTTTACTGGCTTTGCAGTGATTTTTGACTACTCTAATCCAGCGGCTTTTCAACCGTATCCCCCAAATTTTATTTTGGGGGAAATTTCATTTTGCTTTCTAAAGTTTCCGATTTCTGATTTTTCAAATTTGGGGGATAGCCATTTCCCATTTGGGGGAATTTGGGGGTAAGGTTCTTCCCCAAAATTTCTGTTTTTCCAAATTATCATGAAATATATTTTTACAATCTATACATTTACATTTTATCCGTTTTGTATATCATCATGTAAAATATTATAAACCAATTTTTCCAGCTCTTTTCTGTTAGGCAGATATAATTCATATTTTGAAACAAATAGATTACTGTCCATCCCATAAGTAGCATATTCTACAAGCAATTCATCTTTGTTTTTACTTAAAATAATCCCAATAGGCGCATTGTCATCTGGCATATTCTCTTCCATTGCGAAATACCCCAGATACATATTCATTTGACCTATATCTTCATGCCTTACTGAATTTTTCTTCAAATCAATTAACACAAAACATTTTAAGATACGATGGTAAAATACTAAATCTACATGATAGTGAATATTATTCACTGTGATTTTATACTGTCGTCCAACAAAAGTAAAACCTTTTCCAAGTTCTAGCAAAAATATCTGGAGATTATCAATTATCCTTTGTTCCAAATCGCCTTCCGAATATTGTTTCAATTCTGGTATATTCAAAAACTCTAAAGTATAAGTGTTTTTAATTACGTCTTCAGGTGTTTGAATCTCAATTCCTTCCTGTGCCAATGATAAAATTCCTTCTTTGTCACGGCTCACTGCCAACCGAAGAAAAAGCGCAGATTCCATTTGACGTTGTAGTTCCCTAACTCCCCACTTTTCGCTTACCGCTTCTTTTTCATAAAAACTTCTTTCCAAATCATCATCAATTTTTATCAGTTCACAGATATGTGACCAACTCAATTTATCAGATACTAAATGATAATCTGGATATCTTAAATAAAACTTTCTCATATTATTTAGATTAGGCCGGCTATAGCCCTTACCTAAACGCAACGTCAATTCTTTAGAAAGAGTAGTAAGTAATTTACTTCCATAAGCCGCTTTAATGTTACCATTCTGTTCTGATTCCACAATATATTTTCCAATCAGCCAATAGGTTTCTATCATGGTGCTATTAACAACACCTGCTAGGTTCTCTTTTGCTCTTTTCACGGTTTCTTCAATGTTTAAAATTAAATCTTCCAATACAGTATTTAATCTAATTTCGCCCATGCATTACCTCCCTTAAATTTGTCAGACACCGTCTGACAAATTTAACATAATCACTAAGTTCACCTATTTTTAAAGTATCATTCCAAAGTCTTCGATATAACAAATTCAATTATATATCCTGATAAAATTGAAATTTACTAATTTCCCTGTTTATCATTTCGCCAATGTTACTTTGTTCATCAATATTGATCTCGAATCTACGCAATAATACGTCCAGACTTCCCAAACTTAATCCTGTTAATCGTGCAATCAAATAAGGATTCGCACCATTCACTGCTAAATTCACTATCCCAGTATTTCTAATGCATTCTACAGAGAATGTATCTTTATCCTCTGGCACATCATATCCAGTTTCTCTCAGTGCATAATAAAATGGTGTATTAAACACATTCTCTGAATATTTACAACTACAAAACAATTCAAAAAATAAATTCTCCTCACAAATTTCTCTACTTATCTTTTCTAACTCTCTTTTTATATCTTGGCTAAGTGCCCGTGGTAATTTGATTTTAATACCATTATGATACAGCAGCTCAAAATCATCTGAAAAATCTTTCACTTTCAAATTAGCGATTACTTTTCGTTTTGCAGGAACCAATAATGTAATCTTAAAAAAGAACCCTATCATTGTCATATTACTATACTTTTTAGGATAGCTATTAAAATAATCTAATAATTCTTTTATTTGATCTGCATCAATATATCCTCTATTACTAGAAGGTTTTAAATTGTTCTCTGTAATAATCTCATCCCTAAAAGCATCATAATCTGCAATTTTATTAAAAATATTATCAGCAATTCCTTCTTTGTAAAGATAAACAAAAAATTTTTTTATTGCATTCAAATGGTTATTCATTGTATTAACAGTTTGAATGAGACTTTTCCCATGATAAAATGAAACCGAATCTTTTAATTGCTGACTTCCAATTTCTACTATTTTATCCCCCAATCCAATTTGCTCCATATAATCCACAAATTTTAAAGATTGATTCATATAAATGTATTCCAAATCATTCGATTCTACAAATTTATCTCTATACATTCTAAGATAACTCATCATATCCGCCTTCTGAAATTATTATTTTTCTCTTATTATACTTCAACTTTTAATATTTTCATATATAAAGTTCAAAAAAAGAACCTATGAGCATTTACCCATAGATTCTTTTCGTTTCGTTATAAAATTCGCCACAAAGTTCACTAACGCATCTGCGCTGCAACCTCCGCCGCAAAGTCCTCATTTTTCTTCTCCAAGCCTTCGCCTGTCTCAAAGCGTACAAATCTCTTAACAGAAACCGGTGCGCCAGCCTCTTTGGAAACAGCCTCCAAATACTTTGCAACGGTCTGCTTTCCGTCCTCTGCCTTTACATAAACCTGATCTACCAGGCAGATCTCTTTCAGCTCTTTATTCACACGGCCTTCAATCATGCCATTGATAACCTTTTCCGGTTTCTGGGACTCTTTGGGATCATTCATAATCTGAGCCAAAAGAATCTCTTTTTCATGGGCAATATACTCTGCGCTGATTTCGCTTCTCGTCACATATTTGGGATTTAATGCCGCAATCTGCATAGCAATATTCTTCATAGCTTCTTTTACAGCGTCATTTACAACTGTTGTGTCGGCTTCTACGATAACGCCAATGCGTCCGCCGCCATGAATATAATCAACTACACATCCGTTTTCTGCAACTACTTTTTCAAATCTTCTGATTTTTAAGTTCTCGCCGATGACAGCCACCTGCTCCACCAATGCATCTTTCACAGTCTTAGAAGCGTCTTCTGTCCAGGATTCCTCCATAAATGCATCGATATCAGCGGCGTTGCTCACAAGTACCTGCTCTGCAACTTTCCCTACATAAGTCTGGAATTTCTCATTTTTTGCAACAAAATCTGTCTCGGAGTTTACCTCAACAATAGCTGCTGTATTGTCTTTCACTGCAATTTTAACAATACCTTCCGCTGCAATCCTAGCTGCTTTCTTCTCAGCTTTTGCCTGCCCGTTCTTTCTCAGGTACTCCATTGCCTCATCCATGTTGCCGTTTGTCTCGTTTAACGCTTTTTTACAATCCATCATTCCTGCGCCGGATTTCTCACGCAGTTCTTTTACCATTGCTGCTGTAATAGCCATTTCTCAATCCTCCAACTGTTTTTACTCTTCTACTGTTTCCTCTTCTTCTGTAAACTCGGCCTCATCCACTTCGATGTTACCCTGGTTTGCCTCGATAACAGCGTCTGCCATCTTGGAAACAATCAGTTTTACCGCACGAATTGCATCGTCATTTCCGGGAATTACATAGTCTAACTCTTCCGGATCACAGTTGGTATCTGCAATACCAATCAAAGTAATACCCAATGTATGAGCTTCCTGGATACAAATTCTTTCTTTTTTCGGGTCTACCACAAAAATAGCATCCGGAATTCTCTTCATATCCTTGATACCCCCAAGGTTTTTCTCCAATTTTTCCCATTCTTTCTTAAGGGCGATAACTTCTTTTTTGGGAAGAACATCAAATGTTCCGTCTTCTGCCATAGTTTCAATGGCTTTCAGCCTTGCAATACGGCTCTGAATCGTCTTAAAGTTGGTAAGCATGCCACCCAGCCATCTCTCATTTACATAGTACATGCCGCAGCGCTCTGCCTCTGCCTTAATGGCATCCTGCGCCTGTTTTTTTGTACCAACAAAGAGAATAGTTCCGCCGTCAGCTACGATATCTGCAACTGCTTTGTAAGCCTCGTCCACTTTGCCTACAGATTTCTGTAGATCAATGATATAAATCCCATTTCTCTCTGTGTAAATGTATGGAGCCATTTTAGGATTCCATCTTCTGGTCTGATGTCCAAAATGAACACCTGCTTCCAATAACTGTTTCATTGTGATAACACTCATCTTATTACCTCCGTATGGTTCATTGCTTCCATATGTTTCCTCTTATGGAACACCTTTTGGCACCTGTCCCATCATCCACATATGTGCTTTTTAGCCGGCACTATTGCCAAACCTTAAAAATTATATCACAAGAAAAAAGAAAATGCAAGATAAAATCTGCATCTCCTTTTTTAATTCTCTTCTATTTTCGTTGTCAGAAGTTTTGCAATTTCCTCGTAGGTAGCCCCTTTAGGAATTGCATAGACCCCCGGTAAAATCAAATTATCGTAATCATTGGCAATTAAAAACTTATTAAACTCTTCCGCACTGTCAATGAGATTTGCCTGCTGTAATTTCTTACAAATCACATCGGAGTATTCCCCTCCTCCAATCTCAAACCTGACTTTTCCCGTGTCAAGGGCCGTGTCAGAAGGATTATCTGCCGGATTGTCATTTTCCTTCTTATCATCCTTGACATCTTCCTCTATCTTATCTGCAGGTTTCGTCTCAGAACTTTTTTCTTCCGGCACATTAGTTTCGGAACTCTTTGTCTCCGGCTTATTTACTTCTGTAGACTTTTGTTCAGGTTTTTGGGCCAGCTGCTGATTTTCTTCCTGGGAGACTTCACTTTCTGACTCTGATTCTGTCTCCAGCATATCTGCCACTGTAGCATTTTTTTTGTCCTCTGCAGGTGTATTGTCCGTCTCATTTTTATGAAGTGCAATTGAAACCATAAAAATAAGGGTCGTGACCACTACGCCAATTCCTATTCCTCTTAAATAATATTTTAATTTCACTTCTTCCGGTTCCCTTCATACAATCCAATTACCAATTGAACTTCCCCCAGACCTAAGGCCAGTTCCCTGGCAATTTCAATAGCTGATTTTCCTTGCTTATGCAGCTTTAATATTTCTTCGTTATGATTAAAGTCTTCTCTGTCATCGGCCTCAATCTCTGCGTTGAACTCCTCAAACAATACATCTTTCAACCCTTCTTCGGCCTCAATCTCCACTTTCTCCGGAGCTTTTTCTTTTTCCTTTGCCTTTGCTTTCGGTTTCCGTCCCGGTTTTCCCGCCGGTTTAGGAGGCTGTACTTCCTCCACCTTTACTGGAAAAACTAAATGTTTCTGAATTTCTTCATCTTTTTTGGCTATCTCACTGGAGAGTTCCTGAAGTTTTGAAGAAAATTGAGTCAGCTCCGCATGTTTATCATTCAACATGCTGTAAAGAAACATAATCTCATTATGGGTCTTATTCATAGATTCGATTACCGTGTCAGAATACTCCCCAATGGCTTTAATTTTGTCATTGCACTCATTTTCCATAGAATCCGCAGTTTTTACCAAAACTTCCTCTACTTTTTCTTCCACTCTGCTGCCGATGCTGGCAGTGGCTCTCTGAAGTTCACGCTCCATAACTTTTTGAATCTCTTCATTACTCAGCTCACCGATTTTCCCCAGCTCACTTGGCGATAATTTTTCTGCTATAAAGAAACTGGCAACAAAAAATACTACTCCGATTACCAGCAACAGAATTTCTACTCCTGTCATCCTTCCAATCTCCTCTAAATTTTCATATCAAAATGGCTGTTCCCTGCTTTTAAGACGACTGACCCATCCTTTTCATTGGATCGTTTCTTTTTTTTCTGTTGTCCCTGGCCCTGGTATTCATTATTTCCTTTTTCTTTTGCGTCATATTTCTTTTTATGATTTTCTGAATCATCCGCATGGCGAACTTGTTTCAGATGTTTCATCTGCTCATTTTTCATATGAGCCTGAATATTCTGCTGATCTACCATAGGTTTTGAGTCTTCCTGATGCTTAACCGCTCCCACATCGTTCGCCCTCTGGATGACACCATGAATTGTAACTGGTCCAACTGACATAATTATCAACCTCGATTCTGTCTCTTACAGATTTACGGCCTTAATCTCTCCATTGTCTTTGACAAACTGGCAGTAATGTCTGGTATCTTTCGTTGTCATAGACAATTCTGAAATTTTAATAGTGACACCGGGATAAATCATGTTCTGAATCATAACCTTTGCCCGGTTTGCACTTACAAATTCCATCCGGAGCGTGTTGATTTCCTCATTGATAGGCGCTAACTGGCTCTGGAGAGTCTTTAATGCCATTACCTGTTTTTTTACGAACTCTATCTGCTCCGGGGAGAGCTGAACTCTTGAATTCATCTTTTCCGTGTATGTCACCAAAACCGGACGAATCTTTTCAATCTTCTGGCTGATTTCTTTGGCATTCCTTTGTAAATCGGCAAAGCGCTCTAATTTTTCCGGTTCCACTCCCACTTCCACCATGGTTGCAGTGCCCATATTTGAACCGATGGACTTTGCTGTTATCTTGGAGCCTGCCCGAACCATTCCTCCCATAATAAATCCTTTTCCGCCGTTTACCGTTATCTCTGAATTAGCGGAAACACGGCTCTGGATAATGGATTCCGTGTCAATGTATCCACCTGACCTTACGGTTGCCCCTTCTATAAATTTAATGACAATATTTCCCCTTGCGTTTAAAAGGCCTTTTCCCATGCCGTGGATACCTCTCTGCACAATAATCTGTCCGCCGGCATATAACTGTGCGCCTTCTACAACACCGTCTACAATGATGTCTCCTTCCGCCTTAATCATAAAGCCGCTCTTAACATTTCCTTTTACGGAAACATTTCCAGGGTAATTAATGTCCCCTATAGAATTATCTACATCTGCGGGAACTTCGTACACACCGGAGACAAATACTTTTCCATTGACCAAAGATGCATGGCCTGTCACTTCCGAATAGAGCTCTGTCCCGTCCTCGGAAATACGGATATTATTGGAAAAGGAAAGTTTTAACTGCTGTACATCCCTGGGCTTTAACTCCCCGCCCATTACATCAGTACCAGGTTCTCCCGGGACTGCAGGAATGAGTTTTGCAATCATCTGGTCTTTTTCCACTCTGCTGATAATATCCAGTTCGTGATAATTAACGGAGCCATCATCATTGTGTTTCGGCTTTAGACTCTGTTTCGTAGAAAAATAATACTCAATTTTGGCATCTTTTCCCAAACTGGGCGGAGTTCCCTTTGCAATAAGATATTCTGTGCAATATTCATGTTCTTTAACCAGCTGGGCAATCATTTCTTCGTCCATACCGTAGATAACTTTTTCATGGGTTAAAGCATCCATTATCCCATCCTGTGTAATGGCCCTTGTCCCGTCAGCGCCGGGATAAAATTTGCACCATACCAGCATACTGTCCAAGGAAACAGACAACATCACAGATTCATCAAAAGGATTTCCCAAATCGCTTCCAATATAAACTTCCTCAGGAGCCTCGGCGATAATTCCCTTATTCAAGGAAACCACATCGGTATCTGGATATCCCTGCATGTTCAAATAATTTTGAACATCCCTTAAATCCAGCCGTTTACCGCCCTCCTGCGCAGGGAAAAATTTTAAATAAATATTCCCATCTCTTTTCATTGGCTTAAAATAACTATTCTTATTATCCATGTACATTTCCCCCATCAGTCCACAAGAATGTCCATATAACTTCCCATTTTTTTCCGCATTTTCATTAGTGCTTTCGTATGCAGCTGTGAAACTCTTGATTCAGAAACATCAAGAACCTTGCTGATTTCTTTTAAGGTCAACTCTTCATAATAATACAATTCAATTACTTTTCTTTCTTTCTCTGTCAGAAGTTCTAGTGTTGATTTCAGTACTTCCTTCAGTTCATTTTCCTGGATTTGTTCTTCCGGCTGGGCAAAATGAGTATTGTGCTTTGCATCCATAACCGGCTCACTGCCCTGTTCCACATATTCGTTTAACGAGACAATGTTCGTTATTTTCAGTTGGGACTGCCAATTTGTCAGCTCTGCGTCTGAAATTCCGATTTCCTTTGCTATGTCCTCATCGCTGGCATTTTTGCCTGTCCGCATTTCCACACGCTTAATCGCTTCATCTAATTTTTTTTGTTTCTGTCTCACTGTCCTGGGAATCCAGTCCATTTTGCGAATCTGGTCCAGGATAGAACCCCGGATTCTGAGACTTGCATATGTCTCAAACTTTACATCTTTTGCTGCGTCAAATTTGTCAATAGCATCAATAAGACCAAATATGCCGTATCCCACCAGGTCATCATACTCCACATTATAACCAAGATACATGCTCAGCCTTCCCGCCACTACCCTTACAAGAGGTGCATACTCTAAGATAATCTGTTCTCGAATTTCAGGTGAAGGATTCTTCTGATAGGATTCCCATAACTTTTCTTTGTCTGTTGTCTTCATTTAAAGCCCCCATCATCTGAAAACTGTTTCTACACAGTTTTGCTCATTTCTGCCAATGCTATTCATCCTCGGATTCTTCTGAATCATCTTCTGAAGCGTCCTCTGAATCTTCATCCATGGATTCTTCCCTAAAGCTCTCTGTCTCTTCCTCAGACGCTTCCATGGACTCAATATTTTCTATTGAATCCTCGTTCACCGCCTCTTCCTCCGGCAATGGGTGCAGTATATCTTTAAAATTTACCTCTATCAAAATTCTTGCAATCATGCCGATAATAAAAAATATCACACATACGATTACAAACCGCTTTGCAAATACTACAATGTCTACATGCTGTACAAAAGACATAATACATGTGACAAATCCTGCAATCAAAGCCAAAAGTGCCGGTATTGGTTTCGTATTCATTTCTATTCCTCCATCAATACAGAGGCTTATTAGATAATTTTTAACGGTTTGCCCACGGATTTTATATAAAATTCCCCTGTGTCACAGTGTAACTCTACCGTGCGCCCATAATTAAGCCCTGTATCCTCCGCTACCAGCCGTATTCTAAGCTGTTTTAATTTTTGTTTGGCAGCAATCGCATTTCTCTCTCCAATATTTCCCACATTGGAAACACCGCTAACTTCAAACATTTTTGCGCCTCCGGCTATCTTTGCAACAAGACAATTCCGGTTGGCACCTGCTCTTATGACCCGTTTTAATAACTCATCTATCCCCGTATCTGCAAATTTTGCAATATTACTGTTATTCCTCATCTGTGTACTGTCCGGCAGCATATAGTGCACCATTCCGCCTATTTTGCTCACTGGATCATAAAAGGTCAGTCCAATACAGGAACCAAGTCCCAATGTTATGATAGTATCCGGTGATTTACAAACATTCAAATCTGCCATACCTACTCTTATAACCTGACTCATACATCCGCTCTCCTTACATTGAAAGACCAAGTGCCGTAAGTATCTTATCATAGGAATCCTGCTCCGGCATCAATATAAAATAACCATCAATCATTACATCATCGCCAAATTCCGTCTCTATCAAAAGCGCATTATCTCCAAACTGACCAAACTGAATCGCCGGCACACTTAAGATGGATGCCGCCATATCCACCGCAATATAGGGAATGGAAGGTGTAATGGTCAAACGTGTCATACCAGAAAGGGC
The DNA here is from genome assembly GCF_003612565.1 of Roseburia sp. 1XD42-69. Taxonomy (GTDB): domain Bacteria; phylum Bacillota; class Clostridia; order Lachnospirales; family Lachnospiraceae; genus Roseburia_B. Next base: position 154,422 of record NZ_RAZG01000003.1, on the reverse strand, counting down.
AGACAGATAAGATGCTGCAATAATATTGCCGATTTCCTTTAATGCAGAAAGATCCATCTCATCAAATTCCGCTTTGTAATCCGCATCACGCATCATCAGTTTGTTCACCAGATACTGGGCAGATCCCATCTTCAAAAGAAACATCATGCTGCCCTCGATATCCGTCTGTACCTCCAAAAAAATCCCTACGATAATCTCATCTTCCGGACAAATTGCTGAGCCAAGTTTTGAAGCGTCCATGAGCTCAACTTTTGGAACATTCATATCTATTCTTAGCCCCAACATGGACGCAATAGCCGTAGTTGCATTACCGGCTCCGATATTTCCAATTTCCCTTAAGACATCAACATACATATTGTTAACATCTTCTAAACTAAATTTACCCATCCGTTCCTCCTCCACTCTGCTTTGTATTTAAGCATTATCCGGCTCATCAACAACAGCACTGATGTCAAACAGAGAAATAAGTTCATCGCCATGCTTTCCAACACCAAAGATAAAACTGTTTTTGTCAAGCTTGGATTTCTGAGCAGGGCGGTCAATATCATCCATTGCCAGTTCCACAACTTCCTTGACTTCATCCACAATAATTCCAATGGTTCCCTGTTCCTCAATTTTCAGAATAATAATACGGGAAGCGTCTGTAAACTGATCATCTGCCAAAAGCATTTTCAGACGGATACTCATCACAGGCACAACTTCCCCCCTCAAATTGATAATCCCCTTAAAATAGGTCTGAACTTTAGGTACCCTTGTAATTGTCTGCATACGCACAATATTGTCTATGTAGCTGATGTCAAGGCCGTACTGCTCACTTCCTATTTTCACCACTATGTACTGTTTTGTAGATTTCCCAGAAATCTCTATTCCATTCATCATCTTGGGTACCCTCCTTTAAAACAACGTATTGACATCTAAAATCAATGCCATTTCACCGTCACCAAGAATCGTTGCACCGCTGATAATCTTATTGGCTTTGATAAATTTGCCCAGGGATTTAATTACGATTTCCTGCTGTCCTATAAGATTATCTACCACAAGACCTGCATAGTTGTCGCCTTTTTTCACCACTACCACAGTAAGGCTTTCCGGCTCTTTCTCCAAAGGCTCCATCTCAAGGATTTTGTCAAGACGGATAATTGGAATTACAATCCCTCTTAAATGGATAACCTCTTTTGCCTCCACAAAACGAATCTCGTTTACAGGAATATCTTCAATATTTTGGATGCTTCCAAGGGCAATGGCATATTTCTCGTCCCTGATTTCCACCATCAATGCCTGGATAATTGCCAGGGTCAATGGCAGTCTTACGGTAAACTTAGAGCCTTCGCCTAACTTACTGGAAACTTCTACGTCGCCGCCTAAAGCTTCAATATTAGAGCGCACCACATCCAGTCCAACGCCGCGGCCGGAGATATCCGTAATCTTTTTTGCCATAGAAAAACTTGGCATAAACAAAAGATTGATAATCTCCTTCTGACTCATTCCATCGGCCTGATCCGGTGTGATAACCCCTCTTTCAATAGCTTTTTCCCTCACCGCATCCGTATCAATTCCGTTACCGTCATCGCTGACTTCAATAATAACGTTATTTCCTTCCTGAAAAGCGTTTAAGTAAATGGAGCCTTTTGCCGGTTTTCCTCTCTGGATACGGGTTTCAGAACTCTCCAAGCCATGGTCCGCAGAATTTCGGAGCAAATGCTGCAGAGGGTCCCCAATCTGGTCGACTACCGTACGGTCTAATTCTGTATCTTCACCGCTCATGTAAAGTTCCATGCTCTTGTTCAATTTCCTGGACAAGTCACGGATCATACGCGGGAACTTATTTACCACACTCTCAATGGGAACCATTCGCACTTTCATAACAGACTCGTGAAGGCTGGTGGTAATTCTCTCCAAATATTCTATCTGCTCATGGAAGAGCTGGCTCTCAAAATTTCCACCCTCTGTTGCACTGATGGAAACAAGACTGTTCTTTGCAATAATCAACTCACTGACCTGGTTCATCAACGCATCTAATTTTTCAATATCCACACGGACGGTACGGCTGGTCACAGGTTTATTGGCCGCCTGTTTCTTCCCTGCATTTGCTGCGGCAGGTGCAGCCTTCTTCGCCGGTTCCTGTTCCTTTGGCGCCGGAGCAGCTTCCGCTGAGACAGATGTCTCCTCCTTTTTATTGAAATCAGCAAATTTCACTTCCTCAGCTAAGACCGCATCTATCTCTGACACAGCCAAAGTGCCCGGTATAATTTTTTCCAGATCCTCTGAGGAAGCCAGGAAAAATGTAAAATCTAACTCAAACTTCTCATCCTCAATATCCCTGGAACTGGGACGGTAAATGATAATCTCGCCAAACTCTTCCACCGCCTTAAAGACAAGGAAAGCCCGTGCTGCTTTTAAGAGACAATCCTGGTGGATATACACTGTAAAACCGTAAACCCTGGTTCCTGAATCCTCTGCGCTTTTGATTGCCGTCTTCTCCACCTCATCCAGTTCCACTTTCAAGAACTTCTTTTCCCTTTCGTCCTCATCCTTTGCAGTATCGGACTTTTCTTCCTTGGCAGGTTCCGGTGCCGGAGCAGACGCTTCCCCGGATGCCTGGGCAATAAAGTCATTCAGCTCTTTAATAATCGCTTCATTGTCCTCCGTACCCTCATTTGAAGTTTCTTTTACATTCTCCAAATATTTATCCAGAGCATCCAAACATTCAAATAACAAATCAATCATTCTGCTGTTGACAGAAATCTTATCACTGCGTACTTCCTGGAACACGTTTTCCATATCATGGGTCAGATGTTGCATACGCTTAAAGCCCATGGTACCAGCCATTCCTTTTAAGGAGTGTGCTGCACGAAAAATCTCATTTATCGTGTCTTTGTTATCCGGCTCCTTTTCCAGAACCATAATGCAGTCACTTAAATTCTGCAAATGTTCATTGGTCTCATCAATAAAAATCTCAAGATATTGACTTACATCCATCTTAATGTACCCCCACTCTCTTGGTAATTGTCGCTGCAACTTCTGTCAAAGGAACCACTTCATCTACAACGCCGGCATCATAAACCGCCTTCGGCATGCCATATACCACACAACTCTTTGCATCCTGGGAAATCACATAAATAGATTTCCTTTTTTCCAAAGAAAGGATTCCGCTGGTACCGTCTGCCCCCATACCTGTGAGAACCACGCAGACGATTTCATCATATCCTGTCTTTGTCAAAGAATCATACATTATGTTGGCACAAGGTTTTAAGCCTCCGATTGCCGGCATGTCGTTGAATGTAATCTTATGTTTGCCGTCCGCCATTTTGGCAACCTCAATATGTTTGTCTCCCGGGGCAACATAGACACATCCTTTCTGTAAAATCTCGCCTTCCTCCGCCTCTTTTACAGACACCTTGCTGATTTCGTTCAAACGCTCTGCCATAGACCTGGTAAATCCCATGGGCATGTGCTGTACCAAAACCACAGGGGCATCCAATTCCTTGGGAAGAAAAGGTATCACTTGCTGTAATGCTTTCGGGCCCCCGGTGGAACAGGCTAAAGCAATCAGCTTTTCCCCTTTCACCGCAGAAGATTTCTTATTGGGCTTTTTAGGCACTGCCGGTCTGACAGGCTGCACTACAGTTTTTACCGGACGCTGTGTCTTTAGCACTGCAGCTAAAGTATCCAGTATCTTTGTCCGGAAAACCTCTCCTTTGGCCTCTATGATATTGGTTGGCTTGGTGATAAAATCCACCGCTCCCAATTCCATGGCGCGTATGACAATATCCGCATCCCTTATAGCCAGAGTGCTGATCATAATAACAGTTGTTTTGATCTTTTCACTCTGAAGTCTTCTAAGTACTTCCAGTCCATCCATTCTGGGCATATTAATATCAAGAAATACCGCATCATATTGTGTTGTCTTTAATTTTTCATATGCTTCCAGTCCGTCTTTACAAACATCTGTCACCTGAAATGTACTATCTGAGTTAATTATATCACAAATCACCCTTCTCATGAGTGCAGAGTCATCGACAACCAAAATATTTTTCTTCATAAGAACTTCCTTTCCCATATATGCATTACACATATGCAGGTAAAACATGAAAAAAACACTTTATAATTCACTGTTTCTGTCTTTTCTCTCTTCCTCAAATATATATTTGATAATTTCTTCTCTTATCTTATTATCTTTAAAGATAAACTGAATCCTTATCTCAAATTTGTCTGTATACCCTTTTAGAACTTCCGAAGTAAGTACATGCCCCATGATATAGTGCTGTGTGTCCATCACCTCATTGGTAAGTTTTAATATCAGCAGAAGAAAACTTCCCACCTGCAATTTTTCTTCTGCGATAATGCGTACTCCTCCGCCGCTGACATCCACAACTTTGCAAAATTTCTTTTTTTCATAGAATTGGTCGTCCCTCAGCTGATTCAGTATATCTTCTGTGGAATTCTTTTCTGCGTCCTCCTCTGTGATGGGATAAAACTCAGCGTCAATTAAACAGGGATAACGGTAATATTGTCTTCTCTGAAATTTTTCCATCTGAGAGTGGAGTTCTACTACAAGAACGTAGATATTATCTTTTTTACAGCGCTCTTTTATCTGCCCAATACAGTGATAAAGCCCTGTCTTTGCATAAAAGACAAACTCATACCGCACACCTAAAGGTAAAAGACGCACTTTCCCGTTTTCTATAGGCATAGTAATTTCAATATCGCCATTATCGCCGATATCATTAACCTGGCTCTTATATATCTTGGGGGAAACTCCTGTCTTTTGTTCCTGCGCCATCTGTTGTACCAGGCAAAAATCCACTTTGTCTCCCAAATGAATAATATCTGTAATCATCTGAATTGCCTCATTTCATTATTATACTAATTATACTACTTTCTGGATAAAAAGTTAATAAATAATTGGGTAATCCCCCTATGTATCACAATTTGTTCATTTTTTTCATTCAGAAAATTATCGGTTAGAATCCGAAAAGCCTGGGAAGAGGATGCTTTTAATCTCTCCAGTGAAACAATTTTCTGACTGCGGATGGCATTTTCAAGCTCCTGATCCTGGGGTATCATCCCCAGGAAATTCAGATTTCCGTTTAAAAACTGCGACACAACTGAATTTAATTTTGAAAAAACTGCGTCCCCCTCTTCTATGGTATTGACTTTGTTGGCCACAATATTAATTCTCGCCTTGTCTTTGCTAAAAGTGGGATTGCGGTACAGTGCCTTAAGCAGGGAATAGGAATCTGTGAGAGAGCTGGGCTCCGGGGTGCTGATTAACATAATCTCAGGACTCGCCAGCACAAATTCCAACACGCTGTCAGATATTCCAGCCCCTGTGTCAATGATAATCACATCCGCCATCTCATTTAATTCCGCCAGGGAATGTACCAGATATACAATCTGGTCTTTCGTCAGATTGCTTAACCCTGCAATACCGGACCCCCCAGAAATAAATCCTATCTCCATGGGCCCCTGGGAAATAATCTCTTTTATATTTTTTCCTTTATAGATTAAATCACTTAGATTATATTGTGGGACAGCACCAAACATGACTTCCACGTTTGCCAATCCCAAGTCCGCATCAAAAATCAGGACCCTTTTTCCTATTTTCCGGAGCCACACCGCCATATTTACCGCCACCGTGGATTTTCCAACCCCGCCTTTTCCACTGGTAATGGTAATGACCCTTGCATGCTCCGGCGGTGATTCCTGATTTTTCTGCTTAATCACATTCCTAAGCTGTTGTGCCTGATCCATAGGTTACCTTCCTCCTAGCAACCGTTTCACAATCTTTTGTGAATTAAAAACCTCAATATCATCCGGGACATTCTGCCCGTTGGTAATATAGGAAACTTCAGCATTAGAATATAACTTAATATTTAAAATGCTGCCGTAAGTTGTTGTCTCGTCCAGTTTTGTAAATATTATTTTATAATTGGATATCTCTTTGTAGACATCGGATATCTCTATCAAATCTTTATACTTGGTGGTAGCGCTTAACACCAGGTAAACTTCGCTGTCATACTTGACATCAACGCTTTTAATCAGCCTTCTGATATCCTCCTTCTGCTCCACATTTTTGTGGGAAAAACCTGCGGTATCCACTAAAATCACATCAAAGTCTTCCAGTTTCTCCACCGCCTGGTTTAACTCTTCCGGAGAATAGATAATGTTTAAAGGGGTATCCAAAATATTTGCATAAGTCCTAAGCTGTTCCGCAGCTGCAATACGATAGGTATCCGCCGTCAAAAATGCTACCTTTTTTCCCTGTTCCACCTTAAGCTTCGACGCCACTTTTGCAATGGTAGTTGTTTTTCCTACCCCTGTGGGCCCCACAAAAAAGAGAATTTTGGGTTTCTTTCCCGACAAATCAATGCCGTGGGGCGTACCGAATTTTAAAATCATTTTCTGATACACATTGGACAAAATATAGTCCACACTGTTGCCATTCCAATTGACTTTTTCCAATTCGTCCATTATCTGGTTTACATATTTTTCATTTACCTCATTGTCAATCAATGTCTCATACAAAACCTTGATAAATGCCAGGTTCTCATTCTTCTTGGAACCTGCGGCTTTCATAAACTCCTGTTCTTCCTTTGCCTTCTCCTGATTTTCACTGTACTGTTTTTCCAGGATACTCTGAAGATTTTCCAGTTTTTCTTCAATTCTCTCTGTTCTCTCTGAATCATCCGTGGTTTTCTGTGAAGACTCATTTTTCAAAAGTTCCGCATTGCGCTTTAAAAACTCAATGGCACTCTGCTCTGCCTTTGCCTGATCCATGGGCTCTTCCTTTACCAAAGGTATTTTAATGGGCTCATCCGCTGTCATATTAATTGTCTCATGCATTTTCTGGGCATTTTTCAATGCAAGGCCTGAATCCACATAATTTTCTTTTTCTTCCATTGCCGCCGTCACCTCATAGGTAGATTTTTTTAAGCTCTGAAATACTCCCTTTGGCTTTATCTCCTTAATGTTCATGACAACTGCATTTTCACCTAATTCCGCTTTTGCTTTTTCAATCGCTTCCTCTTTTGTTTTTCCTTGAAATTTTTTGATTGTCATTTAACCTGTCACCATCCCAACCGACTGTAATTCTACATTGGATTCCACTTCATTATAAGATATAACAATTAACTCCGGGAAATAATCCGATGTAAGTTTCTTAAAATACATTCTCACAATAGGAGAAGTCACAACAACTGCATTCTTCCCTAAATTTTCCAATTTCGCCACTTCATTTTCCAGAGAAGAAATAATCGCCCTGGTTCTCTCCGGGTCAAGGGTTAGATAAGCCCCCTGCTCTGTCTGCTTTACAGAAGCCATAATATCCTGCTCTGTCTTGGGGTCCAAAGTGATTACACTTGTCACCTCATTGGGAACAAAATATTTGCTGGAAATTGCACGTTTTAAGTTTTGTCTCACGTATTCTGTGAGCACATCCGTATCTCTGGTGGTCTGGGCATGGTCTGCCAAAGTCTCAAAGATACTTAAGAGGTCACGGATAGAAATGCCCTCACGCAAAAGATTCTGCAATACCTTCTGGACTTCCCCAAGCCCCAAAAGCTTTGGTACAAGTTCCTCCACCAAAACGGGATTGCTCTCTTTTAAATTGTCCACAAGATTCTGTACATCCTGCCTTGTCAGGAGTTCGTCTATATGGGTACGGATGACTTCCGTCAAATGGGTTGCAATAATGGAAGGCGGATCCACCACGGTATAACCCAGGCTCTCCGCACGCTCCCTCTGTCCTTCCGTAATCCAGATAGCCGGAAGGTGGAAAGAGGGCTCAAAAGTAGGAATACCTGTAATCTCCTCCTCCACAAATCCCGGATTCATTGCCATATAGTGGTCAAAGAGAATTTCGCCCTCGGTAATTTGTATCCCCTTAATCTTAATTATATACTGGTTGGGGTTTAATTGAATGTTGTCCCGAAGCCTTATAATAGGGACTACAGTACCAAGCTCCAAGGCTATCTGCCTTCGAATCATAACTACCCTGTCCAGCAAATCCCCGCCTTGGTTCACATCCGCCAGAGGGATAATTCCGTAACCAAACTCCAATTCGATAGGATCCACCTGGAGAAGGGAAACCACATTTTCCGGTTTTCTGATTTCTTCCGCCTCCGTCTCCTCCATATTTACCTCATCTTCAATCTGCTCAATATTTATATTTTTATCCACATTTTTTCCTGTTATAATAAAAGCGGTTCCAAGACTGACAAACAACACGATATTTAATGGAGTTGCAACGCCGAGAAAGGCTAACGTCCCTCCTGCTATGTAGAGCACTTTGGGAATGCCGAAAAGCTGTTTTACCAAAACAGTGCCAAAATCTGCCTCCTTGGACGCCTTGGTAATCAAAATACCTGTAGCCATGGAAATCAACAGGGAAGGGATCTGGCTGCTAAGGCCGTCACCGATGGTAAGCACGCCGAAAGACTGGATTGCCTCTGCAAAGGGGAGTCCCTGGCGCAGAACGCCCATGACAGTACCGCCGATTAAGTTTACAAAGGTAATGATAAGGCCTGCGGTGGCATCTCCTTTTACATACTTTGTGGCACCGTCCATAGCCCCGAAGAAATTTGATTCCATCTGGATTTTTTCACGGCGGATCCTTGCCTCTTTCTCTGTTATGGTGCCCGTATTTAAATCCGCATCAATTGCCATCTGTTTACCTGGCATAGCGTCCAAAGTAAAACGTGCAGTAACCTCTGCAACCCTCTCGGAACCTTTATTGATAACCACAAACTGTATAATAATCAGGATAATGAATACAATAGCTCCGATAATCAAATCACCGCCGCCTACAAATCCCCCGAATGTCCGAACCACATTTCCCGGGTCACCGGTAGTTAAAATCAAACGGGTGGAAGAAACATTTAAAGAAATACGAAACAATGTTGTAAACAACAGCAGTGTGGGAAAAAATGACATGTCCAAAACTTCCTGGACAAAAAGTGCATTAAACAATACAATCAACGCTATGGAAATATTGATTGCCAACATGCAATCCAACAAAATGGAAGGAATCGGTACAATGAAAAATATGACTGCACAAAGCAAATATAAAGCCACACCAACGTCTGCTTTTTTCATCCTTCATTCTCCTCCTTCTAAGTATTCTTTAGATTATAAACCATGGCAAGGACTTCTGCCACCGCCTGATAGAGTTCCGGCGGAATCTCCTGCCCGATATCCACATTAGCGTAAAGCATTCGGGCCAAAGGTTTATTTTCTACAATCTCTATGTGATGCTCCTTGGCTGCTTCCCTGATTTTCATAGCAAGGAAATCCTCTCCCTTTGCCACCACAATAGGTGCTTTGGAAATTTCCGCATCATATTTCAATGCAACAGCCAGATGGGTAGGGTTTGTGATAACCACATCTGCAGTGGGAACATCCTGCATCATACGCCTTCTTGATGCCTCCCGCATCCTCTGGCGCTGCCTTCCTTTAATTTCGGGATTTCCTTCTGTATTTTTATATTCATCTTTGACTTCCTGTTTTGTCATTTTCATCTCTTCGTGGAACTTATGTTTCTGATAGATAAAATCTGCAATCCCCACAATCAGGTAGACCAAAGCAATTTTCAAACCTGCATCTACGATAACCTGTCCGCAGAGAATAATAGCCTGCATCAAGGGGATATCATATAAAACAAATAACTCATCGGAATTTTTCCGTACCGATATGTACGCCACATAGGCAATTACTCCTAATTTTGCAATAGATTTAATCAATTCAAAGAAAGATTCTTTGGAAAGAATACGCTTAAACCCATTGATAGGATTAAACTTATCCGGTTTCGGCTGAAGAGGCTTGGATGTAGCTTTAAAACCAAACTGCAAAACATTTGCCAGAAAACAGATCGTAAATCCGAATACAAAAAAGGGCAATACTATTTTAAAGGATTCCACAATAATTGTAAATAGAAAAGAACTCATAGCAAAAGAAGACATCTCTTTTGCATTGCTCTCCAGAAATTCCGGAATTCTGGTATAAACAAATTGAAAAGAAGTCAAAAACCCATTATAAATAAATGAGGTAAAAATTTTCAACACCAGAAACAGGGTAATCAACTCAAAGGCAGCGGTAAGTTCCTTGCTCTTTGCCACTTTGCCGTCTTTTCTTGCATCATTCAGCTTTTTAGACGTGGGCTCCTCTGTCTTTTCCCCGCCGGGACCATCTTTTGCAAAAAACTGCAAATTGTAAGAAATCCAAATACTACTGTACTCTTTCAACTTTCATACATCCCTTTAACCATAAAAACTATCATCCTCTTCATCTCATCAAAAATAAAATCTGACGCATTTGTCAACAACCCAATGGTAAGAAACATAATCACCAGGCCGCACAGAACCTTTAACTGCATACCCACTGCAAACATATTCATCTGGGGGGAAACTTTTGCCATAATTCCAAGGATACAGTTTAAAATCATAATACATGCAAAAACAGGCAGAATAACCCGAAAAGCAATCACAAAGGAATCCACCATATAAGTAACCATTCCCTGCATGAGAGAATCCCACTGGAATACTTGTCCATTCACCGGAATCAACTGGTAGGAATCTGCAACAGCCCTTAAAATGTAATGATGCATATTCGTCACTACAAGTAAAAGCAAAATTAGGTAGTTGTACATATTTGCAGACACACTGGCCTGAGTTCTCATCTGGGGATTATACTCGGTGGCCATGGCAAATCCTATATTGATATCGATTAAATTACCTGCCAATAAAATAATGGAATTACAAATGTTTGCCCCAAAACCAATCAGCAATCCTGTAATTCCTTCTTTTATAACGATAATGGAATAACCCACAATCCCCGTATACGCAAGTTCTTCTTTTGGAAGAATCTGATACAAAATCAGAGAAACAAAAAATGACAAGCCAATTTTTAATCTCCCCGGGGTATTTGACATTCCAAAAAAAGGGGCAATGTACACAAAACAGGATATGCGGACCAAAATCAACAAAAAATATTCAAATGTAAGTAAGGAAAAGCTATAATCAACCATAATTTATCCTAGCTTAAGTATAAACTAAAGTCCGTCCATAAGCGTGTCATAAAATCTGACATTTCTGTCATCATCCAGGAACCCAGCAGCATAATGGCCAAAAATACCGCCAAAATCTTAGGTACAAAAGTAAGGGTCTGTTCCTGAATGGAAGTCACCGTCTGAAAAATACTGATAATCAACCCTACAATAAGGGATATCAGCAGTAATGGAGCTGACGTTATAATAATCGTATATATTGCATCCCTTGCAATAGAAATTACGTCTCCATCTGTAATCATTTTTTACCCCCATTAATAGAATGTTTCAACTACAGACTTAATCACAAGATTCCATCCGTCTGCTAAAATAAATAACAAAATCTTAAATGGAAGTGAAATCGTTGTAGGCGGAAGCATCATCATACCCATTGACATAAGAACAGATGCCACTACCATATCAATAACAATAAAAGGAACATAGATTAAAAATCCAATAATGAATGCACTGCGAAGTTCACTGATAATAAAACTGGGAATCAGAATCGTAAACGGAACTTCCTGGTAAGTCTCGTAAGTATTTCCGGAAATCTCAATGAACATATCCATATCTTTTGTTTGAGTCAGTTCAAACATAAACTCCCGCAGAGGCCTGCCTCCGATTTCGATTGCTTCCTCCTGGGTAATCGTGCCTGCCTCAAAAGGCTGTATTGCATTTTCATTAATATCTGTAAATACAGGCTGCATAATAAAAAATGTCAAAAACAATGCCAATCCGATTAAAACTTGGTTTGGCGGCGCTGTCTGAGTACCAATAGCAGCCCGGAGAAAATGTAACACAATAATAATCCTGGTAAAAGACGTGAGCATCATTAAGATGGACGGTGCCAAAGCAATCACTGTCAATACCAACAAAATACGGATGGAACCGGAAAGCGTTCCTTCTTCATTATTATAAATAAATGTCAGCCCGTTTGTGCTGTCCGAAGTAGCGCTTTCTACATCTCCTCCTTGTGACACATTAAAATTTCCTACACGCTGTTCATCTTCTGGTGTAATACTATCTGTAGTACTTCCGTCTCTTTGGTTCTCATCAATAACTGCTGTACCATCGTTTGCCGCAGTTGCATAGACATTGTCCTGCGCCCTTGCAAACATAATTGTAATGGCAATCACAAATACTGCGAAAGCTACAGAAAACCTGCAATATGACTTTTTAAATTTCTTCATAATTCATCCTAGTCTACTTTTTCGGCAAATGTTCTTTCATCTTTTCTAACACATCTTTAAAATTACCCACAGAAAGCTCCCTGTCTGTATCACTTGCCGGCAGTTTTTCCAACTGTTCTTTCGTAAGCCTGGTAAGCAGATGCACTTCATCTTTTCCGATGGCAATCACTAAATACTCATCGCCTGCCTTCACAATCTGTATAAATTTATTATTTGTAATCCTCAAGGTTTCTACTACTTGAAGATTACGCCCCTTTACCTGTCCCTTCTGATAGACTGCAACCCACCTGGTAACAAAATATGTGAGACTTAATACAAATACTAAAATCAGGAGAAGACTTAATATCTCTGCCAGATTATTCAGGCGGGATGCCTGCACTGCTACTTTTACCATACTAACCTACTACTTTTTTCACCGCTTCCAATACTCTTTCTGCCTGGAAAGGTTTCACGATAAAATCTTTTGCACCTGACTGAATCGCCTCAATAACCATTGCCTGCTGGCCCATTGCGGAACACATAATTACGCATGCATTGGGGTCACCCTCTTTGATTTTCTTTAATGCCTGAATTCCATCCATTTCCGGCATGGTAATGTCCATCAAAACCAGATCCGGTTTTGTCTCATTGTACTTTTCCACTGCTTTTGCACCATTTTCAGCTTCTCCAGCAATATTATAGCCATTTTTGGTTAAAATGTCTTTAATCATCATCCGCATAAATGCTGCATCATCACAAATTAAAATATTCTTTGCCATAGTTTACTCTCCTATTCTTATTACTTATTTAATAATTTCTGTAATTCTTACACCAAAGCTTTCCTCGATTACAACGACTTCACCTTTGGCTACATACTTGCCATTTACAAGTACATCAATCGGTTCACCTGCAATTTTATTTAACTCAATAATCGTTCCAGGTGAGAAATCTAAGATTTCCTGGATTGATTTACTTGTCCTGCCTAACTCCACTGTTACATCCAAAGGCACATCCATAATCAAATCAATATTCTCTGGCTGCATCATAGGACCTGCCCCAGGGGCAAATGCTTGAAACTGTGCCGGCTGTACATTTACCGGCTGCTGCATCATGGGTTGCGGTGCCATCATGGGCTGCCCCATTGCTGGCTGTCCCATCATAGGTTGTGCTGTCATAGTCTGCTCCTGTCCCGGTGCTGCCGCCTGCTGAGTGGCAGCTCCTGTATCACTGCTTTGGTTATTACTTAAGGAAACGCTTTCCGCGGCATCCTGCTCCATATTCTTAGAAATGCTGGAACACATTTCTCTGGCAAAGGAAAACGGATATAGCTGCATAATCTGACTGTCCACCAAATCCCCGATCACCATCCGGAAAGATATTTTAACAAACTCCCCTGCAAGGAACTGGTCAATATCCCTTCCGTCCACAGTCTCTGCCAAATCGATAAGATCTGCCTCCGGGGGACTAATGTCAATCATTTTATTTAACATAGATGAGAGGGAGGTGGCTGCCGACCCCATCATCTGATTCATAGCTTCACTGATAGCTGAGAGATGAAGTTCTCCCAATTCATCATTCGTGTTTGTTCCATCCCCGCCCATCATTAAATCGGTGATGACCTTCACATCGTTTTCTTTAAGTACCAAAAGATTGCTGCCGTCCAAACCTACGGTATAGGCAATCCGTATAAAAACGCAGGGTCTTTCATATGCCGAAACCACATCATCCCATGTGGCAAAAGAAACCACAGGCGTTGATATGTCAACCTTTCTGTTTACCAGCGAAAACAGCGTAGTCGCTGCCGTGCCCATACTGATGTTAGCAACTTCCCCAATGGCATCTTTTTCGGTATCAGAAAGCTGCTCCTCACTGTCCGCTCCTGAACCAGTGGGTTCGTTCAGCAGGGCATTTATTTCTTCCTGCGATAACATTCCATCCATTGTTTACTGCTCCTCTCTGATTACTGATGTAATTCTTACTGCATACTGATTGCCAGAAGCCCCTGGCAGCGCAGTAAATTTGCGGATATTTCCCACATAAACATCAAGTTCCTGATCTACTTTGGAATCCAAACGGATTATATCCCCCATCTGTAAAGAACTGAAATCTTTGATTGAGACTGTACTTCTCCCCAAATACGCTTTCACCGGTACGGAAGTTCTGGAAATCAAACTTTCGATAGCTTCCGTATACTCCTCTTCATCTGTCTTCTTAATATTAGAATACCAGAATTTTGTATTCAGTTTATCCATAACAGGCTCTAATGTAATAAATGGAAGACAGACATTCATAAGTCCTTCCACCTCTCCCAGGCGCATGTTTATCGTCACAATTGCAATCATCTCATTGGGAGAAATAAACTGTGCAAACTGGGAATTTGTCTCAATACGTTCCAATCGTGGATGAATTTCCACTACATTATGCCACGGTTCCGACAAAAGTTCAACGCAAACCGTCATAATTCGTTCAATGATAAGCAACTCAATTTCCGAAAATTCCCTGGGTTTATCCAAGGGCTGCCCCACGCCTCCAAGCATACGGTCAACAATGGAATATCCCAGATTCGAAGCCACCTCCAAAATAATACTGCCATCCAGAGGCTCCATATTCACCACTCCAAGCAAAACCGGATTGGATAATGCATTGGAAAACTCCTGGTATGTAACCGCCTCAGAGTTCATCACTTCCACTTGAACACTCTTCCTTAAATACACTGGAAGGTTGGTAGAAATCAATCTTCCGTAATGTTCAAATATAATCTCCAACGTTCTCAAATGTTCCTTTGAAAACTTGGAAGGCCTTGCAAAATCATAATCCTTTATCTGCTTCTCAGGAGCATCTTTCATTTCATCAACATCCAATTCACCCTGACTCAGCGCCGAGAGCAAACTGTCAATTTCGTCCTGGGACAATACCTCACCCATGAATTTTCACCACCTGCCTAATGTTTTAACCTGACCTATTGATATGTCATTGTCGGGAAGCTGACGCTTACAATGAAATTGGAACCGAATAACTTTTGCAATTCCTCTACAATTGTATTCCGCACTCCCTGGGTGTCTGCTTTAAATTCCTCATATGTGTAACTGCCTATCACAGTATTGAGTGTATCTTTAATAAGAGTCTCCCGCTCCCCAAGCGTCTCTCCATATTCTGCATAACCTTCCGCTTCTGTATTCATGGAAATAGCGGCTGTCAGCACTACCAGATGGGCAACCCCATCCCCGCCGTCCTTAAAGTTAATCGTCATGCTGTCAACGATGCTGTAGGTGGCAAGTTTATCAATAGGAACAGCGCTGGCATCCGATGTAACAGAGCCGCTCTGCAGTTCCAGATTAATGGCACTGCATACCTGGGTAATCAACTCATTTGCTTTCTTCGTCTGAGGTACTATCGTAATGGTCAAAAGAGCTGTCAGCACCAAATTTACCAAAACCAGTGCCAAAACCATCACTGTAATAAGATTTTTTTTCATCGTCTTTCCCTTCCTTATTCTGTCATCTATTGCTGAGAAGCGTAAGAATTATAAATCTTAATCTCTACTCTTCGGTTTCTCGCTCTTCCCTCTGGTATTGTATTATCGGCAACCGGAACATATTCCCCTCTTCCCGAGGATTTTATCAGAGCCGGATCCAGCTGGGTAGTCTCTCTGATATAATCCGCCACGCTTAGGGCACGGAACATGGAGAGGACATTGTTATTAGGAAACCGGTCATTGGAAATAGGCACATTGTCCGTATGTCCTTCAATCTCTATAATATTGCTGTCATAATTTGACAGAATAGCCCCTATTTTATCAATCAGAGGAAGTGCGTCCTCACGGATCTCACCCACACCGGAGTCAAATAACAATGCACCATTTAAAGTAAGGAGTACATACTGGGCATTAAAATCCACTTCCACCTGGTTCTGGATACCATTCTGCTGTACCTGTTTGGCAATTTCCTCAGCCATCTCTTCCATCTCTTCCAGCATTTCCTCCTCAAAAGCCTCCTGAGGTTCTGTTTCCCCCGGCTCATCCGGTTTTTGTGTCGCCTCGCTCCGTTCAAAGAATACGCTGAAATTTTCCAACTGGCTCACCCCGGAGGAGATAAGCTGTCCAGCTTCTATGGAAGAGCCTCCTGCCGGCAGTACGCTAAAACTGCTCTTTAAGGATGCCACAACCATTTCAAACTTAGCAGCATCAACGCTTGACATTGAGAAAAGTAGTACGAAGAAGCATAAAAGCAGATTCATCAAATCACTGAAGGTCGCCATCCATGCCGGTGAGCCTTTCGGTGCCTCTTCCTGTTTCTTTTTTGCCACTATTCGTCACCTCCGCCGCCTTCACCAATGCTGTCTCTAAGTGCAGGTGCCATAAAGGATTTCAGTTTTGTCTCAATAACACGGGGGTTTTCCCCTGCCTGAATGGACAAGAGCCCTTCCACCGTAACATCCTTTACGATAACCTCTCTGTCATTGTTATCTTTAAGAGTTGCCGCAAAAGGATTACATATCCAGTTTGCAACAAGAGAACCATACAAAGTTGTAAGCAAAGCAACCGCCATAGCCGGTCCGATAGCCGAAGGGTCATCCATGTTGTTAAGCATGTTTACAAGACCAACCAGTGTACCAATCATTCCCCAGGCAGGACCTAATTCTGCCCATTTTTCCCAGAAACCGATTATCTTCTTATGCCTGTCTTCCAGACATGTCAGCTCCGTTTCAAGAATTCCCCGGACAAGCTCCGGGTCTGTACCATCCACAATCAGCATAATCCCTTTCTTTAGGAAGGGGTCATCCACATCATTTGAAGCTTCCTCTAAAGCGAGAAGACCTTCTTTTCTGGCCACATTGGCCAAATCAATAATTTTTGTGATAACTGCACCGGGGTCCATGGACTGTTCTTTAAAAACCATTGATGCACTTTTCAATCCGGTAAGGAAATCCGGCAATTTATATGAAGCCAATGTACCTGCTACAGAACCACCAATCGTAATAATGACGGATGGAGTATCTATGTAACCCGGAATAGAAGCACCGTTGGATAGAATACCGAAAACCAACATAACAAGCCCCAGGACTGTTCCCACTAATGACGCAATATCCAATGTTCTCACCTACCATTCTGCATTTATCAACGTGTAAAAACACATTAAAAAAACCTTTTATTTGATTTTACTAAATTTTCACACTCTTGTCTATAAACTTCTCAAAATATTTTTAAAATAACACTATTTTTTTCCGAAACACAGTACTTTAGAACTATATTTCCTGAAAAAGGTGCATGGTCTGACACTTTGCAGAGCGCAGCCATGCACCGCCATTTCATGTATTATACCACATTATGTTGTATTTTGAAATAGTTCTGCACCATATATATGAAAAAATTTTTCATTTTTTTGCAAAAATTGCTAATATTCATGCAATATTAACGTTTCAGGTTGATCAACTCCTCTAACAATGTGTCGGAAGTTGTAATTACCCTGGAGTTAGACTGGAAACCTCTCTGGGTGATAATCATGGAAGTAAATTCTGTGGACAAATCCACATTGGACATCTCTAACTCTCCGCTGGTCATCTTGCTTCCGTCTGCGGAAATATCCACACCGATTCCATCAAAATCTCCTGAGTTTAAAGTGGTATCGTAACAGTTCTCCCCCACTTTTTCAAGACCGGAAGCATTGGCAAACTGGGCAACTGCTATCTGTCCCAAAAGTTCTGTGTTTCCATTGTCATAGGAACCCCAAATTTTTCCGCTTCCGTCTATGGCAAGGCTAATCATAGCGCCAAGTGCCCTTCCTATACCGGTTGACTTATCAATCGCCCCTGCCTCCAGTCCGAGAGATGTCTTTTTGTCCTGGTTTGATGATTTACTCTGGGAGAAATCAATATCAATGTTGGAAAAATTAGTTCCCAGTGTATTTGCCAGGTTAAGGGTTACACTGTTAGAGCCCTGTGCATTCACATACACAAATTCCCCGTTATCCGGGTTGTATTTCAAATTGTAGTTTACTGTGGGCTCTGTGTAGTCAAAGCGAACCACATAATTCTGGTCAGGATTGTTTGCATCCCATGCCGGCTCCATGACAAAGTTTCCTGTAGATCCCGTGGTTACTGTATTTAACCTGTCTGGGGAAACGCCAAAGGTCTCTGTAAGATCAATGCTTTTTTTCACCTGGGTTCCTGTAACTGTGGTATCCCCGGCCATAATCTTCCTTCGGTCCTCCTCGGAATACACCGTGTAGGTAACTTCATACACAAATGGATTATCCGGGCTCTGCACCATGTTGTTTGACAGTAAGGTGCTCTGTACCGGAACATTATTTGCTCCGCCCTCGTAAGAGGTATAACGGTACTGCCACTGTCCGTTGTTGTAGATTAAGTTGGGGTCTGAGGAAGTATAACTCTTTTCCAGCTGGGCATTCTGACCGAAAATCGTAGTCAGGGCATCATTTCTGGTTCCCTGGCCGCTGTTTATAAACTCAGTGATATAGTCCTCCAATACAGAGTGGTTGTTGGAATCCAAAATATCGGAAAGTTCTACGGTGTAAAGCTGTTCATCAGGATTTGTCACTTTCACTGCAAATTTTGCCGTATACCTGTATCCCAATGCGTCAAAGAAATTCAACATCATTACATAACCGTCGTCACTTTTAATATTCGAATCATCTTTATCCATAACACCTGTTGCCCTGGCATTTGTAGTTGCCTCCGGCGCAGAGGTAAGGTTTTTCTCCTCCATTACCTTTAAGGCGGAAACCTGATCCTTTTTAATTTCCCCGGTTGTCTCGTCTACCTGCCATCCCATTACGGTGTAACCTGTGGATGTCATACAGAGATTTCCCGCTCCGTCTACATAGAAAGAACCAGCTCTTGTAAACAGGTTTTTGGAACCGTTATTTACAATAAAGAAGTTAGAGGTACTGGTATCTGTAAGGCGCACATCAAGACCGTCCCCCGTTGTCTCTGCGGCACCTGGCAAAGTAATCCTAGTCTTTGTGGATCCTGTGCTTACACCAAGACCAATCTGTTTTGCGTTGACACCGCCGCGGCCTGTTGCCGCATTTGCCCCGGAAGCACCGGAAATGGTCTGATACATAATCTCACTAAAAGTTACCCCGGACGATTTAAATGCCACGGTATTTACATTTGCTACGTTGTTACCAATTACGTCCATCCTTGTCTGATGTGTCTTAAGTCCTGACACAGCAGAAAACAATGATCTCATCATAATGAATGACCTCCTAAAATTAAATACGGGCTGCCTGCTCTCTCTGTCAGTCAAAAGCCTCCGCTTCCACAAAGGTCCGGCGGTTAGATAATGACAGCTCCGTCAATATTTGTAAATACATTTTCTTCTGTTTCCCTCTGATCCATTGCTGTCACAACAGTCTTATTGGGAATGTTTACGATAAAAGCCAGGGAATCCATCATCACTAAAGATTCCTGAATGCCCTTTTCATCTGCCTTTTTGACTCCGCTTTTCAGCCGTTCGCTCTGCTCTTCTGTCAGGCTGATATTTCTCTCCTCCAAGCGGTGGGAAGCATGTTTGGAAAATTTTAATTCCCCGCTTTCCTGCGCCTGCTTTTTTAACAGAATGTCCTGAAAGGAAGCGCTTTTTTCTCCCGAGGTTTCCCTGTTGTTTCTTGCAGGCGTCATATATTGGCTGGCAACCTGCTCAATGGATGTAAACCGATTATTGATTTTATCCATATACTTCACCTCTCTGACTATTCATCCTTTAAGTCATCATCCGTTGTACCGCCTGTGCTTCCGCTTCCGTCTTCTCCCGGTTTCTCATCTTCAGAAGGTTTGGAAGGTTCCTGGGGTTTTATTTTCTCATAAACTGCCAGCAGTTCCGTATACTTCTTTGCATCCGCCTCGGAAATAAAATTCTGCTGATAAATGTTCATGGATTCCAGCAGTTTTTTAATCTTTTCAAAATCTGGAATATTTCCAGAAGTAAACTCTTTTGGATCCGGCATTGTTGCAAGAAGGCTTGAAAAGAGGTTTGCCATCTCCACAGCCTCGTAATATGTATCGTTTGCCACAGTGTCCAAATCTTCCAGGGAATAAAGCCCGTCGTTTACCGCCAGAAGGATGTTGCCGTTTTCATACATTACGTAATCCACTTTCCCGTGAACCGTACCTACATCTGTATTTAAGATAACATATTTGCCCACAAGATTGTTGGCAAAATCGTTATTGACAGTGTCGGCTAAGTTCTGGGTTGCCTCCAGCTGTGAAAATGTTGCAAGCTGGGCGATATACTCTGTATTGTCCATTGGCTCTAAGGGATCCTGGTACTGCATCTGGGCAATTAAAAGCTGCAAAAAGGCTTCTTTGTCCAAACCGGATTTACTTTTGCTGGCCGCATCCGTCTTTTTTTCCGGAGTTTCCGTTTCCTTTACTTTACCATTTTCAATGGGTACCGTTGTTAATGCCATATATTTCTCCTTTCCTATACGGTAAGGTCAACCTGGTTGCCGTTGTCCCGCATGATTTTTGCCACTAGCTCTTCCTCCTCCGACATCAATCCGGACAATCCGTCTAAGTCGTTTAGATTCAGGCTGCGTCTTGCTTTTTTCTGGTTTTGCTCCATCTGTTCTCCTGCCTGCTCTTCCTGTTTCGCCTGCCCATCTAAGTTTTGTTCAAACTCGTGGGTGGCAACAGTAACCTCAATGGCATCCACTTTAATGCCCTGTTGGTTTAAGTTCTGGCGAAGTTCCACCATCTGGGTTTCTAAAGCTTCTTTCACCACTTCGTTCTGGGCTGCAAGCTGAGCACGGATGACTCCTTCTTTTTCCGAAATATTCAGGTAAATTTTACCTAAATTTTCCGGGTTGAGCTGCATTTCCATTGTAGTCCCCTCTAAGGAAAAACTAATTTTTACATGGTTTGCAATCTGCTCGATAATGTCTGCCACATTTACCTGGCTGGTGTAAGGGGTAATAACAGGATCCTTTGGAACCGCAAATTCTTCCACCTTGTTATTCTGGATATTTGTTCCCTGTACATGGGACGTATCCTGCTGTGTCTTGCTGCTTTTTCCCTGTTCAAAGGAATTTTCATTTCTGCCATCCTGGAAAGTTTCCTGCTCCTCTTCCCCCTCAGTCTCCGGGGTATGGAACACCGGCTGGCTTTCCTCTGTTTCCTCTGCCTCCTCCACAGGCTGCACTTCATTGGCAACAGGCTTTTCTCCGGCAGTATTTTGGACTGCCATATTGGTCTGGACATTTTTTTCATCCACAGGCTGATTTTCCTCATTAGGCACCGTTAAAACCTCCTGGGAAATTTCAGTACCCCCCTGGTTTAACTCCGCCTTTGGCATATCCTCTTTCAATGCCTGGGTAAATGCCACAAGCTGCTCTTTTGTGATTCCAAGGCTTTGTGCAAGCTCCTCTGTCAACACGGAAATTTCCTGCATAACATTCTGAAAACTCTCGCTTAAGAAAAGCATTCCCACATCTTCCCCGGTAAGCTCTGTGACAAAGGCCATCAGGTTCTTTGGCTCCATCAAATCTGTCACAGTAAATCCAAGACTGGCCAAAACAGCTTCTATGTCTTCTTTTGACACATGGTATTCTTCCTCCAGCGTCTCAAAAACATTTTCTGTAAATTCTTCTAACTCCTCTGCCCCTTCTTCCTGGATTTTCTCCGGAGTTATCTCTTCTTTTACACTGACATTGTTTGGTTTTGCCGTATAGGAATCATAACCATTCGCATTGTCCTTAGAAGACACCGGAGCAATACTTTCCGTGGAAGCTTTGGAAGAGCTCACACTGGTTTGGAAGTTTTCCTGATTTTTCATCATATCCATAAAACTGGCTGAAAAATCTACACCTTCCTTGTCTTTTCCCGGGTTTGCGGCTTTCATATCAGCTCTGGCCTGCAGTACTACTTTTGCAATGCCTGAAATATTGGTATCTGCCACATTCCTTCCTCCTTTCCTATTTGTTATTTATTCGAAGGCTCCATGAGCTTCGTCAGCTTAGCCGCTGTCTCTGTGTTCATGGCTCCCAGAATACTAGAACTGCTTTCCACATCCATGGCCTGTAAAATCTTGGCCACAAGTTTCAAATCGTTTGTCATGGTATCGAAGATAGCTGCCGCCTGTTTCGGCTTCATAGAAGAATACATACTCACGTAATCTTCCACTTTCTTCTCGTTTTCCAACTGCTCTACCACCCGTTTGTAAATTGCCTCCGCATTGGCCGGGTCTATCTGTTCGTAATAATTCTTATATTCATTTATATCGGGCGCCTTGTCGGAAAACACAACCTCCTCATCGAATTTTTGCCTCCGCTGTTCAAAAGCCGCCTCATTGGCTTTATACTGCTCCAGCTGTTTGGACTGCTCCTGCAAATCCCCCACCTGTCCCTGGCTAGCGGAAAGAGCATTTTTTTCCTCCTGGAGCTGCGTTTCCAGTTCTTTAATCCTTGCAACCGCCTCGTCCAATGTGGCATAGGGATATTCCGTGTTCACGGTCTCCGTGGAGGATTCTGTCACCTCGTCTGTTTCCGGCAGAATCTTATTTATGTAGGGGACGTCTTTTAACAGAGGTTTCAGCATGGTAGAGCCAAAGCCTCCCACATCCATTTTCACCAGCAAAGCCAGTATCGCAAGCCAAACGGCAATAATCACAAGTGTTACAAAAAATACTGCCAGACGGCTGCCGCCGCTCTCCTCCTCGTAATCGGGATTGTCCAGGGCTCTTTTAATGGATTCCGGGTCCATGCCGGCCTTTTCCATTTTTTTTCTGCGCTTCTCCTGTTCTTTTTGCAGTTTTTCTGCTTTCTTGGCTTCCTTGGCCGCTTTTTTTGCGGCTTTCGCATCTACATTTCCATTTTCGTCTGACATTACGTTTTTTTCGTCTGCCATTTACTCACACCACCTGTCATCTTTATTGGCTCAAAGCCTACACCTGTTCTTCCTCCTGGTTAAAGGTATAGCTTACCAGCTCGTCGATTTCTTTTTTCTCTTCCAAAAGCAGTTCCTGCTTAAATTCATCCATTTTCTTTTCCCGGAGTTTCTCATAGGTCTTGCGCTCAATCATCACATTATTTAACCTTTGTCTGGCGAGTTCCTGCTGTTTTTGGGCTCGGTGCAGCTCTATCATCTGCCCTCGGATTCTGGCTTTCATGGTATCCACCGCATTTCTGCAGAACTTTATTTCCAAAAGGTCGATATCTCCCTTAACCAAATCCCTGGCCCGCTTGTCATACTCTGCTTTCTGGAGCATCAGCCCGTGAAGCTTTTCCTGCTCCTCCAGCACTTTTGCCGTTGCAAGGCCGTATGCAATTTTTTCCTGGCTTTCCAGCTTTTCTTTAATTTCCAAAACGCTCTGCAATTTGTATTTAAACTTTGCCATTTTTTACTCCGCAAACAATGCTCTCAACATCTGCTCTTCTTCTTCAAATCCAAATTTTTCCATAACATCCTGCTGTAAAAACTGATTCACAGCCCCTATTTTCGACACTGCAAAATCAATTTCAGAATTGGAACCTTTCTTGTAAGCTCCGATATTAATCAAATCCTCCGCCTCGCTGTATGTGGCAAGCACATTCCGAAGCCTGCCTGCAGCGGCTTTATGCTCTTTTTCTGCAATACTGCTCATAACTCGGGATATGCTTTGAAGCACGTCTATGGCGGGATAGTGGTTCTTATGTCCCAGCCTTCTGGAAAGCACGATATGGCCGTCCAAGATACTTCTGGCTGTGTCCGCTATAGGTTCGTTCATATCATCCCCGTCCACCAAAACGGTGTAAAGTCCTGTGATGCTTCCCTTGTCTGAATTGCCTGCCCGCTCTAAAAGTTTCGGCATTTCCGAGTACACGCTGGGAGGATATCCCCTGGTGACCGGAGGCTCACCGGAGGCAAGGCCAATCTCTCTTTGAGCCATGGAAAAACGTGTCAGGGAATCCATCATAAGAAGTACGTCCTTTCCCTGGTCCCTGTAATACTCTGCAATAGCGGTGGCTGTCTTCGCCGCCTTATTTCGGATTAAAGCAGGCTTGTCGGAGGTGGCTACCACCACCACGGAACGTTTCATTCCCTCTTCCCCCAAATCCCGCTCTATAAATTCCCGGACCTCACGGCCCCGCTCCCCAATCAGGGCTATCACATTAATATCGGCTTTGGTATTTCTGGCAAACATTCCCATAAGGGTACTTTTTCCCACACCGGAGCCTGCCATAATGCCGATACGCTGTCCCTTGCCCACGGTTATCAGGCCGTCCACTGCCTTTACCCCTAAAGGGAGCACCTCGTCGATAATCTGGCGCTCCATAGGGTCCGGAGGGGAAGCTTCCACCGGGTATTCCATCTTTGCCCCTGAAAGCTCCCCGTCCGCAAATCTTCCGATTCCGTCTAAGAGATGGCCTAAAAGGTCGTCTCCCACTGAAACAGACAAAGGATGTCCCGTATTTTCTACAGTACATCCTACGCCCAAGCCTTCCACACTTTCGAAAGGCATCAGCAGCAGTCTGCTGTCACGAAACCCCACTACCTCTGCCATTACAGAAAGGTTTTTTCCCTCGTCTATTATAATGCGGCACAAATCATTCAGCTTTGCATCCGGGCCCACAGACTCAATGGTCAGCCCCACAATTTTTACAACTTTCCCCATACGCTTAAAATAGGTGCGCTCTGTTAATTGTAAATATTTATCAAAATTATATGCCACGCTGCTCATCCTCACGAAATTAATGCTTTTATATCTCTCACAAGATTTTCCAACTGTACCCCTGTCCCACAGTCAAAGATACCTGTATCTGTCTCAATGACACACTGATCCTCCTGGAAAGAGGAATCCGACAGGAACTCAAGGGTTATGTCATGGCCCACCTGTTCCAAAATCTCTTCCTTACGCCTCTCCAAAAAGACTCTCTGTTCCTCCCCCACCCGGATGCGGAAAGATTTGCAGCCCTCAATATTCATCACTGCATTTTCCACCAGATAGAGAAGAATATCTTTTTTATCGGAAAACTGGATATGAAATACTTTTTCCACCACGGTTATAATGGTGTTTAAAAGCATGGGCTCCAGCTCCTTCATCTCCCGGTTGTAATCCGCCTGAAGGGATAACTTGTGCTCCTCAAGTTCTGCCTGCTTTTTCCCGTATTCCTCTTCCAGTTCCCGGCGGGCCTCTTCGCTGCCTTCCCGATAGCCCTCCTCATGGCCCTCTTCCCTGGCCGTAATCTTTATCTCCTCCGACTGGCGGTAGGCTTCGTTTAACATATCATCGGACCTTTTTCTGGCATCCTTTAAAATCTTATCCGCCTCGTCCTTTGCCTCCTGCAATACCTCTTCAGGAGTTTTCACAGGCTCCTGGGGCACGATGGAATCCAGGCTCTGAAATCCGTCTCCTCCCAGGGGAGCAAATTCACTTTTCTGTTTTGCCGCCAGCTTTTTCAGCTTCTCCTGTGCCATAGCGTTGTAGTCCATCATCCGCACGTCCGAATGCTCCTCCACAACGTTATACTGCTTAAATAAATTAGACAACGATCTCGTCACCTCCGCCTCTGGAGATTACAATCTCTGCAGAATCCTCTAATTTACGGATAACACCTACAATCTTCTGCTGTGCCTCCTCCACGTCTTTCATACGGACAGGTCCCATAAACTCCATGTCCTCCTTAATCATTGCGGCAAGACGCTTGGAAAGGTTCTTAAAGATTGCGTTCTGAACTTCCTCATTGGATCCCTTCAATGCGATGGACAAGTCATTGTTGTCCACGTCACGGAGAACACGCTGGATGGCACGGTCGTCAAGCAGCAGAATATCTTCGAATACGAACATCTTCTTGCGGATTTCGTCTGCCAATTCCGGTTCTTCGATTTCCAGAGATTCCATAATATGTTTTTCTGTGGAACGGTCTACAGTATTCAAAATGTTTACGATAGCGTCCACACCGCCCACGATAGTGTAATCCTGGTTGATAAGGGAAGATAGTTTTCTCTCCAATACGCGCTCCACCTCTTTAATCACATCCGGGGATGTACGGTCCATAGTTGCAATCCTCTTAGCCACATCCGCCTGGGTCTCCGGAGCCAGGGCTCCCACAATCATAGCCGCCTGGGCCGGTGTGAGATAAGACAAAATCATAGCTATTGTCTGTGGATGCTCATCCTGTATAAAGTTTAAAACCTGGCTTGGATCGGTCTTTCGCACAAACTCAAAAGGACGAACCTGCAGGGAAGCGGTGAGCTTGGAGATAACCTCCTGGGCTTTCTCGTTTCCGAGAGCCTTATCCAAAAGCTCCTTAGCGTAGCCGATACCGCCCTCTGCGATATACTGCTGTGCCAGGCAGACCTGGTAAAACTCTTCCAGTACAGCGTCCTTCACCTGAGGGGACACGCTTCTGGTATTTGCAATCTCCAGAGTGAGTTCCTCAATCTCATCTTCTTTTAAATGTTTAAAAATATCTGCGGACCTCTCCGGCCCCAGGGCAATTAATAAGATAGCCGCCTTCTGAACACCGCTAAAATCTTCTTTGTCTGCCATAACACTACTCCCACTCCTCATTCAGCCAGTTACGCAATAAGGTAGCTGCTGCTTCTGGATTTTCTTCCACAAATTTTTCAATCAATATACGAGTCTCAGATTTCTCGCTAAACCCAATATCTTCCAGGCTGTCCTGCGCCGCCTCTTTGGTAGTCTCTAACAAACTCTCCACAGAAAGCTCCGGCTCCATAACTTCCTCCTGCTGTTTCCTTGTGCTTTTAAACACTACAAAGCCAAGAAGGCCAAAAATCAGCACAGCCAAAACAATCTGAAGGTAATCTGCAAGCTCCCTTCCACCTGGGGATGCATATTTGAAAAATGGCACATCATAGGCGATAAATGTAATATTTTCCGCCGGAATTCCCGTTGCATTTGCCACCGCATTGTAAAAATCCTGGTCAACCGTGGTCTTTACCCTGTCGCTGTTTTGTGCCACAAACTCGTCAAAAGTCATATTGTCCAGTGTACCGTCAGCCTTTAACGCCCTTTCGTCATACACCACATAGGAAGTCGCCACTACGGAAATAGAAGAATTGGCGTAATCCACACTGGAACCCTCACTGTTTCTCTTTGTAATTTCCTCGTTAGGAAGATATTTGCTCTTCCGCTCCGAAACGGAGGAGGAAGTAGTCTCGCCGTCTGGCATTACATATGTAGGGTCATCATTGGCCGTGGTGCCCGGCACTCCCGCCTCGCCTCCTGTGGCTTCTGATTCAAAAACAGATTCGCTGTCCAAATACCCCTGTTCCTGGCCTTCCTCCACGGAATAGCGGTGGCTCATGTACTCCTCTGTATCAAAATTCATATTCAGGTTCAAGCCCACTTCCACGTTGTCATATACCTCTGTTCCAAGGACAACGCTTTTCACCTGGCCTTTTACCATGTTCTCCGCCTTGTTCTTTACAGAGAGCTGAGAGTTGGCATTGCCCACGGTGGAATTGGTATCCCCCCCGGAGAAAAGCACGTTTCCGCTGCCGTCAATAATTAAAATATTGTCCGTGGAATCATTCCCCACCTCTGTGGCGATAAATTTTGCAATTCCCACAGCCTGCTCATCATCCATCTCATTGTTCAAAGTCAAAATAACGCTGGCGTATGTCTCCTGGTTCATGGAGATAATGGTTCCGTCCTCCTCCGGGATGGAGAGGGAAACCGACGCCTCCTCCACACTGGAAATGGTTTCCAGCTGGCTCTTAAACTTGTCCTCCAGATAGAGCTGGTATTTTTTCTTCTTGTCAGACTCCGTTGTGCTGAAACTGCCGTCAAAAACTTTGTCCAGACTGTAGCCTGTGGTGGGGATTTCATTGGACCCCAAAAGGATGGAGGCGTTTGCCTCATCTTTTTCTTTCACCTGGAAAGTCAAACCGTCGGAAGAAAGTTTGAATTTAATACCTTCCCCATCCAAAAGATTTTTCACTTCCGATGCCTGTTTCGTATTTTCACATTCCGCCAGAATCACCATCTTCGGCTGGTTCATAACCACTGCCAGTATTACAAGGGCAATCATAAGGGCTGCCGTAATACTGATAATCAGGGTCTTTTGTTTCGTGGAAAACTTCGTCCACCAATCTTTTCCTTTATTTAACACATTCTGCACATTCTCTGGCATACTATCTACCTACCCACTATATTGACATATTCATAATTTCTTTATAAGCATCCAATACCTTGTCCCGCACTGCAACTGTATAGGAAAGCGCAATACCTGCTTTCTCCTGTGCCACCGCCAGATCATGCGTGCTGGTGGATTCCCCCAGGGCAAACTGAATCCGGGCGGATTCCGCCGCATTCTGGTAATCATTTGTTTCGTTAATCATATTCATAGCTGCCCCCAGCACAGAAGAAAAATCTTTGTTCTCTTCCGCAAAAGGGGTTAATTTACTGGCCTCATACTGTTTTGCCACGTAATCCGAAGATACATTTGTCAAAGCAGAAATATCCATCCCGTTATCCTCCTATTCCTTCTGTTATGATTTGCCAACCTGCAGACCGGACTGCGCCATAGACTTCACCGAATTAAAAGCCGTGACATTTGCCTCGTAGCCCCTGCTGGCATCAATTAAATCTGTCATCTCCTGTACAATGTTCACATTTGGATAAGATACATATCCATTCTCATCTGCATCCGGATGGGAAGGATCATACTTCATGATGTAGTCTGTCTCTTCATCGTCTAATATCTTTGCAACTTTCACCCCGTTGCCGCCGTACTGGCGTGTCTTGTTGGTAAAGAGCGTATAGAAAGTATCTTTGTCCCGCTCTGCAAAGGTTACCATTTTTCTTCTGTAAGGCGTGCCGTCCTCTGTCCTTGTGGTATTCACATTGGCCACATTTTCCGCAATGATATCTGTTCGGAACCGCTGAGCCGTCATTCCTGACGCACAGATATCAAAGGCCTGAAATAATCCCATAATCCTCTCCTCCTGTTTATGATGTCAATCCTATTTTATAACTGACCGTATACTGGAAAATTCCCGCGTCATACTGTCCGTCAAAGCATTATACCGAATGGCTTCGGATGCCAGTTCCACATTTTCCGTATCCACATCCACATTATTGTGGTCTTCCCGATAGGAATAATTGGCAGAATCTACATAGGTAGACACTTCCAGATGACTCAAATCTGCATGGTCAATCTTGCTGTCCAATGTGGTATATTTCATATTCCCCAGCTCCTGCTTCAAAACGCTCTGAAAATCCACGTCCTTTCTCTTGTAATATGGCGTGTCTACATTGGAAAGGTTATGGGCCAGCGTCTGGGTGCGAAGCCAGCTGGCATCTGCCGCTTTGTCCAAGACATTGATATAATTAAATACATTGGATGAAAACATGTTGATTCTCCTTTCTGCATAGAACTACTAATATAACCTTATTATATTATAAATTATATTACGAAAAACACAAGGTTTTTTTTTGATTTTTTACATTATCTTGTATTTTTTTCCTAATTCAACACAAGATATGACCAAATTTCTTCCTTTTTCGTCAAAATTTTCCTAAAAATCAAAAAGGTTCATAGACTTTTTTCCTATAAACCTTTTATTCTTATGTCCCTAATGCTTATCGTTTTGTTTTTTAATTTTTGAGAGTTCGTCAAAAACAACATCATTGATTACTTTTATATATGTCCCTTTCATTCCTGAGGAACGTGATTCAATTACCCCGGCGCTTTCAAATTTTCTTAAGGCATTGACAATAACAGACCTGGTAATTCCCACCCGGTCCGCAATTTTGCTTGCCACTAAAATCCCCTCGTTGCCCTCTAACTCATCAAAGATATGGGTGATGGCTTCCAATTCAGAAAAGGACAGTGTGTTGATGGCGGATTTTACGATCTGAATCTTACGGCTTTCCTCTGCGCTCTCCTCGTTTACGGATCGCATCATCTCAAGCCCTACCACGGTAGTACCATACTCGCTTAAAATAATATCGTCTATGTCATACTGGGAATCACACCGGTACACAAATAAAGTCCCAAGGCGTTCCCCTGCGATATCAATAGGCGTAATAATTGCACTATACCTTTTTGCGTCTCTTTCAAAGCCCAAAGTCTCCAGATTTACATTTTCTTTTGTGGAGAGAATTCCCAAAAGACGTTCGTTTAACTGAGGGTCAATAAATCCACCCACTTCCTCCACAATCAACTCATGAATCTCATCGATTCCGTATCCGCTGCTGCATCCAAGGACTTTTCCTTTTTTGCTGATTACAAGAATATTGGATTTTAAAATTTCCGTGAGAACATCGCAGATATCATTAAATACCACTTTGGACGAGCTGTTATTATGGAGAAGCTTATTAATCTTCCTGGTTTTATCCAACAACTGCACGCTCATAAGTTACCTCCTCATGAATACTCCGAAATTTCTGTAACCAAATCTTATTCTAGCATATTCATTTAGAAAATTCAAGATTCCCGTTTTCCTTTTCAAAAAAAGGCGCAGACTTATCCCGCCTAGGACTCTTCCGCTTCCTCCTTCGACGGCTTATTTTCGCTGTGTCCGCACTGTTCATTGGCACAGGCAAGCTTGTTTCCTTTTTCCACCATATACCCTCCGCATTTCGGGCATTTTTTTGTGGAAGGCTTCTGCCAGGACATAAATTCGCACTCCGGATTATTTTCACAGCCGTAATATTTTCTGCCTTTTTTTGTCTTTTTTAACACCACTTCCCTGCCGCATAAGGGGCAGTTTACACCGATTTTTTCCAGATAAGGTTTTGTGTTTCTGCAGTCAGGGAATCCCGGACATGCCAGAAATTTGCCGTGGGGGCCGTATTTTACCACCATGTTCCTGCCGCACTCCTCACAGATAACATCCGTGACCTCATCTTCGATTTGGATTTTTTCCAGTTCCTGTTCCGCTGTGTTTACCGCTTCCTCCAAGTCGGGATAAAAATTGCTCACCACTGTTTTCCAGTTGACAGACCCCTCCTCCACTTTATCTAAAAGGGATTCCATATTTGCGGTAAAATGCTCATCCACAATGGTGGGGAAAGACTCTTTCATAATGGAGTTTACCACTTCCCCCAGCTCTGTAATGTAGAGGTTTTTATTTTCTTTTACCACGTAACGGCGCCCCAGGAGTGTGGTGATGGTGGGGGAATATGTACTTGGACGTCCGATTCCAAGTTCCTCCAGGGCTTTCACCAGGGAAGCCTCCGTGTAATGGGCAGGCGGCTGGGTAAAATGTTGTTTTTCATCAAATTCCCCAAGTTGTAAGGATGTATCTTTGTCTATGTCTTTCAGCATGGTATTGTTTTCCGGCTTTTCATCCTCATCATTTGTGTAGACGGACATAAAACCGTCAAATACCACTTTGGAAGCGGAGGATGTAAAGCGGTAAAGCCCTGCCCCGATTTTTACGGAGATTGTCTCGTATACCGCAGGATTCATACGGCTTGCCGCAAAGCGCTTCCAGATAAGCTGATACAGCCTGAACTGATCCCTGGATAAAGACTCCTTTACCATCACAGGGGTGCGGGTAATGTCAGAGGGACGGATGGCCTCATGGGCATCCTGTATCTTGGCCGGATTCTTTTTTGCAGCGGAAGTATCTTTCGCCACATACTTATCGCCATATGCCTCTGCGATATATTCTCTTGCCGTTTTGTCGGCCTCCTCGGAGATACGCACGGAATCTGTCCTTAAATAGGTAATGATTCCCACGGTTCCCTGGCCTTTTATATCCACTCCTTCATACAGCTGCTGTGCAATACGCATAGTTTTTTGAATGGAAAAATTTAACACCTTGGAGGCTTCCTGCTGTAAAGTACTGGTAGTAAAGGGCAGAGGGGCTTTCTTGGTGCGCTCTCCCTTTTTCACTTCCTCCACAAAAAAATCTGTTTTTTCCACTTCTTTTTTTATTTTTTCCACTTCTTCTTTGGAACCGATGGTCAATTTTCCCTCTTTGGTTCCGTGGAATTTTGCAATGAGGGGACGTTTTTCCCCATGGATATTTAATTTGGCATCCAATGTCCAGTACTCCTGGGGGATGAAGGCGTTAATCTCCTCCTCCCTGTCACAGATAATGCGCAGTGCCACAGACTGCACTCTTCCTGCACTTAAGCCGCGCTTCACTTTTACCCACAAAAGGGGGCTTATTTTATATCCAACCATTCTGTCCAACATCCGCCTTGCCTGCTGGGCATCCACTAAATCCATGTCCACTTCCCGGGGTTCTTTTAGGGAAGATTTCACTGCATTTTTTGTGATTTCATTAAAAGTTATGCGATAAACCTTTTTATCCTCCAGCTTTAATGCTTTGGTGAGATGCCAGGAAATGGCCTCCCCCTCCCGGTCAGGGTCAGTTGCCAGATACACTTTGTCCGCTTTTTTTACTTCTTTTCTAAGCTTGGCAAGAATATCCCCTTTTCCCCGGATTGTAATATATTTTGGCTCGAAGTCATGCTCCACATCGATTCCCCACTGGCTCTTTGGGAAATCCCTCACATGTCCGTTGGAAGCTGCCACTTCATAATTTTTCCCTAAAAATTTCTGTATTGTCTTTACTTTTGCAGGTGATTCCACGATAACAAGGTATTTCGCCATTGTACCATACACTCCTTTATCTCTTTTCTATACTTTTCTGTAACGGTTTTTAAATTCTTCCTCAACTATACCTTTCATCATAAGCTTTACCAACAGGTCCGCAACAACGCCTGCACTAAGCCCGGTATGCAAAACTAACTCCTCTATTGTTTTTGCATGTAAACCAAAGCAACTATACACCAACAATTCTTCTTTTTCAAGTACCATTTTTTCATTTTGGCTCCCCGTTTTCCCCGAACCCCCAGAAAATCCCAGGTCCAAAAGAAATTCTTCCGGTGATAAAATAATTCCTGCGCCCTCAGAAATTAGCCGGTTGCACCCTCTGCTTAACATATCGTCAAGTCTGCCCGGAACAGCGTAAATATCTCTCCCCTGCTCTAAGGCAAATTCTGCGGTAATTAAAGAGCCGCTTTTCTCTTTTGCCTCCACCACCACCACAAAGTCGGAAAAAGCGCTGATTAACCGGTTTCTCATGGGAAAGCGCCCGGGAGCAGGCACTGTGCCGGGAAGGTATTCCGAGATAATTCCGCCTTTTTCCAAAATCCTTTCGTAGAGTTCCAGGGCTCCTCTGGGATAACACACGTCCACCCCGCAGCCAAGTACCGCAAATGTTTTTCCCCCGCCCTTGATGGCTCCCCAGTGACCGAAGGAATCTATCCCTGCCGCCATGCCGCTTACCACCTGAATCCCTTCCCCGGCAAGGCATTGTCCCAGATTTAAAGCCATGGTTTTGCCGTAGGCGGAACAGCTTCTCGCCCCTACGATGGCCCCAGTCTTTTTTGGTTCCGGGAGATTTCCCTTGTAAAAAATGGCGTAAGGGCCGCCGGGAATATTTAAAAGTTTTTCCGGAAAACTCTCCTCCTCCATGGAAACCATGCGAATTCCCTTTTTTGTCAAAAGTTCTGCTTCCTTTTCCAGAATCCAGTTTTTTTTGCTGTCTATAATCTGTGCCGCATCTCTTTTCCCGATGCCCTGAACCGATAAAAGCTGTTTTTCCGTCAGACGGTACACTTCTTTTGCACTGCCACAATATTCTACTAACTTTTTCTGTTTTTTATTCCCAATTCCGGGAACAGATTTTATCCAGTATCTGTATTTTAATTCTTCTTCCATATTTACCCCCAATATTTTTTGTCCAATCCACGGTAACAAACTGCCTCATTTAAATGCCTCTGGAGAATTTCTTCACTGTTTTCCAAATCCGCAATGGTCCGTGCCGTTTTTAAAATTTTATGGTATCCCCTGGCGGATAAATTCAGGGAAGCGTAGATTTTTTCCATATATTTTTTCTGCTCTTCCCTAAGGTTACAGTATTTTTCTATGTCCCCGGCAGGAATCCGGCTGTTATAGCAGATATCTGTGCCCTGAAATCTTGTTTTCTGTCTCTCCCATGCAGCCCTTATCCGATCCCTGATTTTTTCCGAGGGTTCATTTT
This sequence comes from Roseburia sp. 1XD42-69, assembly GCF_003612565.1. Lineage (GTDB taxonomy): Bacteria > Bacillota > Clostridia > Lachnospirales > Lachnospiraceae > Roseburia_B. The sequence goes on along the minus strand of NZ_RAZG01000003.1, from coordinate 120,240 downwards.
CCCCACATGACACCAAATCCTCGTAGGGAATCTGGAACGTTTCCACACAGATATCAATTCTGTCTAAAAGAGGCATGCTGATTCTATTTAAATACCGCCGGATGGACTCCTCTGTGCAGCTGCAGCGGTTCCTGTCGGGATAATAGCCGCATTTGCAGGGGTTCATGGCGGCCACCAGCATAAAATCCGCAGGGTAACAGAAATTTCCCCACTGGCGCACCAGCTGTATCTGCCGCTCCTCCATAGGCTGCCGCAATATCTCCAGGGTAGTCTTTTTAAACTCCGGCAGTTCGTCTAAAAACAGCACCCCTCTGTGGGCAAGGCTTATCTCGCCAGGCTTTGGGATTCCCCCTCCCCCGGTGAGCCCTGCCGGGCTTACAGTGTGGTGTGGGCTTCTGAAAGGGCGCTCCCTGATAAGTCCGCCCTCCTTTGGCAGCAAACCGCAGACACTGTATATTTTGGAGAGTTCCAACTGCTCTTTTTCAGTCATAGGAGGCAAAATTCCCGGAATCCTTTTTGCAAGCATAGTCTTTCCGCTGCCGGGAGGGCCTATCATAAGCATATTATGCATCCCCGCCACCGCCGCCTCACAGGCGCGTTTTGCACTTTTCTGCCCGTTAATTTCCGCGAAATCCAAGGGGCATACCCTGGGTTTTTCCCGCTCTTTTTTCCCCTGCCGGGTTTCTTTATATTTCCTGCCCTTAAGGTAATCCACCCCCTGGCTGATATGGGAAATTCCCCAAATCTCCATGCCAGGGATTAATTTTGCCTCCTCTATATTTTCCAGGGGAATGATGCATCTCTTTATGCCCTCCCCCGCAGCGCTTGCCACAATGGGCAGCACGCCCCGGATGGGGCTTACATTCCCCTGAAGGCCGATTTCCCCCAAAACCAGGCTATCTCTTAAATTTTCCTGGGGAACTTCCCCCAGGGCGGCTAAAACCGCAATGGCAATAGGCAGATCAAAGCCGGAACCCGTTTTCCGCACCCCTGCCGGGGACAAATTTATGGTAATTCTCTTTACGGGAAGCCTGTACCCGGAGTTTCTCAGGGCAGTTCTCACCCTCTCCTTTGCCTCCTTTACCTCGGAGGACAGAAAGCCCACCATCTCAAAAACAGGAAGGCCCTCGCTCACATCAGCCTCCACACCCACAAAGACGCTGTCCATTCCCCGGACAATGGCTGTTTTTACGATACTGTACATATTCAATTCCTTTCTGGTAAAAAGGATTATGCCGGCGAACTGCCGAGAGACACACATAAAAAAGATGGGATTAGTATACCACAATTCCCATCTTTTTCCAATATGATTTTTTATCCGTTTTATTTCGGCTTACCCTTCTATAAAACTTAGCCTTAATTTTTCCAGTGCGCTCTTTTCTATCCTGGAGACATAGGAGCGGGATATTTTCATCTGTCCCGCAATCTCCCGCTGGGTGACAGGTTTTTTCCCCTCCAGTCCATAGCGCATAGAAAGAATCTTCTTTTCCCGTTCATTTAATACCTGGGGCATTAACTCATAAAGTTTTTTAATTTTCCGTTTCAGCTCCAATTGTTCCACAATGTCCTTATCCTGGGATTCCACCACATCCATTAGCTGAATCTGGTTTCCCTCTTTATCTGTGCCAATAGGCTCATAGAGGGAAATCTCCCTGGACACTTTCTTTTTGGAACGAAAATACATAAGCAGTTCATTTTCAATGCACCTCGCCGCATAAGTAGCCAGTTTGCTGCCGTAGCCCTCCTGGAAAGTGGACACACCCTTGATCAGACCTATGGTTCCTATGGAAATTAAATCTTCCATATCCTCCTCCATATTCTGATACTTCCTGCAGATATGCGCCACCAGCCGCATGTTATGCTCGATTAATGCATGTTTTGCCTCTAAGTCTCCCTCCTTCCAACGCTTAAAATACGCCTGTTCCTCTTTTGCAGTAAGAGGAGATAAAAAAGTTTTCAAGCCAGCACCTTAAAAAACTTACTTGATATATCCTATGTTTCGGCCATGTTGTTGGTGCTTTTCCTATGAAATCTTGGCATATCCTATTTTTAAACAGCTCTGGGGCAGGCTTTTTTCTTCCCTTTTTAACGGATTTTTTCTGTGAGCCCCACTTTTTTCTGGACTTTCCGCAAAGTCTTATTGGCATAATACTGGGCCTTTTCATCGTTATTTTTAATCATAGAATCGATATAAGCTTTGTCTGCCATAAGCTCTTTGTACTTCTCCTGCAGGGGGGCAAGGCATTCCGCCACTGCCTCCCCCGCCGCCATCTTAAAGTCTCCGTATCCCTTTCCTGCAAAGTCTTTTTCGATTTCTCCATGGCCTTTCCCTGTGACACAACTGTAGATTTCCATGAGATTGCTGACACCGGGCTTTTCCTGGGGTGCGTAACGCACTTCGCTGCCGGAATCCGTCACTGCCCGCTTGAATTTCCGGATAATGACGTCTTTGTCATCCAAGAGATAAATGGTTGCATTGGCATTTTCGTCTGATTTTGACATTTTCTTTTCCGGCTCCTGAAGGCTCATGATTTTTGCCCCGGTTTTGGGAATATATGCCTGGGGAACGGTAAACACATCCCCGTAAATGGCGTTAAACCTCTGGGCGATATCCCGGGTAATTTCCAGATGCTGTTTTTGGTCCACCCCCACAGGCACCACGTCGGACTGGTACAAAAGAATATCCGCCGCCATCAGCACCGGGTAAGTATACAGCCCTGCGTTAATATTGTCCGCATGTTTGGAGGCCTTGTCTTTAAACTGTGTCATGCGGTTTAATTCCCCCATGTAAGTAAAGCAGCCTAAAATCCAGCTCAGCTCTGCGTGGCCGGAGACATGGGACTGAAAATAGATGCAGTTTTTTTCCGGGTCAAGGCCCGCCGCCACATAGAGGGCGTATAAAGACCTGGCGTTTTTCCGGAATTCCGCCGGCTCCTGCCTTACGGTAAGGGAGTGGAGGTCCATCACTCCATATAAACACTCATATTCCTCATTCAGGCTTACCCAATTTTTTAATGCCCCCAGATAATTCCCCAAAGTCAGGGTTCCTGTGGCCTGCATTCCGCTGTATAATATTTTCTTGTCTCCCAGCATGTCTCTTCCTCTTTTCTTAAATCATTTTTTATTTTTCAGCACTTCCTGGCGGATATAACGAAACGTCTCATCTTCCCCTTTTTCCGCCAGCATCACCAAAAGCTTTTCCAAAAGGGCCTCCGTCTCCGGGTGCATCATATAATGGCCCCTGCCTCTTTCAAAATATTCCAGAGGGCTTCTATCCGTATATTTTTCTTTCTGATAATTCTTACTGGCCGACATGCGGTCAATAAACATCTCCACCACATAATTCACCGGCATTTTCATGCCTGTCATAATATCTTTATCCACAGAATAGTCAATCCAATATTCCAGGTGATGCTTGTTCCTTCCCTTGTGGTGCAGCCAGGCGGCAGAGTAGCCTTTCTTGGCCCGCTCCGCATTGTTGGGGCTTTTATCCCCCTGAAAATACCTGCACCCCACGAAAAACTCTGTGGGGGAATATTTGGACATATCGTGGAACAGCCCCTGGCGGTAAAGCCCCACTTTAAAGCAGCCTGCTCTCACCAGGGCTTTGTGGTGCAGAATTGTTTTTAAATGTTTCCATGCCTTCATGCTATTACACTCCAGGTATATTTATTTTCCTATTAAGATACAGACACTTTGAGGCTCTAAAATGTAAAAAGTCTCCGATACCACCACCGGGGTGGATAAAAATGCCTGTCTGCTGCTGGTATCCATATGCAGATGCCATTTTCTCTTTCTTTTTTCCTTTGGAAATGAGAGTTTTTTGCGGAAATCAGAAAAATTAAATCCTATATAAACATTTTCTTCCTCCTCTGCATATTTCCCGCAGTATAAAATTCCCAAAGCTCTTCTATTTATAAACCAGGGAGAAATCCAGGGCTGTTCTTCATGATAAGACAGATCCGGAAATCCATAAGAGCGGTAATCACTTAACTGCATGGGCTTTTCCCTTCGCAGGACAGTATGCTCCTTCCGAAACATTATCATGTTTTTTACAAATCTTAAAAATTCTTTAGAATTTTTGCTTTGTTTCCAGTCTTTATAGCCCACCGGATTATCCTGGCAATACACATTGTTGTTTCCCCCCTGGGAATTGCAGTCTTCATCCCCCGCCATAAGCATGGGCACGCCCTGGGATAAAAACAGCATGGCAATGGCATTTTTCATCTTTCTGTCCCGGATTTTTAACACATTACGGCTGGTGGTATCCCCCTCCACCCCGCAGTTGCTGCTGTAATTCCAGTCCATTCCGTCCCGGTTGTTTTCCCCGTTGGCCTCGTTGTGCTTTAAATCATAGGTAAACAAATCCGCCAGGGTAAACCCGTTGTTGTCACAGATATAATTTATATATCCCAGCTTATCGTCCTGTTTTTTCATCTGATCCGCCAGTTCCCAAATATTGCCGTTTATCCCATTCAACAGCTTTCTTGCAGGGTACAAAAACTCATCGGAATCCACAAAACATCTGGGTTCTTCCGCTTCCTCCACGGGAATAAAGTGCTTGGGGATATTTCTGTAGAATATTTTTGTCCTCCCCAAGTAGGGGTCTTCCAAAATCAGTTGTATCGGGATATTGTCTCCCTGGAGATGAAACCCATCCACATGATATTCTTCCACCCAGTAGCGCAGGGCCTTCAGAATCATCCTTTGGCTGATGTCCTGGGGAAAGTCCATCTCCAGGATAAGTTCCATACCATTTTTGTGAAGCTTCATCACACAGTCCTTAAACTCTCCCACGGGATTTTCTGTGGCGGCATAGGAAGCCTTTGGGGCAAAATACATCCCCGGCCCATATCCCCAAAAATTAATTTTGTACTCCTGTTTTTTCCTGGGCTTTTTAATTTTATCCCTTTTTTTCTCCTGCCATTCCAGATACTCTGGAAATTCCGGGGACTCCAGCCTTTCCAACTCCTCAAATTCATACACCGGCATAAATTCCACCGTTGTAACTCCCAAAGATTTCAAATAGGGAATTCTTCTGGTAAATCCCCGGAAAGTCCCCCTGTCCGGCACATGCTCCGGCAGTCCTTTCGTAAATCCCCGGACATGCAGCTTGTACAAAACCATATCTCTCCTGGCAATATTTACTTCCCTGTCACTGCGCCAGGAAAATCCCTGGTTTTCCATCCTGCACTTTAATCCCCTGCCTAAAAATTCCACTCTCTTCTCATCTGCCCAGGTCTCTCTTCCCACAATACGCCGGGCATAGGGGTCTAAAATCTCCGCCCCGTCTATCTCGAAGGTATAATCATACGCCTCCATATTTATCCCATATACTTTTACTGCCCGAAGATTCCCCCTGCTAAACTCCTGCGGCACCGGAATCTGCACCTTCTCCTCTGATTTCTCCCGGGGATACAAAAGGATGGCACACTCCGACTCTCTTCTGCACTCAATGCAGAAATTTACAAACCCCTTTCCCTTTACTGCTCCGATTGGTGAAAAATCACCTTTTTTTACGCTATACTCCATGGTCATCCCGCCTTTTCTTTCCTGTACACAGAGAAAACAATTCATTCTGCGCTCTCAACTAGCATTACTCTGTTATATTATAGCTTTTTTTTCCACATTTGTATATATTTTTCTTCATGCATTGACTTTTTTCCATGTCCCTGTTACTATTTAATTAGAAATAATGTAGAACCTGTCAGGATCTTTTTAGAGAAGGAGGCTGCTTATGGCAAAACCCGATAATAAAAATGACCAGGACGATATTCTTGTAACTCTTGATATGGATGACGGTTCCCAGGTGGAATGCGAAATTTTAACGATTTTTGAAGTGAAAGGCCAGGATTACATCGCTCTTTTGCCTTTGGATGAGGAGGGAAATCCCAATGCTGAGGGAACGGTTTACACTTACCGGTATTTTGAGGACGATGAGGGGAATCCCTCCCTGGAAAACATTGATAACGACGAAGAATATGAGGCTGTTGAGGAACGGTTTGACGAACTGTTAGACGAAGCAGAATGGGAGGAGGATTAATTTACTCCTCCTTTTTTCCTGCCTCAAAAAGAAACCGGGAAAGTTCTGTCTCATGGTTGTTGTAATACCTTACTGCATATAAATAAAGTTCCTCCCTTGCCCTGGTAAGGGCCACGTAAAACATGCGCCGCTCCTCCTCCATCTCCGGGAGCAGGGATGCCTTTTTATATGGGGTAATCCCTTCGTTTACCTCCATAATATGCACACAGTCAAATTCCAGGCCCTTGGCGCTGTGAAAAGTGGCAAGGGTCAATGCATCTTTTTTGTCCTGAGTGTTCTCCCACATACGCTCCGTTTCCCTCTTATAATTCTCGATATGCAAAAACCAGTCCTCAAAAGATAAAAACCCCCGGGTGCTCTCCTGCAGTTCCTCCATTACCCCAAAAAGGTCTTCCGCCCTGATATTCCTGTATTCTGCGTACTCTTTTAAAAATTCATCATATCCCACCGCTTTGCGAATGTAATTTATTGCTGCAAAGGGCCTTAAGGTCTTTATGGTATTGATATCCTGCCAGAGCTTGTCAATTCTGTCCATCATCCAGGACTGCTCACTGTAAAAGTTCTGCCATACGTCAAAGGCCACTGTGTCATTTTCCAGGCTTTCCCTGCTCAGATAGCGTTTGGGGCGGTTCATAATCATGAGAAAATCCCGCCTTTGACGGCTTCCCCGGGCAATTCTGATATAGGCGTACATATCTTTTGCAATCCAGTGCTCATAGAGATTCGGCACTCTATCCTTAGCAGTAAAAGGAATATTATACTCTAAGAGTTTTTCCATCAATGGCCTGGCCTGGAGATTAGTGCGAAACAGTACAGCTGTTTTATTCAAAGGGATTTTTTGATTTCTTAAACGTTTTATTAACTTTTTATTTTCCTCCCCCACCCGGTCAAAAACTTCAAAGGTTACAGCATCTTCCTTTCTTTTTCCGGCAGTTATATTTTTCTCAAACCGCTCTTTATTATTTGCGATAATTTTCGATGCAATTTCCATCACCCTGCTGGGACAGCGATAATTTATTTCTAATTTAATTATTGAAAGATTTTTATACTGTTCTGGCATATGAAGCATAATTTCCGGTCTGGCTCCCCGAAAACGGTAAATAGACTGGTCATCATCCCCCACCACAAAAAGATTGTTCTTTGGAGCAGCAAGCATTCTCACAATGTCATATTGAAGCTGGTTTACATCCTGGAATTCGTCAATTAAAATATAGCGGTATTTGTTCCGCCAGGCCGAAAGAATATCTTTTCTCTGGGAAAAAAGCTCATAGGTATAAACCAGCATATCGTCAAAATCTATCTTTCTGTACTTTTTTAAAAAATTGTGGTATTCCCTGTACACCTGCAAAAATACTTCTCTGCTGCAGGAGATGGAATAATAGTGGGAAAGGTCAATTCCCGTATTTTTTACCAGGCTGATTTCCCCTAAAATATTCTGGACAAGTTCATTCTCATCTTCACAGTCAAGCTTCATGGAATGAATGCTTTCCCGCATCCAGCGGAGCTTTTCTTCTTCTTTTATGACGCAGTCCCCGGAAAAATTATAAGCATGTTTTAATATCATAAAAAATACGGCATGGAAAGTGCCGAAAGTCACAGTGCTTCTCTCCCCAGGCATACGCCCTAAGAAACGCTGCTTCATTTCCCCTGCCGCCGCTTTTGTAAATGTAATCACCAAAATATGGGAGGGGTTCACCCCTCTCTCCCGTATCAGATATTCAATTCTTCTTGTAATCACGGTGGTCTTGCCGGAGCCGGGCCCGGCAAGGACCATCACCGGGCCGTCCCCATGGCGTATTGCCTGAAGCTGGCCCTCATTTAACTTTTGTTCCATACCTTTTCCATATCTCTATTAAATCTGGCTGAGTTTCTCAATCCCTGTGCGTATTCTTTTCAGAGACTCTTCCTTGCCTAAAATCTCCATAAGTTCCGTAGCCCCTCCCGGGGTCATCTGCTTTCCTGATACCGCTGTGCGGATGGGCCAGAGCACATATCCGTTTTTATATCCTTTTTCCTTTACAAAACCGGAAATCCCTTCATATAAAGCATCATTGCTGTAATCTGTCATCTCCTCCAAAAGGGGCAGGATTTCTTTTAATAGGGTAAGGCTGGTCTCCTCATTTGTCTTCATTTTTTTGTGGGTGTACATGGATGTGTCATATTCCGGCAATTCCTCAAAGAAATCAATATGTCCTTTAATATCCGGGAAAATCTCAATCCTAGTCTTTACCATGGCCGCAATTTTCTTTAAATCCAACTCTTTTGTAATGACTTCTTTCATATAGGGCTCGGCAATCTCATAAAATGCGTCAAAGTCCATAGCCTTTATATATTCTCCATTCATCCACTTTAATTTTGTGATGTCAAACACCGCTGAAGATTTGCTCATATGGCGGTAATCAAAGGCTTCCACCAGCTCTTGTAAGCTGAAAATCTCCTGATTATTTTCAGGGCTCCACCCTAAAAGGGCCACAAAATTTACCACAGCCTCCGTTAAAAAGCCCTGGGCGATTAAATCCTCGTAGGAGGAGTGACCGCTTCTCTTGCTAAGCTTTTGGTGCTCCTCATTGGTAATTAAGGGACAGTGGACATAGACCGGAACCTCCCAGCCAAAAGCTTCGTAGAGACGGTTGTATTTCGGGGAGGAAGATAAGTACTCACACCCTCTCACCACATGGGTGATGCTCATTAAATGGTCGTCCACCACATTTGCAAAATTGTAAGTTGGATAACCGTCGGATTTTATGAGAATCATATCGTCAAGTTCCTCATTGTTTACCGTAATTTCCCCGTAAATTTCATCCGTAAAGGTGGTAGTCCCTGTCCTTGGGTTATTCTGGCGGATAACATAGGGAAGTCCGGCATCAAGCTTTGCCTGTACTTCTTCTTTGCTTAAATTCAGACAGTGCTTGTCGTAAATCACAATCTCTTTTCCCGCAATGGTCTGTTTTAAACTCTCCAGCCTCTCTTTGTCACAGAAACAATAATATGCCTCACCTTTTTCCACAAGTTTTTTTGCATATTCCAGGTAAATTCCCTGCTTTTGCCTTTCGCTTTGGACATAAGGCCCTACGCCCCCGTCCTTATCCGGCCCTTCATCGTGGATTAAGCCTGTCTTTTCCAGGGTACGGTAGATAATGTCCACCGCTCCCTCCACATAGCGCTCCTGGTCCGTATCTTCTATTCTCAAAATAAAATCCCCCCCTGCATGTTTGGCAATGAGGTAGGCATATAAAGCCGTCCTTAAATTTCCCACATGCATCCTTCCTGTAGGGCTGGGGGCAAATCTTGTCCTTACTCTGCTCATTTTAGTTCTCCTCTGCTCTTTTAAAATCTTTTCGGCACTTTTCCGCCACATACTATACTAACAAAAACAAGACGCTTCGGCAAGGGAGAGTTTGGGATTTTTTGTAAATTGCAGGCCGAAAGTTTATATTCCCACAGCCAGACACAGCCGGTAGGCCAAAAAGGCTGCAACCCATGCCACGACGCACTGCATCACCACCACAAACACCGCCTGCCTCTTCCCTCCAAGCTCCCTTTTAATGGCCGCAACTGCAGCCACACAGGGGGTATAGAGAAGGGTAAAGATTAAAAAACTTATGGCGGAGGATAAGGTAAACATCCCGGATAATTCCCCGGCAAGATTCGCCGTGTTTGTGCCAAGCAAAATGCTCATGGTGCTGATTACCGCCTCCTTTGCAGAAAATCCGGTGATAAGGGAGGTGGAAATCCTCCAGTCCCCAAATCCCAAAGGCACAAAAACCGGTGCGATAAGCCTGCCCAGGGTGGCTAAAAGGCTGTCTCCGCTGTCCACTACCACGTTAAACCTTGCGTCAAAAGTCTGTAAAAACCAGATAAGGATAGTGGCCAGAAAAATAATGGTAAAAGCCCTCTGGATAAAGTCTTTTGCTTTATCCCACATTAAAAGCAGCACACTTTTTACTGAGGGCAGCCTGTAATTGGGAAGTTCCATCACAAAGGGGATGGAATTGCCCCGAAATGCCGTTCGGTTTAAAATCAGGGCCGCAAGAACTCCTACTGCCATCCCCAGACAGTAGAGGACAAGCATCATAAGGGCAGGATTCCTGGGGAAAAATGCCGCCGCAAACACTCCATAAATGGGAATTTTGGCGGAACAGCTGATAAATGGCACCAAAAGTATGGTCATTTTCCGGTCTCTCTGGGAGGAGAGGGTACGGCAGGACATCACAGCCGGAACGCTGCACCCAAAGCCTATCAGCATGGGAACAAAACTTTTGCCGGAAAGCCCGATTTTTCTTAACAGCTTATCCATGACAAAGGCCACCCTGGCCATATATCCGGAATCCTCCAGTATGGATAAGAAGAAAAACAGGGTGACGATAATGGGCAGGAAGCTAAGGACTGAACCCACTCCGGCAAAAATTCCGTCAATAATCAGGCTGTGCATCACTGGGTTAATCCCATAGGCCGTCAATGCCTGGTCGGTAAGATTGGTCATCCAGTCAATGACCCTGCTTAAAGCATCGCTTAATACCACCCCGACGACATTAAAGGTAAGATAAAAAATCATAAGCATAATTCCAATAAACACAGGGATTGCCAGATATTTATTGGTAAGGACGCTGTCAATTTTCACGCTTCTTACATGCTCCCTGCTCTCTTTACAATGAATAACGGTTTTATCGCAGACCTTCTCGATAAACTGATACCGCATATCCGCCAAGGCCGCATTCCTGTCCATGGAGTGGTCTGTCTCCATCTCCTCCACGCTGTGCTCCATCATCTCAAACTCGTTTTGGCTTAAGGACAGCCGTTCAATAATCTCCGTATCCCCCTCCACAATTTTCGTAGCTGCAAACCTGGGAGACATGCCGATATTTGCCGCATGGTCCTCCACCTGGTGGGACACGGCGTGGATACACCGGTGTACCGGGCCTTTTTCGCAGAAATCTTTAACTTTCGGCTTTATCCTCTTGCCGGAGACATTTAAAATCGCAGATATTAAATCTTCTATCCCCTCGTCCTTGGAGGCGCTGATTGGAATTACGGGAATCCCCAGACGCTTTGACATTTCCTCCACGTCTATGGAGCCCTTATTGTTCCTCACCTCATCCATCATATTAAGGGCCAAAACCATAGGGATATCCATCTCCAAAAGCTGCAGGGTAAGATAAAGATTTCTCTCAATGTTTGTGGCATCCACAATATTGATAATCCCTTCCGGCTTTTGATTTAATATAAAATCCCTGGTGACAATCTCCTCGTTTGTGTAGGGCCTCAAGGAATAAATTCCAGGCAAATCTACCACCTGGCAGTTCTTTTCCCCCCGGATAAAACCCGCTTTCTGGTCCACTGTCACACCGGGAAAGTTACCCACATGCTGGTTGGAACCCGTGAGCTGATTAAACAGTGTTGTCTTTCCGCAATTCTGATTCCCCACCAATGCAAATGTCATGACAAATCCTCCTCCACTTCAATCTCTTTTGCCTCCTCTTTCCTTAAGGTAAGCTCATACCCCCGAAGGCGGATTTCGATGGGGTCTCCCATAGGGGCAATTTTTTTCACCACTACTTTTGTTTTGGGGATAAGCCCCATATCCAAAAGACGGCAGCGCAAGGCCCCCTCTCCCCCCACTGCTGTGATAACTGCATCTGTGCCGATTGGCAGTCTGTCTAAGGTCATATTGTCTCTCCTATCTGTAAGGGTTTTCCCTGATATACTCCTCTAAGATATCCCCTGCCAGTTTTGCCATATCCGGGCAGGGACGCTTTTCATAATACTCTTTTGTGCGCTCACTTGGTGTGGGGGATGTATCTTTTCCCTCCAGCCCTAATAGTTCCCGGCACACAATACTTCCCGTCTCTTCCCGGAAACTTTTTGCCAGTTCCTGTATCCTTCCGTAAAGTTCCTTTTTTGCCTCAAAATTTTTCGGCTCATCGTAGCCGTAGAGTACCCCTGTCACAAAAAACATGCCGGAAACGGTTCCGCACACTTCCCGAAGCCTTCCCATGCCTCCTCCGAAGGAGGAAACCATCTTCACCACGGTTTTAAAATCCATACCCATTTCCTCTGCAAAGGCTCCCGCCACCGCCTGGCAGCAGTTGTAGCCTTCTAAAAACAGTTCCTTTGCTTTTTCTCCATGTGTCATAATCCACCTCTTATATTCTTACTGGGGTCCGCCTAACTGGTCAATAGAATCAATAATCTCTTTGATTTCCGGCGTATACAGATGTTCTTTCTGTAACAGTTTGTTAATCTGGGCCCTGCGCTCTTTTATGTTATTTGTTGTATACTCGATTCTGGAACGGAGTTTCTGCCTTCTCACCAAAAGGTTATGCTTTACTTCCACCATCTCCCGGTTGTCAACCAGGGCGGAGGACTGGTTCATCCACACCTGGGAATCATAAAGCCGGTAACGCTTTAACTGTTTGACCAGCTTGTCGGAAAAATAATCCAAATCCTCATTCATCTGCCGGAACTTCTCCCGCTTCTTCACCTCGTTTAAATACTGTTCCCAGAGATAATTCAGCTCGTAGGCATTTTTAACATGATATTTTTCTCTGGCGTAGTCCACAGCATTTGTCACATTCACATATTTAAATTTCATCTTATTTAACAGTACAATGGCATGATTGATATTGACTTCCGACTGCTTAATTTCCATCTGATTGGAATTCATCCGAAGAAAAATCAAAAACCCGCTTACAGCCGCCACAAAAATCACAAACATCCAGGCATACCTGGTATCCGCCCCGTATCCCATCTGCACCACAAGAAGCACTGCCGTACAAATTACAAAAATAGAAAACAGCATAAGGGAGAGGGTTTTTAAGATTTTCTGCTGATGCAATAAATCCATTTTATTATAATACCACTCCGTCTTTTCCCCCTCCAGGTAGTGCATATCTTTTTTCACCGCATTCTGATATGCCTCGTTGGCCTGAAGTTTTTTTATAGCTTCCGGTATCACGTCCTCCTCCTGCTGCATCTGGACAAACTGCATGTCAGAGATATGACGTTCCGCATTGTGGTACTCATCCCGAAGTTTATCCAGCTTCTGAACGCTCTCCGCGGCAGACTTAATCTCATTCATATCCTCCGCCGGCATCTCCTCAAGCATCTGGATATCATTTAGATATTCTGTCACGATGCGGTATTCCGCCTTCTCCTCCTCCAGCTCCTTGGATGCCTCAATAATCTCCTCGCAGCTCTGGATGATAAAGTGCTGGAGCTTTTTTCCGTCCTTCATCTCCTCAGGAGAGATTTCATAGCCGGAAATCCCGCTCTCTATGGCCTCCTGAAGCTTTTTCGCCTCCTCCTGCCGCTTTTCTTCTTTTCTCTTCCTCACATTCCTAAATAATGCCATTGTTATTCCCTTCCGCCGCTATCTGCAGCTTCTCCTGTATTCTTCTCTCCACTGGCCCAAAAGGTTATCTGCCACCGCCAGATTTCCAATACCCACCTGGAAAAACATTTCTCCCGGCTCCTCACCAGGGAGTACCTCCCTGTATTTTTCCAGCTCCCTGGCCGCTTTCGCCTGGGTTAAGGATTCCTTCCTGTTATTTTTCTCATAGGCCCTCTCAAAACACTGGGCCGCCTCCTGGAAGAAAAACAGCCCTGCGTAGGCGGTCCCTAAATTATGCCAGAGATTCCCCTCAAAGGCAATGCCCTCCTCTTTCAAATCCTCCCGCAAGAGAAGCTTTTTGTACTCTAATATGCATAGATAATACCTTTTTTTCATCAAAAAACGGTCCGCCCGGATTTTGGCACATTCCGCCTCGCTTTTATTCTCAAAATCCTCCAGGGCTTTTCGGATATCTAAAATCTCATCCTTTGTGCAGTAGTCACAGCCCTGTAAAAGAACGGTGATAAAAGCCACAAATCCCTGGCCCTCCTGTATAATCCGGGAAAGCTTATCCGCCAGGGAATTCATTTTAAGCTCCTGGCGTATCCACTCGCAGAGCTCCCCATCCATAAATTCCGGCTCCACCACCTCGATATTGTGTTTCAGGTAATAACAGATTTCCTCCAGGGAATACACATTCAGGGAAACCGTATCAATATAGTAAGGTATGGACGCCAGTTCCCGGCTGCAGAGCAACAATTCTCCCATAGATTCCTCCTATCCTTCCTTAAAAAGTCATAACATACTCCCATGTCTTTTCGGAACTTTTCACAATCTCCCCAAACCCCATATCTTTAATGGTTAGTTTTACTTTATTCCTGGCCACAGGCTCCGCCAAAATCCGCAGCCTGGTGGTTCTCCCCTCCCGCTCCGGAAGGTCATTTAATTCCAGACGGCGGACTGCTGTCTCCCTGGAATCCGGAGGCTGTAAATAAAAATCAAGGCAGGTATCCTCCCCCAAAATCACTTCGCATTCCCCTGTTTCCTCATACCAGCTCTCCCCCGCTGTAATCAGGGTAAAAAACTGGCTTTTTCCCCTGTGCAGCACTTTTAAACTGATATTCATGCGGATTTCGTTATCCCCCAGATACACATATTTCCAGGAGGAGGGATCCGCCTTTACAGACGCCCCGTAACAGGCTCCCTTACAAAATAAATTTTTCCCCATAAAAGCCCGTTTTCCCCGGCACACAACTGTGAGAGAACGTTTCATCCAATCCCCGTCAAATCCGTCCCCGATTAGGTACACCGAAGAAATAATCTTTCCCCCCAGGGTAGATTCCGCAAACTGGCAGAATGCCCCGTCCCGGTTTCCTGCGATAGAGTGATAATTTTTTTCCTCTATGGACACCACCTGGGGAAGGGTGCGCTTATCCCGGGTGAGATGCCAGAATTTCAGCTTTCCCCCTGCGTAATAATACAGGGCCGCCCCGTGCTGGTACAGCTCTTTGGGCTGGCTTAGGGCGTAATAGTAAAAGCTTTCCCTGTAATCCAATAGGGTGAAACGCTTGGGGGATATATCCATATATTCCCCAAAAAGCAGAATCAGCTTCCGGATTTCCTGGTTCATATGTTCTGTGACGATGGCCAGCCTGTCGCTCTCCTTTATTCCCCCGGCCTGGAGTGGCAGGGAGATAAGCCTTTTTAAATAGAGGAAAAAGAGCTTGGCGGTATCGTATATCCTTCCCTCCAATTCCACCTGCTCCCCGGCAAGGGCTTTTTTAAAAAGATTTTCCACGCATACTGTGCCCTTGGAAAGGGCATATTTTCTGGCGTCCTCCCCGTAAAGCCATTGTTCCATCCCCTTCCGCTTACAGATGCAGAGGGGAATCTGGTATACCTGGGAACCCGTCACCATACTGAAAGTACTGGGCTCCGACATTCCCTCCATATAATAACTTACCATTGCATATTTTTCACTTAAGTCTATTCCAATTGTTCTTCCCATGTACATTCACTCCGGTTCCGCTTAAAGTATGGTAAACATTTCCTCTGTCTTCTCCAAAAGGTTCCTGTAGTGCTGCATCTGTTGTGCCAGGCCCTTGGTGCTCCCCTGCTCCCTGAGATAAAACAGCTCGTTTAACCTTCCGTAGCGTCCCTCCTCCATAAAGCTGCCATGTTTCTCCCCTGAAATCGTGCCGCTTTGGGTGACAACCATCTCCCCGTCCTGTTTCTCTGAAATGTAATACTGGATACTCTCCCCAAAAAACAGGATAAATTCTTTTACATAAATCCCCTCATACATCTCCGCCATCTCTTCCGTCACATAAATATCCTGATTTTCCCTGGACTTGTAGCGCATCTGTACCTTTTTCCCCGGAATGCTTTTATATTCCAGAAAATATTTGTCAAACAACTGGTATTTCATTTTCATATGGGGGCTTAAATTCCCGTAAAAAGCAAAGGAAATCCCCTGGTACACATACTTTTGCAGAATGGACTCCAGTATCTCTTCCTCATCGCTTCCCCGGGTCCCCCCCTCCGCCAGGCGGCGCAAAAGGGCAAGCTCGCACACCATGGGAAGCTCCCCTTCTTTTTTCATCTGCTGCATTAATTTTGTAAAGAGATGGGCCGGCGGAACCATGTCATTGATAAAATTGGTGTAGGAAAAATAGTTCAGGTAAGCCCTCTTTATCTTTTTGTCCCCGGCAGCCTCATAACTTTCATATATTTCAGAACAGGAATCCAAAAACTCTGTTGTGTAAAGCATCTGGACTAAAATCCGCTCCTCTAAAGCCCCTGTTTCTAACCGAAGCTCTCTTGCCTGCCTCCAAACCGCTTCCATATTTTTTGTGGATCCCTCATAGTACCTGGCCAGATATTCAATGATTACAGAATCTTTCACATCCTGGAAGAAAAGTTCTGCGGCAAATTTTAATAATGCCTCATTTTCCCCAAATTTCATCTCCCTGATTTGATGGGAAACACATTCCCCCCAGCCGGGGAGGGGGCAGGATTCACTGCCGTAGACAACCATTAGCTTATATGCCTGGTCAAACATTTTATGGCTGATTAAAGTATCTGTGATACACTCCCTGTCCTCCCTGGGAAGCTTCCCATAATCGATTTTTTCCAGACAGCGGTTTATCTCCCCTGTGTTCCCCATGGTGTGGAGAAGGCGTATCATTTTTGCCCCCAGCCAAGCGTGGTAAGAATCGCTGACTTCCTTTGAACCCATAGCCAGACGGAAATAATCCAAATCCTTCTCCTCAAAGTAACGCACCGCCCTGCGGCTGGAAAAATAGTACAGAATATAGGAAAGTTCCTGGGGAGCTAAGGCCATGCAGTCCCTTAAATATTTTCCCGGATACATAAGCTTTTCCAACTGGTAAGAAATACTTCCGTTGTATCGGTTTCCTCTCCCATCCTCAATAAAAATGGAGTATTCATTGGAATACAGGTTGAAATACGCTGTTCCCCCCGTCAAGGGAATCACCTGCACTTCCTTCAGGGCGCTGTCGCTTACAATGACACGCAGGGCCCGGGGATCCAGGCAGGTTAGCTTGTGGACAAACATCACATTGGATAAGACCTCCGCCAGTTTCGGGGAATGTACCCCCTCCCGGATCACTTCATTGTAGATGACCGCCAGGTTATCGTCCATGTGGGAAAGCTCCATCTGCTCGTAGGCAAAAACTTCCATGGACTGGCGGTAAGGTTCAAATTCCTCGGGCTTTTTCTCCCTGTTTGCTATGAGATTTACATACAAAACGGATTTTCTCCTGTAATCTAACTGGCTGTTATACTTAAAGTACATAAGAATAATCTTAGGCACTTCCATTACCGACCTTAAGTCCATAGACAAGAGATACGCTTCGTAAAGCCCTGTCATCCGAAGCTTTTCCAGTACCCCTTTTTCATACCAGGGGAAATAGGCTTTTCCGTATTTCTGGTTTTTAATGAGGTAACTGCACACAGCAGTCAAAGCCCCATCGTCCCCCAACACATCATAACAGTCTTTTAAGAGCAAAAACACAGTGTGCTTATACCCCATCCTCTCAGGGAATATTTTAAGAATCTGCCTGGCAATGTCTCTGCTGATAAGATTTTGCTTTCTTCCCCAGTTTAACACCTCAAGCTCAAACTCCCCCATCCGTCCGAAGAGCAAAGGGTCGTTTCTCATAAGGCAAAAGCTTTCCGCATACAAAAGAGGGCTTTTATACCCCTCACGGACGCGTCCCTCCAGGGATTTTAACTTCCTGAAATCATCTTTTGAATACTCTCTCTCCATAAACAAAAGACAAAAGAACAGTATGGGGTTTTCCCTGTGCTTTACAAAAATCTTTTCAATTTCCATGGTAAGTTTATCCACATAAACTTCTTCCCGCTCCATAAGGGTGCAGATGTAGAGATAATACCCCCACTGGGGACTATTTTTATCCTTCCACTCCCTTTTAAACTCATTTAAGATCCATTCCGTCTCCTGCCTCTGTCCGTTTAGGAAAAAGACCTGTGCCTTCATCAGGCCATACCAGGATTCCTCCGGGAGTTTCTCCCCCAGTTCATCCAAAAGGGCAATCGACGCTTTCGCCCACTTACCCGTTACAATCTTTTTCAAACGGTAATCCGTGTAAAGTTTTATAAGTTTTACATAAATCTCTTTGATTTCCCGGTGCTCCCCCCCTGTGGAAATCCCCTGGGGTTTCCGGGAGGCACAGATTTTTACCTCAATGCGCTGGCTCACGCTCTCAAGACTAAGGACGGCAAAATTTTTCCCGGGATGCATCTTTTCCGGCACAATATAATAATTTACGATACAAAGGCTTCCCACAAAATCCTGGGTGGTAATTTTTGCTTTTTCCGGCTGAAGAAAAGCACAGTCGCTTTTTACCGTAAATTCCAGATATCCCCAGGTATTTCTTGTTAAATGTACCTGGTACTTTAAGTCCTCCGAAACTTCATAGTAGGAAGCCTCATTGGTATCGCAGGTACACACCGCCTGCTCCTTTAAATGACAGGCCAGGAAAAATTCTTCCATATTCAGGTCACTTGGCCTGCCCTTCGAGAGCCCTTGGTAGAGGAGGGACTTATTTCCCGCCTTTTCCCCCAGGATATTTTTAAAACAGGAGGAATAAAATATTTTTTTTGCCTCCTCCCAGTTTTCCTGGGCAAGGGCTGTAAAGTCCTTAAGGTTCCTCACAGGCCCCATGGAGGTGTCCGCATAGAGCTTTACAATAGTCACAACAAAAGAAAGGTTATATTCTGCCTGGTTTAAGACGATAAAAAAATCGCCTTTTTGAATATCCCCTTCCATTAATCCTTCACTGTGGAATTCATATTTTATCCGAACGGATTCTCCTTCAAACTGGGGTGTGAGACATTCCATCCTGGAATTGGAGGAATAGACCCTTCCCCTAAGAGGAAGGGAATTTTCGCTTTTCATCTCAAACTCGCCCTGACAGGTTCTTCCCTCTAAAACCTGAAGCTCTACTCGGTCTGTGGAAAATGCCATCATCGGTTCTGCACAGGAAAACCTGCCTCTGGCAAGCTCATCAATCCTTTTTCGCACGATGCCACCCATTTTCACTTTCTATTGCTTTTTCACTGATTATGATTATAATGATTATAAATTATAAACTATTTAAAGTACAAATTCAACATTTTTAAGACAGTTGTGCCAAAGGGCAAAACTGGCTATCTTTCAGAAACGAGGTATCTATTATGATTAAACACAAAGACCATTTTCACGGAAGTGATTTGGAAAAAATTGAGGAAGTTTATAAAATCCCAAAGGAGAGTATTATCAGCTTTTCCGCCAACGTAAACCCCCTGGGCATCTCCCCCAGCTTAAAAAACACTTTGTCACAGCACTTAGACGCCATCACCGCCTACCCTGACAGGGAATATACTTCCCTGCGCACCTGCATTGCAAATTATGTCCGCTCGGAGGCGGAAAATATTATTGTGGGAAACGGCTCCACGGAGTTAATCTCCCTCTTTATTCAGATAGAGCGTCCCAAAAAGGCCATGATTATCGGCCCTACCTACTCTGAATATGAACGGGAAATCTTTTTGGGAGGCGGCACTACCCACTACTATCCCTTAAAGGAAAAAGATGACTTTAGGCTGGATTTAGAAGATTTTAAAGAGCACTTAAACGAGAGCATTGACCTTTTAGTTATCTGCAACCCCAACAACCCCACTTCCTCCGCCATAAGCAGGAAGGAAATGCGGGGAATTTTAGATGTGTGCAAGCAGTACGATATTTTTGTGATGGTGGATGAAACTTATGTGGAATTTGCAGACAATGTAGGGGACACCACATCTATCCCCTTAACCAACTACTACAACAACATTATAATCTTAAGGGGAACCGCCAAATTCTTCGCAGCCCCGGGACTTAGGCTTGGTTACGCCGTAACGGGAAACCACGATTTAATCAAAGCCATTAACACCAGGAAAAATCCTTGGACTATAAACTCCCTGGCTGTGATTGCAGGGGAATTAATGTTTACAGACCAGGAATACATCGAAAAAACAAGGGAATTAATTTTAGCGGAGCGGAAACGGATTTATAAAAAATTTGCTGAAAGCGGCATGTTTAAAGTCTACCCTCCCAACGCAAATTTTCTCCTGGCAAAAATCTTGAAAGACGATATCAATTCCCAGGACTTATTTGACCGGGCCATCCGCAGGGGAATGATGATAAGGGACTGCTCCACCTTCCCATTTTTAGACCAGAAATACATCCGTTTTTGCTTTATGATGCCGGAAGATAACGACAGGCTTTCCCTCTGCCTGCTGGAAAACCTGTAAAAAGTCTTGCCTTTTCTCCCTGTATGTGATATTGTATTATTAATCTAATACAGTAGTTAATATGGAAAGAGGTGATAAAATGCCATGGAATCTCACAAGTGACCGCCCTATTTTTTCCCAGATTATGGATATCATTTTCCAAAACATTATTTCAGGGAAATATGCCCCGGGAGAAAAGCTTCCATCGGTAAGGGATTTGGCCGCCCAGGCTGCCGTGAATCCCAACACTATGCAAAAAGCCCTCTCAGAGCTGGAAAAAACCGGAGTGGTATTTGCAAAACGCACCAGCGGAAGATATATTACGGAGGACACTGCCATGATACAGGAGTTAAAATCCCATATGGCCTTAGAAAAGATACAGGAGTTTTTAAAGAGCATGGAAAACCTTGGGATTAGCAATGAGGAGACAGCAGTTTTGCTGACAGAAATTTTGGAAGGGGAAAAATAAGCATGAGTACACTTTTAGAATGTAAGGGCCTTTTTAAGTCCTACAGCGGCAGGCCCGCCCTTAAGAATGTAAACCTAGCCATTGAAAGCGGCCACATTGTAGGGCTTTTAGGCCCCAACGGAAGCGGGAAAACTACTTTGATAAAGCTGATTAACGGGCTTTTAACCCCAACCCAGGGAGAGCTTTACATTAATCAGAACCCTGTGGGAGTGGAGAGCAAAAAGATTGTGTCCTATCTTCCTGACCATACATATTTGGATATGAACCTTAAAGTTCGGGATATTATCAGCTACTTCATGGATTTTTATGAAGATTTTGACGAAAAGAAGGCATATGACATGCTCTCGAAGTTAAGGATTAACCCCGGGGATAAGTTAAATACCATGTCCAAGGGTACAAAGGAAAAGGTGCAGCTTATCCTTGTAATGAGCCGAAGGGCAAAACTTTATGTGTTAGACGAGCCCATTGCCGGGGTGGACCCGGCAGCCAGGGATTACATTTTAGACATTATTTTAAGCAATTATGAGGAGGATGCCACAATTTTAATTTCCACCCACTTAATTGCGGATATTGAAAATATTTTAGACCAGGTGATTTTCTTAAAACATGGTGAAATTTCCCTGATATCTTCTGTAGATGATATTAGGAGCGGCCAGGGAAAATCGGTAGACGCACTGTTTCGGGAGGTATTCAGATGTTAGGAAAATATATGAAACATGAATTTAAGGAAACGGGAAAATTGATGATTCCCTTAAACCTTGTAATTTTAGTCTTTACCCTGCTGGGGATGGTTATGCTGGGAAGCCGTCTTCTCTCAACCCCTGCTATGGCATTGATTGGCATTGCCTCCCTGACACTTTACATTTTAACCCTTTTTGCCATTTTTATTGTGGTCTATGTGTATTTTACGGTGCGGTTCTACAAGACGATGTACCAAAGCCAGGGATATTTGACCCACACACTCCCCCTGTCCACGGGAAGCATTGTAAACACAAAAGTGTTTGTATCCCTGTTCTGGGTAACGGTCACTGTCGTATTTACAACTTTATCCATCATCGCTTTGGTTTACACTGCAATGGGGCAGGAATGGGGAAAAATGGCCGTAGACAGTGATATATCTTTCCTCAAAGAACTTTTATTCTCCTTCTTGCTCCCCTGTTTCTCTCTCACTATATTGGGGTGCTTAGAGCAGCTTCTTATGATTTATGCCTCCCTGGCCATCGGACAGCTTTTCAGACAATACCGGGTACTGGCATCCATTGGTACATTTTTTGTCTTTTACATTGCTCTTCAGATATTGGGAACCCTTACTATGTTTTTTACACAGTTTTTTTCCATGGACAGACTTTTCCACATATCTGAAAATATATCAGGTGATTCCTTTATCCCGTTTTACCGGCAGCTATTCTCCGTGTCCACCATAGAGGTCATTGTATTTTGTATTGTGTTCTATATCTTGTGCTACTGGCTAACTGACAAAAAATTAAATTTAGAATGAATATTGTGTTCTATATAAAAAAGGAATCTCTCCTGGGAGATTCCTTTTTTATATCAGGATTTATTTATTTGACAAATACTCATGTATTCCCTTTGCCGCAGCCTTTCCTGCCCCCATGGCAAGAATAACCGTTGCCGCTCCTGTCACAGCGTCCCCTCCGGCAAATACTCCAGGTTTAGATGTGGCGCCATTTTCTTCCTCTGCCACAATACATTTTCTCCTGTTTGTATCAAGCCCTTTGGTGGTGGAAGAAATTAAGGGGTTTGGAGAAGTCCCCAGGGACATAATCACCGTATCCAGCGCAATGTCAAACTCGGAGCCTTTGATTTCCACAGGGGAACGCCGTCCGGATTCATCCGGCTCCCCCAGCTCCATTTTAATACAGGTCATGCCCTTTACCCAGCCTTCCTCATCCACATGGATTTCCACAGGATTGGTGAGAAGGTTAAAGATAATGCCCTCCTCTTTGGCATGATGCACTTCCTCCACCCTGGCGGGAAGCTCCTCCTCGCTTCTCCTGTACACAATATGTACCTCTGCCCCTAACCTTAAAGCAGTTCTGGCCGCATCCATGGCAACGTTTCCGCCTCCCACAACAGCCACTTTCTTTCCCCGCATAATGGGGGTGTCATACTCTTCTTTAAAGGCTTTCATCAGGTTATTTCTGGTTAAAAACTCGTTGGCTGAAAATACGCCGTTGGCCTGCTCCCCAGGGATTCCCATAAACCGGGGAAGCCCTGCCCCGGAACCGATAAATACTGCCTCAAATCCCTCTTCCTCCATAAGTTCATCTATGGTGGTGGATTTTCCGATTACAACGTTTGTCTCGATTTTCACCCCAAGGGCCTTTACATTTTCCACTTCTTTTGCTACCACATCCCCTTTGGGCAGACGGAATTCCGGAATACCATAAATCAATACTCCTCCCGGCTCATGAAGGGCCTCAAAAATCGTAACTTCGTAGCCTAATTTTGCCAAATCCCCTGCACAGGTAAGGCCTGCAGGGCCGGAACCGATAACAGCCACTTTATGTCCGTTCACCTTCTCCGCTTTCTTGGGCTTTATGCCATTCTCCCTTGCCCAGTCAGCCACAAAACGCTCTAACTTACCGATGGATACCGGCTCTCCCTTAATACCCCGGATACATTTTCCCTCACATTGGCTCTCCTGGGGGCAAACCCTGCCGCACACTGCGGGAAGGGCGGAGGATTCACTGATAATCTGATACGCTTTCTCAAAATTACGGTTCTTTACCTCATTGATAAATGCGGGGATATCGATAGATACAGGACATCCCTTGATGCACTGGGCATTTTTACAGTTTAAGCATCTCTCAGCCTCGGCAACCGCTTCCTCCTCATTATATCCCAGACACACTTCCTCAAAGTTTTTTGCACGGACTTTGGGGTCCTGCTCCCTCACCGGCACTTTTTCCAATATATTCATTATTCGTCACCTCCGCAATGTCCGCATCCGCCGTGGTGAGTATCCCCCTCCACAAGCTTTAACATAGCTCTTCCTTCCTCTGTCTTGTAGGTCTGCTGGCGTTTCATGGCCTGGTCAAAATCTACCAGATGCCCGTCAAACTCCGGCCCGTCCACGCAGGCGAATTTCACTTCCCCGCCTACGGTAAGACGGCAGGCGCCGCACATGCCGGTTCCGTCCACCATAATGGGGTTCATGGACACAATGGTGGGTATCCCCAGCTCTTTGGTGAGCTTGCAGACGAATTTCATCATAATCATAGGCCCGATGGCGATACACAAATCATAGTGTTTCCCCTCATCTACCAAAGCCTGCAGCTGATTTGTGCCCATGCCGTGGAATCCGTAGCTGCCGTCGTCTGTAGTGACATAGAGGTTTGTGGCTACTTTTTTCATCTCCTCCACATAGATTAAAAGGTCTTTTGTCTTAGAGCCCATAATCACATCACAGTCAACACCGTGGTTATGTAACCATTTTACCTGGGGATATACCGGGGCGGTTCCCAATCCCCCTGCAATAAAGATGATTTTTTTCTTTTTCAGCTCCTCTAAATCTGTGTGGATCATCTCAGAGGCACATCCCAAGGGGCCCACAAAATCCATCAGGTTCTCCCCCGCCTGTAATTTTACCATGCGCTCCGTAGATGCCCCTACGGTCTGGATCACTATGGTGACACTGCCCTTTTCCCTGTCATAATCGCAGATGGTAAGTGGAATGCGCTCTCCCACTTCATCTGTTTTTACGATTACAAACTGCCCTGGCTCACATGCTTTTGCTACTCTTGGCGCCTCGACCTCCATAAGATAAATCTTATCCGCCAATTTTTCGCTTCTTAAAATTGGGTACATCTCTTTCCTCCTGTTTTCTATCATGATTATTTACAAAAGACTTTTAAAAATCTACTGTAATATATCCGTGTACAATGCAAATTCATATCCTAACTCCCTTGCCTTGTCAATAAACTGCCCCAGCACATTAGTATTTGTCCAGGACTCTGCGTGGAGCAGATAAATTGCCCCAGGATGAAGTTTATCTATCATTTTCTGTAAGGATTCCGCCTCGTTGGGCTGGTTGTTTACATCATAGTCCAGATATGCAAAACTCCAGAACACGCTGCGGTAACCACAGTTATTTAACACGGCCAAAGACTGCTCGCTGAATTTTCCCGCCGGGAAACGGAAGAGGAACATATCATAGTTAAAATTCTTCTTGATAAACTCATGATTTCCCATAACCTCCTGCTCCTGGTCAGCCAAAGACAGACTTGGAATCCCTGCAGAGGGATGGGTGACAGAATGGTTTCCCAGGATATGCCCGTCGTCTATAATCTGCCGCACCAAATCCGGGTCTTTCTCCGCATAGGGCTTTGTGACAAAAAACACTGCCTTAACATCTTTTTCTTTTAAGGTACTTAAAATGGAGGGGGTGCATCCATACTCGTACCCTTCGTCTAAGGTGAGATATATTTTTTTGTCTGAGGTTGCAGTGGGAATAATAAAATCGGCGGAGTAATCTTTATATTTCTCCTGATAGCTTAAGGTTCCCGCCGGGCGGTTAAACTCATCCACATTGCTGCCCTGCCCCCAGTTTAAAATTTCAGAACTTAAGGCGCTTACGTTGTCAATCTTAGGATTATTCAGAGTCATTCCTGTAAAGAGGCCGTCTCCCCCCTCTTCCGTGCTCTCTAACTCCTCCGTGGAAAGCTCGCCGGTGGGGCCGTAGGCGGAGTAGGTGTCTTTTACCGCCTGGGTGATTGCCTTTGCATACTCCTCCATTTTGCTGTCGTAAAGATTATTGTCCTCCCCATTATTGATAAATCCGATTTCCAACAGACAGGCAGGCATATTCGTATTGTTCAGCACATAGTAGTCGGAATCCTCACCGGTGTCTGTCCCCGCCTTGATGCCTCTGTCCCTGGAAACTCCCGCTTCCACCACCGCATTATGGACATTGCTGGCAAGGTCGTCTACAATTTTGCTGGAATTCGCCGCTTTCCATGTCTCATTGCCGTATCCGTCCCCCAGATTTCTGTGAAGGGAGATATAGTAATCTGCGTCGGAACTGTTGGCAATGGCCACACGCTCTTTTAAAAATACCTTTGTGTCATTGTCCTCCCTTGTCATCACCACTTTAATTCCTTGGGCTTCCATCTCTTTTTTCACCGCCTGGGCTAACGCCCAGGTATCATCTTTTTCTAATCTTCCATCAGAATCACACCCGGGGTCCGTGCCTCCATGCCCTGGGTCTAAACAAACTGTAAGCACATGGGGCTCTATCATGGGCTGGGTTTCCGTCTCCGGCACCTTTTCCCCTGTATCGCCTTCCTCTATGTTGGACACAGTACTCACAATCTTATCCATTAGCTTTCCGTCATCCAGCTTTTTATCTAAAAATATGCACAAAAGAACCGTTAAGCACAGTACGCTGATACATACCGACCACTTTAACACCGCCTGGATCATCCATACCCTGGTGTGCTTTTTCTTTTCCACAATTATGCGTTTTCCGTCTTTTTCCCTGATATATTTCATTTTTCCTCCTTATGTTGTAACGCCCCCTCTCACCCTAGGTTCGGCGGCACTTGCCACAAGAAGGGACCCGCTTGCGGGAAGATTTCTTGTGGCTCTAAATCGTCAGAAGGCATCCTAAGAAATGCTTCGCATTTGCCTTCTTCCTCAGGAAAAATAGACCAACTCATCCATTGGCTCTTTGGCCTCCTCTATGGAAATGGGATAGAGCACCGGTCCTTTTCCCCTGTATTCTTTTGCAAACTCTACCCGGATTTCTGCCAGAATCTTTATCCACGATTTGTGGGGAATACTCTTGGAATCAGCATATTTGCACTTAAATCCCAAAAACTGTACATCCTCAATGCAGCAGGTCATAGCAAACCTTCCCGGTACCATAATTCCCTTTTTCATCTTCTCTGGATTGTATACCAACCCTAAAAATTCAATTTTCTTCCCGTCGTATTTCTTATAATTTTCCTGGGCATCCATATACCAAATGGCATAGTCCGCATCGGAAATCTCAATCACATCCTGATTGATGTCAAAGGGAAGTTCCTCCTCCCTCTCATCAATGCTCCCATCGGCCCTCTCATATACAATTTGGGCCGGACGGTTCACCGCTTTAATGGCACGGCGGAATTTTCCCCTGGGGGTATCGTCATCACAGCGGTTAATTATTACAACATCCGCCCGAAAGAGCTGTTCCATAATCATGGCCCGCATATTGCTTAAATACATGTCAAAAGTTGTGCCGTCCACCGTTGCTAAGGACTGGACGAAAATCCACCCTTTTGGCAGCTTCATCTCCAGCAATTTATCCATTTTCCAGGTTCCGTTGTACTCAATAAAAACCTGGTCCGGAAGATACTGAACATTGATGTTTTTAAGGAGGGTTTCGTTAAAATCTTCCTCCTTTTCCACCATCAGCATTTTTGTATTTGCCTCTTTCAGTTCCTCCTCATCATACTCCTCATCCCCGTCCTCGCAGACAATTAAAAGGGTTTTTGCCCCGTCTCCGAAGTTTTCCTCCAATAAGGTCTGACGAATCAGGCTTGTCTTGCCGCTGTCCATAAAACCGGTAAACAGATATACTGGTATCTCTTCCATGTGATTTCCTCCGCTATCTCTTATGCAATGCCAAATAACTTCTCTAATTCATGCTCTTTTATATCTGTGCCAATCACGCAGAGACGTCCGGTGTAATCCGGCTCTCCCTGGCGGATTTCATACTCCCCGGGAACCATGTCAAAATAAATCCAGCCCCCTTCTGTACTTTCCACCATGCCCTTTGCCCGCAAAACAGAACCGTACTCTTCCGTTTCCGCCAAAGTTTTAACCGCTGTCTCTATCTGCTCTTTTGTGAATTTCCGGGGCGTCTCTTTCCCCCAGCTTGTAAAGATGTCGTCCGCATGGTGGTGTCCATGGTCGTGATGGTGATGTTCATGGCTGTGCCCCTCATGCTCATGGCCGTGATGTTCGTAATCATGTTCTTCGCTGTCGTGATGATGGTCGTGCTCATGCTCTTCATGGTCGTGCCCGTGATGGTGGCCGTGCTCATGCTCTTCATGGTCGTGCCCGTGATGGTGGCCGTGCTCATGCTCTTCGTGGTCATGATGGTGGTGCTCCGCCTCATGCCTTCTGTGCTCTTCCTCCGCCAATACTTTCATCTCCAGGGAATCCTGCCCTTCCACCACTTTCAAAATCTGCTCCCCGGATATGTCGTCCCAGGGGGTGGTGATAATTGCCGCCTTTTCGTTTAATTCCTGCATCTTTTTTACACAAAGCTCCAACTGCTCCGAAGAAGTATTCTGTGTCCTGCTTAAGACAATGGTGGTGGCAAATTCAATCTGGTTATTAAAAAACTCCCCGAAAGCCTTCATCTGCTTTAAAGTCTTTTTTGCATTCACCACTGTCACCAGGGCATTTAGCTTTACGTCCTGCTCTTTTTCAATGTCGATAACAGACTTCATCACATCCGAAAGTTTCCCCACGCCGGAAGGCTCAATGATAATCCGATCCGGGTGGTAAGTGGAAATCACCTCATTTAAATTCCTGCCGAAATCCCCCACCAGGGAACAGCAGATACACCCGGAATTCATCTCTGTAATATTCACGCCGGAATCCTTTAAAAACCCTCCGTCAATCCCCACTTCTCCAAACTCATTTTCTATGAGGGCAATTTTTTCATCTCTATATACTTCATCTAACATTTTTTTAATAAAAGTCGTTTTTCCTGCCCCTAAAAAGCCGGAAATAATATCAATTTTTATCATGACTGCTCCTTCTTTCTTTTTGCTGATTAATATATTGATTTTTTTATGGACATACGGTTTTATTATAGACATAAAAAGAAGGTTTGTCAAACCGCAGATATGTGGAAATTGCTGTTAAACGCTTACTTTTTATAAGTTTTTTTATTTTTAAGAAAATCTTAAAGAATACGACCCGGCCTTCTTTCGTATAAAAAGGGGGGTGCACACTAATTACCCAGTGCGACACCCCCATCTATTCACCATAAAGTGATTTTTATATGTATTTAATCCATCAAACAGTCAAAATCTTCTCCCCATCTCTCAGAAGCTTTTTGAAATAAATTTTCTATTTCTTCCTTGTATTCCTCTGTTGCTTGTTTTTCATATTCCTCTAAGGCAATCCCGTTTTTATCAATCATTATACTTTGAATTGAATTTCCCACGGCTGGAAGCATAACCCCAAATTCTGTTTTTTTAAATCGGGAAGGCCATATCAATAATGAAATATCATTATCTCCCACTTTCGCAGATACAGCAAGATTTCCGGTAAAATAGAGATAAGCAGGAAACATCACATCATATATATAGCCATCTTCAAAAGCATCATAATACGAAAATTTTTTGGTTTCCTCCATTCCTTCCGTAAATTTTGTATACAATAAAAAGTTGTAAATCCAACATCCATGATAAATAATAATAAATATCCCTACAAATGCAATAAACATTTTTTTTACTTTCTTTTTCTTCATAATTCAATCACCCTCCCTCCCTGCTGTTTTAATTCTTCGCTGTGGGTGACAAGAATAATGGTAGTTCCCTTCTCATTCATCTGTTTTAGTATAGACATTACCTTTTTAGCATTCTTTTCATCTAATGAACCTGTAGGTTCATCCGCCAAAATCAAATCACATTTTTTCACCATAAGCCTGGCTAAAGCTATTCTCTGCTGCTCTCCGCCTGAAAGGGTATATACTTTAGCGTTTACAAAATCTGACATTCCTACTTTTTCCAGTGCTTCCTGAATTGATATCGTAGAACGATTGCCTTTGCGAATCATATTTAGATTTTGATATACTGTTTTCTCTTCCAAAAGAACAAAGTTCTGAAACAAAAAACCCACCGTGTTCCGATAGTAGCTTAACTGATTCCTTCTTCGCATAATATCAATTCCCTCTACAGTAATCTGTCCAGAATCAATACGTTCCAAGGCTCCTATCATATTTAGAAGCGTTGTTTTTCCACTGCCGCTTTCCCCTGAAATTACCACAAATTCTCCTTTTGCAATGTGTAGATTATAATTGGAAAACAAAACTTTATCTCCATACTTTTTATTTACATTGTTTAATTCTATCATAATATACCGCCTTTAAAAACTTTGCTTATGTTTACATGATCCAACTTGTGAGAATATTCTGCTACAAATAAATGTTCCATTACTAGAATAAAAATTCCTCCCGCCATAACATAAAAAGTAGAAGAGAAACTCATGGCAATACATAATAAAACAGAAATGGCCAAACTGAGCCAACCACCTATTAAAATAGTAATAGCCTTTCTTTGACGAAATACAAAAGAATCTCCATGAATTTTACTTAATAATAACTCCTTTGCATTTATTTGATATTCGTATTTCAATATATTTTTCAAAACAAGCCCTTCCAGCAACATAAGAATGATAAAAAACAAAATACCCATAATCATACTACGTTTTGTAGTTTCCCATGTATAAAGATAAGTCTCATAGGCATTTGTTTTATAATGTTGCTCGTGAAAATCATTTTCCAATGCAATGTTTTCAAACTCTTCATCAGAAAAAGAAAACAATGTACCATAACTTATATAAAGAATATTTTGAATCGGCACTTCCTTTGTAATGCTGGGATTAAAGATAACTACCGGATTTTTTTTCAAACTGCTGTTTACCTGCCCAGTATCGGAAATCGCCATCACCCACCTGTTCCGTTCATATTCTACTATTTCATATTCTTCCATTTCTAAATAAGAAAATCCAATGTCTTCTAAATCCTCCAGAAAACCGGCTTTCCTTTGATAGCCTTTTGGAACTAAGCAATACATTCTATCTTCCCATGATTTTCCCTGTATTTCTGGTATTATAGTGGATAAATAATCGTAAGCTCCCTTGTCTGCAAATATGTATTCCACCTCCGTACCCCAGTTCCCTAAATCTACCAGTGAAACAGTTTTTCCTGACTGAAGCCCATTCCTGTAATATGCTTGCATTAAATTCTTATCCTCTTCAAAATCTGCACCTCCTACCACCACATAAAAGTAATCTTTTTTTGTCTCAAAAAAATCTCTTTGTCTGTAACAGTCTATCCCCTGGAAGATTAATTCCATACATCCTGTCATAAGAATCACGACAAAAATAGATGTCACCATTTTAAAAACATAGCTAATCTTTAAAATATTTTTTGCACTTACTTTTGTCTGAATGTCTTTTTTATAATCTGTAAATAACATGCTAAAATATGCCAGTGAATTGACAGCCAAAAAAGTCAAAAAAATAATTATTGAAATCTGTTTCAGATAAAATGCATTGGTATAGATACTTAAAATTCCTAAGATAAAAAGAAACATTCCACTATACACCAATATATCCCATAAAATCTGCTTCAAAACATAATACAATATTTGTTCCCCTATAGTAATCCGCAATACTATATTCTTTTTCTTCTGTGCTATCTCATAAAAAGTTAAAAGCAACAAAAACAAAGTAACACAAATCCACACCACTCCAATGGATCGCCTGCTGTTTATCTCCTGATATCCTTCCTTAGGAAATGCACCTGCATATTTATCAACCAGATTCTGTTTAAATTTTGTGATACATTCTTCCTTTCCTATCACATAATAATTCTCTATTTTCCCAATCTCTGGTATCTCTTCCCAAGGATGAAATAGAACATATACATTTCCCAAAAAAATACTTTTAAATTTTCCTTCTCTTATATCAGATTTTTTTGCAAGAGATTCAAAAGCAGATTTGCTAGTAGCATAAATATCTAACTTTTCAGAAAATAAAGATGTTACTTCACAATTTACAATAAAAACCTCCACCTTTTCTTTTTCTGCTTCTTTTTGGATATCTTTCATCATTTCTGATTCTGTGGTATCTTCCTGTATATAAAACGTCACATACTTATATTCGCTTTCAAAACTGTCCAAGTTCCATACATAAATTTCTCCTACAAAAGTAAATGCCAGGAGAAACAATAAAAAACCCGTTACATACTTAATTTGTTTCACAATATCCTCCGTTACTTTATAATACTCTAAATTGCTTTTAAAATATTCCGAAAGCTTTTTCGGTAAAATAAATAAAGAAGAGTAAAGTCTGGTAAAAACCAAATTTTACTCTTCCAATTAGATTAATACCCTGTATTTTGATATTGTATATAACTTCCTTTATGCCTTACTTCTATTTTAGCTGTTTTCTTTTTTTTCTTTTTTGAAGACATAAAAGCCCCTCTTTTATTACTCACAATGGCAGAATGTTCTCTTTTTGAATGATAAGCCCATGCAAAATCTTCGTTTATCAAAACAGTATTATAACCATATGTTAATTTAGAATCTTTGCCATATTTCGTTAATTTCCAATCAGATTTAAATGTTTGTTCACCATTATCAACATAAATATATCCTTTTATACCACCAGCACCTTTTGGATTCACTCTTGATACTGTGCCTGTTGTTGACGTTGCAACGGGAGTTTTTGATGCCGTTTTTGATGCCGCAAAAGTATTAAATGGTGAACTGCAAATTACAGTCCCTGCTGTTAAAAGCATTATAAATCCTGTTTTTACTCTTTGATTCATTTCATATCTCCTTTTATTATTTATGTTTGATGCTTAATCTTCCAATTCTAATTTTGAAATATAGCTTCACCTCTTCCCAGCAATTTTTCAAACAATAAAAGTATATGATTATATGTATAACTTTGCAATACATCTTGTATGAACGACATTTTTTTGTATGAACGACATTTTGTTATTGTAATCTAAACACTATATTCCGCAAAATATATACCTCTTATGACAAAATAAAGCATATAAATTTTAAACAATATGCCTTAATGTTTTCGTTATAATTAGTTTGTCAAACCGCAGATACGTGGAAATTGCTGTTAATACAGGGCTGTTTCTTAATTCTTTTTTAAGGTTTCTTCCTGAAGCCTGTCAAACTCCGCCATACAATCATCCACAGTATCACCCTTTAGGAGCTGCTGCACAATCAGGCAGGTATTTCCCCACTGCTCCAGCTTCATGCCCGCATTGGAGCCAAGAACATAAACATTTTCCTTGATTCTGTCATTTAAGGGTTTTAATGCGGGAACACAGTCCCCCTCCACATTTTTGGAGGGGGAAATCACCTTATTTGTCTCCGTGTACACCTGCAGTGCCTGATCGGAGGTCATAACATCCAGAGCCTTCATGGCATCCTCCCTGTGCTCTGCGTTCACACCTACCCCAAAACCCGTAATTGGCACAACAGGCATTTGTCCCCGGCTGCTGGGAAATCCGATGACAAGCATCCTAAAATCCGTTTTCCCGTAAGCTGTCTCCGTGTTTGCCGCACCCCAGTAGGCCATGACAATCGGCGTCTTCTGGTTTAAAAAATCTTCCCCTTCCCCCTCAATGGCCTCGCTCACATAGGCTTTTTTTGCATCAATGTATCCCTTGTCAATCATCTCCTGTAAAAATTCAAAACCGGGGCGCATATAGTCGCTGTACTTCCTCTCCCCGCTGTTTAACGCCGCTATCTCCTCTTTGGTATTTCCCCCGTTATAAAGGTCTGCATAGGCCTGGGCCAGCACAAAAGTCTCCAGCCACCAGCGGTTTGCCCCCACCGGCGTCTCAATGCCCTTCTCTTTAAAAACCCTGCAGCACTCCAAAAATTCCTCCGGCGTCTCCGGCAGCTCTAATTTATACTCATCAAACATATCTTTATTAATAAAAAGGCCGTAGGCCACCACCTCCTGGGGAATTGCCACCAGTTTCCCGTCTATGGTATTTGCCGTCTTTACCACATCCCTGAGATTTTTTGCGCTGTCAAGGCCGGAAAGGTCCATAAGCTTTCCCTCCTCCCCAAGAGTTTTAATGGTATCCGGATTTAAAAGATACAGATCGTCCATATCATTTCTCGCCCTGTCAAGAGTCACATCATCGTAGGTTTTCTCCTGGTAATTCTCCGCCGTATAGGTTCTGTAAGCCATTGTAATGCCAAGATCCTCCTCCGCCATAATCACGGTTTTATCCGATGCGCTTCTGGCCGTATTCTCCACCCCCGGATCTGTCTTTTCCATAGGGCTGAAAAGATTTACCACCTTCTCATTTTCCTCCCCGGAGGTGATAAGATTAAATTCTTTCTCCTTGAGCCCGCAGGAAGAAAGCATACTTGGAGCCAAAAGGCCCAGCAGCAAAACAGCCAGCCCTATTCCCTTTCTCTTCCCCATATCCTATCCCCTTTCTTTACATGCTCCCTAATAACCCTTTTTAATAATTCCATGTCAATGGGCTTTGCCACATGGACATTCATTCCCGCATCCAGTGCGGCTTTTTCGTCTTCCGCAAAGGCATTGGCGGTCATTGCAATAATGGGAATCTCCCCTGCATCCTCCCTGTCCAAAGCCCTGATGTTTCTGGTGGCTTCATAGCCGTTCATCACCGGCATCTGCACATCCATGAGTATTGCATCAAATTCCCCTTTTTCTGATTTTTCAAATCGTTCCACCGCCAGACGGCCGTTTTCCACAATCTGGCAGCCTGCACCTTCCATCTCCAAAATTTCCTTTAGAATTTCCGCATTAATCTCATTATCCTCTGCGGCAAGGAAATTAAGGCCTGACAGGCCGGAACTCTCCTCCTCTTTCTGCGCACTCTCTTTCTCTGATCCTTCCAACAAATTTTTTACTTTCTCCTTTAAGGCAGACACAAAGAAGGGCTTTGTCATAACTTCCCCATTCTCCATCTCAAGGGCTTTCTCTAAAAACTCTGCATCCCAGGATGCCAGAAATACAATGGGAATTTCCGGCAGCAGTTCCCTGATTTTTTCCGCCCCATGGATACTCTCCTGATTCGGCAGGTCAAAATCCAGAAGGACAATCTGATAAGTCTCTTCCGTATCCCTTAAAAACTCCATGGCTCTGGCAATTCCAGACACCGTATCCACAGTAACCCCGAAATCTTTCATAGATATCTCAATATTCCTGCAGATTTCCTCATCCGCCCCCACAGCAAAAATCCGGGTAATCCCTTTTTCTTCCCAGAAAAGCATATCTTCCCTGTCTTCCGGTATCCTGCACTCTAACTCCACCTGAAAAACAGTCCCCTTATCCACCTGGCTGGAAACTTCTATGGTTCCCCCCATAAGTTCCACAATGTTTTTTGTAATAGCCATGCCAAGGCCGGTGCCCTGGACCTTGTTGGTAGTACTGTTTTCCGCTCTGGTAAAGGCGTCAAAAATCGTCTCAAGATATTCCGGCGTCATTCCGTAACCGTTGTCCTCCACCTCAATCCGAAAATGTTCGTACTGGGGAGAGCGCTGTTTCAACCCAAGGATACGGAAATAGATACGCCCTCCCCTCTGGGTATATTTAACCGCATTGGAGAGAAGGTTAATTAAAATCTGGTTTATCCTGGTCTCATCCCCCACAAGAATCTCATGGGCAACCCCTGTTACCTCCACATAAAAATGCTGTTCCCTTTCCTGGGCCATAGGCCGTATAATGGCATCCACGGAAGACACCAGGTCACTTAAGGTAAACTTTTCATAGTTTAAAACCACTTTTCCGCTCTCAATTTTAGACACATCCAAAACATCGTTAATCAGGCTCAAAAGATGCTTGCCGGAAGCCGTAATTTTTTTGGTGTATTCCCTGACCTTCACAGGATTTTCCGCATCCATGGCAAGGAGGGTGGTAAAACCTAAAACAGCATTCATAGGGGTCCTGATATCATGGGACATGTTGGAGAGAAATGTTGTCTTGGACTCACTTGCAATCTGGGCAGCCTTAAGGGCCTCCGCAAGCTGTTTATTGTGCATCTCCCGTTCCGTCTCCCGCTCTCTTCTAAGTTTTTCCTGCTGTCTCTGATTTAAATAATACAAAATGAAACAGAGGAAAAAGGCTATGAGCATGGAGAGGACCACAAGGAAGATATTCTGGTTTACCGATCTGCCCTCCTGCTGGATTTCCTCCACAGGCACATAACCGATGAGATAAATCGATCCCCCGTTTAGGGCCCACATATAATTTAAAGCGCTTTTTCCCAGGATATCATGGTAGAACATAATATTCTCCCCATTGGAAATGCACAGGGAAACTTCTTCCTTAAGCTTTTGTTCCGTGATAGCATTTGCCCGGTAAAAATCCTCCAAGTTCAAATGCCCTGCGCTGCGCTCTCCCATTCCCTTGGGTTTTAGCACAAGTTTCTGGCTCCTTGCATCCATCACATAGAGCATGGCTTTTTGATTGTAAAAACCCTTAGGCAGGGACTTGTCAAGGGAATCATACACATATTCCACATAGAGCATTCCTATTTTTTCCCCACCCCTCTCCACAGGGCACACCATGGAATAAGCCCATGTTCCCATGTAATTCAGATAGGACTGGGAAATTTCCAGTCCCTCCGCTGTCCCCTGGGAGGAAAAATTCAACTCTTCCGCAGTGAAAATTTCCCCGGTATTGGAAATTCCTTTCTCCTCACCTGCAGGGATATAAGAAATTTTTGTCATAGACGGACTTTTCTTATAGGTGAGAATATATTCTTTTGGATCATCCTCCCGGGCAATTTCCCCCGCCATAAGTTTTTGATATTCCGCATCCTTTTTTAACATGGACTCTATGGTACATTTTATCAAATCCAGGCTTTCGCTTAGATTCTGAATAGCCGATGCGGACATGTCCGCAGAGATTCTCCGTGCAACGGAAAATACAATCACTCCTAAAACACTAAATAGAAGTATCATAGAAAGAAGCAAATGTATTCCTTTGTCCTTTCTGCTTCTGTTCTTTTTTTGTTTCATCCTTACTCTCCCATTCCCCTGTCTGTCCCAAAGACAGGGGCACCCCTTAAATCTCAATTTATCATACGCTACATATTGTGCATATGATACAGTTTTTCGTAAATTCCTCTTTTGGCTAAAAGTTCCTCATGGCTTCCCTCTTCCTCAATCCCCTCCTCTGTGAGCACAAGAATCCTCTTTGCGTTTTTGATGGTGGTAAGCCGGTGGGCAATCACAAAGGTAGTGCGGTTCCTTGCCAGTTTTTCCAATGAGTCCTGAACCACTTTTTCACTTTCATTGTCCAATGCAGAAGTAGCCTCGTCAAATATCAGTATGGGGGGATTTTTTAAAAATACCCGGGCGATGGAAAGCCTCTGCTTCTGCCCTCCGGAAAGCTTTATGCCCCGCTGGCCGATGTCCGTGTCATACCCTTTTGGAAGGGACATAATAAAGTCGTGGGCGTTGGCGTTTTTGGCAGCCGCAATCACCTCGTCCCTTGATGCCTCCGGTTTTCCGTAACGGATATTGTCATAAATTGTCCCCACAAAGAGATACACATCCTGCTGGACAATGCCGATGTGATCCCTTAGGCTCTTTAACTGGATCTTGCGCACATCCACGCCGTCAATGAAAATCTTTCCACCGGTCACGTCATAAAACCTGGGAATCAGACTGCACAGAGTACTCTTTCCCGCCCCGGAAGAGCCCACAAGGGCCACATACTCCCCGGCGTCCACATGGAAGTTAATGTTACTTAACACCGTCTCCGTGTTATCCTCATATTGGAAGGAGACATGGTTAAAATCAATCACGCCTTTCACTTCCTCTAAAGCCACGGCATCCTTGTCATTTTCAATATCAGGCTTTATGGCCATAATCTCCCGGAACCGCTCAAACCCTGTGTAGCCGTTTTGAAACTGCTCTGTAAAATCAATGAGAGTCTTAATGGGCTCCGTTAAGATGTTAATGTAGAGAAGGAAGGTGATTAAATCCGTCACCCCAACACTTCCACGTGAGATGCCAAGTGCCCCTGCCACAAGCACCACCACGGTAATAAGCATGGAGAAAGATCCAAGGCCCGCATGGTATCCTCCCATATAAAAATAACTGTTTTTCTTGGCCTTTAAAAATCCCTGGTTTCCCGCCTGAAACTTCTGCTCTTCTATCTCTTCATTTGCAAAAGATTTCACCACCCGGATTCCGGAGAGATTGTCCTCTATCTGGCTGTTAATTTCTGCAATCTTCACCCTGTTTCTCTTAAAAGCCCCCTTCATCTTCTTAAAAAACAACAGGGCGTACACAAACATCACAGGCACTAAAAGAAAAGCCGCCAAGGTAAGCCTTGGGCTGATACACAGCATAATCACCAAGGCCCCTATGATCTTAATAAGAGATATCACAATATTTTCCGGCCCGTGGTGCAAAAGTTCTGTAATGTCAAATAGATCCGTGGTAATCCTTGACATTAAGGCCCCCACCTTCTGGTTATCGTAAAAGGCAAAGGACAATTTCTGGAAATGGGCAAAAATCTCTGCCCGCATATCGTACTCGATTTTCGCCCCCATCACATGGCCGTAATTGGAAATAAAATAGTTACAGTAACAGGAAATCCCCACCAAAACAACCATAAGGCTTCCCAGGTACAATACCTGCCTTACCATTTCCTCCTGCTCCATATAGATAACGGTTGAAGTGACATACCGCACAATTAAAGGTATCACAAGGGCGATAAGGGATGCCAGCATAGCAAAAAACATATCCGCAAAAAATACCCTGCGGTAGGGCCTGTAGTAGGAAATCATTTTCTTTAGATTCTCACTCATTTTTTTCTCCGTCTAATGATAAAACAGCAGCGGACAGAGCATATCACATGCGGTCAGGAGCGGAAAATCCCAAAAGTCCGATACATTTTTCCAAAACTCCCTTGGTAAGCTTTAAAAGGGAGATATAACCTGCCTGTCTGTTTTCGTCTTCCTCCGCCATAATTTTTGTACCGTGATAAAAACTGTTGAAAGCATTGGCAAGGTCATACATATAGGCGCAGACTTTGTGGGGGGCAAGCTCCTCCCAGGCAAGCTCCATTGCCCCGGAAAACCTGCTAAGCTCCAACATTAATCCTTTCTCATGTTCCGTCTCCGCAGGAAGCAGCTTCGCATCTCCCGCCTTTTTTCCCAAAGCTTCATACTTTGCCAAAATAGACTTCATCCTCACAATGGTATATAAAATATAAGGCCCGGTATTCCCCTCAAAAGAAGTAAACCGCTCCACGTCAAAAATATAATCTTTCGACGCCTGGTTGGACAAATCTCCGTACTTTACAGCGGAGAGGGCCACAGTTTTTGCTGTCTCCCTTGCCGCACCCTCCTCCATGGTGTGGTTCTCGGAAATCTTTTTGTACATCTCATCGTTAATCTCAGCCAGAAGGCTCTCCAGGCGCATCACGCCGCCTTCCCTTGTCTTAAAAGGCTTTCCGTCCTTGCCGTTCATGGTTCCAAAACCTAAAAAGGTAAGCTTAGTCCCATCCTCCACCAAGCCTGTCTTTCTGGCGCACCGGAAGACCTGGGTAAAATACAGTTCCTGGCGCTTGTCCACCACATAGATAATATGGTCCGGGTGATAGTCCCTCATACGCCACACAATGGTAGCCAGATCCGTGGTATTGTAAAGGGAGGCCCCGTCAGATTTTAATATCATGCAGGGGGGAATTTCCTTTGTATCCCCCTCCTCCTTCACATCCACCACAAGGGCCCCCTCACTGATGTAGGCATGTCCCTCCGCCTTCATCTTTTCCACCATATCCGGAATAAATGGCTGGGCATCGCTTTCCCCTTTCCACAAGTCAAAGGACACATTTAACTTCTCATAATTTTTCTTAAGGTCCGTCACTGACACATTTAAAATATGGGACAAAAGGGCCTGGTAACCTTTCCGTCCATGCTGAAGCTCAAAAGTGGCCTCCATAGCCGCATCTTTATACGCTTTATCCTCCTTGGACTTTCCGCTGGCAGTTGGATAAATTTCCTCCAGTTCCGAAATGGTAAAAGGTGGATCCAAAGGATAGTCCCCGGTATAAGTTTCATCAAAATACACTAAATCCGGTTTTCTCTCTTTTAATTCCGTAATAATCAGCCCCATCTGAAGGCCCCAGTCCCCCAGGTGCACATCCCCAATCATTTCATAGCCCATAAAACGCCCCATGCGCTTTATGCTCTCCCCGATAATGGCGGAGCGCAGGTGCCCCACATGGAGGGGCTTTGCCACATTGGGGCCGCCGTAATCAATCATAATCCTCTTTGTTTCCTCCGCTTTTTCACAGCCGAAACGCTCTTTATCCTTTAACATATCAAAGAGATATTCCGCAAGAAAAGCCTCATTCACTTTTAAATTCAAAAAACCTGGTTTCACAGACTCCACAGAGGAAAAAACGCTGTTTCCCTTTAAGGCTTCCGCCACTTCATCAGCAATCAGAAACGGTGCCTTCTTGTACGCTTTTGCCGCAGCCAAGGCACCGTTGCACTGGTATTCACATAAATCCGGGCGGTTCGATAAGGTAACACGCCCGTAACTTTCCTCATATCCCTGGGATGCAAATCCCTTCTTCACTTCTTTTGTGATAATATCAAGTATCTTTTCCATTTCCTGTAAATCCTTTCCACTACTGCTGTTTTATCTCATCCAACATCTGGTTGTACTGCTCTTCCCTCTCCCCTAAAATTTTTGCAATCTGCTCCTGGGTTACAGGGTCAGAAGAATCCTGTTCCTCCCCCTCTAAAGTCTCCGTCTCCTGGGCTTTTTCCGGCTCCAAAACAGGGGCGGGGGCAGCTTTTTGCTCTTCTTTCTGCATTTTTTGCCTCTCCCGCTCCGCTAACTCCTCCGGTGTCATATAATGCACATTATATCCCTTTACAATACTCCGGCTGCTGCGTTCTCTATCATTTCTTTCGTCAATCATATCTCTCATACAAATTTTCCTACCCTTTCTGTTTCTATTTTCTGGCAAATGATACATGAATAAAAACCATGAAAATAGAGAATGATTTTAATATCAAATTATTACTTAAAGAAACTGGAGGTCCCTTATGGCTGTCTACAAAGTCGAAATCTGCGGTGTAAACACTTCCAAACTCCCTATCTTAAAAGAGGAAGAAAAAGAAGCTCTTTTTAAACGTATCAAAGCTGGCGATACCGCCGCCAGGGAAACGTATATCAAAGGCAATCTCCGCCTTGTCCTAAGCGTAATCAAACGCTTTTCCGGCAACAACGAAAATGTAGACGATCTGTTTCAGATTGGCTGCATTGGCCTCATTAAATCCATTGACAACTTCGATGATACCATCGGAGTAAAATTTTCCACCTACGCAGTTCCCATGATTATCGGGGAAATCCGCCGCTACCTTCGGGATAACGCCTCCTCCATCCGTGTGAGCCGTTCTCTGCGGGATACTGCCTACAAGGCTATCCACGCAAAGGAAGAATTGTCAAAAACTTCCTTTAAGGAACCCACCATTCAGGAAATCGCCGATTCCACAGGAATCCCCAAAGAGGATCTGGTATTTGCCTTAGATGCCATCCAGAGCCCCCTTTCCCTCTATGACCCTGTGTACACCGACGGAGGGGATACCCTCTATGTCATGGACCAGGTAAAGGACAAGAAAAACAAGGAGGACAACTGGGTGGAATCCTTAGCTGTAAACGACGCCATGAAGCGTCTCAACGAACGGGAAAATTATATCATAAAACTCCGTTTTTTTGAAGGAAAAACTCAGATGGAGGTTGCGGAGGAAATCCACATCTCCCAGGCCCAGGTCAGCCGCCTGGAAAAATCCGCCTTAAAAAGCATGAGGAATTATCTCTCTTAGCGTTCCCATTTGTCACACAGGGAATTCACCTGGTCTGCAAACCTTCCCAGTTCTTTGTTGGGCATCCCTTCACAGCGGTGAATAACAGTAATAAGACGCTGTCCCGCTGCAAGGAGCCTTGCAAAAATATTGGAGGATGCCCGCATGGGTTTTTCTTTCCGCTTTTCCGCCAGCATACGGCTTCCCTGCTCCACCTGCTCCCCGGTGAACAAGTCAAATCCGTCCCCGCTGTAGGGAGCATAAGCCTCCACCCCAAGCTCACTGCTTACATACTCCGCAAAGGCATCGCAAACCTTGTCGTCTCCGTGGACCACAAATATTTTTTTCGGTTTTTTCCGAAAAGCTTTTGCCCAGGCCAAAAGATGGTCTCTGTCCGCATGCCCGCTGATGCCCGGCATATTTCTGATTTCCGCCTGGACGTTGATTGTCTCACCAAAGAGCCTCACCTCCTTGGCTCCCCCCAAAAGGGCGTTGCCCAGAGTACCAGGCACCTGAAATCCCACAAAAAGAATGGTGGATTCCTTTCTCCAAAGGTTATGCTTTAAGTGGTGCCTGATACGCCCTGCCTCACACATACCGGAGGCGGAGATAATAACGATGGGTTTTTGGATAAAATTCACCATCTTTGACTCATCGCTTGTCACCGCAACTTTAAGCCCCTCAAATCCAATGGGATTGATACCTTTTTTCACCAACTCCAAGGCTTCCCCGTCAAAACATTCCGCCACGCTTTTGTGGAATATATTGGTGGCCTCGATAGCTAGCGGGCTGTCGATATACACCTCAAAATCCAAAAAGCGGTCCAGAAGTTTATCCGTCTTGATTTTCCTCAGGAAATACAAAAGTTCCTGTGTCCTGCCCACGGAAAAAGCAGGAATCACAAGATTCCCCCCCCTTGCAAAGGTCGTCTCTATGGCCTGGGCAAGTTCCCTTGCAAAATCTACGGAAGCAGCATGATTTCTGTCTCCATAGGTGGATTCCATCACCACAAAGTCCGCCTCTTCTATGTAGGTGGGATTTTTAATCAAAGGCTTTCCCTCATGTCCGATATCCCCGGAAAAGACGATTTTTACTTCCTTCCCCTCTTCTCGCACCCACATTTCAATGCTGGAAGAACCCAAAAGATGCCCGGCGTCCACAAACCGCACCGCAAGATTTTCTTCCACCTGCACTTTTTCATCGTAACTGCAGGGAATGAAGTGTCCCAGTACCCCCATAACATCATCCATGCTGTACAAAGGCACAACTTCCGGCAGCCCGGCTCTTTTCGCCTTCCTGTTTTTCCACTCTGCCTCAAACTCCTGGATATGGGCACTGTCCTTTAACATAATGTTACACAGTGAAACCGTGGCATTTGTGGCAAACACCTGGCCTCTGAACCCATGGCTGTAGAGAAGCGGCAAAAGCCCGGAGTGGTCGATATGTGCATGGGTGATAAACACATAGTCAATATCCGAGGCATTTACAGGAATTTCCTGATTTACATATAAATCAGGCCCCTGTTCCATGCCGCAGTCTACCAAAAGATTTTTGTCCCCAAATTGCATAAAATGGCAGCTTCCAGTTACCTCATGATCTGCCCCTAAAAAATTCAGCCGCATCCCTTATCCTCCTTTGTGAAAGACTTTTTTTTATTGTACCATATATTGTGGTAAATTTCATCCTTTTTATTCCAGACGCACAATTTCTTTTTTCAGCCGGCGCATGATTTTTTTCTCAAGCCTTGAGATATAGGACTGGGAAATTCCAAGCTTATCCGCCACCTCTTTCTGGGTCAGTTCCCTGCCCCCCCTGTTTCCAAGGCCGTAGCGCATTTCCACAATCATCCTTTCCCTGCCGGAGAGTTTATCAATAGCTTTCCCCAAAAGATGATGCTCCACCTCCGTCTCAATGTCTTTGTAGATGACATCCTCATCCGTTCCCAAAATATCCGAGAGCAGAAGCTCATTGCCGTCCCAATCCACATTTAAGGGCTCGTCAATGCTGACCTCCATGCGGGTCTTGCTGTTTCTCCTCAAATACATTAAAATTTCATTCTCAATGCAGCGGGAGGCGTAGGTAGCCAGTTTAATATTTTTTTGGGGATTAAAGGTGTTAATGGACTTAATCAGCCCAATGGTCCCTATGGAAATCAAATCCTCCACGCCGATACCCGTATTGTCAAATTTTTTTGCTATGTACACCACCAGCCTTAAATTGTGCTCTATCAGCCGATTTTTTGCT
The DNA here is from genome assembly GCF_003612565.1 of Roseburia sp. 1XD42-69. Classification (GTDB taxonomy): domain Bacteria; phylum Bacillota; class Clostridia; order Lachnospirales; family Lachnospiraceae; genus Roseburia_B. The sequence goes on along the minus strand of NZ_RAZG01000003.1, from coordinate 76,754 downwards.
GCATCTTCCCCGTCTTCCTCCAAGCGTTTGATGCACTCCGCCTCCTCACCGGCATCTAAAGGCGGGGGCAAAACTTCCGCGCCTCCGATATAGTGAACTTCCTCCGTCTCCTCCTGACGTTTTTTTAAAGACGCAAGAAAAGAGATTCTCATCTGTTTCGGAACATTGACTTTTAAATACATAATAACCTCCAAATTTTAATTTTACTCCCTGTGATTCGCCACGCTGCCGTGCAATATCATCTGATAGCTCTTATTTTGAAACAAAACATTCTCCCCAAGACCCACCACCGCCGGGGAAATCACCGTATCCTCTTTGCTGCGGCGCACCCGTAATTTCTCTACGGTGAAAACTTCTATCATGCCCTCAGGTTTCCCCAGGGAATGAAACGGGACCAGCCTTCCCGGCATCTCTATTCCAAGCTTCTCCCTCATTCCCTCCGCCAAAATATGTACCGGCTCTTTTGTGTAAGGATCCACCAGACGGTTCCCTGTATCCAAAAGGGCACATACCTTTACCTCCCTGCCCTTGTGGGAGACAAAAGCATCATAGTGAATCTTCACACTTTCCCTTTTCCTGCGTATGATATAAGTAAACACCAGAACGGGAATGCCGGTGAGAAGAAGACAGATTTCATAATATCTCCCCCCTGTTAAGGTGCCGTATAACCATTGCATACTTCCACCAAGCATCAGCAAAACAAAGTACGTGAGCAGATATGCGTGAAAATAACTTCTTTTTTCCGCCGGAAAAAAACAGAACACTGTGATTACCGGATTTACTATAAAATGTATACTTAACAAATAAATATCATAATGGCTGAGTGATAGAAAGAGAATACAGCCAATGAGGCTGCTTATGGCAGCCCCTGACAGAAAACGGAGTATCCGTTTTTTCTTTCCCAGGATTTCACTTACCGCGTAGAATGCCAGAAAATCTAAATAGAAATTGGTCAGGAAAAATACATCCGCATAAAATTCATACTTCACTTTTCACCTCCCAAAGATTTGCTGATGCTATTATAAAAGAAACCAGATTAGTTTTTTGTCAAAGAAAGTTCCGATTTACCATAAATTCATCCTCATAAAAAGACAAAAAAAGACCCTGAAAGCCATGCTTTCAAGGTCTTTTGTCTTTCGTCCTTAACGTTTTGTATTTTTCAAAAATTCTGGAATCTTAATGTCCCTCTGGGGAACGCTGCTCTCCGGTTTCTGAGGCTTTTTAATACCGCCGTAATTAAAAGGAGTTGCATTTGTATTCAACCCTGCTCCTGCCTGGGCAGTTCCCGTATTAAGCCCGGCGCTGTGTAATCCGCTTCCTGTTCCCGCTGAAGGGGTTGGAGCAGGCCTTGACACCGAAGACATGGGCCTGTTTGGAGAAGTATTGCTCTGATATTTCATCCCTGGTATAATTTTATTTGTGTGAGCCGGGCTCTCAAGCCCTGTGGCAATTACCGTAATGGTAGCCTCATCCGTCATATTCTCATCAAATTTTGCACCAAATATAATATTGGCATTGTCCCCTGCCAAATCCTGGACATAGCTTGCCGCATCATTGGCATCCATAAGGGAGATATCCCCGGAAATATTGATAATGACATGGGAAGCACCAGTGATGGTTGTCTCCAAAAGTGGACTTGCAACGGCAAGTTTCACCGCCTCGATAGCCTTGTCGTCCCCGTTTGCACTTCCGATTCCGATATGTGCCATACCCTTGTCCTTCATAACGGTCTGCACATCCGCAAAATCCAAGTTGATAAGTGCGGGAACATTAATCAGATCCGTAATACCCTGCACCGCCTGCTGAAGCACCTCGTCCGCTTTCTTCAAGGCGTCGGGCATGGTTGTCCTTCTGTCCACAATCTCTAAGAGCTTGTCGTTTGGAATGACAATCAAGGTATCTACGCTCTCTTTTAAACGGTCTATGCCGGAAATAGCATTTACCATTCTTGTTTTTGCCTCAAATTTAAAGGGTTTTGTCACAACCCCTACCGTGAGGATTCCCTGCTCTTTGGCAAGCTTGGCCACCACAGGAGCAGCACCTGTCCCTGTTCCTCCTCCCATGCCGCAGGTAACAAATACCATATCCGCGCCTTTCACTGCCTCCGCCAAATCCTCTGCGCTCTCCTCTGCGGCTTTCTGGCCCACTTCCGGCTGGGCTCCCGCCCCAAGTCCCTTTGTGAGTTTCTCCCCAATCTGAATCAATGTGGGAGCCTTGCAAAGCATCAGAGCCTGCTTGTCCGTATTAATCCCCACAAACTCCACGCCGCCGATGCACTCGTCAATCATTCTATTTACCGCATTATTCCCAGCGCCCCCCACACCGATCACAATAATCTTTGCACTGGAATCACTCTCTGTATTCATTATCTCAAGCAAGGTATTTCCTCCTTTTTTCTCTACCCTTTTTTGTCTGAATTCCAATCTAACCAAATATATGTAAAAAGTTTCTATGCAATCCACAATATCTTGTATCATTCAGAGCACAAACAAACTCATATAGACTATAATATAATCTTTTGCAAAATTAATCAATAAGAAAATCAAAATTTTTTCATGAAATCTCCAATTTATTACTTTTCCTGGTCAAAAATAATGTCGGTGGTGTTCTCTGTCCAGTTTTCCACATGGAGAACGCCTTTTTTTCCCTCAATCTGTGGAAGTATGTAGGAAAGCCGCAAAATTTTATTGGTGAGCTTGTCCCCTCCCCCCAGCAAAACTTTAATATTTCCATAGGTAAGGCTCAAATCCCCGTTTTCCCCAAACTGGATTTCATCCGGCACAATCCCGTTTTTCTTTAGGGACTGGCTGGCGGCAAGAAGGCTGCGCAGGATATCCTTGTCCTTAATGGGAAGTTTCTCATACAAAACTACCTGGTCGCAGTTTAACCCGTCCACTCTGGGAATCCCTTCTATCATCTCCTTGGAGGTCTCCACCACAAATCCGTCCTTGTCAAAAAAAACGTTCTGATCGATGGAGGCAATGTAGAGATACCCGATAATCTCTTTCTCATAGACAAATATTTTAAGGGTTTTAGGGTTTTCCAGGGAAACCTCCATAGTATCCACAAAGGGAATCTGCTCCATTTCCATAAACCGGTATTTTAAATACACGTATAAGGAATTCCAGGAGTACTTATCATCCAGGACAAATTTCTCTATCTGCTCCTTGGAATAGTGCTCATTTCCCTCCACCTTCACTTCCCCCACCCGGTAAACCTGCCAGATAATCAGGGCGGATAATCCTGCTGTGAGCAGAAAAACCAAAAAAACCGCAAACCTTATCTTTCGTCTCTTTTTCTTTCTGCGCTTTTCCCGCAGCAGTTCCTTGTCTCTTGCCATAAATTACACCACCTCTAGTTTAATTCCTCTGGAAACGCTTAAGGCCAGCCCCATTTCCGTTAAAAGAATGGCCACGGAGGTTCCCCCGTAACTGATGAAAGGAAGGGTGATTCCTGTGTTTGGAATACTGTTGGTGACAACGGCAATATTTAGAATTACCTGAATGGCAACATGGGCCATAATCCCTACCACAATCAGGGCCCCAAAAAGATCTGAGGCATTGTTGGCAATCACAAGAAATCTCCAGATTAAAAGAAGGAATAAAAGAATCACGCACACCGCCCCGAATAACCCCAGTTCCTCGCAGATAATAGAAAAAATCATATCGTTTTGGGCCTCCGGGAGAAAGCCGAGTTTTTGCATACTCTCCCCTAAGCCTTTTCCAAAGAGCCCTCCGGAGCCAATGGCATAAAGTCCCTGGAGGGTCTGATATCCCTTTTCAAAATCTTCGGGATGCCGCCAGATTTTAATACGTTCCGCCCGGTAGCCTTCCTTCATAATAAACATTGCGCCAAATCCCACCACCCAAAAAGCCATAAGAAAAAAAGGCTTATATTTGGGACTTGCCACAAAGGTAAGGCACACGGCAATCCCCAGAATAATAATGGCGGTACTTAAGTTTGTCTTTGCCACCACCCCGACAATTGGAACCGTTAAAATCATAATCTTCATAATGGTAGACATTTTTCCCATCTGCTTTGGCATCTTATTTATAACAGTTGCCAGAAAGAGGATGGTTGCCACCTTGGCAATCTCCGAAGGCTGCACGCTCAAAGGGCCGATTTTCAGCCATCTGGTGGAGCCGTTATAATTTTCTCCGCTAAAAATAACAAGGACACAGAGAAAAAGGGCAAAAACATAGGCAAGGCCGCTTAATTTCATCCAATAGTGATAGTCAATATGGGCAGCCACAAACATTCCGAAAAAGCCCACAGCTGTGGCAAACACCTGTTTCTTTAAATACCATGCGGAATCTTTGAATTTCAGCTGGGCATTGTAAGAACTGGTGCTGTAGAGCATCACAAGGCCGAAGCCTACCAAAAATATTATGATAAACAGCATGGTATAATCAAAATATTTAATTGGCTTCTCCCTGTTCTTTTCCGGTCTTCGGCTCATGCCCTCACTCCTTTAAGCTATTTACTATCTCTTTAAATACTCTGCCCCGCTCCTCATAGTCGGTAAACATGCCCCAGCTTGCACAGGCGGGGGACAAAAGCACCGCATCCCCGCTCTTGGCATGTTCATAGCACAACTTTACTGCCTCTTCTAAGGTATCTTTTAAAATAATATTGGTAAAGCCGTGTTTCCTGGCAGTCTCTGCAATGGCTTCTCTCGTCTGTCCGATAAGAACCAGCTCTTTTACTTTCCCCTCAAAGGCATCAATCCACTCCCCGTAAGCAGACTGTTTATCATAGCCTCCCCCGATTAAAAATGTGGGGCGCACCATGGCACGAATCCCCTGTATGGCGGCATCGGGGTTTGTTCCCTTAGAGTCATTGTAAAATTTTACGCCTCTTTTTTCCGTCACATATTCAATTCTATGCTCCACTGCCTGAAAATTGCAAAGAACCTTTCTTATTTTTTCCAAATCCACCCCAAATCCCAGAGCCATGGCGGCGGCAGCCATTACATTTTCATAATTATGCCTGCCTAAAAGGTTTAATTCCTTTACCGGAAGGATTTTCGTCACCTTCCCTTCCTGTGCCAGGTAAATACAGTCGTCTTTATAAAAAAGCCCCTCTTCCAACTCTCTCCTGCTGGAAAAATATATGACTTTTAAGGGAAGGCTCTCCCCGAATTTCCGCAAAACCTCATCCTCATAGTTTAATACGCAAATTCCGTCCCTTCCCTGGTTTTTTGTAATGGATTCCTTTACAGCCGTATAGTTTTCCATGGTGTGGTGCCGGTTTAAGTGGTCCGGGGTAATATTTAAAATCGCCGTCACCTTGGGGGCGAAATTTTCTATGGTCTCAAGCTGGAAACTGCTGATTTCCGCCACCGTCACCGTATCCTCTCTGGTGTCAAGTGCCACGCTGGTATAGGGAATCCCAATGTTTCCCACCACTTTCACATCAGAAAAACTGCTTTTCATAATTTCCCCAAGAAGGGATGTAGTGGTGGTCTTGCCGTTTGTCCCGGTAACAGCCAAAACCTTTCCCTTGGAAAAGGCATAGGCCAGCTCCACTTCCCCCCACACAGTGATCCCCAGATTTCTCATGTTCTCTACCATGGGAATATCCGTGGGAATCCCCGGACTTAACACCAGAATGTCAAAACCTTTCATCTCCTCTGCAGAAAGCTCCCCCAAAAGTATTTTCACATCATTTAACTCAGGATGTTTCTCATAAAAGCCCTGGATATCCAGATTTTCATTTCCATCGTACAGCGTTACGTCCATCTGCTGTTTTTTTAAAAGACCTGCTGCAGCGGCACCGCTTTTTCCAGTTCCCGCCACCAGGTATCGTTTTTCTTTCCTGTTCATTTACCTGCCTCCTACAATGCCATAAGTGCCACCAGGGCCAAAAGTGCCGTCACAACGGAGAATACCGCTACAACCCTGGTTTCAGACCATCCTCCCAGTTCAAAATGATGATGGATGGGAGCCATGCGGAAAATCCGTTTTCCGTGGGTAGCCTTAAAATAGGACACCTGGAGCATAACAGAAATCACCTCTATCATGTAGATAAATCCCACAATGGGAATAAACAAAGGCATCTGCAGCATGTAAGCCGTTGCTGCCACAAATCCTCCCAAAGCCAGGGATCCGGTATCCCCCATAAACACTTTGGCGGGATATACGTTAAATAGGAGAAATCCCAAAAGCGCCCCTGCCACTGCACAGGTAATAGGCTCTATGCCGCTTTTTGTCCCCACCGCCACCACAGTAAAAAAGGTGGCCACCAGCACTGTCACGCTGGAGGCAAGGCCGTCTAAGCCGTCTGTAAAATTCACCCCGTTTACTGTGCCGATAACCGCCACAAACATAAGAGGTATGGAAAAGACGCCAATGTCCAAATATTTTCCCCCGGAAAAAGGAATGAGCATGGTAAGGGACACATCGGTATAATTCATAAGATAATAGGCGAACACACCCGTTACCAGAATCTGCAGTATCATTTTCTGCCAGGCCAAAAGACCGTCTGACCTGCGCAGGACCACTTTCAGGTAATCATCCAGAAAACCAATGACCCCAAATCCCACAGTGAGAAACAAAATGGGAATGATTTTGGGATAATCCTTTACAAACAACAGGGAAGTGCCCAGAGTGCCGGCAAGGATAATCAATCCTCCCATAGTCGGGGTCCCCGTCTTCTTTAAGTGGGACTTCAACTCCTCCCGCTCTGTCTGCCCTACCTTTAATTTCCTTAAAAAAGGAATAATTACCGGCCCTAATACGGCGCTGATTACAAATGCTATCAGCACCGGAGCTGCTACATGACTTGTCATAACCTCTACCTCTTTACTTCTGCGAAACCGCATGTATATTTGTATGGCGTCCATACTTTCCATTTCCGCGGCAGTACAGGCAATCCATACTGCCGCCTGATTCCAAATATTTAGTATACGTTATTTTTTCTTATGGCGCAAGTTTAATTTTCCCCTTCCTCCCCTTCTTTTGCCGCATTCTCATCAAAAGGTATTCCCAGATAAGGCAGGATATCCTCAAAAATCTCCCTTGCCACAGGGGCTGCAATGGTTCCGCCGTAATAGATTCCCTGGGGATTGTTAATAATTACCAAAAGTAAAATCTGGGGGTTATCCGCCGGGGCAAACCCCAAAAATGAAGAGATATATTTGTGGGCGCTTCTAGGCAGTGTCTGGGAGGTGGCCGTCTTACCTCCAATGGAATATCCAGGGATTTTTGCATTTTTCCCTCCGCCCTCAGACACCACCTTTTCCAATAAAAAGCGTATTTTCTCCGAGGTCTCCTCAGACACCACGGACTCTTTTGTGTCATACTGAAATGTCTTTATCACATTTCCCTCACTGTCCTTTACACTTGCCCCGAAGTGGGGCGTTACCCGGTTCCCCCCGTTTATCATGGCGGAAACTGTGGTGAGTAACTGCATGGGGGTAATCTGGAAGGACTGACCGAAAGACATGGTGGCCAGCTCTACAAGGCCGATTTTTTCTTTGGAGTGCATAATGGTTGCCGCCTCCCCGGGAAGGTCAATCCCCGTCTTTTTTAACAGTCCGAACTGACTGAAATAATCGTAATAATGCTCCGGCCCCACCCGAAGCCCCACCTCGATAAATACAGGATTACAGGAATTCATAATCCCGTGGATAAAGTCCTCCGAACCATGGCCGGAAACTTTATGGCAGTGTATATTTCTGTCCTCCACCGTATAGTAACCCCTGCAGTAAAAGCTGTCTGCAAGATTCACCACACCCTCTTCCAAAGCCGCCGCAGTGGTAATGATTTTAAAAGTGGAACCCGGCTCATAAGTATCATTGATACACTGGTTTCTCCACATCTGGTTTAAAAGCTCCTGCTTTTTTTCCGCGGACACTTCCTCCCCCACTTCATAATTTAAGGTAAAAGGATCGTTTAAATTGAATTCCGGCACATTAACCATGGCCTTAATCTCCCCGTTCTCCGGGTTCATGGCAATCACGGAAACGCTGTCCGCCTGTTTTTGCTCCAGCGCTTTCCCTGCCGCCTGCTGTGCGTACATCTGTATATTATAGTCCAGGGTAATGTGAAGGTCGTTGCCGTCCACCGGGTCGAGCCTGGACTCCCCGGCATTCTCAATCTCCACTCCCCTGGCATCGGTAAGTGTTAAAATTTTGCCGTTAGTGCCCTGCATATATTCATCGTATTTGACTTCCAGCCCCACAATCCCCTGATTGTCCCCCCCGGTAAATCCTAAAACTTTGGAAGCCAAAGTGTCATAGGGGTAGTACCGTTTGTAATCTTCATCCACTTTTACCCCCGCAAGGCCGTAAGAGCGGATTTTATCCCCGGTCTCCTTGTCTACATTGGATTTTATCCGCTCAATGGAACTCACCTTTTCCACCCTTGCCCGCACTTTTTCCTCAGGCATGCCAAGTTCTTTTGTCAAAACCGCAATGACTTCCTCTTTATCTTTTACCTGGTTGTAAATAACCGAGATGGTACACACCGTTTTATTTGCCGCAAGGACAGTTCCCGTGGCATCGATAATCCTGCCTCTGGCCGCCTTGATATCCCTCTCCCGCTCGTGAAGGTCCTCGGCCTTTTTCCCATAATATTCAGAACAGAACACCATAAGATACACCAGCCGTCCAATGAGAAACATTAGGATAAACAGGACACAGACAAAAATCACCATGGTTTTCTGCCGGTTAAATGTCTTATACCGAAACATAGACAACGCCCCACAAAAGACTTTTAGTTTATTTTATTCCCTCTTTTGCAAGGTTATGTTAGCGGTTTTACTCCTGGCCCGGCTGGGGCTCCTGTCCTTCTACCGGCTCCTGGCCCTCTTTTGGCTCTTCTCCTTCCTGTCCATCCTGCCCCTGCCCTAATTTTTCATCAAAATCATCTTCATAGCCATCCTCAAAAATGTCCCCCCATACCATGGAATCCTCCGGCTTTTCTCCTTCTTCCCCCTCTTGGGGTTCACCTCCATCTCCCTCCTGCCCCTCTCTCTGATTTTCAGGCTCTCGGATAACGGCTTCATCGGGATAGAGGTTCATATAGGGAAGTACTTCCTCCATAATACTTTTTGCCAGCTCCTGGGCATAATTGCTGTGGGCCTGGTCTTCTACGTTGGGCTCATCCACCACCACATACACAAGAACCTGGGGATTGTCCGCCGGGGCATACCCCACAAAGGAGAGGAGATACTTTTTATTCTCCACCGGACGTTTCTGTGCCGTACCGGTTTTTCCTCCCATGGAATAGCCGTTTACTTTTGCCGTATTACCGGTCCCCTCCGCCACAACCGCTTTTAAATAGGTCTTTAAAGTCTCGCTGGTCTTTTTGGAAACCGTCTGCTTTAACACCGTAGGCCGGATCGTCTCTATGGTATTCCCCTGAGAATCCAGAATTTTCTTCACCACATGGGGCTGATAAAAATTCCCTCCATTTATCAGGGAGGAAAAGGCGCTGGCAAGCTGTATCATACTGCAGTTAAAACTTTGTCCGAAAGAGTTGGTGGCCAAATCGATAGGTTTCATCGTCTCCCCCGTAAACATAAGTGCGTCTGTCCTCGCCTCCCCGGGAAGGTCAATATTTGTCTTTTCCCCAAATCCGAAAATACTCTGATATGTGGTAAAATCTTCAATTCCTATAGTTTCCGCCATCTGCATCAAAGCGTCGTTGCAGGAATCCATGAGGGATTTTTCCACCGTCTCCTCCCCGTGGCCGGCCCTGCTCACGCAGTGGATATGGATATCTCCCGGAAATACCTGCTCCCCATCACAGATATAAACTTCATTTCCCGTTATTTTTCCAGTCTCAAGTCCTGTGGCCACTGTAAAAGGCTTAATGGTGGATCCCGGCTCAAAGGTAGAATTCACACAGAAATTTCCCCACAGCTGATTGAGCAGGTCCATTTTATCCTCCTCGCTTTTCCCCTCCAGTTCTTCCTCCGTATAAAAAGGGGTTAAATCCCTGGGATTATTTAAGTCAAAACTGGGGTAATCCGCCATGGCAAGGATTTCCCCGTTCTGAGGATTCATAATCAGAGCCGCCGTGTGTAAGGTTCCAGGCCCCTCCACATAGCCGTCTTTATGCTTTTCATTGAATTCTGCAATTTTTTCCTCCGCCACGGACTGAATATTCACATCCACGGTAGTTACAACGGTATTGCCGTCCCTGGGGTCTTTAATGGTTTTTTCAAAATTATTGTCAGAGTTTAAATATCCGTACTGCCTTCCGTTCACTCCGTTTAAGGTACTGTTATAGTAATTTTCCAGTCCCGTGGTTCCCACATTTCCTGATGAGACAAAACCGATAAGGGAGGATGCTAAGGTCTTGTAGGGATAGTTTCTGATATACTCTTTTTCAAACCACACGGCGTTTCCATTAATATTGGGGTATTTTTCCGTATCCGCCTGCATCTGCACAAAGGGCTGGATCTCTTCGTAGGAAAGACGCTTAGCCAGCACAGTATACTGGCTGGCTGGATGTTCCTCTAACTCCTTTAACAAATCCCCTTTATCTAAATCAGGAAAACAAGATACCAGTGCGTCTATGGTATCGTTTTTATCCTTCTCTTTCTGGTTTAACACTTTACAGTCTAAAATCACATTGTAAACATCAATGCTGGTAGCTAAAACCGTTCCTTTGGTATCTACAATATCCCCTCTCTGGTATGGAATGGTGCGGCTGTTATACTCCTGCTGGGACAGTACGATTTTTTCGTACTTTTCCCCGCTGGTATACTCGATATACATCAGACGCCCAATGAGCCCCACCAACACTAATGTGATAATTAAAAATTCTACCAGAAGTTTTTTCTGCATTTTCTTATGGAATTTTTTTACTACCCGCTTTTTTCTTCTTCTCACACTTCTCTCCTGCTATTTTGGAATATGGCTTCAATCATACAGGCTATCAGGGAATATCTGAATACTGATTCATATAATCGCTGTCCTCCACTGTGTAGTACACAATCTGTCCCGGCCCTGCATATTTCATCCCCAGCTCATGGATTGCCTTATACTTTACATCCTCCAAATCTGTGGACAAATCAATTCGCTTAATTGCCGCATCATTGTCCGCCTTCAAGTCTGTAATCTGGCTCTCTAAAGTTGAGATGTGTTTCATCCTGCTGGTTATATCGGACTGTAATTGAATATATGTTACACACACAACGCAGGAAATTAAAACTGCCATGGTGCAGAAACTCACGTATCCCATACTCATTCTAAGGGCTTTTTCCTGATTTCTCCTGGCTACACGGCGGTTCTTCTTCTGACGTTCTTTTCTCTCTTTTTCCAGCTGCTTTCTCCGGCGTTCTTCCGGCTCACCTTCCAGCCGCCTTACTGTATTTCCGTCCACATAATAATTTGTCTTAAATTCAGGCTGTCTTCTTCGGGCGTTTGAGTTTGCTTCTCTTTTCATCCTCTTCTCTCTCTCTTTCCGTCACATATTTGCTGTCATAAGTTTTTTATCTTCTCTCAAAAACACGAAGTTTCGCACTTTTTGATCTTTTGTTCTCTTTCATTTCCTCTTCCCCCGGCAGGATAGGTTTTCTTGATATCACCCTTCCCTTCGACACATTTCCACAGACACACACAGGAAATTCCTTTGGGCACACGCAGGGGTTTTCGTTCCTCTTAAACACATTTTTCACAATTCTGTCCTCCAGGGAATGAAATGTGATGATACACAGCCTCCCCCCGGGATTTAACAGGTCAATCATATCCTCCAATCCCTCTTTGAGCACATCCAGCTCATGGTTTAACTCAATGCGGATCGCCTGGTAGGTCCGCTTTGCCGGGTGGCCTCCTGTGGCCTGGATTTTTTTGGGAATAGCGGCGGAAATTACAGCATTTAATTCCCCTGCCGTCACAATCCGTTTCTTCTGTCTCTCCCTGACAATATGCTTTGCAATGTTTTTTGCAAAACGGTCTTCCCCGTAATCACGGATTATCCGGTAAAGCTCCATCTCACTGTACTCATTTACAATATCCTCCGCCGTCAGCTCCCCCCTTTGATCCATGCGCATATCAAGAGGTGCATCCTCATTCCGGTAAGTAAACCCACGCTCCGGGGCATCTAACTGAAAAGACGACACCCCAAGGTCAAGGAGTATCCCATCGGCCCTCTCTATTCCAAAACCTGAAAGCACCTGCCTCATGGCCCTGTAATTGCTTCGCACAATGGAAACCCTGTCCTTAAAGGGTTTTAATCTGTCCGAGGCTGCTGCAATGGCATCCCCGTCCTGGTCGATTCCAATGAGCCTACCCTTCCCGGAAAGCCTTTTTGCAATGTGGGAGGAATGCCCTCCTCCCCCCAGGGTTCCGTCCACATAAATCCCATCCTGACGGATGTTTAAATATTCAATTATCTCCTCCAGTAAAACGGACTTATGTTCAAATTCCATAGAATCCCCTCTTTATTTCTTACTGCATTTTATCAGATGCTAAGCCCAAGCTCCGCCATATGCTCTGCCACTTCATCCATATCCTCATAGGAATTGGTATCCTGCCATCTCTCCTTGCTCCAAATCTCAATTCTGCTCAAAACACCCACTAAAACCACATCTTTGCTAAGGTCTGCAAATTCTCTTAAAACCTGGGGCAGAAGGATTCTCCCCTGCTTGTCCACTTCACAGCTGGCTGCTCCCGCGAAGAAAAATCTGGAGAATTTTCTGGCATCTTTTGTAGTGAGAGGAATATTTCGGAATTTTTCTTCAATGTTTTTCCATTCTTCATTGGGGTACACAAAAAGACACCCATCCAATCCCTTCGTTACAACAAACTCATTTCCAAGCTGTTCTCTGAATTTGGATGGAACAATCAGCCTGCCCTTGGTATCGATTGTGTGACTGTACTCTCCCATGAACATAATGGACACCTGCTTCCCCAGAAATGGCATTTCAAACCACTTTTAACCATTTCCATCCACTTTCCTCCACTTGTATGTCTATTCTATCTTAGAACAAGATAAAATGCAAGGGCAATGGACAAAAAAATGCATCAGAAAAAAATAATCTGATGCATTTTTCAAAATATAGTGCCATTTTTTCTTTTTTGGCACAATATATAGTTGTTTTTTTTAAATCCTTTTACTTACAGCAGAATGTCATACACTCTGTCTCCTGACAGTGACATGCATGGCTCCCTCCGATACCGATTTGGTCGGCAGTACAACGGCAGTCCTCATTGTATTTACAGCGGCAGGCTTGACAATCAATCTCAATGTCACGATTTGGCTCCATTGCCGCATTTCTTCCAGCTTCCCCTTTTCTCTCCCGGAAACTTTTACAGCAGGTAGCATTGGAAGTGGTAGCGCCTTCGCCGTCAATCTGGATATCTCCCTTGCAGCAGTACCTGTCGTCGTTGTAAAGACAATTTGTGGCAGAACATACTAATCTTGTCATAGTGGTTTCTCCTTCCTGATTTTTGAATTGAGCAGAGAAAATTTTCCTCTGCCCGCCCTGCGGCCCACATACCGTATCAGCGGTAAACTTCCATATGCGGGCCTTGACATAAAAAGTCCGGCCAAACTTCAGCCGGACTTAGTATCTGCAATTTAATTATTTTTATACCTCTGCTATTTTGTTTCTTCTGCCGCTTCTTCTTTTCGGATTTCCTTTGTGTCAATTTCTTTTTTAATAAATGAAATAAAATCATTTAATTTTTTGCTTCCCTCATCTCCTGCAAAGCGGCTTCTCACAGAGACAGTCTCCTCTTCCTCCTCTTTTTGTCCCACCACAAGCATATAGGGAAGTTTGTCAAGGCGGGCCTCCCTGATTTTAAATCCGATTTTCTCCGAACGGTTATCCACCGTTACGTCAATGCCGTTCTTTTTCAGTTCCTCACATACTTTATTGGCATAATCTTCATATTTATCGGAAATAGGAAGAATCCGCACCTGCTCCGGGCAAAGCCATGTGGGGAATTTCCCCGCATATTTTTCAATAAGCCAGGCTAAGGTTCTCTCATAACATCCGATGGATGTTCTGTGGATAATGCAGGGACGAATTTTATTCCCCTCTTTGTCAATATAATACATATCAAACTGTTCCGCCAAAAGTGCGTCCCACTGAATGGTAATCATGGTGTCCTCTTTGCCGTACACGTTCTTTGCATTAATGTCTACTTTTGGTCCGTAGAAAGCGGCTTCCCCCACATCCTCCACATAATTCATGTGAAGCTCATCCATAATATCCCGCATATGCTGCTGGGTTTCCTCCCAGACTTCCGGCTCTCCAATGTACTTATCCCTGTTGTCCGGATCCCATTTGGAGAGATGGTATGTCACATCCTCCTCTAGCCCCAAAGTGGTAAGGCAGTGTTTTGCCAAGGCCAGGCAGCCCTTAAACTCTTCTACCATCTGGTCCGGCCGCACAATGAGATGCCCCTCTGAGATGGTAAACTGGCGCACCCTGGTAAGCCCGTGCATTTCCCCGGAATCCTCATTTCTGAATAAAGTGGACGTCTCGCCGTAGCGGATAGGCAGGTCACGGTAGGAATGCTGTTCGCTTTTATAGCAATAATACTGGAAAGGACAGGTCATGGGACGCAGGGCAAAAACCTCTTTATCCTTTTCCTCATCCCCTAAGACAAACATGCCGTCTGTGTAGTGATCCCAGTGCCCGGAAATCTTATATAAGTCAGATTTTGCCATAAGGGGAGTTTTTGTGCGCACATATCCCCACTCCTTATCCTCCAAATCCTCAATCCACCGCTGCATTTTCATAACCATTTTTGTCCCCTTGGGTAAAAGCAAAGGCAGTCCCTGGCCAATTACATCCACAGTGGTAAAAAGTCCCATCTCACGGCCAAGCTTGTTGTGGTCCCGCTTTTTGATATCCTCCAGATGATCTAAATGGGCTTTTAACTCTTCTTTCTTATTAAATGCCGTACCGTAAATCCTCTGGAGTTTTGCCCGGTTGGAATCCCCCCGCCAGTAAGCCATGGAGGAAGAAATCAGTTTATATGCCTTAATTCCCTTGGTGCTCATTAAATGAGGCCCAGCGCAAAGGTCTACAAAGCCGCCCTGGTCATAAAATGAAATCTGGGCATCCTCCGGCAAATCCTGTATCAGCTCCACTTTAAAAGGTTCCCCTTTTTCCTCCATAAATTTTATGGCCTCATCCCTCGGAAGGGTAAATCTGGTAATTTCATGTCCCTCTTTAATGATTTTTTTCATCTCCCCCTCCAGTTTATCCAAATCTTCCCTGGAGAAAGGCTCAGCGTCAAAATCATAATAAAACCCTTCCGCAATGGCCGGGCCTATTGTGATTTTTGTCCCTGGAAACAGGCGTTTTACCGCCTCCGCCAAAACATGGCTGGCCGTGTGGCGGATGACTTTCAGCCCTGCCTCATCACTACTTGTCACAATATTTAAGTTCACGTCCCTGTCTATCTGGGTGCGGAGGTCTACAATTTCACCGTCAATCTCCCCGGCACACGCCACCCTTGCTAAACCTTCGCTTATGTCTTTTGCAATTTCATACACGGATTTTGCTTCACTGTACTCCTTTACGGAGCCGTCTTTCAATGTAATTTTCATGGTTAAACTCCTCTCATTTGACTTAATTTTGATAGAAAAAATCCCTGCTATAATTTCTTACAGCAGGGACGATATTTACCGTGGTTCCACCCAATTTTCTTTCCTTTGCAGTATATGAAAGGAAATCTCATTCTGACGATAACGGAATCACCGGGCTCTATTAAAAGCCGCTCCAAGATGGTCTTCGGATGCTTCCTGCAAAGATGCTTCCACCGCTTTTAAAATCCTCAAAAGGCATCTCTCTCTGATACATTCCACAGCTTACTGTTCTTATCCACGCATTTTCTCTATAAATCTTAAGATATTGTTATAGTACTCCAAACTTTCTCATATGTAAAGGATTTTTTTAAATCCCTCACATATTATCTCCCGCAGCACTTTTTATATTTCTTGCCGCTGCCGCAGGGACATGGGTCGTTTCTCCCCACTTTCTTGCCTGTCACAACAGTGCCTGACTTTCTCTGCTCCAAATACAGCCTGTGCCTTGTTTCCTGGTCAAAGATTTCTTCCCACGCAGGAAGCTCATAGAGCCAGTCAGCCCTTGCCTCCACCATATTTTTGTAGAGTTTCTCTTTATCAAAATTTAAGTTCACCACCGTGTCTTCTTCCATGGTATCAATGGGATTGGGGGTAATCAGGCTCTCATTGATCCCATCTAAGAATCCGGTCATATCCATAATACTAAGTTCGTATTTTTCCGCAAGCTCTTTCACCGTTCCCTCCACATGCTCGTCGGGATTCACCAAAAGCTTTTCATACACGCCTTTTTCCACTAAGAAATATCTCTGCCAAAATCTCTGCAATTCCTGTTTGTTTGTCTTTTCATTATAGGCAACCTTTTGCCAGCTCTCTAATAATGCCATGATTTACTCCTTCTTTTTCTTCTGGGGATAATGCATATCCACGCAAATACAAATGTATTATAGCAAATACCGGGGCATATTTCAAATATTTTTTGCGGCTGTTAAAAACATAAATTTTAAAAAATATAAAAAAGTGTATAGAACTATTTTTTTGTGCCATACTATTATTGTTCCTAAAGAAACAACCCCCACCTGTTTCTTAGGAATTTCAACGAAAGATGCAAGAATACTTATCCTCCCCTAAAAACCCCGGCAAATGCCGGGGTTTTTTCTGCGGACTTATTTCAAATGATTTAAAAGTCCCTGGATTCCTTCTTTTTTAAAAATATCTTTATAATACCCAATTTCTCCCTGAATCAAATCGTCAATTACCTGCATCCCCAAAAGTTCCACCGGCGCCTTGTCATCTGTCATGAGATACTTTCCGGGCACATAGCGGTTCATCCCTGCATAAACCTGTTTAAGCATTTCCGCCAGATCTGTACCTCCAGTGGTTTTCTCCTCTTTTAAAGTTTCCTGGTTTGTCTTAAGCACAGAAATCATATTTGGATTGTCTGAAGCAAACAATTCCCGGTTTGTAGTTCCCGGTACATCCGCAGTATAGATTTCAGAAAACACATGGGAAATAGTGTCAGCAAGATACTGGTTAATATTCCCCTCTTTTTGTCCCCGCATATTCATATTTACCACCATAACCCCCTCTTCTTTCAAATGCTCCTTCACCAGAGTAAAAAACTCCAGAGAAGACATTTGAAAGGGTATGGTAATGTCCTGGTAGGCATCCACCATAATCACGTCATACTTTCTGTCAACCACATTCAGGTATGCCCGCCCGTCATAGGTTGTGACTTTTATTTCCTCCGGCATCTCAAAATACTGTTTTGCCAGTTCCGTGATTTTCCCGTCAATCTCCACCCCTTCCACACTGGCATGGGGAAAATATCTTTTGCACTGCCTGGCAAAGGTCCCCGTCCCGTTTCCAAGCACTAAAATATCAAAGCCCTCCTTCTCCTTCACCCCTGCCATTAAGGGTGCGGCAAGGGCATAGTCATAATACATCCCGGTAAAACTGTCGTCCTTCTTTAAAATGGACTGCACGCCGAAAAGCACATTTGTGGACAAAACCACCTGCCTCTCGTCCTCTTTTACCTGAAGATAATTGTATATGGATTCCCCCTCAAAAGTCAAATTATGTTCCCAAAAAGCAAAACTGTCAGAATATCCCGTAAAACAGCAAATCAGAAACAGGACAGTCCCTATTACAGATTTTTTCGCCCCCCTTCTTGTGCTGATAAAATAAGCCAATGCCAAGCCCAGCAAAATTCCTGCAAAAATAAGAAACGTAATGGAAGTTCCCACAGCCGGGATGGTGACAAAGGTGGGAAGAAACGTTCCGAGGATACTTCCCAGTGTATTGGAAGCATTTAACTGCCCCACCGTCTTACCGCTGTCCTCCAATCTGTCCACTGTATATTTTACCAGGGACGGCGTGACAGTGCCCAGAAGAAACAGTGGAAATACAAAAATCACCATGCAGGCTAAAAATCCCGCCCAAATTAAAAAATTCGTATTTACCGCCAGAATCAAAACACCGGAAATCCCCAGAATAATATATTTCCCCAAAACCGGAATTGCCCCAATCCATATGGCCGCAATCAAAATCCTGCCGTAAAGCTTATCCGGGTTGGGATTTCTGTCGGCATACCTCCCCCCGTATATATTCCCCAGAGCCATTGCAATCATAATCGTCCCAATGATAATCGTCCACACAATCTGGGAGGAGCTGAAATAAGGGGCTAAAAGCCTGCTCGCCCCAAGCTCCACCGCCATTACCGACATCCCTGCAAAAAATTCCGTGAGGTAAAGATAAATTTTATTGGTTAAAATGTTCTTTTCTTTCATAAAACCTTCCTGCCTGTATTTTTTATTTCATTATTATTCGCACAAAGCCACTCTATGATATCACAGAATCTTTCTTTTGTTAATGCGTGGCCGCCCGGATATTGATTGTGCTGCAAATTGTTCAAAGCGTCTAATTTCCCATAGATTGAACTGGCCTTTTCCACAATATAAGATGCATCTCTGGAATCTTTATCCTCTTCACCGGAAACAAGAAGCAGCCGTCTTGGAGCAATACAGGAGACCAAATCATAAATATCATATTTTCCATGGAAGTTTGGAATTACGCTTGCCATTTCAATTCCTACATTGTTTTTTATACGATTTTCAAAGGTACAGGCACTGCCGCTTGCGCAGCTGTAGGCGATTCGCTGGTCTAACGCAGATAAAAATAAAACCGTATTTCCACCATAGGAATGTCCCAGAGTTCCAATTCTTTTGGGATTGACGCCATCCAGATGAGAAAGCAATGTAATGCCCGACATGGCATCATTTATTACTTTCTTCATCAAATAGTCTCCTTTTAAAATGCGGTAACACATCTCATCAAAATGCTGCCAAAAGTCAAATCCCTGCACCGATGTATCTTTCCGCCTGTCTTCAAAACATATGGAATCCGGCGCCAATACTACAAACCCTTTTTTTGCCAGTTCCGGCCCAAACGCCTGTAACGGATCTCCTGCCAAACCGCAGACTTCACTTTTTCCCAGATGATGTTCTCTGTTATGCTGGTGATGGATAAGAATTGCCGGATTATGATCAAGAATTTCCGGGAAAAGCAGATAGGCGCTCACTTTATCTCCATAAGAATCATATTCGATGCAATGTCTCGTATATCCATTCTCCTGTACAGACTCTAACACTTCGTATTCCACATTTAATGCAGGTTCCGATAATTCTATCCCTATCATCCCTGCTATTTCCTGACGCATCAATTTTTCCGATTCCGTTTCTATTACTGAGCCACCCATAATTTTCACCAGTCTTTCCCCATTTTCGTTCCCATCTGTGATATGTGTGATTATCGTATTTACATATACCTTGAAATCCTCAAAAAACTTTTATAATCCTCATCCTCTTTATCTTCCTGCAAAACATAACCCTGTTCCAAAATATATCTTCCATCCTGGAGATAATATATTTCTAAAGAGCCATGAGGGGTGACAATCCAGTATTCCTCCACCCCTGCGGCTTCATAAATATCTTTCTTTTCCCTCCTGTCCCGTCTGGCTGATGAGGGACTTAAGGTCTCGGCAATAAACTTGGGCACTCCGCTGTAAGTGCCCCCTTTTAGATATTTCCGGTCACAGATCACCATGATATCCGAGCATACATAATCATCGTTTACATCGGGATGATATTTAAAATCAAGGTTTTCCATGGTAACAAGGCATATGCTGTCTTTCAATCCTGTTTTTATCTTCGTATGAATATTGCTATTGATAATTCTGTGCTGGTATCCGGGCGCCGGGTACATGTCATATATCACCCCGTTTATTTTCTCGTCCTCCAATATTCCCTTGCTGCCAATGCCATAGCATCACATCCTTTCATCTCTTGGATTATAACATGACTTAATACAGAAAGAAAGATAATTTTATTTTCCCTGACAGCACAGTAAAAAAACCTGCAGGCATTGCCCACAGGTTTTACTAATTTTACTTACCCCTCTATGGAAATATAATGTCCCTTATCCTCCACAGCTTTCGGCTGTGCCTTTGGAATATGGAATGTGAGAATTCCATTTTCATATTTGGGATGGACATCCTGCTCTGTCACATGGTCTCCCACATAGAAACTGCGGCTCATGCTGCCGGCATAGCGTTCCCGCCTGATATAACTGCCCGCCTCGTTTTTCTCATCCCGGTTCATGGATTTTGCCGCATTTACGGTGAGATATCCGTCCTTAAGCTGCATTTTAATCTCGTCTTTCTTAAAACCGGGCAAATCAATATCAACCTCGTAACCTCCGTCTTTCTCCTTCACATCGGTTTTCATAAGGTTCCTTCCGTGGTTTCCGTACAGAATCTTATCCATATCGGGAAAGGCAAAGCCCTCCATAAAGTTATCCAATAAATTTTCTCCAAAAATACTAGGCATCATCATACGTCATATCCCCTTTCATGAATGATAATATTTTCAGCACTATGGAAGAAATCCAGGTGTCGTTGTTTCTCAAAGGATTTTTTGTTTCATTTCCTTTGATGGTTATACTATATCACCTTTATTAGCACTCGTCAATAGTGAGTGCTAATAATTATTGTGAATTATTTGTGTCCTCTCTCTATTTTTCTATCTATTCTTGTGTTATAATAATACTTATCATTTTATGCAAAGGAACAAATCTTATGAAAAACCTGAAACGAATATCAGCCCTTCTTGGAATTATACTTTTAGCCGGGCTTTACCTCACCAGCCTGGTTTTAGCTTTAACCAGTAATGCCCACACCTTTGAATTCTTCGTGGCCTCCATTGCCGCTACCGTAATTATCCCCATTCTGCTTTGGATTTATACTGCCATGTATAAATACCTTACCAAACACAAATAACTTCAAAATTCAACATTTGCGTGTATCCTGTACCCTTCACAGTTGGTTATGGAAGATAAATTCATGTCAATTATTTATGAAAAAAAAGAAGGCCTATATCCTATGATGCAAAAGGAATACAAATAACATAGGCTGTGCGAACCTTAAGTGAACATCATTTTCCAGGGAGGTTCGCACCAAGTTTAGGGTGAAAATAACACTATAATTTCAACAAACTGGGTATATTATGTTGCAGTTTTGTTGGAATCAGACAAATCAGAGTGCAAAGTTTCCGATAAATTCAGTAATTTTGCTGTCACTCCCCGTGTGGGAGTGTGGATTGAAATTTTGAAAATTTAATAAAGAAAATCAATGAATTAAGTCACTCCCCGTGTGGGAGTGTGGATTGAAATGATATAGACAACGACATCAAAGTGTTAGAAGAGGTCACTCCCCGTGTGGGAGTGTGGATTGAAATCCTATTACCATCATTTAAGTCATAAGTAACAATGTCACTCCCCGTGTGGGAGTGTGGATTGAAATCGAGTTAAAAAAATCCCTAAATCAGTACGAAAATGTCACTCCCCGTGTGGGAGTGTGGATTGAAATGATGTAAATACCCGTTGGCGTCCGTATAGTCCTCGTCACTCCCCGTGTGGGAGTGTGGATTGAAATCCTGGTACGCATCTATTGCCTGCTGCAGCCAAACGTCACTCCCCGTGTGGGAGTGTGGATTGAAATTTACTATTGGCCAGGAGCAGCCCACAGTGCTTGCGTCACTCCCCGTGTGGGAGTGTGGATTGAAATATCATATCTGCCTGTCTTGCAGGAGTGTTAGATATGTCACTCCCCGTGTGGGAGTGTGGATTGAAATTCGGATGAAATATCCGATGCAAAGAAGTACTTACAGTCACTCCCCGTGTGGGAGTGTGGATTGAAATCATCAACTCAACGAACCGTCTTGCATCGCCACTTGTCACTCCCCGTGTGGGAGTGTGGATTGAAATTGCGATGTCCTCATACTCATTCTGGGGGTCAACGAGTCACTCCCCGTGTGGGAGTGTGGATTGAAATGAAAAATGAAGGAATTCCGTGCGAATCGGCATCCGTCACTCCCCGTGTGGGAGTGTGGATTGAAATCTTCTGCCGCTTTACATATCAGTCGTTTTTCCCTTGTCACTCCCCGTGTGGGAGTGTGGATTGAAATATAGATATGCTGACGATGTTTGACACGTTCCTGCAATGTCACTCCCCGTGCAGGAGTGTGGATTGAAATAAAGTTTAACTGTAATTTCTTTTACAAAAAAGGAGCTGTGCACCATTTTCGTGCAACAGCCCCTTTCCTAATTTCCATAGAGTCGCTGATTAATCCAGCCTTTCCTAAGGAATTGTTATTAAATCTTTACATTTGGCTTGGCTTGATTCGCACACAACTGCCTTGTCGTCAGTTGCCGCAGCCCGCTACGGTGTCATCCTCCGCCTTGCATGTACGAAACAATCCGGCGCCAAATTGCAAAATTTTTCATTAACAGTTCCTAATTTTTCTTCAATTTTGAACTGCGGTATATAATATCGTCCCTTCCCGGTCCGTTTGATACCATGGTGATGGGATAGCCAATCTGCTCCTCCACAAACTCTACATATCTGCGGCAGTTTTCCGGAAGATCCTCAAACTTCCGAATTCCCAGAATGTCTTCTTTCCACCCTGGAAGTGTCTTTAACACCGGTTTTGCCTTTTCCAGTTTTCCTGTGGTGGGAAACTCTGTGGTAACTTCCCCGTCAATCTCATAGCCAACGCAGACGGGAATTTCATCCAGGTATCCCAAAACGTCAAGCACTGTAAAAGCCACGTCTGTGGTTCCCTGGAGACGGCATCCGTATTTACTTGCCACACAGTCAAACCAGCCCATACGCCTAGGCCTTCCAGTGGTTGCCCCAAACTCTCCGCCGTCGCCTCCCCGGCGTCTCAGCTCGTCCGCCTCCTCACCGAAAATCTCGCTGACAAATGCTCCTGCTCCCACGGAGGAAGAATATGCTTTGCACACGGTGATAATCTCCTTAATCTCATAGGGCGGAATCCCTGCTCCTACGGCGCCGTAAGCGGCCAGGGTGGAGGAAGATGTAACCATGGGGTAAATTCCGTGATCCGGGTCTTTTAACGTTCCAAGCTGTCCCTCTAACAGAATATTTTTTCCCTCTTTTAAAGCCTTATCCAGGAAAGAGGAAACATCACACACATAGGGCTTTACCATATCCCGGTATTCATGCATGGTATGCAGCAGATCCCCTTTATCAATCAGAGGTTTATGATAGAGGTGCTTAAGCAGCACATTTTTCATATCGCATACCCGGTCTATTTTTTCCTTTAAAATGTCTTCCTCAAATAATTCGTTGACCTGGAAACCGATTTTTGCATATTTATCGGAATAAAAAGGTGCAATTCCCGACTTGGTGGAACCAAAGGATTTTCCTCCCAGACGCTCCTCCTCATACTGGTCAAACAAAATATGATAGGGCATCACAATCTGGGCCCTGTCGGAAACAAGAATCTTTGGAGCCGGCACTCCCCGCCCTGTAATGGACTTTATCTCATCAAAAAGTACCGGTATGTTTAATGCCACTCCGTTTCCGATAATACTGGTGGTGTGGTTGTAAAACACACCGGAGGGCAGTGTATGTAATGCAAACTTACCATAATCATTGACTATGGTATGTCCTGCATTTGCCCCTCCCTGGAAACGTATCACAATGTCCGCTTCCCTGGCAAGCATATCTGTAATCTTACCTTTTCCCTCGTCTCCCCAGTTTGCACCGACTACTGCTTTTACCATTCTATATTCCTCCTGTTGTGATTCTAAACTATTTTTCCAGTTCCGGAATTTTCTTTGAGCAGGCAACTGCCAAAGCTCCCGGGCCAATGTGACAGGAAACGCTTAAGGACAGAGGGTCTAACACAATCTCACTGTCCGGGAAAATCTCCTGCACGTCATTTTTAAAGGATTCCGCCGCCGCCAAATCATAGGTATATGCCATGGAAAGATGCATATTTTCTCCCTTTGCATCATGAAAACGGTTGGCAAAATCATTTTTTATGGCGTCAATCATCAAGGATTTTGCCTGTTTCACAGTCCTTGCCTTTGCAAAGGCATCTAGCTTTTCCCCCTGAATCTGAAGTACCGGTTTTAATTTCAGCAAAGTTCCCAAAGCTGCGGCCGCAGGGGTAATCCTTCCGCCCTTTTTCAGATAGGCCAACGTGTCCACCATAATATAAATCGTGGACTCAAATTTGTCCCTCTCTAAAATATTCTTAATTTCCTCTGCGCCCTTCCCTTTCTCTGCCAGGGCCTTTGCATCATAGACAGACTGTTTCTGGGTGACAGAAATTCTCTGGTTATTTACCACCTGCACCTTCCCCTCGTATTCTTGGGCCAACATGTAAGCAGTTTCACAGGAGCTGCTTAAGCCGCTGGACATGGGAATATGCACAATTTCCTCATAAGAACCTAAAAGTTCATCCCATAAATCTGTCACATTTCCCACAGAGGGCATGGATGTGGAAATATCGCATCCGCTTTTCAGTTTTTCATAAAACTGCTCCTGGGTCAGGTCCACTCCCTCATAAAAAGTTTCCCCGTTAATAAAAAATGGCATGGGAAGAATGTGAACGCCTGCCGCTTCTGCCTCCTTTGACGTAATCCCGCTGTTACTGTCGGAAACAATCGCAATTTTGTTCATGTCATCTCTCCTTTTTGGTATGGTTTTCTAAATAAAATGCTCACAAACATATATAGTATACCATAATTTAAAAAGAAATCTACATTAATTTTTTCTGAAATGCCACAATTTCCAGGAATCCTGTGACTTTCTAGGCTTTCTGGATTTGCTGCTGGGCACTTCCGACAATTTAATTACCACATACTTATCCTGAACGGAAATATATCCCTTTTGGGGAAAATAGGGCATATTCTCTGCTGCCTTTAACGCTTTTTCAGAAAAACGGCTTCCGTCCTCAAGTTCAATCCCAAGGGTATTCATAAACCCAAGTATCCTCCAGGTTGCCCCGGTGGGGTTTCCATCTGAATAATCCCATTTAAAAAAAGAATATCCGTACAAATCCGCCTCCAGGCACGCCCCGTTTAACTCCGCATCCTTCTCCCCGACAAATATGACAGGAAGCTCCCTATATCCCTCGGTCTGATACAAATCCGAGGCAATCATCCTTGCCGTGTTCACATCGTCCCGATACCGGATATCATCTGTATAAACAAATGCCAAAATCACCGCCATGCCTGCCCATACCATAATCCCTCCGGCAAACATGCTGACCCATTTTAATATGCGAAGCTTTTTTTCCTCCCAGGTACTTAAAAAGCCCCAGAACAGCATACATGCAAATGCCGCCACAACGGGGAGAGCCGATTGTGAGCGCCCCAGGGCCTTATTTCCAATGTAGATTGACATGAGAAACGGAGCAATCAAAAGCCCCGCCAATCCTAGGAAAAGGGGAACACTGTTTTTTTTACTCTTAAAAACATACAGGCAAAACAGCAGGGACACGCAGATAAGTGCCAGGGGATATGCAGAGACATTATCCGGCCGGTACCAGTTTAACAGACATTTCACATGGTCAAAAATCAACGCCAGATTTTGGCTTAAGGGCCACACGCCCCATTTCATCTGGCCTTTAATATACCATCCGTTAGACAGGGTTGGCTTTACCGCGAAGGTATATGATAGATACACAATGCCAAACCCAAGGATTAACCCGGCAATTTTTTTAAAATACACACTCATTTTTCTGTCCGGCTCCCGGAAAAAATCCAAAAGATAGCAGATAATGCACAGGCTGATATACAAAAATGCACAGGCCTGATAGGAGGAAAAACACCACATCCCAAATAAAAGGCAGATGAGAAACCAGTAAATTTTCCTCTGGTTTAAAAACACAATCTGAAAAAGGGCAAACACAGAAATCACCCCATAAATCATGCCCAAAACCACCTCCGCCCGCTGGAGGGCGAAATAAAACTGCATCATCCACACGGGACAGGTGGAAAATAGAACAGAAAAAAATCCATATGGATATTTGTCATTTCTCCCGCTGACAATAAAGCACAAAAAAGAAACCATGCTTCCCAGCAGAATAAAACCTGCCAGAAACAAAGCTCCGTTGAAATAGGGATTATAATTGATTACCCCGAAAAGATTTTTCGTGTACAAAAGTCCCTGCCTGCCTACAGTTTCCCACTGCATGGACACACCGGGATGGTTAATCACATGTTCCGTATCAATTCCCACATTCTGGGAAAATGCCATGTGACCGTAACATATGACACAAATCACTGCATTTACAATCAAAGCCGCTTTATGCCTGAAGACAAATTCCTTTGCATCCTTATATAATTCTCTCAAAATAATTCTCCTTTTCCTGCGCCGAAATCCTTCCTTCTTTCCGGCGTTTTAAATCCAGCCCATGCGCTTATAGTATTCTCTGTCCGCCGGATTCAATCCACCCTTTTTATTCATTATGCGCATCAAATGGAAAAATGCTTTTGTCTTAAAGCCCGGTTTCACCTTTCCCGCATTGCTTTTTATCTTAGCGGCTATCCGGGTTGTTTTTCTATCTATTTCCCGTCTCTTTTTTTCCGAAACTTCTCTGTAGGAAGTGGCAAAAACGGCAAAGCCGCATGTATAAATTTTCGGGATGCCCCAAAAAAATAGGCTGTCCGCCATATCCTTACAGGCTGACTTCATCCCTGCCCCCGCCGCCGTCGCAATGCACACGGCCTGTTTCTGAAACATAGCAGGATTTGGCCGGTGCACCATCCACTGGTATCCATAGTGGTCCAGCCAGGCTTTCATTGACCCTGTGGCATGAAATACATACACGGGGCTGGTAAGAATAATAACATCCGCTTCTGTTATGGCATCTGTCAGAGGTTTCAATTTTTCATAGTGAGGGCATTTCGTTTCATTTTTCATAAAGCAGGTGGTACAGCCCACACAATATTCCCCGAAATCCTTGGGCAGGAAAAATTCCTTTACCTCGCCTATTAATTTTTTTGCCAGCATCCTTCCCACCCGGCAGGTAGTCCCTTTGTGGTTCTGGCCGTGAATCATAGCAATTTTCATGATTATCCTCTTTTCCCATTTTTTGCAAACCCATTATACAATACTTTGGAAAAGAGTTCAACTACAGCATAATACTTTGGCGTGCACGAACTGTTACAGTAACGGCAGAATTTCCTCCATCTTCCACTTTTTTGCTGAAAGAATCCTCCCGTTTCTCCCCAAAACATGTTCTATAATCTGAAGTTCCAGCTTCTGCCTTCGCTTAAAATGATCTATCAAATCTTCAAAACTTTTACACCCATGCTCTGCTCCATATGGGGAATTGACAAAATATTCCCTCATAAGAGGATACCACAGCTCATTCCCCTGATTATCACAGCGCTCTTTCCGAATCACCTCAATACACTCCTTTGTCCTGTCGCTGCAGAGATATAGCAGCAGAAAATCTTCCCGATTCATGCCCCAAAAGAGTTTTTCATAGAATGACAAAATTTCCTCATCACTTAACAGATGATACAGCATGAACTCTTCTATCATATTCTGAAAAATAGAGCACTCAAAAAGACATCCCTGTATTTGCTTTCATTCATCCATGTACACCAGGCAAGCTCCACCGGGGAATAATCTCCTTCCCGAAATATGCGGTATTCCGGTTTTTCTGTGTGAATTGCATTTAGCAGAGTAGATTTTCCCATTCCCGGAATACCCTCGATAAAAATATTTTTCATTTGGCTTTTCCTTATTCTTTTCTTTTCCTTCCAGAGCAGGCCGCTTTCTTTTTTGCCCCTGACAGGAGATACGCCCTCCGAAGGTAATCACAGGTATTTACGTTTCTCACATACTCTTTCTCTGTAACATTCTCTGGCAAATGCTTTTCCCTGCCCGTGTCCTCCACCAAAAAATTGTGCAGCCTGTTTGCCCCAGCAGCCTGGATTTTTGCATGATTCTCCTGCTCTATCCGGCTCATCTCCCCTCTGCGCTCTGCGTTGAGATTTGCCTGAGCCTTTAACCTTGCCCGGATGATTTTTTGACGCTTATCAAACCAGGATTCCTCCTTTTTTCCACATTTTTTCTTTTTCTTCTTTTCCCCCATTACCCGGCGAAAATCCCTGTCCGTATTCTCCGTCTTTTTTTTGTCTAACTTATCTTTAAAAATGTTTCCTGCGTTTTCATAAGCCTGTATCTGCTCTGCCGGCATAATCTTCCCTCCCAAACAAAAATACAAAAAAACAGAAAGTCCTCCTTTGCGATTCCTTTCTGCCCATTGTCAATCCTTTGATTCTTCCAAATACTGCTGATATTCTTTTTTTACCTGAGGATATCTGGCCTTCGGCACCGAAAGCTCCTGACCGGTGGTAAGCGTCATAATATAACTGCTGATTTTTTCCACATACTGCATATTCACCAGAAAACTCTGATGGATGCGCACGAAGCCAAAGTCTTTTAATTCCCCTTCAATCTCACTTAATTTCTTATAAATACTGTAAGTCTCCTCTTTTGTATAAAAGGTATTTTTATGTTTGCTTGTCTCGATATAAATTATGTCCTCCGTATTCAGGGAGACTTTGCCCTCCACAAAAACATACTCTATCATTTCCCCAGGACGGATTGTATTTTGTTCCATGCTACTCTCCATTTCCAAATTGTTTCTATTGTACTAACTATTAAATTATTTATAATAAGTATCGGAACATTTTTGCAATTCGTAAGGAAGTTGGCACGAAACGACTATAAAATGTCATGAAAGTTAATCTATGGCAGAGGAGAACCTAAAACCATTGATATTATTCGCCTATACATCTAAAATAAAACCTATAAGGAGGTTTTTGCATGAAACAAAAAATATTGATTATAGATGATGATGTGGATTTATGCAGACTGCTTCGGCATCATTTGGAACAGGAAGGATATGACGTCTGCACCTGCCATGACGGGGTTATGGGATTACATGAGCTGCAAAGCGCAGAATATCAACTTGTGGTTTTGGATATTATGCTTCCCATGATAAACGGATACGAGGTATTGGAGAGAATCAGAAAAAAAAGTTTTATTCCTGTTTTAATACTCACCGCTAAAGACAGTGAAGGCGACAAAGTGTCCGGGCTAAGGATGGGCGCAGATGATTACTTGACAAAACCATTTGCTAATAGCGAATTTCTTGCCAGGGTATCCTCCCTGCTGCGGAGATATACCATTTTCAACACCGCTGACGGTTCCCCGGAAATTATTACTGTTGGTGGAATGTCCATCGACAAAGCGGGACGTGAAGTCCGAAAAGACGGTATGCTCCTTGAACTCACAGCAAAGGAATTTGATTTACTTTTGCATTTTGCAGAAAACCCAGGAAAAGTTTTTACCAAAAGGCAGATATACCAAGCTGTATGGAAGGATGCGTATGCTTATGATGACAATAATATCATGGTACATATCCGCAGGCTGAGAAAAAAGATTGAGGATCATCCAGAACACCCAAAATATATTTTAACGGTATGGGGTGTGGGATATAAATTAGGCGGTGAAACAACATGATG
Source organism: Roseburia sp. 1XD42-69 (assembly GCF_003612565.1). GTDB lineage: Bacteria > Bacillota > Clostridia > Lachnospirales > Lachnospiraceae > Roseburia_B. The sequence goes on along the minus strand of NZ_RAZG01000003.1, from coordinate 47,340 downwards.
GTGATGGCATTTGGTATTATTTTACTGTTTCTCTGTATCGGAGAATTTATCTATATTCTCCATATCCAAAAACAGTTGGCAGAGTGGCTTGACTTTCTAAAAAGCCTGCATCATGCACCTAAACGAAATTCATTTGTAAAGGGAAATGATATTCTCGCAGATATTAATTTTGAATTAACAAGGGAAGTAATCATTGCACATCTTCCTGTGTTGGAAGAAAAGAATATTTGATGGGATTGGCTGATCTTGTGTATTGCGAATGGATGAAATTAAAACGCTCAAAAATTATTTTAATTGGAGTTTTGGGCTCATTCATAGTACCCTTTTTAGTTACCGTAAACGATGTTAGGATTTGCATATCAAATCCAGAGGCAATTTTAAGCCTTGGCTGGATTTATGAAGATACCATTATGTTTCTTATGCTGTTATATGGCCTCCTTGTTATGGCGGTAGTTGCAGTATTTCTGATCAGCAGGGAGTATACGGAAAAAACATTGAAAACCATTTTTGTAGTTCCCATAGGGCGCAGGCAATTTATAATGGGTAAATTTATCATTCTGTTTATTCTTATCCTTTTGTTTATGGTTCTTTCATGGTTGGACATTGTTGTGATATCTATGATTTTTAATATATTTATGCATGTTTCCCAGATAAACCTGTTGTCAGCAGTTTATATCTTCATACAGATGATAAAGGGCGGTATACTCCTCTTTGCGACGCTGACCCCATTTGTATATCTTACAATACGTGCAAAGGGAATCCTAATACCATTTATTGCCATTGCAACCGTCAGTTTGTTAAATGTTGTGTTATCAGGTTCCCCCATAGCAGGATTTTACCCATGGACTGCAGCTTATCTGCTGTTGACTGGCAGGCTGGCACAGTCTGGATGTCCCCTTTTCCTTGGATTGTTCATTCTTTTATCCCTATGGGTGTTTGGCATCTGGGCCAGTATAATAAGATTACAAAAAGAAGATATCGCATAAATTTCATGATGGATCAAAGGGCGGAATAAAAAACACAGGCAGGCTTAAGTTCCGAAATAGATTTACCTTAAAAGCGCTGCCTGTGTCATCCTGTGCCTATTTTAATTGTTTTTCCTACTGCACCGATAAGCTGGAATACCCTAAAAGCTTTTCATCCACCTCGTGGGCGGCTTCCCTTCCTTCCCGGATGGCCCACACCACCAAGGACTGGCCTCTGTGCATATCCCCTGCGGTAAACACATTTTTTACATTGGTGCTGTATTTTCCTTTTTCTGTGGACACGTTCGTCCTCTCATTTAATTTGACTCCAAAAGCGTCCGCCACATATTTCTGGGTTCCCAAAAAGCCTGCTGCAATGAAAACAAGATCTGCGTCAATTTTGCTCTCGGAGCCAGGGACTTCCCCCATAACCATGCGCCCTGTCTTCTCGTCTTTTTGGCTCTCAAGCTTTACGGTTTTCACAGCGGTAAGGTTCCCGTTTTTATCTTTCAAAAACTCTTTTACCGTTGTCTGGTAAATCCTGGGGTCATGGCCGAACACGGCAATGGCTTCCTCCTGGCCGTAGTCTGTCTTTAAGACTTTGGGCCACTGGGGCCAAGGGTTATCCTCCGCCCTTGTCTTTGGGGCAGGGGGCATCATCTCAAGCTGGGTAACGCTTACGGCCCCCTGGCGGATGGCGGTTCCCACACAGTCGTTTCCCGTGTCCCCCCCGCCGATAATCACCACTTTTTTCCCCTTGGCGGAGACAAATTTCTGGTCTTTGAAATCAGAATCCAAAAGGCTTTTCGTGGTCTGGGAGAGATAGTCCACCGCAAAATAAATTCCCTTTGCATCCCTTCCAGGGGCATTTATATCCCTGGGATTTTTTGCCCCGCAGGCTAAGATAACAGCGTCAAATTCTTTTAAAAGCTTTGCCGCCTTTACATCTTTTCCCACATTTGCCCCTGTGACAAATTCCACCCCTTCCTCTTTCATAATGTCAACCTTGCGGTCAATCACCTGTTTTTCCAGTTTCATGTTGGGGATTCCATACATTAAAAGCCCCCCAACCCTGTCGTCCCGCTCAAACACCGTCACCTTATGGCCCCGGCGGTTTAACTGGTCTGCCGCCGCAAGCCCTGCCGGGCCGCTGCCCACAACAGCCACGGTTTTCCCTGTGCGGGTTCTTGGGGGCTTTGCCTTGGCATATCCCTCCTCATAGGCCCTTTCAATAATGCCGTGCTCATTTTCCTTTACGGTGACGGCATCTCCGTAATGTCCGCAGGTGCAGGCGTTTTCACAGAGGGCGGGACACACTCTGGAAGTAAATTCGGGAAAATTATTTGTCTTTTTTAACCGGTTATATGCCTGCTCCCAGTTTCCTGTGTAAACAAGATCATTCCACTCCGGCACCAGGTTGTGCAGGGGGCATCCGCTGGTCATTCCCATAATGTCCATCCCTGCCTGGCAGAAGGGAACGCCGCAGTTCATGCACCTGGCTCCCTGCTTCTGCTGCTCTTCCTCAGACAAATAGATATGAAATTCCTTATAGTTTGTAATGCGCTCTTTCGGCGGTACAGAGGCTGCAGCTTTTCTGTCATAATCCATAAATCCTGTTGGTTTTCCCATTGCTCTCTCCTCCTTAATCCCTTGTACTTGCATAAAATGCTTCAATCTGGGCCTGCTCGGAGGAAAGGCCTTTCTCTTCCATCTGAACAATAGCCATCATCATGCGGTTGTAATCGTAGGGCATAATCTTTTTAAACTTAGGCAGATATTCGCTGAAGTTATCTAAGATTTCCTTGCCCTTTGCGGAATTTGTCAGAGCCACATGTTCCTGTATCATCTCTTTTAATTCCATCACGTCATATTTATTGGAAATGCTCTCGGAAAAGACCATCTCTTTGTTTGTCCTGGTGTAAAGGTCATTGTCCTCGTCCAAAACATATGCAATTCCGCCGCTCATTCCCGCCGCAAAGTTTTTCCCGGTTTTTCCAAGAATTACCACACGGCCCCCTGTCATATACTCACAGCCGTGGTCCCCCACGCCTTCCACTACCGCTGTTGCCCCGGAATTTCTCACGCAGAAGCGCTCTCCCGCCACGCCGTTGATAAAGGCTTTTCCGCTGGTTGCCCCGTAAAGGGCCACGTTTCCGATAATGATATTTTCATCTTGTTTATAATTTACTCCGGTAGGGGTGCATACCACCAGTTTTCCCCCGGAGAGTCCTTTTCCAAAGTAATCGTTGGAATCCCCCACAAGCTCTAAGGTAAGCCCCTTGGGGATAAAGGCGCCAAAACTCTGTCCCCCGGCACCGGTACATTTTACAATAAAAGTGTCGTCCTCTAAGGTATCGTCGTACTTTCTGGTTATCTCAGAGCCGAATATGGTTCCAAAGGAGCGGTCGATATTGGTAAGCTCCACATCAATAATCCGTTTCTGCCGGCTCTCTAAGGCACTCTTTAACTGTTTTAACAATACCTTTTCATCCTTTGTCTTTTCCAGTTCAAAGTCGTATACCTGTTTTTTGTCAAAGGTGACTTTCTCTTTCGGTCCTGCAAAGGGATTGTTGAGAATCCGGGACAGGTCAATCTCTTTCTCCCTGCCGGATAAATCCTCCCTCACTTTTAACAAATCGCTTCTCCCCACCATCTCGTCGATGGTGCGGCAGCCCAGTTTTGCCATATATTCCCTTAACTCCTCTGCGATAAACCGCATAAAGTTTTCCACATATTCCGGCTTTCCTGCAAAACGTTTCCGAAGCTCCGGGTTTTGGGTGGCAATTCCCGCCGGACAGGTATCCAGGTTGCACACGCGCATCATTACACAGCCAAGGGTTACTAGGGGAGCCGTGGCAAATCCAAATTCCTCCGCCCCAAGGAGGGCTGCGATGGCTACGTCCCTGCCGCTCATCAGCTTACCGTCTGTCTCAATCCTCACTTTATTTCTAAGGCCGTTCATAATTAAGGTCTGATGCGTCTCCGCAAGGCCAAGCTCCCAGGGAAGCCCCGCATTGTGGATGGAGCTTGAGGGGGCGGCTCCTGTACCTCCGTCGTAACCGGAAATCAGAACTACCTGGGCTCCTGCTTTTGCCACACCTGCCGCCACAGTTCCCACACCTGCCTCAGACACCAGTTTTACGGTAATTCTGGCCTGGCGGTTGGAATTTTTTAAATCATAGATTAACTGCTCCAAATCCTCGATGGAGTAAATATCGTGGTGAGGGGGCGGGGAGATCAGAGATACTCCCGGTGTGGAGAGCCTTGTCTTTGCAATCCAGGGATACACTTTTTTCCCCGGCAGATGGCCTCCCTCCCCCGGTTTTGCCCCCTGTGCCATTTTTATCTGTATTTCGTCTGCGCTGACTAAGTAGCGGCTGGTGACGCCGAAACGACCGCTGGCCACCTGTTTGATGGCGGAACATTTATTCTTTCCTGTGTTTTTGCTTGCAATGCGCTCTGCATCCTCCCCGCCTTCCCCGGAATTGGATTTTCCATGGAGACGGTTCATGGCAAGAGCCAGTGTCTCATGGGCCTCCTGGGAGATGGAGCCGTAAGACATTGCCCCGGTTTTAAACCTGGTGACAATGGAATCCACACTCTCCACTTCTTCGATTTCAATGCCTTTTTTGGGGAAGTTAAAGTCCATCAGTCCCCTTAGGTTGGCATTTTTCTCCTCCTCACTTACCAGTTTTGTGTACTCCCTAAACAGGTTGTAATCTCCCCGCTTTGTGGACTCCTGCAAAAGATGTATGGTGGCAGGGTTGTAAAGGTGGGGATCCGCCCCGCTTCTCATCTTGTGGCGTCCTTTGCTGTCCAGGGTTAAATCCGTCTCAAATCCCAAGGGGTCGTAGGCGGTGGAGTGCAGCTCGTTTACATCCTCCTCAATATCTTTTAAGGTAATGCCCCCGATGCGGCTTACGGTATTGGTAAAATATTTGTCAATCACCTCTGCGTCAATGCCGATTGCCTCAAAAATTTTAGAACCCTCGTAGGACTGGATGGTGGAAATCCCCATTTTGGAGGCGATTTTTACGATACCTGTGATAATGGCATGGTTGTAATCGTTTACCGCCGCATAGTAATCCTTGTCTAACATATGCTCATCCACAAGCTGTTTCACGGTCTCCTGGGCCAGGTAAGGATTGATGGCACAGGCGCCGTAGCCAAGAAGGGTGGCAAAGTGGTGCACTTCCCTGGGTTCCCCGGACTCTAAAATCATGGCAAGGCTGGTTCTCTTCTTTGTCCGCACTAAATGCTGCTGCAGGGCCGAAACTGCCAGCAGGGAGGGAATGTGCACATGGTTTTCATCCACTCCTCTGTCGGAGAGAATCAAAATATTTGCCCCGTCCCGGTAAGCCCTGTCCGCCTCCATAAACAGACGGTCGATAGCCTTTTCCAAACTTGTGTTTTTGTAGTAGATAATGGGCAGTACAGCCACTTTGAACCCGTCCACTTTCATGGATTTTATTTTCATTAAGTCCGTATTTGTCAAAATGGGGTTGTTGACTTTTATTACCTGGCAGTTTTCCGCTTTTTCCTCTAAGAGGTTTCCGTCCTCCCCCACATAAATGGTGGTGGAAGTTACAATTTTTTCCCGGATGGAGTCAATGGGAGGATTTGTCACCTGGGCAAAAAGCTGCTTAAAGTAGTTAAACAGGGGCTGGCGGTCATTTGCCAAAGCTGCGAGAGGCGTATCGATTCCCATTGCAGAAGTCCCCTCCCCGCCGTTTTTTGCCATGGGAAGAATGGCATCCCGCAGTGATTCATAGGTGTAGCCGAAAGCTTTCTGCATCCTCTGGCGCTCTTCCTTTGTGTACTCCGGCACACGCTGGTTTGGAATTTTTAAATCCTCAAGCTTAATTAAATTCCTGTCTAACCACTCGCCGTAGGGCTGTTTTCCCGCATAGGTGTTTTTCAGCTCCTCGTCGTCAATTACCCTGCCCTGTTTGGTATCCACAAGGAGCATTTTCCCTGGGCGGAGCCTCTCTTTCACCAGTATTTTCATGGGATCGATATCCAACACCCCAACCTCGGAGGAGAGAATCAGGTAATCGTCCTTTGTGATATAGTACCTGGAAGGGCGCAGACCGTTTCTATCAAGGACTGCCCCCATCATATCCCCGTCGGAAAAAAGAATGGAAGCCGGGCCGTCCCAGGGCTCCATCATGGTGGCGTAATATTGGTAGAAGTCCCGTTTTTTCTGGGGCATCGCCTTGTTGTTTGCCCAGGGCTCCGGAATCATAATCATAACTGCCAGGGGCAGATCCATGCCGCTCATTACCAGAAATTCTAAGGTATTGTCAAGCATTGCGGAGTCGGAACCCTCGCTGTTTATCACCGGAAGGACTTTCTGCAGCTCCCCCTTTAAAAATCCCGTCTCCATGGTCTCCTCACGGGCCAGCATCTTATCCGCATTTCCCTTGATGGTGTTAATTTCTCCGTTATGTACAATAAAGCGGTTGGGGTGGGCCCTCTCCCAGCTGGGATTTGTGTTGGTGGAAAAACGGGAGTGTACCGTGGCAATGGCGGATTCATAATCCTTATCCTGCAGGTCCCCGAAAAACAGCCGAAGCTGCTCCACTAAAAACATTCCTTTGTACACAATGGTACGGCTGGAAAGAGATACCACATAGGTGTCGTCGTTGGACTGCTCAAAGACACGTCTGGCTACATAGAGCTTTCTGTCAAAGGGAAGACCCTTTTCCACATCCTTTGGCCGTTTCACAAACCCTTGGGTGATATAGGGCATACAGTCCACTGCCTTCTGGCCTAGCTTGGAGGGATCTGTGGGCACATCCCGCCATCCTAAGAATTTCATGCCCTCTTTCTCCACAATAACCTCAAACATTTTTTTTGCCCGGTTTCGCTTTAATTCATCCTGTGGAAAAAAGAACATGCCCACGCCGTAATCCCTCTCCTCCCCTAAATCAATCCCCAGGGGTTTTACCGCCTTTGTAAAAAATTTGTGGGAAATCTGAAGGAGGATTCCTACCCCGTCCCCGGTCTTGCCGTCTGCATCTTTGCCTGCCCTGTGCTTTAAGTTCTCCACAATTTTTAGTGCATTGGCTACCGTCTCGTGGGTTTTGATGCCTTTGATATTTACCACTGCGCCGATACCGCAGTTGTCATGTTCAAATTCCGGGGAATAAAGGCCCTTAAGCTCTGTCCCTTTTCCATTCCATTTATCTCTCATAACTTTTATCCTTTCTACTACAATATAGTTCAACTATGCATGCAAAATTTTTCTAAGCCACATGATACTACTTTTTCTCCCGCTTGTAAACAACTTTTTTCTTTCTATTGTCTGATAGTATGATTATTTTTAATTTTTATTTAAATTGTCTGATAATATCTATTGTTTTTTTCTAAAAATGGCGGTATAGAAACAATTTGTCTCAAAAAAACACAAAAAAAATCAGCGGAATGTTTTCCTTTTTTAGAAAAATATCCGCTGACTCTCTTATAAACAGTTCTTTAATTTGTAAAAAGCTGGGTATAGTAAATGTCCCCGTTAGATGCCACGGCAATTCCAATGCCGATTTTCCCATAACTGCTGCTTAACATATTGGCTCTGTGGCCTGGGGAATTATACCACATCTGGCTGACAACCTTCGCATTTACCCCATAGCCTTTTGAGGTGTATGCGATATTTTCCCCGGCAGCCATATAATTTACTTTATACACCTTCAAAATCGTAAAACAGCTGCTCCCGTCGGGCCTGGTGTGGGACATTTTCTTTGTCTTTGCCATCTCTAAGGAACGGTAACAGGCAGCCCGGGTGAGATTGGTATCCAATACCAGTTCCTTCTGCCCCGCCGCCTTTCTGTACTGGTTCGTATATTTCAATACCTGCTCTATCTGCTTCTTATACTTTTTGGCATTGTCTTTTGCCTGGGCCTTCATATCCTTCTTTTTTACAGTAACTTTGCAGGAAACGGATTTCCCCTTTAGCTTTGCCGTAATCTTTGCCGTTCCCGGTTTTTTCGCCGTCACCTTTCCCTTAGAAGTTACGGTGGCTATTTTCTTATCCGAACTCTTCCAGGACACCTTACCCTTAAGGCTGGTAGTGACCTTAAGGGTTTTCGTGTCCCCCACTGTAAGGTTTAAGTTTTTGTGGCTGATTTTCAATGTCGCCTTCGCCGCCTGCGCCGGGATGGGAATCCAGATTGCGGTAATAAATACCGCCAACGCTAATAGAATTGCCATTGGTTTTCTTCGTTTCATTTGAAGTACTCCTTTCTACCTAACCTGTTTTTACCCTTGCCTTTCTTTAGTATACACAAAATACTACGCTAAGGCAACTACCAGCTACAGCGAAATCCGTTACTTTGAGCGGCCCTCCAGGCCGTGAAAAGTAACTATTATCAGATTTTCAAGTCCACCCCCGCTTTTTTCAGAAGTTTTTCCATCCTGTCAGCTTTTTTCAGCCTTTTTTCTTCTAAAACCTCTTTGGCTTTCTTCTTTTCCCGCTTTTCTTTTATCTGCTTTTGCACCTTCTCCTTGTATGCTGTGCCGGGGTTTTCCACTTTATCCCTGCTTCTGCCCGCCATCCAGTAGGAAACTTTCCCGTTTTTATCAATCACGGCTCCTGCGGAAAGAATCTCGTCCCCTGTCTCCTGTGCAAATTTTTCCACACGGGCTGCATTCCCGGACATTTCCCTAAAGACCTTCTCATATTTTGCCGCCGCACCCGGGTCATTTGCCATCTTCGCCAAAATGCTAGGCGAAACCGCCAGGTTGTTGTATCCCCTGCATCCCAGCATATAGGCATCTTCCTGTCTTCCACTGTTAAAATCCACTGCCGTCACATTTACTCCCGGATACTTTCTTTTTAATTTATTGAAATAATTCCCAGTGGACGCCTGGAAGGTGCTTTTGCCTGTCCCTCTGGTTTTTTTCCCTTCTGCCAGGGAAGTGATGCTCTCATCGGCAAAAATTTCATCCAATACCCCTGCAGGAATAGATTTTCCCGCCGACCACCCAGGTATCTTCTCTTTTAAAGCACTCGTGACTTTTCCTGATATTTCAAGGTGCAGCTGATTTAAGGTCCAGCACGCAGACAAACGGTCTTCTTTCTTCAATGTTTTATAGTATTCGTTATTTTTCCGGTAATAGGCATCCCATTCCGCCTCATTATCCCCGGACATGCCGTTGTATTTGTAATAGCTTCTCTTAACATCCTCAAGGACATGCTGTTTCATCTCCTGAGAAACGGGAATTATTTTTTTATAATCGCTTCTTCCCGTAATGCACATGCCCTCCACCCCGTATGAATTCTTATAATGCCCGGTGAGCAAATCCTCCAATGTGTTCCTTCCCCCAGAGTGAAAGCGCCTGCCGGATGAAGGGACGCCAAAATAGTAATTTGAATTTCCTATACGCATAACCAATTCCTCCCTGTTCTGTGGATTTTCATCTATATCTCTTATATCGGCGGAAAATTTCCACTTTTGGGCAGAATGGAATGAAAAGGGTGTTTTACGGGAATAAAAGGCAGAGGCAGATTTCAGGATCCCCTGTTGTCTTTCATATCGTAGGAATTTTAATTTTTCTGAAAGAATTTGAAATAAAATAAGTTATGCTTCGGAAAAGATTATATTACAGGATATAATCCCTTCCTCCTTTAGATAAAAAATGTAAAGCCCCAAAAACAAGCCCCGCCGCCAATAAAAACAGCAAAGCCGTCATTATAACCATCACAGGTAAACTTTTGTCCATAAAAGAAAAGAGTTCCGTCTCCCCCCGCAGAAGGGATGTGAGGTTCGCCGCCGCATGGGCGGCTATTGCACTGTGCAGTTTCCCGGTTTTTTCCACAAAAAGCCCAAGAAAAATCCCAAAGACCCCGGCATAGACAAACTGCACCAGATTCATATGCACAAGTCCGAACATAACTGCGGAAACAATAATTCCAGGCCAGATGCCCAGCCAGTCCTTCGCCCTTTTATACACAATTCCCCGGTATAACAATTCTTCTGCCATTGGAGCTAAGAGGCACACCACGCAAAATTCCATAAAAAATTTTCCCACATAAAAAGTTTCCCGGATTCTGTTATAGCTGACGGAGTAATCCGAAATATGTACCATGGAAAGCACATTGTTCCAGGCAAGGGCAAAGCATCCCCCTGCCAGAAACAGTAAAAATACCGTCCCCGCCTCCCTTTTTGTTAAAAGAAACTCCTTTTTTCCCAAGGGTTCTCCCCGCCAGAAAGAATCCTGACGGTAAAAGGAATACAAAAAAGGCAGAACCGAGAGGGAGGTAATCCCCTGCCGAAAGAGATGGCTGCCCTTTGTATCGGGCAAAACAAAGTCCAGAAGAAACAGCAGAACCGCTGTCACCACAAAATAAATGCCCACCGGATAAATCAAATTCCATGCCCGCATCATTTTAGATTCTTTTAAGATAAGCCCCCACCTCCTCCGGTGTATCCATTACTGCCGCTGACCCTGCGGCCTCAAGCTCCTCTCTTGTCCCAAAGCCATATGTAACGCCGATACAGTCTATACCTGCCTCTTTTGCCCCCAGGACATCAAATTTCGTATCCCCGATTAAAACAGTCTCCTCCTCAGAAGCCTGCAGTTTGCTCAGGCAGACTTCCAGCACCTGTTTTTTGGTGGAAATTTTTCCATCTTTAGTGGCACCAAAGATTCCCGTAAAATTGGATTCCAGATGGAAATGCCTTAAAATCCTGCCGCATGCCTCCTCATGCTTGGAGCTTGCCAGGGCAATCCGGTATCCCTCCCGGTGCAAATCTTCAATCAATTTTTGAATTCCCGGATAAAGTTCGCACTCATAAAGCCCCAGCTTATCAAACCGCTCCCGGAATACATGGACAGATTTTTCCGCCTTATCAAAATCCCAGCCAAAGACTTCCATAAACTGCTCCCTTAAGGGAGGGCCGATAAAACATAAAAGCTCTTTTTGGGTGGGATGTGCCATTCCCCAGTAATCCAGCACATACCGGACACAGTTGGTAATGCCCTCCTCCGAATTAATAATGGTTCCGTCCAAATCAAACAAAACTGTTTTTTTCATCCTATCTCTCCTTTATATCCTCCATGACTCCGTTGATATAATTGTTTTTATATTTATCTAAGATTTGTTGGCTATACCGGCATTGGGAATATAAAATCTTATTCTCCTGGAAGGAGAGCAATTCCCTTACAGGATACGCTTTGGGGATATACCCCTTTTCCTCTCCCTCATCATCCATATAAAATTCCTTCATTTCCCCCAAAAGCTTTAACGCCCTCTTCCGGTATCCTATTTCTTTTTCCCAGAAATCAAGTTCCGCCGCCCGCTGGTGGAGCAAAATCCGCCCTTCCCCTTCCCGCTCCCCCTCACTGACTTTTTTCCCCGTTTCCAATATCTGGAAAATCCTGTATGCTATCAGAAGATGGATAAAAATCAAATCCTCTTTTGCCACTCCTACGCAGCTCATAAGGTTTAAGTCCAACATCCGCAGCTCGATATGGTTTACGCCCTGGTTTTTCAAATTTTCCAGCGTATTTTCCCCCTTAGGCTTTAAGCGGAGAGGGTAATAGAGTTCATGGACACAGGAGAGAACCCCTTGCTTTATATACTCCTCTACAGAAGAAAGATACCGGGTAAAATCCCTGTAAGAAAGGCAGGGGATAAAAGGATTCCAGTACCCGTATTTGCTGTTGCGAAAAGATGCATAATGATTCCATTCCTCCCTGGGCACCCCAAGTCCTGTTAGAAACTCCGGCTCCGCCACAGGGCTTGCAGAAGTTAATGCTACAAGAAGCCAACTGTCATCCATGAGACAGTCCAAAAGATTTAAATACCATTCATTTTTCAGCGTCTGTATCTCTTCCCCTGTGAGTTCCCGAAGGAGCACAAAAAATTCTTCCGGCATGGAAAAATTTAAATGCACCCCGGAAAACAACATTTTCACCCTCCCATACTTTTCTGAGAGATAATGGCGATAGGTATTTTTCCCTTCCAAATCCTCTTTAAATTCTGCAATACGGATGTTTTTCTCCCCGGAAAAGCCAGGGGGATTGGAATAAGTCCACACATATTCCCTGCCTGTTTTACGGTTTCTAATTTCCTCCTCCACAAGGCTCTGCAAAAAACAGATTTCCTGGCAGGCGCTATCCACCGTGGTATGCACCCTGCTCACAAACTCAAGCTGGCTCTCTGCAAAATCTCTGCTGATCTGCTCCTCCATATGATACCCTGCCATGTCGGGATGATTGGTTAATGCCAGCGTGCCCTCCCCCGTAACGCGGAGAGATTCTTTTTCTATCCCAAACTCTCCAGATAGTATATTTTCTCTTAATTTTTTCTTAATCTCCTGTGATGTCATGCAGTGCTTCTTTCACCTCCAATAGATAATACAGCGAGCCAAAAACCATTACCATAGCCCCTTCCCTTAACGCCAAGGTATACGCCTCACTGACGGCATCCTTGATTTGGGGCACAAAAATCCCGGTCATCCCCTGTTTCCTTATCTCCCCAGCCAGTATTCCTCCCGGCAGGGACCTGGGATGGTCCGGGGTCACAGTAAATATCTGAGAAAATAACGGCCCCAGGGTCTGAATCATACGGGAATACTCTTTATCCGCCATCACACCCATAATTCCAATTTTCTTTTTATCTGGAAAATTCTCCATTAAAGTTTCTTTTAATTTTATTGCCCCATCTAGATTGTGTGCACCGTCTAAATAAAATAAGGGCTCCATGGAAACACACTCAAACCTCCCTGGCCAGGACGCCCTAAGAAGTCCCTGTTTCATCTCCTCCAGGGAAATCTCTATATTACCCATTTTCTTTAACACAGATATAACTTCCAAGGCAAGAGAAGCATTTTCTAACTGATACCCTCCCAGCATAGAAATCTTAATCTCCCCAAACTTTGGATGAAAAGCATGGCGGACCCCCTGAAACACCCTGTCATTTTCCAACTTTTCAGCCCTAAAAACAGGGGATTGCTTTTCCCTGGCAAAAGCGCTGATTACCCTGTCTGCTCCCTCTCTCTGTGCTGTTGTCACCACAGGGCACCCTTCTTTGATAATTCCCGATTTAATTTTTGCAATATCCCCGATAGAATCTCCAAGATATTTCATATGGTCTCTGCTGATGGAAGTAAACACGCTGCAGAGGGGCTTTTCAATCACATTCGTAGCGTCGGTGCTCCCTCCCATCCCCACTTCCAGAATTACAAAATCACATTTTCTCTCATAAAACCACTGAAAGGCTAAAGCCGTTTCAATCTCAAATACCGTGGGGTGCGGCTCCCCTCTTTCCACCAGGGCTTCACAGGCGGATTTTACTTTTTCCATACAGGAGGCATAATCCTCCCTGGTAATTTCCTCCCCGTTTATCCGGTAAATTTCCCGCTGTGAAAAAACTGCCGGGGAATTATACTGGCCTACCCTGTATCCCGCCTCTTTTAACATAGAGGCAAGAAAACAGCAGACAGAGCCTTTCCCGTTTGTCCCGGCTACATGGATAATACTTAAAGTCTTCCACACATCCTTAAGTTCATACATTAATCTGCGGATATTTGAAAGCCCCAGAATACTTCCATATGCCTTCGCTTTTTCATGAAACGCTATTGCCTGCTGATAATCCATGGCTCTTTCTCCCTTACGTATGTTTTACACCTTTTGTATCCCGGCTGCCCACCCTAAGCCTGGAAAGTTCCAACTCTTTTTCCGCTAGTTTTACCGTTTTGCTTTCCCCTGGAAGCAAAAGGTGCACATGCTCTAATTCATCCTCCGGGCCTAACCGGATGCCTCTGACTCCCACTGCGCCTTTTTTCTTCTCCGGTATTACATTGGCCTCAATGCGAAGGAACATCCCTTTCTTTGTGTGTAGAACCAAATGCTGCTCTTCCCTGTAAAATGCAATTTTAACAACTTCATCTTCCCCGTTTAACTTGGTGGCTGCCGTGGTTCTCTTGGCCACGTTAAACTCGCTGCCTGCCACCAGCTTTAACATTCCGGTTTTTGTGGCAAACATCATTTTTTCCCCGGACATCTCCTCTAAAGAGGCCACAAATATTACATTTTCCACACTGCTGTCATAATTGCTCATATTGTCGATGGGCTGCCCCTTGTCCCTGAACTTGCCGTAGGGCAAATCCGCCACCTTCAAGAGATGCATCTGTCCCTTATTGGTGAAAATCCCGATTTTATCCGTATTTTTGCAGGTAATGACATAGCGGTTCTCACTGTCCGCCGCCTCTTTGTTTCTCTCATAGACGGCCACATCAATAATTCTGGCATAGCCAAAACGGTCCATAAGAAAGACCACATCCATCTCTTCCATTTTCGGCTCTTCCAAAACAATCTCTTTTCCGTTTTCAATAACGGTTTTTCTCTCCTGCCCATATGCCTTTTTGATAGCGTCTAACTCCTTGATGATTACCTTTGCCATCACTGCCCGGCTGCCTAATATACTCTCATATTTTTCGATGTTTTTCAAAGTCTCCTCATGGTCTTTCATCAGGGCCTCAATTTCCAGGCCGATTAATTTGTAAAGACGCATTTCCAAAATCGCCGACGCCTGTTTTTCCGTAAAATGAAGCTTTGCCGCCTCCTTTCTGGATTTCTCACTTTTAAATTTAATATTTCCTGTCTCCCCGGATACCAGGCAGGATTTCGCCTCTTTTACATTCTTGCTCCCTCGGAGGATTTCTATAATCAGGTCGATGACGTCGCAGGCTTTTATCAGTCCTTCCTGAACTTCTTTTTTCTCCAGCTCCTTTGTTAAAAGAGTATTATATTTTCTCGTTGCAAGCTGATATTGAAAGTCTACATGGTGGCGAATCACCGGAATCAGCCCCATGGTTTCCGGCTTTCCATCCGCCACCGCCAGCATATTCACCCCAAAGGTATCCTCAAGCTTTGTCTTCTTATATAAGAGGTTGCAAATCTGTACCGGGTCCGCCCCCTTTTTTAGCTCAATTACAATGCGGATTCCCTCTTTGGAGGACTGGTTGGAGATATCTGTGATATCAGTCGTTTTCCTGGTTTCCACCAAATTATAAACATCATTTAAGAATTTTCCAATATTGGCCCCAATCATGGTGTAGGGAATTTCCGTGATTACAATCTTATCTTTTCCCCCTTTGCCCTCCTCGATTTCCACTTTTCCCCTGATTTTAACTTTCCCTGTGCCTGTGGAGTAAATCTGTAAAAGCTCGTCCTTATTTACCACAATACCCCCAGTGGGAAAATCCGGGCCGGAAATATATTTCATCATCTGCTCCGTGTTGATATCAGGGTTTTTCATATAGGCTTTTACCCCTTCAATCACTTCCGCCAGATTGTGGGGGGGAATGCTGGTGGCCATACCTACGGCTATTCCCTCCGCCCCGTTGACCAAGAGATTCGGCACTCTCACCGGCAGAACCAAAGGTTCTTTTTCCGTCTCGTCAAAGTTTGGGCCAAAGTCCACCACATCTTTATCCAGATCAGAGAGATATGCCTCCTGGGTCACTTTTTGAAGTCTTGCCTCAGTGTAACGCATGGCGGCGGCCCCGTCCCCCTCAATGGAGCCGAAATTCCCGTGACCGTCCACTAAGGGCATTCCCATTTTAAAGTCCTGGGCCATGACCACCAAAGCCCCGTAAATGGAACTGTCCCCGTGGGGATGGTATTTACCCATGGTATCCCCCACGATACGGGCGCACTTCCGGTAAGGCTTATCGTACCTTGTGCCAAGCTCATACATATCGTAAAGGGTTCTTCTCTGCACCGGCTTTAAACCGTCCCGTACATCCGGCAGCGCCCTTGCCACAATGACACTCATGGCATAGTCAATATAAGATTTCTGCATCAAATCCGAATACTCCGTCCGGATAATCTGTTCTGTCTCGTTCATTTTCTATCCTTCCCGTCTTTCCCTGGCAGTTCCCTGTCAAAAAACATACGTCCTGCAGCTTCACCTGCAGACTGCCCTACACATCTAACTCTGCATCTGTGGCATGTTCGTAGATAAATGCCTTTCTTGGGGGCACATCCGTCCCCATAAGCATCTCCGTCACATCCGAGGCCATCCTTGCATCCTCAATCTCCACCCGCTTTAAAATTCTTGTGGCGGGGTCAAGAGTAGTCTCCCAGAGCTGCTCTGCGTCCATCTCCCCCAGCCCTTTATACCGCTGGAGGGTAAAACTTCCCTTATGCCTTTTCCTGTATTTTACCAGGGCAGCGTCGTCATAGAGATATTCCTCCTCCCCCTTAGAGGGAATGGCTTTATAGAGCGGGGGCATGGCGATGTACACATGTCCCTCAAATATCAGCTCCGGCATAAAACGGTAAAACAAGGTTAAAAGCAGGGTGGAAATATGGGCTCCGTCCACATCTGCATCCGCCATAATAATAATTTTGTCATACCTTAGCTTTGTAATGTCAAAATCATTGCCGTAGCCTTCGGAAAATCCGCAGCCAAAGGCATTTATCATAGTCTTGATCTCCGCATTTGCCAAGACTTTATCAATACTGGCCTTCTCCACATTTAAAATTTTCCCCCGGATGGGAAGGATTGCCTGGAAATTCCTGTCCCTGGCCGTCTTTGCCGAGCCTCCGGCGGAATCTCCCTCCACAATAAAAATCTCACAGATAGAAGCATCCCTGCTCTCGCAGTTTGCCAGTTTTCCGTTGGAGTCAAAAGAAAATTTCTGTTTGGAGAGCAGGTTTGTCCTGGCTTTCTCCTCTGTCTTTCGTATTTTTGCCGCTTTCTCCGCACAGCCAATCACAGATTTTAATGTTTCCAGATTTCTGTCAAAAAACAACAGAATCTCATCCCCCACCACTTTTCCTGCGGCCCTAGCCGCATCCTGGTTATCCAGTTTCGTTTTTGTCTGCCCCTCAAACCTGGGGGCAGGGTGCTTTACGGAAACCACCGCCGTCATGCCGTTTCTCACATCCGTGCCGGTAAAATTGGCGTCCTTTTCCTTTAAAATTCCAAGCTCCCTGGCATACTGGTTAATCACTGTGGTAAAGGTGGTCTTAAAGCCCGTGAGGTGGGTTCCCCCCTCCGAATTGTAGATATTGTTGCAGAAGCCAAGGACATTTTCATGAAACTCGTTGGTATACTGAAAAGCCGCCTCCACGGTAATCCCCTCAGATTCCCCCTTGAGGTACACCACGTCATGGATGACTTCGGCTTTTTTGTTGATATCTTTTACAAATCCGATAATCCCCTCCTCCTCGTGGTATTCAATATGTTCTGTCTCCTCCCCCCGTCTATCCTCATATATAATCGTGAGCTGGGGATTTAGGTACGCAGTCTCATGAAGCCTGCTCTTTACCTCATCCCCTTTAAATCTGGTTTTTTCAAAAATTTCCGGGTCAGGAAGGAAATTTATCTTTGTCCCTGTCTTTTTGGTTTTCCCAAGTTTGGGCAAAAGCCCGTCCTCTAATTCCACCACAGGGATTCCCCTCTCATAACCGTCATGGTGGATAAAGCCTCCGCTGTAGATTTCCACGTCCATTTTCGTGGACAGAGCATTGACCACCGAAGAACCCACACCGTGGAGTCCCCCGCTGGTCTTATATGCCGAATCGTCAAATTTTCCCCCTGCATGGAGCGTAGAAAAAACCACCCTGGCGGCGGACACCCCCTTTTCGTGCATCCCCACAGGAATTCCTCGTCCGTTGTCCAAAACGCTGCAGGAACCGTCCGCCTCAAGGGTTACAAAAATCTTGTCACAAAAACCCGCCAGATGCTCGTCCACCGCATTGTCCACAATCTCGTAAATCAAATGGTTTAAACCTTTTCTCGACACGCTTCCGATATACATGCCCGGCCGTTTCCTCACAGCCTCCAATCCCTCTAAAACCGTAATGCTGCTCGCATCATAGGTATTGTTCTTCGCCATGTTCTGCTTCCTTTCCGGCAGAAAAGTTTTAAATCTCTTTTTTTAAATTCTTCTCTGCAAATAAATCCAGGTACTATCATAGCATAAGAACACACATTCTGCCAACCATTTTTTTCATAAAAATACTTACTCTTTTTTAAACTATTGTTCCGTCCCTGCCATCGCCGCAGGCAGTGGGCGTTTTTTTGCCGTAAGCTCCGTCACATCAATCCGCACTACATTTACAATCGATACCATTTTATCCTCGAAGGTGAAATCCTTTCCCGTCTGAGTTTTCATCAATATGGACAGTGCCTTCTTTTTCTCTTCCACATCCTCCAAAATATACGCCTTTCCCCTTGCACAGACACTCTCATAACTGGTGCCGTACTGACAGGGCAGTTCCCCCTCGAAAGGCTTCACATTGGCCTCAATGGAAAAAGCCGCATTGGAATTGTTTTTTATCAGTTCATACTTGTATCCTTTAACTGCCCCATGAATATAAAATGTATACCTTCCATCTATATAGGTATATCCGTAATTCATGGGCAGCACATAGGGAATTTCCCTGTCACAAAGCCCAAGATGAAGGACTTTTCCCTCATCCAAAATGCGTAAAATCTCTTTTTCCTCTGTCACTTCCCGTTCTCTTCTGGTCATTTCTCTTCCTCCTAGTAAGGCAGGAAAGATTCTTTCCTGCCTGCGTACAATTCTCAAATCTGCTCCCGCAGATACATAGTTTTATGAAAGATCCAGTTCCGGAGGAACATCTATCTCCTCCGAAACATATTTCCCGTTCTTTTTCCTCTGCCTAACGCATTCGGTGAGCAGATATTCAATCTGCCCGTTGACTGAGCGGAAGTCGTCCTCTGCCCATGAGGCAATGCTTGCATAAAGGCTCTCGGATAGTCTTAAGGGCACCTGCTTTTTTTCAGCCATATCAGTAAAGGCTTCCTGAATTTACTACAGGCTGGGCATCCCGGTTTCCGCACAAAACCACCAGAAGATTTGAAACCATAGCCGCTTTCCGCTCTTCGTCCAGATTCACTACCTGTTTTTCACTTAACCGCTCAAGTGCCATCTCCACAGTGCCCACGGCGCCGTCAACAATGGTCTTTCTGGCATCCACGATAGCAGATGCCTGCTGTCTTTGCAGCATAACAGATGCAATTTCCGGCGCATAGGCCAGATAGGTAATCCTCGCCTCCACAATCTCAAGGCCTGCATCCCCCACTTTGCTCTGAATCTCGCTGCGAATCTGGTTCGCCACCGCCTCACTGCTCCCTCGGAGACTTCCCTCGTCCGCCATGCCGTCCCCTGTGGTGTCTACGTTTGGCGAAACGTCATAGGGATAAATCCTTACGATATTTCTTAAGGCACTGTCGCACTGGAGAGACAGGTATTCTTTATAATTATCCACATTGAACACGGCTTTGGCGGTATCCTTCACTTTCCAGATAACGGCGATGCCGATTTCCACCGGATTTCCCAGACAATCGTTAATCTTCTGCCTGCCGTTATTTAAAGTCATGCTCTTTAATGAAATCTTTTTGGAAAGATCATCCACAGATACACCGGTATTGTCCCCCATGGAAATCTTAAATCCTCCTTCCCCGGAAGACCTTGCCGTGTCACCGCTCTGTGCAAGCTTTGTGCGGGCTGCCGGATTTACGCTGGTGCAAAAAGGATTTACAAAATAAAATCCCGGCTCTTTTAAAGTCCCCACATAATTTCCAAATAAAGTTAAGACAAGGGCTTCCTGGGGTTTTAACACCTTAAGTCCACAGTAGGGAATCCAGCTTACAAGAAAAAGAATCACGCCGCACAGGACAGACAAAACCCACATCCCCGGCAAATCCGATGCCAGCCCCCATATAAACCCTGCCAGTAAAAGTACCTCCCAAAGCAGAGTCAAAAGCATCACTGCCATACCATTTTTTCTTCTGGTTAAAATTTTTTCTTCCATAATCTTTTCCTCCTGCATTTATTTGATATCATTATGATATCATAGAGAAATGATTATGTCAAGCCCATGGGAAATATTTCTCATGGGAATAAATTTATTCCCGGTCTGCTCACATCGAAGCCGACAAAACTGTTGGTTTCCACATCAAAAAACAGATAAAAACACAAATTCTCTTCCCACCCTACAAAGGTTACAGCATATCTCTCAACCGTATCATTGTAAAAATCAGATTCTTCCACCCCGTAGGATGAATAGAAATCATATACTCCGCTGTTTTTCACCAATTCCATTTCCTCCAATTCCTCAGAAGTATACACAAGTTTCAGCAAATCATATCCGTAAATAATATCAAAGGCTTTATCCAGCCTTTGCCCCCGGGTAAATTTTTCTTCCGGTTTACCGTATACATTTTCCCCCGGGGCCATCTGACGTTTCTCACAGAAAAGCCATCTCCCGGTAACTGAGCTAAACTCAAAGGAATAACTGTAATTGTATTTTAACGCTGTCCGGTCCGCATCTTTGTGCCACTCATCCAAAAATATAAGCTGTCCTGCCCAGATACTTTCTTTTGCACTTCCCTGCTCTTCCATCTCAGTATCCCGGTAAAGACCAAGTTCCAGAGTCATTTCCTCCATATGTTTTTCCCCGAAAATCCTGTAAATTTCTTTCAGCCCCTTTAAGGCTGCCTCTTCCCTGGAAATTTCATTTTCCCTGGGCTTCTCCTCCGTCCTAAATCCCATGGGGCTTTTACCGTCCTCATAATCATACCCGGTAAGATGATATTTTGTTTCTTTATCAATTACAAGAACCTTACTGTAATCCGGTTCCCTGCCGTTTCCATTTTCCGCCCCCTCCCCTGAATTTGCCGGCAAAACTTTCCATGGGGCATCTTTCTCCGTCTCATCTTCTAAACTTTCTGCCGTTTCTGTCCCCGCCGCCTCATGTAACTGGGTGTTCTGCACAGATGCCGCATATAAATGCATTCCGGCAAGCAGCGCCCCTCCCATAAAAATACATGCGAGCGCTGCAAACAATATGGTTTTTAACGTTCCTTTCTTCATACTGACCTCCTGTTATTTGAAATTTTCTTTGTCAGGTAACATAATAATCCCATGTTATGTTCCTCTTTTCACCGACTTGTCAGGAAGTTGTAAAAAAACAAAAACTTTTGTTCCTTTCCCTTTTTCCGAAGAAAAACTGATTTTTCCCCCAAATTTTTCCACAATAAGTTTTGCCACGGAAAGCCCAAGCCCTGCACCCCCTTCTTTTCTGCTCCTGGATTTGTCTGCCCGGTAAAAGGGTTCCATAATATGGGAGAGTTCCTCCTGTGTCATCCCCACTCCCTTATCTTCCACCGTAAAAAGGCCGTACCCATCCGTTTCCCCGCTTCCAATAAAAATCTCCCCCTGGGTTTCGCTTGCCCGAAGAGCATTTTCCAGAAGATTGCGAAACACATTCACAAGTAGTTCCTCCCGCCCCCAGGCCTCACTAACCTTATAGTCCTCCTTTAAAATAATTTGTTTTTCCTTCATTTTCCCAGCTAAAATCTGTTTTACATGGGCAAAGACCTGCTCCATGTCCACCCTTTCTGCCAAAAGCTCCTCCCTCTGAAACAACCGCATGGAAAGCATGGTTTCCCCCATCCCGGAAAGCCTTTTACTCTCCTTCATAATGTAGGATAGAGCCTGGTATCTTTCCTCTTCGCCGGCTTTCGCCCGCGTTAAATATTCCGCATATCCGTAAATCGAAGTCAGAGGCGTCCTAAGTTCATGGGCCATATTGTCCAAAAGCTGCTGCTTTTTCTCATTTTCCGTCTCCAAAAGTTCCATCTGGCTGCGAATCGTCTTCCCCATCCTGTCCACATTTTCCCATAGTTCCCCAATCTCATCCGCCCTGACCCTTCCAGGCATTTCTCCCCCATATTTTTCCCTTCCCTGGGCAATCAACATTACCCTGGAATTCAAAAGAGAAAGGGGAAGTAACAGCTTTTGCAAAAGCAGATACAAAAAAATCCCAAGAATCAGAGAAATTCCAATTCCCACACAAAAAAATACCTGTTGGATATTCTTCCACAGGCTGTCAAACCCTTTCAGCTTCTTTTCATAGATAAGGGTGTAATCTTCAAAAGGAGCCGGCAGCACACTGGCAAAAGCCGCCACGGTGTCCCCATCTTCCCGAAAAATCCCCGTCTGATAGGAACCTTTCCGGATAAGATCCACCCTCACCCCTTTTTTCTTATAACTCTTTTTATAGCTACTTAGCAATTTTTCCATCACCTCCTGCCGGAACTGACGATTTTCCTGCATCCTTTCAAAATCCCTGGCAAGATTCCTGCTTAAAAAGTAACATTCCGTCTCCGCCTGGCTCTCTTCCTGGGAAAGATTCTGACGATATAAAAAACCGGAGGCAAAAAACAGCCCCAGGTTTACCGTAAAAAGAACCAATATAAGCACAGCCAAATACACTTTCTGCCAAACCTTCATGCTACACCTCCAATCGATAACCCATTTTGTAAACTGTTTTTATCACATCCTCAAAATCCAGCTTCTTCCGAAGCTTATTGATATGTACATCCACAGTCCGGGTATCCCCCATATAATCTATTCCCCAGGCAAGTTCCAATAGCTGTTCCCTGGAAAGGGCAATATTGCGGTTTCGCACCAAAACTTCCAAAAGTTCAAATTCCTGGGGGGTAAGTTCCACCTCTCTGTCAGAAATAAACACACTACGGGCGCAAAGGTTTATTTTTGTCTTTCCGATTTTAAGCGTATCCACCTCTTTTTTTGTTTTCTGCAAAATCAGGTTTACCCTGGCAAGAAGCTCCAGCATCTCAAAAGGCTTGGTGAGATAATCCCAGGCCCCGGAGGTAAGCCCTGCAATTTTATCGGAAATCCCATCTTTTGCCGTAAGGAAAATCACCGGATTATCTCCCGTATCTCTCATAAGTTCCAGCCCATTTACACCAGGCAGCATAATATCCATAATAATCACATCATAAGAGGGCTTTTTTAATAAATGTCTCCTTGCCTCTCCCCCGTCAAAAATCTGGGTGCAATGGTGGCCGGATAACATAAGGTTTTGTTTTATCAACTGGTTAATGGACTCCTCATCTTCCACAATTAAAATATCTGCCATCCTTTTTCCTCCCTGTCATATCATACCACCCACTTGTTAGGAAGTTGTAAAAAGTGCATCAATACTCTTCCCTGTTTCTCTTTTTCCGGATCCGGTATAACTTCTTTATCCCGTGATACACTCCCCGCACAAGGGAAAAAAGAAAAAACATCACCAAAAAGCCAAAGATTCCAAACACTATATCTGCAAAATCCATATTTCCCGTATGGGTGATTTTCTGCCCAATTTCAATGGCAAAAGTTATCACAATAATCAGAGTAAACACATAAATCCAGGCAATCACCATCACATGGCCGCTCTGGGCCAATGCCTTAAAAAAAGGGTACACCACAAAAATAAACAGCATTCCCAGCACTCCAATCACAAGAAAGTGGAGTTCTTTGTCCGTAAAATTGTATTCGTAGGCATCATTTAACCGCATAATATAATTATGTATCTTCGCCACCATACCCACCAGTGCATACAAAAATTTGCTCATAAGCGCCTCCTTTACAAAATCAAATCCAGTTTTTTATCACAACAATAAAATTGGCGGTATCATCAAGATACCGCCAATCACTGATTTACACAAGTGCCGGTGATGGGACTTGAACCCATACGTTGTTGCCAACAACAGATTTTGAGTCTGCCTCGTCTGCCAATTCCGACACACCGGCCAATGTCCGAACCAATCACTCGAACAAATAAGATGATAACACATAAATAGACAAAACACAAGTACTTTTTTTATTTTTTACCATTTTTATCTTTTTGCCTCCATTTCCAGCTCCTTTTCCCTCTCAATATCCTCCGGTGACATATATTTCTGATACACCTTCTCCAGAGTGAGATTAAAAGCCAGACACAAAAGCGCCGGGGCAAAAATACTTAAGACAGGGACAAAAAAGAAAATCAACACAAAAACAACAAGCTCCAGAAAAATCAAACATGTTCTGGGCAGATTCGCCACAGCTATAATCCCACAGTTTTTCATGGTCTGCTTGATAGAATCCTCAAATCTGGCCACATAAGAAAAGAGGTATACCATCCACAAAATTAAAAATACAATCATCACAAGAAAGATATAATAAAAGACTCCCAGTTTTTCTCCGTTCCCCAGCATGTGATAAGTGATATAGGCATCCACTCCCAAAATTCCGCCTACCAAAAGACAAATCAGCCACATAAGGGTGGACTGCTTAAAATTAGACTTAAAGGAATCCCAAAAACTTCTCCACACATACCCTCTGTTTCCCTTAATTGCCTTATTCATCGTATAATAAGTGGCAGTACATGACGCCCCTGCGGTAATTATGGGAATGCTGAACAAAACCCACAGTACACTTAAAAAGAAACAATCTGCAATTTTATTGATTGCCTGAAAAAATTTGTTATCATAACTAAATAAGCTGTTCATTCCTAAAACCTGCACTTTCTTTTGCATTAAAATATTTTACTAAAATATGATATTTTATAGCATAACACATTTACAAAATAATGTCTATTGCAGTATAATAAAATGCAGCGGCAAAAAGCCGATTTTATATTTTTTTTATATTTATTCCCGGAATCTATTCTATGGCAGATTTTGTGTCAAAGTCCCTTCGGGAAACACGATTATAATTAGAATATGGAGAAATGAAACATGAAGAACAGAGAAAAAAGAATCAAATCAAAAAAAAGCATACGTTTTAAAATCATGGCGATTACCGTTATCATAGTCATCGGTATTATGCTGGTTTCATCAGGAATCTTACACTATTCCATGCAGAATTTGACTGAATCAATTCTCTTAGACGTATTAAAACCAATGGCTGGCCAGTCGGCTAAAACAGTGGAATCCAACATTCACCTTCTGGCGGACAGAATGAGCGATCTCTCCCTGGACCAACGGTTTACCAACGCAGACGCATCAAAAGCAGACCATGACCAGGTTTTAAAAGAAGCCAGAAATACATATGAATTTTACGGCATTGCCCTGTACAGCTTAGAAGGCAGCCTCCTTTCTTCGGATGGAGAAAATTACGGGACAGATATTAAGGAGACCTCCCTTTTGTCCCTTATGAGAGAGACAGACAACCTCACGATTGCAGACCCAATGGTTACACAGGATTTTGTGGGAATCCCTATGGGGATACCCGTCAAATCCCAGGGGGAAACCTGGGGCTATCTGGTGGGAATCTACAAATATGATCTTTTAAGCGATGTGCTGGGAGCTATTCACATCGGCCAGAATGGAATGGCCATTTTAGTAAACCAGGACGGCAAGATCGTGGGACATCCCACCACAGATATGGTACGCCAGGAGTTAAACATTTACGATTTGGACACTTCCGCCTCCGCCCACAGTATTTTTGACAGGATGGTAAGCAGGGAAACCGGCCAGGCACTGGGCTTTATCAACGGCCAGGAATCCTATGTGGCCTTCTCCCCTGTCCGGGGAACCCGTTGGTCCTTTGCAGTGGAAGTGCCGAAAACGGATTATATGGCGTCAACAAACCTTGCCCTCTTAAACACTTTGGTGGGGACTTTCGGCACACTCATTGTGGCACTGTTTCTCATCTGGATAACCACCACCATGATTTCCTCCCAGTTAAAGAGTGCGATTCTCCGGGTAAACGGACTGGCCCAGGGCGATTTAACCTCCCTGGTGGAAGTGAAAAAAACCGGGGATGAAGTGGAAATCCTATCCGCCTCCCTGGACAGCACCGTACAAAGTATCAACGGATATATTATGGAAATACAAAGGGTGCTGGACAATATCTCCAAGGGAAATCTCAATGTAACGGCAGAGGGGGAATACAAAGGAGACTTCCATGTGCTCAAAGAGTCATTGACCCAGATTATCACCTCCATGAATGAGATGATGAAACAGACCAGCAACACGGCTCTCCGCCTAACGGACACCGCCCAGAGCATGAGCTCCCAGTCTGAGGAATTACAGCAGGCAGCCCTGACCCAGACAAATGCTA
The DNA here is from genome assembly GCF_003612565.1 of Roseburia sp. 1XD42-69. Classification (GTDB taxonomy): domain Bacteria; phylum Bacillota; class Clostridia; order Lachnospirales; family Lachnospiraceae; genus Roseburia_B. The sequence goes on along the minus strand of NZ_RAZG01000003.1, from coordinate 21,488 downwards.
TGGACGACCTGAACAGTAAAGTGGAAAATATCCAGGGCAATTTAAATGACGTTTCAGACAATACAAAAGAGACAAAGCAGAGGGCCGCTGAAATTGCAGAACAGATAGCAGACGGCAACCAGAAAATGCAGGAACTGACACAAGCTATGGAAGCCATCTCCCGCAACGCCGCAGATATCACGAAAATCAGCAAACTTATGGAAGATATCGCCCAGCAGACTTCCATCCTGGCGTTAAATGCCTCTGTGGAGGCCCAGAGAGTAGGGGAAGCCGGCAAAGGTTTCGCCGTGGTGGCGGAGGAAGTGCGGACTCTTGCGGGACAGAGCACCGAAGCCGCACAAAATACAGTGGAAATTATTGACACCACCAGCCATTTAATCCGAAAAGGCGTAAAATTAACAGCGGAAACTTCCAGAGCCCTGTCAGAAATTAATAAAGGCTCTGACGCTGTCACAGCAATCTCCAACCGCCTGTCAGACACTGTGGATATCCAGGAGGAATCCCTAAGGGGCGTATCCCAGAGAATAGAGGATCTCTCTTCCATCACCAGGCAGAATCTCCAGTGTGCGGAAAACACTGCAGCTGTAAGCCTTTCGCTGGATGCGGAATCCAAAAAACTAAAAGAGCTTTTAGACAAATTCAAGTTTCACTAAAACTTATCCGGGAGGAAAACAATCATGAAAAAACAATTTGTAATCTTGCTGCTGTGTGTCCTGTTCGCCATGACATTTTGCGGCTGTGGAGAAAAAAAGACAGAAGGTATGCAGGACGGCACTTACACCGCCCAGATGTCCGACTTTTCTTTTGGCTGGAAAGAATATGTTACCATAACCGTAAAAAACGGGAACATCACCACAACAGAGTACAATGCAGAAAATGCCAGCGGCTTTATCAAAAGCTGGGACAACGTATATATGAACAATATGAAATCTGTAGCCGGCACCTATCCCAACGAATATACAAGATATTATGCCGCACAGCTTACGGGGCAGAGCACCCTGCCGGAGATTGACACCTTATCCGGCGCCTCATCCTCGGGAGGCAACTTTAAAAAGCTTGCCCAGTCCGTGGTAGAGCAGGCAATAAAAGGAGACTCCACCATCGCAACGGTTCCGTCGGACCCCGATGCTCACGGGGAAAAATAAAAAAACAGGCTTAGCCTGTTTTTTTATTTTTCCCCTATTCTATCTCAGCCCTTTTTGCTGAATCTTTATAATATTTAAATTCTGTAAAAATCTCCCCGGTATATGGATTGGTCTTTGTGGTAACGGCTTTGTAAACAATGTAACCAAAAGCAATGATATTTACAATCAGCGCCGCTGCGCTTACCACGGTCATAGCTGTGGGATCTGCATTGGCGGAAGTCCCCTCCACAATGGTATTTACTGTGCCGTCGGCATACTGTGTGGTAATGGTGGCCCAGGGGAAAAACTGGGTACCGTCATGGAATGTCTCCTGGAACAGTGGAAATACCTGGGCAAACATACACCAGATACACAAGGTATTGGCCCGGTTCATAATCCACCCTCCTTTATTCCACAAAAGAGCTGCAATGGTGGGAGCCAAAAGAAGCGCCACGCCGCAGAACCAGGAATGAGTGGGCAGGCAGTTATATGTATAGGCAAAATTCCAGACATCATAAACAACGATATACACCCAGATCATATCCGGCCAAATCATATCTTTTTTATCCTTGGAGGAATAGACACACCACCATCCTGTCATACAAAGAATATTTAAAATTCCTGCAATTCCGTTCATCACATTGTGCCAGCCGCCGTAGAGCCACACCCCTTCCGAGGAAAGCCACCAGGTATTCCATCCGTTGATGGCGGACTCAAAATCACTCACCACCGCAATAAGGATATTGATGGCCACAATGGCAAATGGAAAGGCTTTAAACCAGTGGGTTTTTCCGATTCCCCACTCATACTTAATCATCATAAAACCGATACATCCCGCCAACGCCGCATACAATTTTGCATAATGGAACCATCCGTTCATATAAACATAAGTCTGGTTCTCAAGGGCCCACTGGGCTCCCCCCGCTGCCGATATCACAATCACAATAAAATACACTGTCAGCACCGCCGGAATCACCCCGAACATCAACAGCCCTCCTGCCTTTGTCCTTCTGGCAAATTCGTTTAGCAGAATCAATGCAAGAAGCACACAAAGCATGGCTGCCCACTGGCTTAAGGCATGATCCCCATACACATGAAACAACATACTCTTTCCTCCCATTCTATTGGTTAAACCAATTCACATTATTTTATACATTGTACTATTATATGTACATTTTGTCAATTATATACCGCATTTTTCCCTATGTTTCCGGAATATTCTCTTTTTCTTTCCATTTATTGACCATTTTCTATGTTGGTATCTGGTATAACCAATATCATTTTTCCTGGCATAATAAAACCAAAAAATGCCCATGAATATCGGAGGGGAACTCCTCCCCTCCAGACTACTCTTCCATCATATATTCTCTGTAATCTGCCTCATCTGCGAACAACATATATTTTCCATCCACATATCCCATATAACCATTTTCCACTACATATCCTTTCATAAAAAACACTCCCTTCAGATTTTTTGTTCTGAATAGAGTGTATCTCTTTCTATGTCCCATATGTGGGACATTTTACAGCATATTTTTTTCTTCCCGGATTTCTGTAATCTCCATGGATTCCTCTGTCACTTTACACATAAGGTATAGTATATGTACCCCTGCATTTTTTGCCCTCAAAAGAGCCTCTCCAAACTCCGGGTGCGTATCCACATTGGGCTCTACCACAGAGATTCCTTCCATTTGAATGACAAAGGCCAGATAACATTGGTATCCCATGTCCAAAGCCTGGGTTAATTCCTCCAGATGCTTGACCCCTCTTAAAGTAGGGGCATCGGGAAAATAGCCAATCCCTTCCCGTTCCAAGGTCACGCCTTTGACTTCCATCAAACACTTTTCTTCCCCCTCCTCCAGATAAAAATCCAGCCTGGAACTTCCGAATACGTACTCCGGTTTAAAGAAATCCAAGTTTGGATAAAGCAGAAGCTCTTTTGTGACATTCTTTGAAAGCTGGCATACAAGCCATTCCTTCACCACCTGATTTGGGGCCTGGCTGTCTATGTTAATCCACCCTACCCCCGTTTTATACACACACACCAAATCATATTTGGTTTTTCTTGTAGCCTTTTCACTTTCACTGAGAACCACTTTTACCCCGGGTATCAAAAGTTCCCTGCACCTCCCGGTATTTTTTACATGTACTGTCTCCTCTTTCCCATTCAGTAAAACCTTTGCAATAAAACGGTTGGGCCGGGACAAAAATTCTGCCTTCAGAGTTTTTTTGTACCTCATATAAATTCCTGCTCTTTCCATATCCTGATAATTTCCTGCTCCAAATCCAGCTCCCTGTGATAACAAATACACCCCAATACATTCTTGTGGCCCAAGAGCTGCATTGGCACTGTAGAACATACGATAACAGGAATCCCCCCGTATCCCAGCCGGTTCATCTCCTTTAAAAATTTCAAACCGCATTCCGGATATATGACTTCTCCATACTCCAATGGAAAATACATATCCAGAAAAATGAAATCTATCTTCTCGCTGTAATTTTTAAGTGTCTCCATACCGTCGGCAAAATCCTTTTCCCACAGTATTTTTCCCGGATACACATGCTTCAGAGCCCTTTTTTCGTGACTCCCTTTAAATACATCATCCTCCACCAGTAAAACCATGCCATCACCCTTTATCCTTTTGCATTTTTTATTATATGGTTACCTTCCCCTTAATATCCGTGGGATTTAATAAAATAAGTTTTGCCTCCGACAAGTCCAAAAGAGCATACCGCTGTTCCTGGGACAAATCCTCACTGTAAATCTGATTTTCATAATCTACCAGAACACATTTTAATTTTGCGGTGAGATAAAACAGGGGAGAAATATTCTCCGGCACCTCATTTAAATACTTCTCGTCACCGCTAATCTGAATTAATGTGTCCAAATGACAGTCTTTACATTCATGCACCTGCCCCTCCCAGTCAATCACACAGGGACAGTACTCGCTTAATTCTGAATGAAATGTTGCTACAAATTCTTTTGATGTCATAATTTACCTTTCTTTTTCATACTTCTTTTTCCATATAAAAATCCCCCCAAATATTCCAATGCCGCAAAGACTTAGCCCAGCCCCCAAAATAAGCCCCGGTGTCCGGTACGAAAGAAAAATCTCATGCTCTCCCTCACTCAATGGAATCTCTATAAAACTCTCCATAAAAGTACTGCACTCTGTCTCTTCCCCATCCACGTAAACCCTCCATCCGGCCTCTTTGGGTATCGACAAAATCAAGTTTCCCGGCCAGTCAACCCTGATTTTTCCTCTGATTTTTGTATCCGAAAAATACTCCGGCTCAAAGGTCTGGCGGTTTAGCGTCTCATAGGCTTCCCCCAACGCATATAAATTTAACACATATGGGGTCACCTGTAAATCCTCAACTTTTGACGTATTGGTAATTTCCACCGTATCCCCGGCCTGAAACCAGCCCAAATCCAAAAGATACCCGTGATCGCACTTGGTAAATCTCCTGGTGCGCTCCCCACAGGCCACTGTAATCACTGGGGCGGATTTGTCCCCGTACAAAGCATAGAGGTATCCGTCTTCCTTCACGTGAATTTTTGTGGTTTGGTCTTCCACTGTAGTGGCCCCGCTTAAAGGCGTAAGAAGTTCCTCTTTGGCGCCTAAACAATATACCATGCGGTTTAAATTGTATATGGGACTCCCCTTCTGGGGCGCCCAAAGGCTTTCAAAATCCTCCTCCACCATAAATCCCAAGGGCAGGGTATAAAGATTCCTGTAAATGTAATTCTCCCCGTCCTCCGCCGCAAGAGTTCTTAGGGGACTTGTTTCATAAGGACTTTTGGAAATCAGGTATTTCACAGAAAGCATTGCGGAATTTAGGGGCGTGGAACCGCTGTAACTGTAAAAATTTTTTCCGCCCTCCATTCCCATTTTCCGGTAAAAATTTCCCACACCGATATTCATAAGAGAAGAAAAAATTGTGGAGGAAGAATAATTGTAAAGGGCAGCGTCATTTTTGGTGAGGCGCTCCATTTCCTCCACCCGGTAAAACTGGGAAGCTTCCATAGACTCCACCTCCCGGAGAAGCCCTTTCACGGAATCCCAGTTTTTTGTATAAGCCGTGCGGCTTGTAACATCAAAACCTGTGAGGCTGAAATTTGCATAAACCTCCATAACAGCCAGCGCCGCTACTGTGAGGGAGGCTGCTTTTTTCCACTCTTTCTTTCCCAAATGCCACAGAAAAAACAAAGCCCCGTATCCCCCTGCCAAAACCCCCGTGAAAAGCAGTGACTCAGCCGTAACCATACCAACATTTACCACAAAGGCGCACAATGCTAAAAATCCCCAGATAAGCGCCAGAGCAAATAGTACATGGTAAGTCTCACTGCCCTCACGTTTATGATATGCTTCATAGGCCAATGTGAGCAGAAGAAAAATATACAGAAATGACTGCCGCCCGGGAAGAGAGTCGGGAAAATGAAACCCATGCCAGATAAAGTCCAAAATATTATTAGAAAAACTAAACCAGAAAAAGATAATAAACAGGACCCGCACCACTTTCTTTTTCCATGAAATTTTCCCGTTCATAAAATACAAGATAACCAGCAGCAGAGTTCCCACGCCGCAGTAAAGATTGGGCCAGTGGTCCCGCCCGGTGTACACCTCCACCTCAAAACAGTGTCTTGCAAGCTGGGAAACAAGGTCAAAATACATCTCCATGCCCTCCGGGAAGGAAAAACCGGAAGAACCGCTGTAGCTTAAAATAATTGCCTCTGGTATAATTAAAACCGCCCCCATAAGCCCCGCCAAAAGGGAGTAAAGTGCAAATCTGCCAAGGGTTATTATTTTCCCCCGGAAGTTCTCTTTTTCCTCAAAAAAAAGAATTAAGAAATAGAGAAAAGAATAGATGCAAATCATTATGGCAATATAAAAGTTGGAAAGTATGGCGATGCCCAGGCTGATACAATAAAGCCCTGTCTTTTTTTCCTTTACCAAAATCTCAAGTCCCCAGAAAATAACAGGTGCCAAAACAAGACAGTCCAGCCACATAATATCCCAACTGTAGGCCGCCATATACCCGGACAGGGCATAAAAACATCCCAAAAGAGAAGCCATATAATCCTGTGTATGAAAATGTTTCCCAATATAAAAGGCAAAGCTGCCGCCGCAGAGTCCAATTTTGATTACGATTAAAATTGTCATAAATTCTATCACATAATCCTTGGGACAAAGAATTAAAAACCAGTTGAGCGGGCTTGCCAGGTAATAGGCAAAAAGAGATACAAAATCCGATCCCAGGCCTATCTGAAAAGAGTACAGAAGGCTTTCCCCATGTTTTAACTTATCCATCAGCTCCGTAAAAAAGGGGGCATACTGATGGTACATATCAATGTGCAAAATGCAGTTTTCCCCAAAGGGAAACACATCATTGTGAATCATAATTGCAAGGGAAATACACACAGGGAGAAAAAAGGCCAGCAAATGCATACCTGCCCCAGGTGATATCCTGTATTCCTTTTCTCTGTTTCTCTCCTTGATTCTGCCCAATTTATACCGGCTCATGAAAATCTCCTTCTATTCAAACATCTCATAATACTGCAGTTTCTGGTACTGTTTTAACTTCTCCCCAAAATTCTTCTTCTCTGCCCTCTCCCCTTTGCTGTCCGCTATTCTCTGCCCGGAAATCACCGGATACTCCTCTTTCAGTTCCTGCAAAAAGCTGTGGTAAGCAGGCAGGGGCAGGCCTGCCCGCCTCATCATCTCCCCTGCCAGATAATTCGCACTGGTATCCATCTTTCCCCCCTCCGACTCATAATTAGTCCAGATTACATAAGGCACCTGATAACGCTTATCCCTCATATCCTGGGACAATGTCTTATAAGTGGTTCCATTTAACTCCAGAATCGGCTCCGCTACCGTATCACTTGGCTGGTGGTCTCCAAAAAACACTACCATCACCGGGTCTTTTTCCAAGGAAAAATATTCTATCATATCCCGAAACGCCTGGTCCGTCTTTTGTACCAGGGAGAGATACATCGAAAGGGAGAACGAATTTTTTCCCTCAACGCTTATATGTGGAGTAAAATTTTCATAGCTTTCTGAATAAGAACCATGGTTCTGCATCGTGACGGCAAAAATAAAAGCCGGCGCCTGCCTATTTTCATAGATATCGATTATTTTATTAAAACAGGATGCATCATCCACATATTTCCGCAGATATGATGCCCGGGTAAAATCCGGCAGAAACAGAGAATTTTCAAAACCCAGCAATGGATAAACCTTATCTCTGTCCCATCCCCCTGCATGGTAGGGATGTATCCCGTAAGTCTCATACCCAAGACTTTTCAAATACCTGGGAACAGCATCTGTTTCCTCTTTTACATACTGCTGGTAGGGAATAGATCCTTGGGGAAGAAAGGCCATTGTGTTTCCTGTTAAAAATTCAAACTCCGTATTGGCTGTATTTCCCCCGCAAACAGAAACGTTTAAATATCCTGTCAATAGGTTTTTTTCCGTTTTTTGCATTTCATGGAAGTAAGGCATAGCATCCTCACTGGCAGAAAATCCCCCCAAAACAGATAAATCGGAAAATGCCTCGTCCATCACCACTATAATATTGGGCATTTCCCCTTCTTTTAAAACAATTTCAGATTCATTTTCATATTGTGCCAAAAGCTCCTGGGCCTCTCTGCTGTTATATCCGGAAGGTTTGTCCACTGTGAGAAATGGCATATCCATCACCCAGGTGAGCACAAGACCGTTCACCTGCCACATAAAAACCGGAGTAAACAACTTATTGTACATCCGATGCCGGTTCTGGAAATCTTCTTTCTGCAGAATATTGGTAAACGTACAGGTAAGCGCTAAAAGAATACATGCCCCTATCAGGCATCCTTTCCACTTTGATTTTTCCAGCTTCAACTTACAAAATCCCTCTAAAAAAAGCAAAAGCACAAAGAGCAGTGCCACCATAACAATACGGGCTGTGGGGGTAAAATCGTAGTTGTCCGCAACAGAGACCGCCGTTTTTAAGGAAAGCAGATCCCAGGGAACCAGGGGCAGGGAACGGAAGGTGTACACATAATAATTTATAAGCCCAAACACCATAAGTACTCCTGTCTCCGTGCGAAGGGCTGCCGCCACGCTCCTAAAGACAAAAAATAGAATCCATGCAAATAATTCTAACAGAAGTATATTAAAAAACTGTGACCAGTGGCGAACTTCTGTAAACCCGTTATGGGTATAACCTTCCAAGAGATAAAAATTTACTATGGGACACAGGATTAACCCTGCATAAGAAAGAGCCTTTTCCCACTTTAAAATCTGCTTTACTTCTGAATCCATATCACATCCACCCCAGAGATAAACGAGGAACAAGGCAGAATCGAAACGATTCTGCCCCTTTCCCATTTTCATCTGTTTCCTTTATTTCTTTACTTTTACACTCTTTGTCCTGCTCCAGGAACCGTACTGTTTTTTGCCGCTTACGGAATCCTTCTGATACATGCGCACCTGAACATAATAGGTTTTGTTCTTTTTCAGCTTTGTGATCGTCGTACTGTTTGTGCTGATATTCCTTGTCTTTGCAGACTTCATACTTTTGTTCAGGGAATATTTTACCTGATAACCGTTTGCCGAGCTGACCTTTTTAATCGTTACCGTAAGCTGTCCGGACTTGCTGCTCTTTAACTTGGAGATAGAAGTACTCTTAGGCTTCATCTTTGCCCAGTGGGCATAAAGAGTCGTGCTGCCCGTAACTTTGGATGTGGAACTTATCAGTTTGCCTCCGGATTTTTTCGTGTACCATCCCAGAAATGCATAGCCGCCCTTTCTCTTTGGAGTGTCCAGTTTGCCGTAAGTATCCCCTCTAAATAAAGATTTGCTTTTAGACTTTACGCTTGTTTTGCCGATATAACCACCATTAGCATTTAATTTTACTGTAACTTTTTTAACTGTCCTTTGTGCCACGGGGCTGTCAATATATCCGCTTGCTACACCAACTGCCCGAATAGTTGCTGCAGATGACAATTTAAAAGGTCCCGTATAACGAATGGATCTGGTATAAGAATCTTTTGGATCATCGTTATTTAAAGTGTAATAAATATTTACTCCTGGCTGAGCCTGTATCGTTACCTTACTTCCTGAAACAGTAATTACCGGTGCTGTCAAAGGAGTCACATTCCCATTGATAGATCCGTAGTCTATTAGACTTGCCCCGGAGTCATGCACGTCCAAATTAGGCAGATATGGATTAAAATAACTCTCCGGAACATGATGCACATAATCCTGGTCACTCATATAAAATGCCTTACTACGGTTAAAATAATTATAAACCACTTGAATCTCCGGATGACCCTGAATCTTTCCATCTGTATCATCCCATGTAAGATCTACATAATACCAGGTATTATTTAACTTAATAATATTCCACTGATGATCAAAACTGGTAACTGTTCCACAGTCAATCCCTGCCCCATTCATTAAAAGAGCCATAGCCTGTGTATACCCTGCACAAACAGTAACTTTGTCTATAAATGTAGAATAAGCAGACTGATTGTACTCGTTTTGTTTTATGCCAGGATTTGCATAACCAGGGTCATATTGCACATTCGTGCATATCAAATCATGAGCCTTTTTCTCCTTTAATAGTTCATTTGGCTGACTGTTTATTTCTGCCATCCAGCTATTTACAACACTAAACATATCCCGGGTTGCCGCTGCTCTTGCGGCACCATTTCCAAAGTTATCGTAAATGGATAGTGCAATCAGCCCGCCATTTACCCCTTTGGAAGCCGGTGCCAGCAGCTGCAGAAAATAGTACTGTGGATTAGAATACCGAAATAAAGCAGCCACATTCCACGCCCGTTCACGGCTCATATTTGAATAAGCAACAAATTTTGTAACATAGTAGTCAAAATTCATTCCATCCTCATTATACGAGTCTCTGCTTCTCAATGTTTCAGTTCCTGTAAGATAACCGAAACACATTGAATCAAACTTATCCCATAGTGCCTTTTCATTACTGTTTAACTGATTGTAATAAAAATTAGTGGAATAGGCATCATAAGGGGAACTGTACGATTTAGAGCCTTTGCTTTTTCCACTTCTGGTCCCCTTATAAATTTCTGATTCTTCCGGCTGTTCTGCCTCCATACGGATTAACTGCATTGCACCGCCGGTGTTCTTAGGAATATCATACTCCGGAAAAACTTCTTCCTGAACATATTCTTTTCCGTCTCCGCTGCTTATCTGCGCCGCTGATATCCCTTCTGCCCTCCCTGCAAAAAACAAAATTCCTACAAGGAGAAATGCACTTAGTTTTTTTCTCATAGTATCCTCCCTTTTCTCATGTTTTCCTCTCTCCATTGTAATGGAAAATATACTGTTTGTCTACTCTGACTTTCTTTTTTGGCATGGATATTTACATTAACAAAGCGAATAAATAAACCTTACTGATTCTCTGTTGTCAATAAAAAATCAGTAAGGTCGGTACACATTGCTATTTTTTCTTTATTAAAATTTTTACAGTTGCCTTTTTATTCGTTCCATCTGTAGATAAGGCGGTTATCTTCACGCTTTTCCCTATTCCAGCCTTCTTAACTTTTAATTTTCCTTTTTGGCTTATGGTAGCATATTTTTCATTACTGCTTTTCCAATTTAGTTTTTTATTTGCCGACTTTCCATTTGTTTTTACAACAGCCCGCAATGTGGCACTTTTTCCTGCCGCTAATTTTTTCGGTGCATCTTTAATTTTTATCCCAGTTACCCCATGTTTCATCAACTTTAATTTAATAGAAGAGGAAACACCGCTTCCATCCGTGGATTTCGCTGTAATCGTCACCGTTTTTCCTGCTCCGGCTTTTTTCGTAGTGACAATACCTTTTGCGTTTACCGTTGCATATTTTTTATTGTTGGTTTTCCATGTAACTTTTTTATTGTCAGCATTCTTTGGAAATACCTCTGTCTTAAGATTCACTTTCTTTCCTGCTGCAATCTGCTTGGAAATGGCCGTTATCGTCAGCTTTCTGACTTTCATCGGTTCTTCCTCTTCATCCTGGTCTTTCTCAGGGGCCGGAATAGGATTACCCGTTCCCAGACTACGGACAAGCTCTGCCAATAAAGAAATATCTTCCACATAATCAGTGGAATAATACACAATCCTGCCTGTGGAATCATATAAGAATATTGCCGGGAAATATATCTCATCCAATAAACCGACTTCTTCTAAATTGTCCCATAATAAACCATAGTCCCCATACGTAAAATGCATGGAAGGATACAATCTCCTAAGTTCTTCTAAATCCTCCTCTTCCTGCGCATCCATGATAGAAATAAGAACCTCAGTGCCGGACTGATACAACCCGGGGATTTCACTTTGAAGACGGCTAATGGCGCTGAGAGTATTGTAACATTCTGAATTCCCCATAACCAGTAACACTGCATTTCTATATAAGTAATTTGATGAGTCAAAGTCACCTTCCGGACCATTCAATATAAATTCATTTCCCATAACAGGCTGTGGCATAACCTGAGGCTTAAAATTATCTTTTGCAACCACCACTTCAGCAACCGGACTGTCAAAATACCCACTAGCTGTGGCAACTGCCCGGACAGTTCCCTCTGCTGTCATTTGAAAAGGTTTTGTATAACGTATTGATCTGGTAAAGGAATCCCTGGGATCCTCTTTATTTAAAGTATAATAAATATTAGTTCCCGGCTGTGCGGTTATCGAAACCTGCCTTCCAGAAACTGTTATCATCGGCGCTGCCAACTGACCAATTGTGCCGTATATTGTTCCATAATCAGAAAATGTTGCCCCGGAATCATGAATATCCAGATTCGGAAGGTATTTATTCCAAAAGTTTTCTGTGACATGATGAATAAAATTAGTATCTTTTAAAAATTGGGACTTACTTCGGTTAAAATACTGATACATTACATCATATCCCTGATTTCCATCCATGTCGTCCCAGGTACAATCCACATAGTACCAAGTATTATTCAACTTAATGATATTCCATTCATGGTCATCACTTGTAACAACGCCGCAATCAATCCCCGCCCCATTCATCAACAACTGCATTGCCTGGGAATATCCGGCACACACTGTTACTTTTTCTATAAAAACTGAATATGCCGACTGATTATATTCATTCTGTTTTATATTGGTGTCTTCATATCCCGGATCATATTTCACATTTTTACAGATTAAGTCATGTGCCATTTTCTCTTTCAAAACCTCACTGGACTGACTGTTTATCTGAGACATCCAACTGTTTACCTCACTAAACATATTACGGGTTGCCGCTGCTCTGGAACTTCCGTTTCCAAATGCATCAAACACTGTCAATGCAACCATCCCGCTGTTATTTCCCACATATGCAGGTGACAGCAGCTGAAGAAAATAGTATTGAGGATTTGAATAACGAAACAAATCCACCACCTGCCATGCTTCATTTACACTCATATTAGTAAATTCCACATATTTTGTAGTATAATAATTGAAAGATAAACCATTCTGATTATAAGTCTCCCTATCTGTAAGGCTCTCTGTCCCAGCAAGATACCCAAGACACATATTATCTAACTGGTCCCACAGCACTCTTTCATTACTATTCAACTGGTTATAATAAAAGTTTGTGGAATAAACATCATACACAGAACTGTATTCTTTGGAACGCTTGCTTTTTCCACCCTCTGATTTCCTGTAAACCTCTTTATTTTCCGGTTTATCCACTTTTACATGTATAAAGGGCTTAAGTCCTCCTGCATTTGGGGAGATATCACCCTCGTCAGAAACCGTATCCTGAATGATTTTCTCACTGCCGGATCCTGCCTGTGCCGCTAATACCCCCTCTGTTCCCCCTGCAAAAAACAAAATCCCCGCAAGGAGAAATGCGCTTAGTTTTTTTCTCATAGTATCCTCCCTTTTCTCATGTTTTCTTCTATTGTAGTGGAAAATTTACTGTTTGTCCACACTAACTTATAATTTCCCAGGTTCACCCCAAATCCCTATTGAATATTTGAAAAAAAGGGCTATAATAAATATAAATAATATTTTCGGCAAAATGCTGCTATCAAGTCTTCCGGCTTTAAGGCAGCATCCTTTGCGTAAAAACAAGAAGGGATGTTTAAGGGTCATGAACAAGAGAAACAACAAAGAAAACATTGAAAAAAAGCTTACCCGGTCTTTTTTCATTGTATCCTCCATTACTGCTGTGGCAGCCATCGTAGGATTAATCGCAATTATTGTTATCTGTAACCGTTATTCCTATGCACTTCACAATTTCGGCTTTGCCCAGGGGGATATCGGAAAAGCAATGTTTGAATTTGCAGATATCAGGTCCTCCCTGCGGGCGGCGATCGGATATGATGAAAAAGATGCCATTGACACTGTGGTAACACAGCACAAAGATGGAAAAGCTGCATTTGAACAAGCCTTTGACAATGTGAAAAATACCATTGTCTCCAAAGACGGAAAAGAAACCTACGAGGCCATCCAGGCAGAACTTGAAAACTATTGGATGCTGGACGAACAGATTATGCAGCTGGGAGCAAGCACAGACAGAGAACTCTGCAAGCAGGCACAGGAAATGGCCCTTAACGATTTGACGCCTGCATACAACAGCATCTATGACAAGCTAAACGAACTTCTGGAAGTTAAAGTAAACGAAGGCAATAAATTGTCCCAAATCTTAGTTATAACAAGCTGGATTTTGGCCGTTCTGATCCTAGGAGTCATTGCCACTGCTATGTTCATCTCCATGAAATTCGGCAAATTTACCGCCAAAAACATTGCCACCCCCCTCAAAGAACTGGGAACAAGGCTGGAATCCTTTGCCAAAGGCGACCTCTCCTCCCCCTTCCCCATGGCGGGCACCGGGGATGAAGTGGAAGATATGGAGAGACACGCTATACATATGGCGGATATTCTCAGCGCAATCATCTATGATATGGAGCAGCTCTTAGGTGAAATGGCCAAAGGGGATTATACCGTAAAAACCCAAATCCGTGAAAATTACACCGGGGATTTCGATAAAATGTACCAGTCCATGCGCGGCCTAAAACATCAGATGACAGATACTCTCCGGTCTATCGGCGAGGCATCCGAACAGGTGCAGGCAGGTTCCGGCCATCTGGCAGAGGCATCTCAGGATCTTGCAGAGGGTGCAACGGAGCAGGCCAATGCTGTGGAAGAACTTCATGCCACCATCAGCGATATCACCCAGACCATGGAAAAAAGTGTGGAGAGGGCAGAGGAATCTTATCAGAAAGCACAAAATTATGCCCTTGAGGCAGACAACACCCATAAGGAGATGGACAGCATGATGGCAGCCATGGGCCGGATCAATGATACTTCCGCCAGAATCGGGGATATTATTTCTGAAATTGAAGCCATTGCGGCACAGACCAATCTTCTCTCCTTAAACGCCTCCATAGAGGCGGCAAGAGCCGGGGAAGCAGGCCGGGGCTTCTCGGTAGTTGCAGATGAAATCAGGGATCTGGCAGACCAAAGCGCAAAAGCTGCCGTTGACACAAGGGAACTCATAGAAAATTCCATCCGGGAAGTGTCAGAGGGAAACCGCGCTGCCCAGAAGGTATCGGAAACCATTACATACGTTGTAAACGGCATTGGGCAGATTGCAGAATTCTCCCAGAACTTAAAGAGTATCGTAAGCAGCCAGACAGAAGCTATGCACCAGGCAGAAATCGGCGTAAACCAGATTTCAGGGGTTGTCCAGGACAATGCGGCAACCGCCCAGGAAGCCTCCGCCACAAGCCAGCAGCTATCTGCACAGGCATTGAACCTGGACGAGCTTATCGGTCAGTTCCAATTAAATTCCCAGACATGAGAGAAAAAAGAACCGGCACTTGCCGGTTCTTCTTTTCTTTCTTTAATTTTCCGTGTAACGGCATCCCGGATAAGAAGTACATCCCCAAAATTCCCCGAAACGCCCATTCCTCTTTGTAAGAAAGCTGCCGCACCGGGGACAAATCCGATGTCCGCTCTCTTCTTTCCCCGGAGGTATCTCTTTTGCCAGATATTCAAATACCTGCTGGTTCATCCGACAGTCATTGAGGGCGCGATGCGCTCCCTCTGCACAAATCCTATAATGCTCCGCCAAATCCACCAGCTTGTAATGGGATAACCCTGGCAGGACAGTCTTTGCAAATTTCAGGGTATCCACATAGTCATTGTCTGGAATTTTCCCGTAAAACTTTAGGGCATCCCGGTAAATAAACTTCATATCAAAGGTATGTATATTATGTCCCACAAGAACCATATTTCCTGCAAAGTCCAAAAACTCCTTTAGCACAATGGAAAATTCCGGAGCAGATTTCACCATATGGTCTGTTATCCCGTTCACTGCACTGGCCCCTTTGGGAATGTGCCTTCCCGGATTTACCAGGGAGGTAAATTCCTCTGTCACCTTTCCGTTTTGTACTTTCACCCCGGAGATTTCTATTACCTCATCGGAATTTGTATAAATACCCGTCGTCTCCAGGTCAAACACCACATAATCCTTCACATATTTTACTAAACTTTTTCCATTGGAACTTCCCAACATTTTTCTTCCCGCCTTATCTTTTCATCTGCACTTCTTTCCCCACTATTATATATGGTTTATTTTCTGCGCACAAGAGAAAAACTATAAATTCATCAGTTTTTCAGCCCATGATGATAGATGCATAATGAGAAAACTGCCGTTACAAACTCCGTAAAACAAAAGGCAGTCCACACACCTGCCGCCCCTGCAAACCTGCTGAATACCCAGGCAGCCGGCAAAATAACCCCCATATAACGAAGAAGGGAGATAAACAGGGAATGACTCCCTTTCCCAAGCCCCTCTAAGGCGCCGGAACAGGTGACGGAGACTGCAGAAACCACAAATCCAAGGCTAATGATATGAAGAGCCATAACTCCCATCTCTATGGTCGCCGTATTATCTGTAAAAAGCCCAATCAATTTTCCCGGAATTACCCAGGAGAGTACTGTTCCAAAAAACATAATTCCCATATTCATAAAAAGAGCCGTGCGAAAAATCTTTTTCACCCTGCCATGCTCCCCTGCCCCGAAATTATACCCCATTAAGGGCCGAATGCCCTGAATAATTCCGTTGGCAGTAAGGTAGATAAAAGTCTGAAGTTTGTAATACACCCCAAGCACCAGAACATATTTTTCCGAAAATCCCGTCAGGATACCGTTTAATGCAGAAATCAAAAGAGACGGCAAAGCCAGGCTCAGTGTTGCGGAAATTCCCACGGAATAGAGTTTTTTCAATATCTTACCGTCCATTTTTAAGGATGTTTTCCCAATTTTCACAGGAATTGGCCGAAACACATAGAACAGGATATAAACCAGAAGTGAAATACACTGACCGATACCTGTGGCGTAGGCCGCCCCCCTAATTCCCAACTTCGGAAACACCCCCACTCCAAAAATCATCAGTGGGTCTAAAATGATATTTGCCAGACATCCGCAGAGCATACTGAACATGGACACTTTCATATGGCCTGCAGCCTGAAAAATTTTTTCAAAGGACAGTCCCAGTGATATAACGGCAGAAAACAGAAATACCCTGTTGGAATACATAAGGGCCAGACTTGTAATATCCTTATCCGAAGAAAAAATTTTTAAAAACCAGGGCATCCCCAGGAGACACACCGCCATAAGAATCATCCCGTGAAGGAAACTGAGAAACATTCCAAGGGTGGCTGCCATATCTCCCCGCTTTTTATCTTCCGCTCCCAGATAATAGGAAATCACTGCGTTAATGCCGATTCCAAAACCAATGGCAATGGCATTTACCAGGTTCTGCATAGGATACACAAGCGCCAGCGCCGTCATGGCATTTTCACTGACTTTTGCCACAAAATAGCTGTCAATAATATTGTACAGGGAATTCACCGCCATGGAAATCACCATTGGCAGCGACATTGAAAGCACTAAAGGCAAAATTTTTTTCTCTTTCATAAATGTTTGTTCCATACCCTTTTCTCCTCTCGTCAAAAACTTCTCTGGAGTGCCTGCTCACAAAAAAAGCCACACAACTAAAAAAGATAGTTGTGTGGCGAAAAAAGATTTCTCTTGAAAAATCCACTCCTGTAAAGGTTTTATAGAACATTTATATCATACTTGTTCCTAAAGGTCAATAGTTTTAAAACTGCTCTCCTACAATCTTATAATATGTCCTGGATGTAACCTTAAACACTGCAAAATAAATCACTCCAAATACCAGCAATGTTCCAAGAAGGCACAGGGCAAAAAGACTGCTGTTATACAGATTCAGCATGGCAAGAATCCTTCGCAGCATGGGAAATGCCGCTGCCAAGTGAATCGCTGCTGTGACCAGGGGAAGGAAGAATACAATTCTTACCTGAGACTTAATGGCATCTTTTACCTCCCTGTCACCCATCCCTACCTTTTCCATTATGGCAAAGCGTTCCTTGTCCTCATACCCTTCGGAAATCTGTTTATAGTAGATGATTAAGACCGTTACCATGGAAAACATCAAACCTAAAAACAGTCCCAGGAAAAGAAGTCCTCCGTTTAAACTTATATAATCGTCATACCCTTCCTGTTTGGAACGCACCGTATACCCCTCAATATCATTTGGTTTACGGATGCCTGTTTCCACAATGCCCATGATCCGCTCCCGTATCTCCTTTGTACAGGCAATTTTTTCTTCCTTTGTCCCGTCGAAACTCAGGGCGATATGATATCCCACATGAGACTCCGGAGCATTCTGACGATTCCCTGCCAAAGCTTTTCTCTCCGAAAAGATATCCTCAAGCGTCTCCTCATCACTGACCACAAAGCACATCTCTCCCCCTTCTGCAATCTTGCCAAACATGGCATCGTCATAGTTTATTTTACGGCTTTCAGTCACCTCAAATTCCCTTCCTAACAAGGAAACGGTATCATTTGTATACTCCGGGTCAGCGATAATTGCTGCCTGCCCTTTTTTGATATCGGAGAGAGTGGTATTTTCCCTTTCCTCATAGTCATCTTTTGTTAAAACAGACAGCACGCCGAAGTTTTCCATTCCAATCTCAAACATCTCCACTGTCTCTATCACGTCTCCACTGCGCACCATAATTACTTCCATGGAAACATTTTCTTCCATATCTTCGATATATCTCCCAGAATCCTTTACAGATTTTTTTATCTCCGACAAAATTGTCTCCCTGTAATCCTTATCCGGCACATGATTAAGGTACAGTTCAATCTCCGCATCCCCGTCATATTGGCTTTCCACTTCATCTCTCACCCCCATATATAAACTCACGGTAGTGGAAACCATAACCAGAACCATAGTGGAGAGGATACAGATACTTGCCAATCCCGCCGCATTCTGTTTCATCCGGTACAAAAGCCCGGAAACTGCCGTAAAATGTTTTGTCCTGTAATAATATTTTTTATTGCGGCGCAGACTTTTCAGCAGCGCAATGCTCCCCGCTGTAAAGAGGGCATAGGTTCCAAAAATCACCAGTAAAACTGCCAGTAGAAATAACGTAAGCACCTGCATGATATTCTCCGTGGTAAATGCAATGTAATAAGCTGCCGCCAGGCAGACTCCCCCAAAAAGAGCAAGAAATAATTTGGTCTTCGGCTCTCTCTCCCCGGCATTTCCTCCGCGCAAAAGTTCTATGGGATTTGCCAGTTTTACCTGCATAAAATTGTAACACAAAGCCAGAAGGTAAATCACTGTGAAAAGTAACATGGTCTGCAAACATCCCTTTTGGGATACGTAAAAGGAAATACTCTCAGAAAGCCCCGTTATCCGGTACAAAAACATCATAAAAAATTTGTTAAAGATGATCCCGACTGCCAGACCACCGGCCACCGCAAGAAAAAGAGTAAATAAATTCTCCCAGAATAAAATCTTCGCAATATGCCTTTTTTCCATCCCGAGAATATTGTATACCCCAAGCTCCCTTTTTCTCCGCTTCATAATAAAGCTGTTTGCATAAAATAACAGGACGCAGACAAAAATACCGATTACAAAGGAACCCATGCCCAAAATCATTTTAAGATCGGCGCCCCCCCGGACATTTGCCAGACTTTCGTTTTCCCACATAGCCACCATAGAATAAAACATCATCACGGACAGCCCTCCCATGAGGAGATAAGGAAGATAAAACTGACTGTTGTTTTTCATGTTTGTAAAAGCTAATTTCCTGTAAACTTTATTCATCTCTTTCACCACCTGCTGTAAGTATTGTCAATGTATCGGATATTTTCCCATATAGTTCCTGATTTGTCAGATTTCCTCTGTAGAGCTGATGGAACACCTCCCCGTCTTTGATAAAAAGAATACGGTTTGCATGGCTTGCCGCCTTGATGCTGTGTGTCACCATCAGAATCGTCTGTCCCTCTTCGTTAATCTCATGAAACAGGCGAAGCAGGCTGTCCGTTGTTCTGGAATCCAATGCCCCGGTGGGCTCATCCCCCAAAATCAACTGGGGTTTGGTAATTAAAGCCCGGGCTGCTGCCGCACGCTGCTTCTGCCCTCCGGATACCTCATAGGGATATTTTTGTAAAATATCATGTATCCCCAATTTCTTTGCCACAGGCATAAGCCTGGGTTCCATCTCCTCCGGCGGCACCTGCTCTAATACCAGAGGAAGGAGAATATTATCCTTTAATGAAAAATTGTCAAGAAGATTAAAATCCTGAAAAATAAACCCCAGGTTATCCCTTCGGAATGCGGCAATCTCTTTTCCGTTTATGGACACAATATTTTTCCCGTTTAAAAGCACCGTGCCGCTGGTAGGTTTATCCAACGCCGCCAAAATATTTAAAAGCGTGGTTTTCCCGGAGCCGGACTCCCCCATAATGGCCACATACTCCCCCTCCTCCACGGAAAAATTAATATCCGACAGGGCCTGCACCTGATTTCCCCCAAAGCGGGTGGTATATATTTTTTTTAAATTTTTCACCTCTAACAATGCTGCTTTTTCCATATCTGTATCCTCCTGATTCCTTCTTCACCATTTATCTGTTCCCTTTGAACAATATCAGTATAACAAAACAGGGAAATGTCAGCCATTGTTTTACCTTACATTTCCCTTTGGTATCTTACAGTTTTGTAAGATTAGGTGCTCTATTTTCAATTTGTTATAAGTCTACATAAGTCTACAAAGCCTTATTTTTCGGGCTTTTTCAGAGTTTCGATTTCACCACTGTTTCACGTAAGTTGTTATAAATCTTCATATTTTTATAAACGATTGGTGTAAAATTGGTGTAAAATCTGGTTCTCTTTCTCAAAAAATTGGTGTATAAATTTTTCCCTACAAAGCCTTATTTTTACGCCTTTCCACGACATTTGCAACCTCATCCGCTGCCCTGTCTTCGTTCACATGGTTGTAAAAATTGTTGGTAATTTGTGTATTGGAATGGCCCATAAGGTACTGTAAGACTTTTATGTCCATACCGTCCTCTGCATCCCGGGTACATCCCGTATGCCGCAGTATATGTGCAGATATAGATTCAATTTCATACTCTGCTGTCTCATTATATTTCTCTACAGCTTTTTTTAATTCATAATCAAAAGAAGCTACATTAAGCAAATTTCCGGATTTGCATGTAAACACAAAATCCTTTTTCCCGTCAACACAATGTTCTGTATGCAGAATAAAGTAATAATTATGTAATTCACGTAAAACTTTATAAACCTCCTCCGTCATTGGGATTTTTCTTGTATGTGTGTTTTTCGTTGGGGTAATATGATATCCTGTTTTTTCACCATCAAACTTTTTATACAATAATTGATGGTCTACCGTTATGATCCTGTTTTTCATGTCTATGTCTTCCCAAGTCAATCCTGCAAATTCACTTATCCTACACATTGTTCCTATTAAAAAGGCTACCTTCCTATACATATCTCTGTCCTGCTTATACAGATAGGAAAGAAATTCCTCCTGCTGTTTCTTAGTAAGGGATTCTTTTCTCTTATGCGAACCCTCAATAACGTCTAACGCCCTTTTTGTGGGATTATTCCTTATAATGCCATTATCCAATGCCATATTGAATATAGAAGAAAACAACTTCTGATAGAATGTGACAGTTCCATATGACTTACCATTTTCCTGTAATCCCTGATAGAAATATGATATATTCGTCTTTTTAATATCCACAAGCTTCATATGCCCAAGCACACTGTCCCTCACGCTTCTATTATACATAGCCTTATAATTATTAACTCAAACTTCGCACATAGATTTAGCCTATGCACCTTGAAAAATCAACTACCCCGGTGCAAGCACTCAAGCACTGTGCTCGGCTCCTACGTCGCCGCTCACAGCACTTGCCTTTCATTCCTGCTAAAGCGGGAATGAAAGCGGGGTATGAAAGTTTCTTTGTCTCTTCCTCTACACATAATCGTACATACTTAGC
>NZ_RAZG01000040.1 GCF_003612565.1 Roseburia sp. 1XD42-69 | reverse complement strand
CTCTGCTGTTGTTTTCTGCGACAGCTTTAATAGATTATCACATCTTTCGCTGTCTGTCAACAACTTTTTTATTTTTTTGCTAACTTTTTTATTCTGGAAAGTTGCTCCGTTCGTCAGCTTTCCTATAATAGCATGTCCCTCTTTAAATGTCAACTACTTTTTTTAATTTCTTTTATAAAGATATGGACGGCAGAACAATTACGGAAGTTTACTGATAATATACAGTGCTGTTTTGGGAATAGGGCTTGTGTCTGTCATAGGGTCTATGTCCCCCTGAATGGCAAATTTGTAATTCTTATACTCCCAGGAGGCAAAAACTTTCCCGTCATCTACGGAGTGCTGCACTTTTACGTACACGGTATCGCCTGCTAAAGAATCACCCTGCCATGTTTCGTCTAACGTTTCATCGTAGGAATAAGTTGTATCGTCCAGCGTGCCGTTTTTGATAACGGACAGTTTACAGTCAATTCCTGAAATATCATCATAATAGCAAACTTCCAGATTATTTTCATCTATCAAGGTATATTCCGTATTTTTTATCCAAGAATTATTTTCTGGAAGTAAAATTGGTATGCCAAATACAGAAAAAATCTCTTCCGGGCTCTCTATTTCCTCTTCATCTCTTAATTCTGAGATATTTTGAATTTCTGTATCAAAATCAGTTAATTCTAAATCAGCCAATTTCTGTGTATCCTCATTCATAGATATTTCTCTGCCGCATTTTTCTGAGGAACAGGCCGTCACTAAGCACAAAAACAATAAAAAAATCATTATAATAGACTTTTTCATTCTAAGCCCCCGCAATATACAAACGAGCTGCCGCATTTCTGCAACAACTCCGTTGTAATATCTTTTCTGATTTCAATTCACTTAAGACTTCTGCCTTCTTAAAAATCCATCAATATTGGCTTTAATATCTTCCGGTTTTAAATTTTTCAACAAATATCCTGCAGGTTTTAATGCCATTACCTTTTTAATACTCTCCGGGTCTCCCCTGCCTGTCAGGAAAATTACCGGAATATCCGCCATATTTTTTTCCGAACGTATCATTTCCAGTACCTGGCTTCCGTCGCACACCGGCATTTCATAATCCAGTAATATCAGATTTGGTCTGCTTAAGGCGATACTCTGTATCGCTGCCACACCGGAAGATGCCTCCGAAACTTCATAATCACTGCCCAAAAGTTCATGCATAGCCCGGCGCATCATCTCAGAATCGTCCACTACAAGTATTTTCTTTCTCGGCTCTGCCTGATTATTCTTAGCTTCTTCCTGCCTTCTTAAAAATCCGTCAATATTTGCCTTAATATCTTCCGGTTTTAAGTTTTTCAGCAGATATCCTGCTGGTTTTAATGCCATTACTTTTTTTATGCTCTCCGGGTCTCCTCTTCCCGTAAGGAAAATCACGGGGATATCTGACATATTTTTCTCAGAACGCAGCATTTCCAAAACCTGGCCCCCGTCGCACACCGGCATCTCATAGTCCAGTAAAATCAAATCGGGCCTGTTTAAAGCGATGCTCTGTAATGCCGCCACTCCGGAAGACACCTCGGAAACCTCATAATCATTTCCCAGAAGTTCCTGCATTGCCTGACGCATTACACTGGAGTCATCCACCACAAGTATTTTCTTCTTCTGGTTCTCCTCTTCTTTTTTAAGATAATTTTTAATCTCTTCCGTAGTATTATTGGCTTCCAGGGTCGTTCCCATTTCCTCCTGAAGATAACTGGGAGAACGGTCACAATATGCAAAATAGCCTTCCCCGGTGTCAAAAAGCAGGCTGCACTGGGGCTGCTGCTTTCCAAATATTTTCTGGAACTGTTCATATGTAAGGAGACTTTCGTTTTTTATCTCGTAGGACGCAATCGTGGGGAAATGTATCCTGATACGATCCACAAACTGCCGTGCCGTATATCTGACGGCATTCATCAGCATAACATTTACCTTGTCTGACTGCTCGCCCATCATTTTTCCCATGGTGGCAAGAAGCAGCCTTTCCTCAAAGATTAAAATAACTTCCCATTCTTTATCATCCTTTGAACTGTACACTAACCGGTAATAAAACCCTTTGCCGAACTTTTCCCCGCCGTAATGCTCACTGATTACCCGGGAATCCAACTGAAACAATTCATTTAAAAGCTGGACGATGGTCTGGCTCACTTTTTTTATCTGTTCCTCCGGCAAAAGGTTTTCCCATTTGCTGGAAGTCTGCCCTGTTATGGCCCGGTCTTCCGTAAGGGTATGGCCAATCAGCCAGCCGGCGCAGACGCCAAGGAAATGCTTGATAGCGTCCGGTGAATATCCGGTTTCATTCAGTTCTTTTTCCAGAGCCGGCAGAGTCTGCTTCCGAAAATTATCATGAAGCCTCCTGTGCCTGTCATATCCTTCATAGTGAAGGGATGCCATATACATTTCCTCTTCCGCGAAATGCTGCATGGCGTGTCCTTTAAAGTATTTGATGCCTTCCTGGCAAATCCACTGAGTCTTTATGTCATTTTCACCATATTCAAACAATTTGTTCATTATACTGAAAAGCTTTCTATGCTCTTTGTCAATAAAATCTACACCTAATTCATACCTTTTGTGCCACTCAAATCGATTATTCATAACACTTCTCCTTTGCTGTTATATATAATGTCCAAATATTATACACCCTGACAACCTGCTAATAAATTTATTGACCAATTATTCATAATATACCATAAAATCCCCCCTGCGTCAAAAGACTATTTTCTCTTTTCTCCATCTTTTTAAAGGAAAATGGAGAACACAAATTTTGCCCGCTGTGTAAAAGTCCTTTCTCTGGCAAAGAAAAAGGTAATTTATGGAAAAAATGCCATAATTACCTGAAGTAATAGATTGTTTTCATACAAGAACAATAGAACAGGACTCTGCTCCACATAAGTAAAAATCCCCCTGGCAGCTTCACTTGTAATGCAGATAGCCAGAAGATAAAAGGCCAGCCATACGATGAGCAGCCCTTTTATTCCCCCTGCCATAACTCCAAGCGCCTTATTCACATCTTTTACCACCGGAAGACGGGATACAATATCAAGCACTCCTGCAAGGCTTTTCACCAGGACAGAGGCAAAGAGAAATGCTGCAAAAAAAGATATCCCCTCCAGTATGAATTGGGAAACAGATTCCGCAATGTACTGGTAAAGCCCGGTGCTTAAAATCATTTCCTGTGTTTGCTCTGCCGCAGAATTTACAATATTCTCCACAACGGCGTCGGGCAGGAATATACTGTTTAAGCCCGTGGAGGCCTTATCCCTGTTTTCCTCTGCTTTCTCCTTAATTTCTTCCTCCCCGGAATTTTCTAAATAATCTACACATTTTTCCTGTACATTTTCTTTTATTTTTGTATTTTCTTCCAAATATGCCGTAATATAAGGGGAAGAAAATGTTACAATGCAAAGAACTAAAATCCATCCGGCCAGAGAGTATGCCACCCGCAAAAATCCCTGCCGGTATCCCCCGTATGCACAGAGGCCAATTACTGCCAGCACCACTATCGTAAGTATATTCATGTCAACTCCATTATTTCAATTTCACTTCATCCATAGCCCCGTCCAGAATAAAGGTATATTTCCAGTCTGTTTTTCCGGACAAAACCTTGTAAACAGGCATATCAAATGTATATGCAAATTTTTTTACTCCCCGGAGTGTGTATATGATGCATCTGGTATCATCTAAAATGCACACCTGATGGTTTTCCAGAAATTCTATCTGCTGATATGACATTTTAAAACTCTGCTCTAGCCGGAGCTTGCCCTTGGTATCATATATTTCCATAATATGCGTATTGCTGGTATCCCCTTTGTCGTACACAAGGCCAAAATAAGATTCGTCATAAAATATGCTTTTCACTTCTTTTTCCAGGGGAAGTTTCCAAAGCTCCTCGGGCTTTTGGGTTCCTTCAAACAACACTACCTGGGAATCCCCAAATGCAATAAGTATATCATTCGTTATAAAATCTATTTCCGGTATCACCATATCCTCATAGGTGTATGATCCTACAATATTGTCAATCTCATTTTGACCCACGGAACCAAAGTTGTAAAACGCCACTGTGGTCCGGGCTTCTCCCTTGCTGATATCCAAAATGGAGACTGCCAGTTTATTTGCATCATTGGAAAGGGCAATATCCAAGGGATAACCGCTGTTTTCCATATGTATCTCACCGGAAGCCACACTGTCACCGCTCTTGTTATACAATTCCAGATAACTTGTCCCCTCTTCCTGGGTCAAAATCGCCACAATCCCCTGATTTCCCACACATATGGCCTGGATTGGCTTATTTGTCTCAATCTGCCCCTGAACCCCTATGGTATTCATAATATAAATCTGGGTCCCCTGTCTGTCCGCCACTGCCGCATAATTCTCACAGATATCTACCATAGGATTCTGCATCTCATAGGCCTGGTTCCAGATTAAGTTGTCCGACATGTCCGCATAAAATGCCCCGTCATTATTGTACCGCAGTATATTTCCCGCAAAAGTCTCATACTGGGTGGCCTCGCTGTCACTTCGCAAAATTTCTGTGATTACTTCAAAATCCGTGTATTCTTTATATTGAAAATAAATTCCTGCCGCTCCAATGGAAACCGCTATAATTAAAAACAAAACAAAACCCCGGATTACTATTTTTTTCCGGTGCCTGCGGATTTTCTCTTCCATCTCCTCCACATTAGATTCAACCGTGTGGAATCCCTGTTTATTTTTATCTGCCATGTAATATACTCCTGTATTTTTCTAAAAACAGTATATCATATTCTTTTTTTTATGGAAGAGTTATTTTCTGTCCCGCAAAAATTGTGTTCTGGTTTTCAATTCCGTTTAAACGGCAAATCTCCTCTAATTTATCGTAGTTCCCATAGATTTTGAAACAAACTTTTTCCAGGCTGTCCCCGGCTTTGACTATGTAATACCCCTGCTGCAGGCAAACCTGGGCCTCCGTTAAAACAGGGGGCGTTTCCTCTTCATAAGAACTTTCCGTCTCGTCCTTTGGCTCCTCTGTCGCAGAAACGTTAGTTTCTTCCTGATTTTCCGGCTGCTGTTCTCCTGCCAAAGCACTCCCGGAGGGCTCCGGCAATACATTTTCCGGCTGTCCTTCTGCCATAATATCCCCCGGATCCTGCTGCACTTCCCCCTGAATATCTTCTGCCGGGACAATATTGCTGCTGATGGTTTCCACTGCAACTTCTCCCGGCTGGCTCACACGCTCCTGCTCCGTGCTCTCCATAGCCACAGACATCACCGTAAGGGTCTCTTCCATATGGTCCATGCGGCGGATATAACCGATTAAAAGAACCGTGACAGAGCACAAAGCCACCACCATAAGAGAAGATATGGCATAGGAAAAAATCCTGGAATGACGTTTAAAGGAATTTTCTTTTCTCTCCATCATCATGGCACGGTATGTTCTTGCCGCCTCATCATCCACATCTTCTATAGGAGGATGTTCCCCGAAATGTTCCTGCCTGCGGCTTATCATATACTCCTGCATCTGGGGATTTTTTTCATAATAAATAAAATATCCCTCTTTTCTGGTAAGCCTTCCCTCTTTCCAGGTGTAAAATGCTTCCTCCCTCTCTTTGGAATCCATTAAAAAAAAGAATTGAAAATTGTTCAGGAAGTTTGTCCTGTGCATATCTTCAATTTCCGGCGTAATTTCCAAAGCATTTCCCGGAATATCAAGAACCCACCCTACAATCTGGCATTTGTCAAAAAATTGCTGCATCTCCTTTTTCACACGGCGCCAGGCGGCATCGTTTAATTCCGGCACTTCCTCGGGAAAACGCTCATTTTCCACCTGAACCGCACCGCTGATAAAAGCGCAGCTTCTGTTGGAAAAGTGCTCAATTTCCCCCACCAGAATCAACATTCTTGGAAACACACCGATTTCACAGCCGTAAAGCTGCGCCGGGTGAAGATATGTATAGACATAGTCCTCCATATAAATTCGGAAATCTTTTTCGGGATTCCCAATCTGACGTATATTTCTGGGAAGTTTTGCCTCCTGCTTGTCCTCTGTTTTCTCTGTTTCCTGTATGATTTCTATCATAATCCGCTCCTTTTTGCTGTATACCTTATACTTCCTAATGATAATTTAGCATAAGGAAACGGAATATTTTGACAGTTCCTGAAAGAAGTTTAAAGAATATCTCGACACTATGGTGTGTTTTTCGGGATTTTGCCCCTTAGACGGGCAAAAAATAAGACGATTATCTGTTCTTTGACATTAAAGTTCTGTTCTTCCCTCCAGCGCCCGGAGTAACGTGACTTCATCTATATACTCCAAGTCTCCTCCCACAGGCACACCGCTGGCAATTCTTGTAACCTTTATTCCCGTAGGTTTTATTAATTTGCTGATATACATAGCGGTAGTTTCCCCCTCCAGACTGGAATTTGTGGCAATAATCACTTCATCCACCTCGCTTTGCAGGCGCTGCATCAGCTCTTTTAAGCGGATATCCCCCGGCCCGATGCCAAGCATGGGAGAGATGGCCCCGTGAAGCACATGATAGACACCTTCAAACTTCCCTGTCTTTTCATATGCCGCCAGGTCCCTGGTATTTTCCACTACCATAATTGTTCCGTGGTCACGTTTTTCGTCCTTGCAGATGGGGCAGAGTTCCTCATCTGTAAGGGTAAAACAGCTTTTGCAGTAGCGCACATTTTCTTTTGCTTCCACAATAGCCCTGGAAAGTTTCTCCACATTCTCCTTTGGCATATTTAAAATATGAAAAGCCAGTCTCTGGGCAGACTTTGCTCCGATACCAGGCAGAGAGGAGAGTTCCTCCACCAACCGGTTAATCTGACTGCTGTAATAATCCATGGTTTTCTCCTAAAACGGCAGGCCGCCTAAACCGCCCATTCCCCCTGTAATTTTAGACATGGACTGAGAGGAAAATTCATCTAACTGGCGCAGTGCTTCATTTACCGCCGCCATAATCAAATCCTCCAGCATTTCAATATCCTCCGGATCCACCACTTCCTCCGACAGCTTGATTTTTGTAATTTCTCTTTTCCCGGAAACAGTCACTTCCACGGCACCGCCTCCGGCTGTGGCTGAGATTTCTTTTTCCTCTAACTCTTTCTGAGCCTCCTCCATCTGGCGCTGCATTTTCTGTGCCTGTTTCATGAGATTATTCATATTTCCAGGCATACCTCCTGGAAATCCACCTCTTTTTGCCATAAGTTAAATCCTCCGTAAATTTTTCTTTTCAATCATCTATTCCTCTTCATAGGTGATATCCATATGAATCACCTGCTCTAAATCCACATAGGCATCCCCTGCGGGAAGCCCGCTTTCATTCTGTTTAATCAAAACAGCCACTTCTTTTCCCACATGCTCTGCAATTACCTGCTCCAGCTGTCTTTTTTCCTCTTCCCTGGAAAAATATCCCGCTGCAAGGGCATCGTCAAACACCACTAAAAGCTCGCCGCCAGTTCCAAGGCTGGGTACGGCCTTTGACAGATACTTGCGGCAAAGACTGGACATATCCCCTATAATTTGCCGCCAGTTTTTTACCACTTCTTTAATATCCTCAGGGACGGCTTCCTCTAAAATCTCTTTTTTTTCAATATAGCCTGCCGTGGGTTCTCCTCTGCCAAAACTATCCGCCCCTCTCGTTGCAGCTACAGGGATTCCCTGGGCAATTTGTTTCTCCAACTGCTCGATTCGCCCAATGAGAGAGTCATAATCCCGCTCCATCTGGGGACGGCAGAGTTTGATAAGCGCCACTTCCAGAAGAACCCGTTTTTGGCTGGAGTATTTTACCTGGCCGGATAATTGGGAAAAAATGCGGATGTAGCGGATAATAGTCTCATCCTCCGCCATTTGCGCCTCTTCCCTAAGCCGGTTTAAATTTTCCCCGGACATATCCAGCACATCCTCAGAGCCCTCAGAACTTTGTACTAAGAGCAGATTCCTTAAGTACCAGGTGAAATCTGTGATAAACTGCCCAAGCTCTCTTCCCTGGGCCACCAAATCTTCCACCCGTTTCATGGCATCCTGCACATCTTCTTTTAAAATACTTCTTAAAAGGCTGCTGAATACCTCTGTGTCCACCGCACCTAAAACCTCCAGGACCTTTTCGTAGGTAAGGCTTTTCCCCAGGTAAAATGCGATACACTGGTCTAAAAGGCTTAGTGCGTCACGCATGGCTCCGTCTGCGGAGCGGGCAATATAACGGATGGCCTTCTCCTCCGCTTCAATCCCCTCTTTTTCCAGAAGTTCTTCTAACCTGCCACAGATGGTATCCACAGAAATCCGCTTAAAATCATACCTCTGACACCTGGAGAGAATGGTCACGGGAATTTTGTGCACTTCCGTTGTGGCTAAAATAAATATTACATAGGAAGGAGGCTCCTCCAAGGTTTTCAATAAGGCGTTAAATGCTCCTATGGAAAGCATATGTACCTCATCGATAATATAAACCTTGAACTTTCCCTCTGTGGGCCGGTAGGCAACCTCCTCCCTGATTTGTCTTATACTCTCTACCCCATTGTTTGAGGCAGCGTCAATCTCAATGACATTCATGGACGTTCCCGCCGCCACCGCCTTGCAGGAAGCACATTCCCCGCAGGGGCTTCCCTCTTTTGGATGCTCACAATTCACCGCTTTGGCAAAAATCTTGGCTATGGATGTTTTTCCCGTTCCCCTTGTGCCGCAAAACAGATATGCGTGTCCGATTCTGTCGGCTTCTATCTGGTTTTTCAGGGTAGTGACAACGGCATCCTGCCCCCTGACATCCCCAAACTCCTGGGGACGGAATTTACGGTATAACGCAGTATAAGACATGAAATTTCCTCACTTGATAATTTAATCCCCAAAACTGATTCCAATGGTTTTGGCTTCCCGGATAATCTGGCAGTCCGGCTCTACAACTTTTAATTTCCCAGCCACCTTCTCTAAAGGAATCCTAGCTGTCTCATTTTTTACAATACCAATCATATAGCCGTAGTCTTCCTCTAAAATAGCCTCTGCAGCCGCAGCTCCAAGTCTGCTGCAAAGCACCCTGTCGTAGGGTGTGGGGCTTCCTCCCCTTTGGGTATGTCCCGGCACGGTAACACGGACTTCTGTGCCTGTGCGCTGCTTAATCATATCCGCCACCTCATAGGACACGGAAGGATACGGAGATTTCTCCAATTTCTTTTTGTATTCTTTCTTGGAAAGTTTTGCATCCTTTTTAGATATGGCGCCCTCTGCAACTGCCAGAATGGTAAACCCTTTCCCGGCCTTTGTCCGCTTCTCAATAGCTTCGATAACTTTATCTATATCATATGGAATTTCCGGTAAAAGTATAATATCCGCACCTCCGGCAATTCCTGCATACAAGGTAAGCCATCCCACTTTATGTCCCATAACTTCCACAATAAACACTCTGTTGTGGGAAGCTGCTGTTGTATGGATACAGTCGATGCAGTCCGTTGCAATGTTAATGGCACTCTGAAAACCGAAAGTCACGTCTGTTCCATAAATATCATTGTCTATGGTTTTGGGGAGATGAATAATATTAAGGCCCTCCTCCCGAAGGAGATTTGCCGTCTTCTGGGTTCCGTTCCCGCCCAAGATAACAAGACAGTCTAAATTCAGCTTGTAATATGTCTGTTTCATGGCTTCCACTTTGTCCAGTCCGTTTTCATCCGGCACACGCATCAGTTTAAACGGTTGTCTGGATGATCCTAAGATAGTCCCCCCCTTTGTGAGGATACCGGAGAAATCTGTGGAAGTCAAAAGCCTGTACTCTCCATAAATCAGTCCTTTGTAACCGTCATAGAATCCGTATACTTCCAATTCGTCCACATTGTTGCTCAGTCCCTTAACCACTCCGCGCATGGCTGCATTTAATGCCTGACAGTCTCCGCCGCTTGTCAACATACCAATTCTTTTCATAATTCTACACAGTCCTTTCCGTTTTTTTGTGCCTCCCCCAAACTGGGGTATTGTTCCAAATAGTATTATAATATATTTTCTTTTTATCCACAATATGGATTCTTTCTTGAACTGGGGGAAAATATATGCTATAGTTGTGACAGGTTATTTTACCTGATGCAGACGTATCGAAGTGGTCATAACGGGGCTGACTCGAAATCAGTTAGCCGGGCAGCCGGCACGCGGGTTCGAATCCCGCCGTCTGCGTTATATACAGCAGTTTGGCAAAGCCAAACTGCTGTATATTTAAATCTTAATATAATTTTTCTAATACATCGTCGCTCAAGGTGTACTCGTGTTCCTTCCCTGGAAAAGTCCCGTCCCCTACCGCTTTGATATATTCTTGAAATGCATTTGTCATCACTTCCCCTACATTTGCAAATTTTTTCACAAACTTCGGGGTAAAATCTGAAAACATGCCCAGCATATCCTGGTAAACAAGCACTTGTCCGTCACACACATTCCCCGCTCCAATTCCAATAGTGGGAATAGAAATATTTTTTGTCACAAGTTCCGCCAGCTTGGCAGGAACACACTCAAGCACCAGTGCAAAGGCCCCTGCAAGCTCTACCGCCTTTGCATCCTCCAAAATCTTTTTTGCCGCACTTTCCGTCTTTCCCTGGACTTTATGGCCCCCGAAAGCGTGAATTGACTGAGGGGTAAGCCCAAGGTGGGCCACTACGGGAATCCCTGCCGCTGTAATTGCCTTAATCTGGGGACACACCTCTTCGCCCCCTTCCAGTTTCACGGCTCCTGCCCTTCCCTCTTTCATCAGCCTTCCGGCGTTTACCACTGCGTCATACACACTGGTCTGATAAGACATAAAAGGCATGTCCACCACAACCAGGGCGTTTTTTGCCCCTCTTGCCACTGCCGCACCGTGGTGAATCATATCCTCCATCGTAACGGAAATGGTATCTTCATAGCCCAAAATCACATTTCCCAGGGAATCCCCCACAAGAATAGAATTTACCCCGGATTCGTCTATCAGCTTGGCTGTGGAATAATCATATGCTGTAAGCATCGTAAGTTTTTCCCCTTTTTGCTTTGCCTCTTTAAATGTAACCACCGTATTTTTCATTTTAAACTCCGTTCTGTGCTTTGCACTGTTATTTGTTATATTTTATTCTTTTATTAAAATTTCTTTTATCTTTTTGTAATCCCCTGTGGGGTTTTTTCTCTGGGAAATTTCCACTAATTTCTGACTTAATAGAGTATATATTTCCCTCTCATCTCCATCAGAAGCGTTTAAATGTTTCTCCACTGTCTCCGCATCCCCACGCTCCACCGGGCCTGTCAGTGCTTTCTCCACACCGTAAGCCCCAATGGCTTTCGCATTGCCCAAAAACAAAGGCAGCAGCGCTTTTTTTGAAAACTCCCGGCTCAAACCGCAGGACTCTAATAAATCTGAAGCGTAATCATAGAGCCCTTCTACCAGATTACTGGCAAAAACCGCCGCCAGATGGTAGCGTACTTTCTCTTCCTTGGATATAACCTCCGCTTTATTTCCAATCTGGCGGAACAAATTTACCATATCCTCCAAATGCTCCAAAGCGCCTTCAATTGTAAAATAAACCTGGGAAAGTCCCTGATAGCTCTTTAACTTATGGTTAAAGGCATAAATTGGATGGACAGAGTAGCCAAAGGCCCCCTTTTCGCGAATGCCGTCAAAAACCTCCGAGGACATTGCACCGCTGCAATGACAAATCATTTTACCTGAGATTTTTAACATGGCAATTTCTGAATATACGCCGGAGATTGCCCCGTCGTTTACCGTCAGAAACAGAGTATCACTATCCTCTGTAATTTCTTTTAAAGTTTCGTAATACTTTGTGCCTGTAAATTTCGCCGCTTCTTTGGCGGACTTAGAATTTTGACTGTAATAGCCGGATACACACAAGTTGCGTTCCGTAAAGTACTTTCCCAGGGAAAAGCCCACTTTACCCGCTCCTACAAATCCAATTCTCATACCATCACCCCTTTTCTTTCGAGGCGATACTCCATTCTCTTCTGGTACAGTTTCTTTGCGAATACCATCCAATGGAAATTTTAACATACAATTATCCCTGTGTACAGCAGGAACAGCTAATTATAATTGAAACTGCCGCCTAAGGGAATATTTCCCGGAGACGGCAGCTTTCTTTGACTCATCTAATGTAACGGCGCTATCACAAATCCCGCCATTTTAAAACACAACATTCCAAGGGGAATCCCTATAATGGTGATGCAGCACAGGATTCCAATCATGCCAAGGCATATTCCAATGGGGAGCCCCACGCAGCAAAAGTACAAAATCTTAAGCATCACTACCCCAAACAGGAAAAACAGCCCAAAAAACAATGTGGTCATTAATAAAAACAATAATAGCATTTTACCCTCCTAATACTGTTCCGGTATAATTATAGCTGCAATAATATATCCAATAATTCCGCTGGCTCCTGCGCAGCACAGTACTACCAAAAGCAGCCGGATAATTACCGGGTCAATGTTAAAATATTCTCCGATACCTCCGCACACGCCGCATAACACCCTATTTGCTCTTGACTTATAAAGTCTCTTTGGTTCTTCCATAGTCTTTAACTCCTTTCTTAAATTTATATTTAATTTATTCTTCTATTTCTACTTCTATTGCTCCCACACCACAATCTAAAGATATCTCACCGGCTGCACCGTTGTCAATTAGCTTATTTCTTCCAAGGCCGGAAAAAGACTTGCCGTTTATCTCAATACTGCCCACTCCGCAGGAAATGTCATAATTATAATCCTCTGGTTTTCCGGTAAGATTCAGGAGGATATTGCCCACTCCGCAGGTGAGATCCGCTTCCTCCACGGCCTTTCCTTTGATTTCCATATTGCCTACTCCGCAATCAACACTCAGTGAATCTGTGATAAAATCCTTTAAAATAAATTCTCCTGCCCCTGTCTCAAGTTCAAGTTCTTCCGCAGTAACCATCTCCGCCGTAAGCTGCCCGGCATCCACTTCCAAAAATACGGATTTCCCGGTTAAGCTGTGGTCCAAGGTCACCTTTCCCGCTGAGAAAACCAACTCCACCTGATCGAACTTTTTCCCTTCGGGAATCCCGATAATCACTTCCGGCTTTGTAAAATTCCGGTTTATAATGTGCCTCCAGGTTTTTGTGGTTTCATCCAGTACCATGGTATCTCCGCTGACCTTGCATTTGTAACTGTGCCGCTTTGGGGCATCTATGGACACCGTAATATTTTCGCTGCCGCTGTCTTCTATAATAATATTACCATAATATAAATCCATTTCCAATTCCTTAATACTTTCCGCCGGGAAAGTTTCATTCACAACACCGTTTATTATCTTTGCATCCTCTTCGGACTCAAACTCATCCATATAATCCCAGAAAAACAGCCCTTTTCCAATATTAAAGCCCCATAGATTCAGCCCCCCGGCATTTGCTGCCTGCCTGGCCTCTTTAATGCTGCTTCCCATAGCCGCCCCTGCGGTAATGCACCCAGCGGAAATACACAGCAATACCAGACAAATAATCAGACATACTTTTGTAAACTTTTTCATTTTACTACCCCCTTCTTTCCTGTAAACAGCCTCCTGCACAAATCAATCCCTGCTGTTATCATCCAGGGAATCACTTTTCCCAAAATCCAAACCAGGGCAATGACCCCTAAAAGGCCTATGGTAAACATTAACATGCCGATTCCCGTAACCACCAGCCCTAAAGCAGCAAATCCCACTACGATTTTTGCAATGCCCATTCCAATCAGGGCGCAGCCCACAACTAAGAATACTGCCACACAGGCAATTAACGCAGCCCCAATGCCAAGGATTGCCGCCAAAAGCCCTACCGCTGCTCCAAAAAGCCCTCCTGCCAGGCCAACCCATATGGGAAACGTGATAATTACAACAAGAGCGATTAAAATATTTCTCTGGGTCTTTGCATTTTGGTCTTTCACCTTATCTTCCTGCCTGGCTGCCCCATAGTTTTCTCCAAATAAATCTTTTTTTATGCTGGCAGCCACCTTTTCCGGGGATTCCAGTTCCTCGATAATTTTTGCCTCATTCTCCGGTCCTGCATCCTCGAAATAGTTTTCATAATAATTTAACGCTTCCTGACGTTCATTTACCGGAATGTCACTTAACAGGCGGTTAAGCCGCTCCATAAACTCCTGTCTGCTCATGCCTTTACTCCTCTCCTAAGAACAGATGTGTAATTTTTGATGAATAATCCATCCATTCTTTTTTATAATCATTTAATTTTATAACCCCATTGTGCGTGATTCTGTAATACCTCCGGTTTCTCCCGCCGCACTCCACGTCATATGCCTCTAAACACTGGTTCTTCTGTAATCTGCGCAATACGGGATACAGCGTTGATTCCGAGACTTCAATGGCACTCCTTACGTCCTGGGTAATCCGGTATCCATAAGTTCCATCCGCCTCTTTTGAAACTACAGCAAGAACAATCGCATCCAACAGGGCAGCTCCTACTCCAAAAGCCATCCTACCACTTCCTGCCTTTAATATTTTTCAAATAATATTATTTGTTATTTAATACTATATGACATATAATATTGTTTTGTCAATACTAAATGAAAAATTTTTGTATCCGAGCACAAAAAAACGCCTTTTTCCTTTTACGGAAAAAGACGTCTGCCTTTTTATTTTAACCGAGCACCCTGCTTCGAGCCCTGCCCATAGACGTTACCTCCACAGTTAACTCAGCTCAGGCAACCTTACGGCACACAAAAGGTTTTACTTAAGGCTGCTCCATTCCTGACCTGACCTGGTTCGTAAAGTTCTGTTGCGTAAGACCCAAGCGTCATCGCCACTTATGAAGGGCTGCTCCACAGACGAAAGCCCTCAGACAGGATATCACCCCAGCTATAGCGGATTGCTGGTTCAAGGTACCGCTGCCACCCCGGCTGCTCGGAGATTTAAGTATACCTTTTTTTTATCTGTTTGTCAATTCTCTTGTTTCTTCCGTTTCTCCCGAAGCTCCCGGAAAAAATCACTGAGCATGGAGGAGCACTCTTCCTCCAGCACTCCTTTTTCTATTTCCACCTGGTGGTTAAATGCCGCCATCTGAAGCAAATTTAATACAGAGCCTGCACAGCCTGCCTTGGGATTATTTGCCCCTATCACAACTTTTTTCATTCTGGACTGGACAATGGCGCCTGCGCACATCTGGCAGGGCTCTAGGGTGACATACATGGTGCAGTCCTCCAACCGCCAGTCCCCGCACTTTTTGCTGGCTTTTTTAATTGCGGAAAGCTCCGCATGGGCCAGGGTATTTTTATCCGTATTCCTTCTGTTGTAACCCCTGGCAATAATTTTTTCTTCCCTGACAATAACACAGCCAATGGGAACCTCATCCAAAGCATATGCTTTTTTTGCTTCCCGTATAGCCGCCCTCATAAATTTTTCTTCCGGACTTTGCATAGAATCTCCTTTTCAAAAAAATTTCCCTATAGTATACTTATTATATACGAATGGAAAGAGGAAAGGTAGTCCTATGAATTACAAATATGAAACATCCCGGCTTTCCCTAAAAGTTTTAAGCGACCAGCCGGAGCATGCAAAGCAGGTTCTTGATTTCTATTACCGCAACCGCCTTGAGTTTGAGAAATATGAACCCACCCGCCCGGAAAATTTTTATACGGAAAATTATCACCGCACCCTTCTCCACTGTGAGCAGCAGCTATTTTTGAAATCCAAAGGCTTCCGCTACTGGATTTATGAAAAGACAGACCCGGACTTTATTATCGGAACCGTGTCTTTTCACAATATCATCCGCTCAGAATTTCAGCGCTGCAGTATGGGATATAAACTGGACAGGGCATTTTGGCGCCAGGGCATTACAAAAGAAGCCATCTCCTTTCTTCTCCCCCATATTTTTGGAGAACTTCATCTTCACCGTGTAGAAGCTTATGTAATGCCAGAAAATTTAAACTCGATTTATCTTTTGGAATCCCTGGGTTTTCAGAGAGAAGGCCTATGCCGACAAAGTGCAAAAATACAGGGCAGATGGGCAGACCATCTCCTCTTTGCCATCCTCAGAAAAGACATGGCAGAAATCACATTACCCTGTACCAGTAGCCAAAATTACCTGTCTTAAATTCAGAATGCTCCGCAGTGCGGAATTCGGGAAATCCAAACATGGCCGCCATAATCCGCTCCTGGTTCTGGAATACTCCCGGCACCCCTACAAAGTAGCTGCACCTTTCCTCATCTTTGATTTCCCCTATAATCAGATGCCTGTAATTGAAAAAACCATGGAGCAGAAAACTATTTTTCCCCAGATACCAGTACTTTTTGGGCAGTTCCTGAAGATCTGTAATATCCACTTTCACACATTCGATGTTCTCTCCCTGAAATGGATAAAATACGGTGAGTTTTAATCGGAGTTTTTGAAACGCCCCTTCTAAATCCCCCTCTTCTAAAAATTTTTCCAGGGGAATTTCTGTGGCTTTCAAATTTTCTTTTCCCTGCTCCCCATCCTGCTGATCCCCGGATTCCCCTTTCTTTTCCTCATCAGAACCTTTTTCCTCCCCAATTGATTCCTGCTCCACAGAATCCGTCACATTTTTCGGAGCTTCTTTCCTTTCCTCTGCCGTCTCCTCCGTCACTTCACGGAAATCTTCCGTTATGTTCTCCTCCGAAGTCTGTACGGTTTCCTTTTCCTCTGATATTACGACTTCCTCTCTGGGCCTAAAGGCATCCTCCATCTCCCCTTTCTTTAACATAAGAAGATTTTTTTCCCGGATTTCTCCCTCCTTCCACTGGCTGGCAATATATAACCCTTCGGAAACCTGAATAAAAATCCCCTCCACCTGCTCCATTTTTATCCCAAATTCACTTAAATCCTTCTCTTCAAAAGCATAGCGCATATCACCGTTTCCCCGGCGTATATACATTTCCCCAATAGGAACTCCATGCATAATTTCTTTATTTCTTGCAAATAGATATACAGTACAGTCCGGTTTTTCCAAATTCAGATTTCTTACATGCACTTCTAATCTGTAAGAAGTCCCGCGAATTTCCACTTTTGCAAAACCGATATTCTCCTGTCTGTTATCATTTTCATATTTATAAAGATAACTGATAAAACGCTGAAATCCTGCCATTTTTACCCTCATCCCATGGATTTTTAGTATATTCTATGTTCATGTCTGAAAAATATGCTATAATGCTGTATGACAGAATTCTAAAATATTTTAATGTAAGGACTATCAGGAGGATATTATGGGATTTTACACACAGACAGGAAGCAGAAGAGCCGAGAGGACCAACAGAAAATCCAGATTTATTTCAACAGACGGTTCCTCTCGCTATGAACAGCCGCTAGAAATGCCAGACGATACGGAAATTGAAAAATTGTTAAAATATTCCGGAACAAATGACACATTCTTACAGAGCAGTTCCGATTACCTTCTGCATATTACGGAAGACTGTACGGAGGCGCTAATCACTTTATACTATCGGCCCAGCGGCCCCTTTACGGAGGAGGAAATCCGTGAACTTTTAAAAGAAAATGGAATTGTAACAGGCATACAGGAAAAAACCCTGCTGGAACTGGCGGCAGGAGGACATGACTATGAAGAGGTGCTGATTGCCCAGGGTACGGCACCCATTGACGGCAAAGACGGATTTTTTGAATTTCACTTTAATCCGGAACCGGAAAAACGGCCAATAATCCATCCAGACGGCACGGTGGATTACAACGTACTGGGTAAAATTGAACTAGTAGTGGAAGGGCAGCACATTGTCACTTACCACGGGGCCATACCAGGTACAGATGGGGTAGACGTATACGGCAAGACACTAAAGGCCTACCAAGGAGTGGAGCAAGCCCCGCTGCAGTGCACAAACTGCCACATGAATGAGGAAGCTGACAAATATTATGCAGATTTGGAAGGCAGTGTCACATTTGAGGAAGATGCCTTAATTGTAACGCCTCTCTATGTCGTTGAAGGCAATCTTGACGCCGCCACAGGAGACGTGGATTTTAACGGAGATGTTATCGTACAGGGCAATGTCTTTGCAGGGGTCACTGTCAATACAACTGGAAATATAACCATTAACGGCCATGTGGAAACCGCTAATCTCTTTGCCGGAAAAGATGTTATTTTGAAAAACGGCATGCAGGGCTCCGGCTCCGGAACTATACAGGCCGGACGTAATGTAATGGCGCGTTTTTTAGAGCAGACCCAGGTAGTTGCAGGAAACGAAGTGAATACCGGAGCCCTGCTTAACTGTGAAATAGAATCCAATAACTGCATTATTGTATCTGGAAAAAGAGGAACCATCATCGGAGGCTCTCTTACGGCTGCAGAACTGATTTCCGCAGCTTCTATAGGAAACCGTGCAGGAGTAACCACACGGCTTACCATTGGCCTGGAAAAAGATTTTAAGGCTTTAATGGAAGAGTTAGACAGCCTTACCCTGGAAAAACAAGATGAATTTTCCGACCTTTTGCGGGAACTTGACAATATTTCCATGCGGCTAAAATCCCAGCCTGCCACACCGGAGCTCACTGCCAAAAATGAGGAACTTGCCAATGCAAAAGCCCAGTGTCAGGAAATTTTAAACGAACTGTACACAAAAAGAGAGCGGGTGATTGATATTAACTCCCGGTCTGTGGAGGGAAAAATTGTAGTCAGCGAATTAACTTTTGCCGGAACCGTGGTTACGATAAACGGACTGCGCCATACCCTTCATTCCGAGTACAAAAATGTCACCATAAAGAGGCACCAAAGAGAAATCAGGATTCTTTCAAATAAAATATAAACTTTTTATAAAATACATTGACAAACCTTAGAATTTATACTATAGTGTTTGCATAAACAGTAATGATTCCTATTTTTACAAAGGAGGACTCACGATGCCAAACTATAGCAGACAACGTGAATCCATCAAAAAATATCTGGACTCGCACTTTACACATCCCACAGCGGAGACGGTGTATCTGGATATTAAAGAGGAATTTCCCAACATCAGTCTTGGTACGGTGTACCGAAATTTGAATCTCCTGGCTGACATGGGCGAAATCCTCCGCATATCTTTAGGGAACGGCCCGGACAGATATGATGGAAGAACCAGTCCCCATTACCACTTTATCTGCAGTCAATGCGGACAAGTGTTGGACATGGATATTGGGCCTATGCCGGAGATTGATGAAGCGGCACGTCAGAATTTTTCTGGTGTGATTACTGGTCACATTACACATTTTTTCGGACTTTGTCCGAAATGTAATATTAAAAATACTTTTATAAGAAAAGGAGAATAAAAAAATGGCTAAATTTGTATGTACTGTATGTGGATATGTTCATGAGGGAGATTCCGCACCGGAATCCTGTCCAGTCTGTAAAGCGCCTGCTGAGAAATTTAAAAAGCAGGAAGGTGAAAAAACTTGGGCAGCAGAGCACGTAGTAGGCGTTGCAAAAGGTGTCAGCGAAGACATCGTTGCTGATTTAAGAGCAAACTTTGAAGGAGAATGTTCCGAAGTTGGTATGTATCTGGCTATGGCTCGTGTGGCTCACAGGGAAGGATATCCCGAAGTTGGCTTATACTATGAAAAAGCCGCATGGGAAGAGGCAGAGCACGCTGCTAAATTTGCAGAGCTGTTAGGCGAAGTTGTAACAGACAGCACAAAGAAGAATTTAGAGATGCGTGTGGACGCTGAGAACGGCGCTACCGCTGGTAAGACGGATCTGGCTAAGAGAGCGAAAGCTCAGAACCTGGATGCAATCCATGATACGGTTCATGAGATGGCAAGGGATGAGGCTCGACACGGCAAAGCATTTGAGGGCCTGTTAAAGAGATATTTTGGCTAAAATAAAAAAATCTGTAAGATAAGGCATTTAGAGAGGAATGGGTGCGTTTGCGCCTGTTCCTTTTTTTATTTACAAAACAAACATGATAAATAAAATGAGATATGTTTTCCTGATATCTCTGTTTGCCAAAAGATATACGCTTCCAAATGCCAAACCGGAAATAACCGTTACAATCCCGGTTAATACATCTTTCGTAAAAAAGTGTCCAATTCCCCATGTCACAGCAACAATAATACCGCCGTAAGGAATATTCGGCCTGTGGAACCACTTTTCAAAAGCTTTTTGTCCAAACACAAGGATAAGCATTACTAAAACAGTTTCAAAAATATAGTATATGTACTGAAATATAAATTTCACCGGGCCGTTTGCATAAAATTCTTTTATAACCTTACTGCCATCCCAGCTAACATAAGATACAACCAGGCTGCCCGCAATAATGACAAATATCAGCAGCCATTGCCAGAGAGCCATTTTATTTCCTTTTTCAAACAGGTCAAATCCATATTTTTTCTTTGCAAAACGAATCATAAACCAACTTGCAGTCCCCCATAAGATACAAGTAAATATCCAATGCATGATGTTTTGCATATCTGTCCACTGACTGGTAGGCCCGCCGTATAAAACAGGTTCTGCCCCAAAAGCCAAAAGCAGTTCCAGTCCCACACTTGCAAAGGCCAATACAGCTAAAATCAAATAATTTATTCCGGATGCTTTTTTCATATAAGTCTTCCCTTCCTGTTTATTTCCTGCATTACTATATCTCTAAAACAAGGGCATGTCAACTAAGTCAAAACAAATAGCTGTACTTTCTGCGCTGTTCCCGTAT
Source organism: Roseburia sp. 1XD42-69 (assembly GCF_003612565.1). Taxonomy (GTDB): domain Bacteria; phylum Bacillota; class Clostridia; order Lachnospirales; family Lachnospiraceae; genus Roseburia_B. Next base: position 16,657 of record NZ_RAZG01000040.1, on the reverse strand, counting down.
AACCTGCATAACCCGTTCCTTAATCTCCTCCGAATAATATTTCTCTTTTTCCAGCAGTACCCAGACATCCTTTTCCCCAAAATTAAACTTAATATGCTGTCCATACAATTTTTCCGCTGCATCTAATTGCTCATCAAAATCCTTGCCAAATGTTTTTGATGTAACTCTTCCTATTAATTTTTCCAATGCAATATTCAAAGGATAATCCATTGTTGTATCTGACAGCAAGCCTGCGCCATTGTCAAAAATAGGACAGTAATGATATTTTTCCTCCTCATCCATTAGTACTGCGATATTATGGGTATGCCTGTCTTCATTCAGGAAAAATGCATCTATTGTCAATAATTTGCTTATATACTCGCCAAAATGCCTAAGTCCGGTAATCCGTATCGTCTGTTCTGTCAAAAACCGAATTCTATCCTCCATATCCCTGATCAAATAGATACTTTTGTTCAAGCTTTCCTGGTAAAAATTCTGAAACAGACGCTCCAGTGTTATGAGACGCCATCCCTCCGAAAGAAAATTTGTACTGCTGCAGCCCAAATATCTGGCATATCCACAGCAGATTTCTTCCGTATTGTAACCGATATATTCTCCTTTTTTTAAATTGGACCATTCCAGCAGATTTGATACCACATATTCAGCCAGCCCTTCATACCCGGTGTAATCAGCTTTGTACCATATTTCATTTTTATACCATTTTAACTGATTTCCCTTTGAAGACTGCCTGTTATTTGTTCTGATATCCTGCTCTGATAATTCTACCATACCTCACCTCTCTATTTTTATCCAGAAATTATCTTCCGCCATCCTGCCCTGGGTTTTTTCTATGATCATTAACGGTTCATAAAAAGGCAGGTCAAGTTCTCTCAAAATAAGTTTCATTTTGTCACGGCTTCTGGGAAAGCAACGGCTCTCCAAAAACTCTTCATACTGATCAAATGTGGGTCTTTCCTCTCTGCCAAAAGCCCTGAAAATATAATCTTTCGTATAATTATATACTTTTACCAGCCTCTTCCGCTCCTCCACATCAATTATAGTGCAAATCTCATCCTCATGCATATACCACAAACGCATTTGATATGCCCTGGCAGGTATCTCCAATTCCTCCCTGATCTGGGGGTATTCTCTCAGAACTTTCATCAATGTCACAATTGGTCCTGTAATTTCTTTATCGCTGCCCTCCCATCGTTCAATGGTTTTCACGGAAACATTACAGAGCTGGGCAAACTCCGCCTGGGTCAATTTCAAATTTTTTCGTATAGCTTTTATGTCTTTTCCACACAATACATTCGAAATGGCAAATAATTTCTGTTCCAAGTTACCCCTCCATTCATAAAAACAGTATATTTCTGCTACGGTATTAGTATACCCTTAAAATAAGGGTCCGTCAATATATTTTTCCCCTTATTTTAAGGGGTTAACAATCCTCTGCAACTGTCCGATATAAAGTTTCAGTCAGATGTTCTCTGGCAGCCCGTAACTTTTTAACCAGCACGAAAGGAGGTCAATTATGACAAAGCAAATGTTTCATTCAGGAAAAAGACAACTAAATATCAGGTGCAGGGCCTCTTTTACGGCTAATTAAAATTTGGTTTATTTATTTTCATTTATTATCTATGCCGAAAGGCATCTCTATGCAGCTCTTCGCTGCTGTTTTTTCATAGCCAAAAAAGCACATAATACCATGCTGTGCCAATATAAAAAGAGGACTGTGCCGTTTTGTGAGAAAGGATTTATATGAATTTACCTATTACAGTGACACAAAATGACCTGTTGGAAATATTGTTAAATGTAGCGCCCATCCGGCCTGTTTTCATCTGGGGAGCGCCGGGCATCGGGAAATCCGCCCTTGTGGAAAAATTTGCCCGGGAAGTGGGGCTTCCCTGCGTATCCCTTTTGGGAAGCCAGTTGGCGCCGGAGGATATTATCGGCATCCCCAGAATAAACGGGGAGACTTCCGAATTTCTCCCCCCGAAAATGATTGCAAGAAAAGAACCCTACGTGCTGTTTTTAGATGAGTTAAACGCCTGCTCCCAGGAGGTGCAGAAAGCATTTTACAGCCTGATTCATGAGAGAAGAATCGGGGAATACCATCTGCCGGAGGGCAGTATTGTGGTGGGGGCAGGAAACCGGGCAGAGGACAGCGCCATTGTAAAAACCATGTCCTCCGCCCTGATTAACCGCATGTTCCACGTGCAGATGAAAGCCGATGCCAGACAGTGGATCAAATGGGCGAAAGGTGTGGGGCTGCATCCCTGGGTGACGGATTATATTTCCCAGCGGCCTGACCATCTTTTTTCAGAGCCTCCAAAGACGGAAGAGCCATTTTCCACCCCAAGGTCCTGGCATATGTTAAGCGATGCCCTGACAGAATACCACGCAGGGAAAAAAGATATCCCGGCGGAAGTTCTGCGCATGATTTCCTATGCATGTTTAACTCCCTCCCATGCGGGGATGTTTTTGGCCTACACGAAAAATATTAAAAATTCCCACCTTTTGGATGACATTATTGCCCAGGAGGCAAAATGGCCAAAGAAACCGGAAGACCGGGATTTGCTTTATTTCCTTGCCCAGTCCTTCCGGGGAAGGCTGCTTACAGAGCTTCCCAAAAGCAAACAGGACCTCCCAAAGGGCACTATACACTTTGTCTACCGGGCAAAAGCAATGATAAAAGAGCTTTCCGTTATTAATTTTGAAATTGCCCAGATGACAGTGGCCTCAGATGAAGAAGAAACTCTCCCCGACTGGTTTATGGTGGAAATCATCAGAGATTTGCCAAGGCTGGTGGACACCCTGTAGATTTTGGAAAAAGGAGAAAAACATGGCTTATTTACATAAAAATTATTACACAGATGAAAAAGACATTCCTCCGGGAGAAGCACGCTTTTTATCGGGATTCCAGATATTTGAGCAGCACATTCTGCTGGGCAGGTTAAAAGGGGATATCTATATTAAGAAGGCCCATCTCTCCTCCGGGGAAAGCGCGGCCTGTGTGACAAAATACGGCGACGTCTACGTCAATACCCAGGCAAAACTTTCCCCCGGGCAATGGGCCTATGTCATCGCCCACTGTCTTTTACATCTGGCCTTTGGGCATTTTGATGCCCAAACTATGCCCTTTCATGGGAAGGAAGATTTTAATCCCCTGGTCTGGAACAAGGCCTGTGACCTTTACATCACCCGGTTTTTAGCAGACATTCAATTCGGGGATTCTGTTTTTGAAGAGCCAAGAAATGAGTATACCATCCGGCTGAATGATGAGAGGAAAATATACAGCCACCTGTTGGAAACCGAAGGGGAAACCATAAGGCAGACTTACGGAACCAACTCCCCCCGCCGGGGAGATATGATTGATTTGGAACATCCTCTGTATTATAAAAGCGGGGAGAGCAATACATACGCCGCCGCTTTTTCCTACGCCATCACCCACTCTGTCACTTCCGTGGTCAGTGATGCAGGAGGGCATGGGATAAATCCCGGCAAAGATACCCCGGTAAAAAAAGCCGCCCAGTGGTTTTTGGCCCACTACCCCCTGTTAGGGGGAATGGCATCTTCCTTTAAAATTGTGGAAGAGTGGGAAATTTGTAAACGATATGAGATACACATTGCCGCCGTGGACCCGGTTTTAGGGGAAATCTACGCCAATCCCGCCTGCGGGTTTTCGGAGGAGGAATGGAAATTTGTCCTGGCTCACGAATATTTACATGCAGGGCTGGAACACCACAAGCGGTGCCAGGGACGGGACCCTTATCTGTGGAACATTGCCTGCGACTATGTGATCAACGGCTGGCTCATGGAAATGAAAATCGGAGCCATGCCAAGAGAAGGGCTTCTCTATGACAAGGAGCTTAAGAACCTTTCTGCAGAATCCATTTACGATAAAATTGTAAAAGAAATGAGGAAGTTTAAAAAAAATGCCACCTTCCGGGGATATGGACACGGAGACATTTTCGGAAACGGCACACCCAGGTTTGAAAACGCAGGCAAAGGGGTAAGCCTGGATGAATTTTTAAAAAATGCTTTGAAAGAAGGGCTGGATTTCCACATAACAAATCAGAGAGGGTATCTCCCTGCAGGGCTTGTGGAGGAAATACGGGCACTGTCTACCCCGCCTATTCCCTGGGAAGTGGAACTGGCAAAATGGTTTGACCACATGTTTCCCCCTATGGAAAAACACCGGACTTACGCAAGGCCAAGCCGCAGGCAGGGCGCGACCCCGGATATCCCAAGGCCCAGCTACGCCTTTTTAGAAAAAGATTTAGAGAGCAGAACCTTTGGAGTGGTTTTGGACACCTCCGGCTCCATGTCCCAAAAACAGCTTGGCCTGGCCTTAGGAGCCATTGCAAGCTATGCAGTGTCAAAAGACGTGCCCTTTGTGAGAGTGGTATTCTGCGACGCAGATGCCACAGACGCAGGGTATATGTCCCCGGATGATATTGCCGGTAGGGTAAAAGTCACCGGCCGGGGCGGCACCGTTTTACAGCCGGGCATTGATTTGCTGGAAAAAGCAAAAGACTTTCCGGGAAAAGGGCCGGTTTTAATTATTACAGACGGCTATATTGAAGACAATCTAAAAGTGAAACGGGAACATGCTTTCCTGATTCCAAAAGGAAACAGGCTGCCTTTTCGCCCCGTAGGCAAAGTCTTTTATTTTCAAAAATAACTCAAATTGTGAAAAACCTTACGAATTTCTATCTTTTCTTTCTACTATTCAAAAAACTATTGATTTTTAAACAGTAGTTGGTGTAATATTAGTACAACAAATACTACGTTGTACTAAAAAAGGAGGATTTCACATGGACCGAAACCAATATCTGCTAAAACTGCAAAAAAGACTAATCTTTAAACTTCCCGCCTCCTCTCTGCGGGAGCTTCTCACAGATACAGAAGGATTTCTGCGGGAGGAAGAAAACACAGGCCACAGTCCAAAGTTTGGCACATACCGGGAATTTGCCAGAGACATTGCGCCGGAAAAGAATTTCCGGCTCATCCTTGCCATCCTTTGCGCCATCTCTTTTATCTTTTTCAGCCTGCTTTTTTGGATAGGATATACGGGCTACTCCTTACCTTTCGCAGCTTCCTTTATGCTTCCCTTTGGGGTTATCGTCCCCGGGGCAGTTCTTCTGTGGCTTGTGCTGGGAATCAACTGCCTTTGGGATTCCTGCTATAACTATGACCGGAAAAAACTGCTGAGAAAACAGCTCTGCCTGTTTTTTACCGCCCTTGCTGTACAGCTGATCCTGCTTTTTATCTTCCCGGAAGCATATCTGGCAGGCTATTTTCCCTGGAGCGACGGCCTCTACTGGGGCTCTTCCCTGCTCTGCCTGCTGGGAATGGGAAGCTCCCTGATTAAAATTGTACGGGGGCAGTTTCAGTCCTATTTTACACTGCTTCAAATCACGGGGATTTTTTTAAGCCTTATCGGATACAACCGATACCTGGGCAATATGGATATACCAGTGTTCTACCAATATCCGTTTTTTATGATACCATACTTCATTTCCCTGGCTGCAGCCCTTATATCTTTTTTCATCCTGGAAAGGGAGGTGGGACATGGACGCTCAAATTAAAAAAGGGATTCTTGAAATGTGCCTTCTGCTGAAATTAGCAAAAAAAGATTACTATGGATATGAATTGATGAAAGAAATGAACCTGCTGTTTCCGGACGTAAATGAAAGCACCTTTTATGCCATTTTGCGCAGACTGAAAAAAGAGGGATTTGCCGTGCAGTACCAGGGGGAGGTGTCCGGCGGCCCTGCAAGGAAATATTATAAACTCTCTCCTGGGGGGGAAAGAGAGTTAGATAGGAAAATGCAGTCCTGGGAGGAACTCTGTGAAATCGTGGAACAGTTGAGGTAAATCTTTATTCCCGTTTGGCAACATAGCGGTAATGAAGCATGTCCACCCCCCGGTAATGCTTCGTCCAACTGTCTCTTACCGTCATGCCATTTCTGACAGCCACCTTTTGGGATGCCGCATTTGTATCTCTGATAATGGAGCATACTTCCTTTGCATTTAGAATTTCAAAGGCATACTTTTTGCAGGCCCTGGCAGCTTCCGTGGCATAGCCCTTATGCCAGTAATTGCGTTGGAGGAGATATCCCACCTCAAGCACTTCCTCCTCTTTCCAGGGCTGCATGGTCAGGCCGCACTGCCCAATCACCTCATCCCTTTCCTTTAAAACCATGGCCCACAGGCCAAATCCCCATTTCTCATAACGGGAAATCTGCCTGTCCAGCCATTCCTGTACCTCTCCATCGCTAAAAGCTCCCTCATAGGCATACATGGTTTTCTCATCCTGCAGGATTTTGCATAGGGATTTGAAATCATTTTGGTTCATCCTGCGGAAATATAAACGCTCTGTTTCAAGTATCATTATTTGCTCCTTTACATTCTTTCAAATATACCTCATAAGAATTTTCTTCAAAAAATGTCTTATAAATCTGCTTCATCTTTTCCCCTGCAGCTTGTCCCATGATCTGTTTTTGAACCGGAAGGCAAAGAATCTCGTAATCCAACCCTCCGTCTGCCACGGTAAAAACATTTGTTTCTATTAATCCGTTTTTCAGATAAAAATTCTTTCTCCGCTCCCGAATCAGACGCTGCTTTTCATCCGGGGCTTTGTCAATCCGCTCTATCTCTAAAAATACGGCCTCCGTATCTGTAGTTTCTTTTAATACATCCCTCAACTGGGTTAAAAAAACAGAACCAAGTCCCAGGCTTCGTTTTTTCCGTTCTACCGCAAAGTAATCCAAAAGCCAGACATTCCCTTCATTTGCCGCCTCAAAAACGGCATAAGCGGATAATTCCCGTTCCCCTTTTCCAAAAAGGCCATATACTTTGTTAAGCCCACGCTGATGTAAATCCTCAATCATGCCAAAAGGTTTTATTTCAGGTGCCGGAAAATCCTGCTGCATATTTGTATGATATAGTTTTTCTATTTCTTCCCAGTTTAAGGGATAAATTTTATAATCATTTCGGTTTTCTGTATCCATAAATTCTTCGTTTCTATACTCCAATCAACACATTTTTCCCCTGAAAGGCAAAGCCATATTTTCTGATTCGCTCCGGGGGAATCCCCTCAGTCTCAAGAGATGCCGCATATTTCTTTTCCTCTATCTGCAAAAGCGCTGCCTCCGCCGTTTCTTTCAGGGTTTTCTCATCCTCTGCATCATGGACTTTAAACTCCATGATAATGGCATGGTCCATATTTGTCTTCGGCTTCATCATCACATCATAACGCCCAAAACCGCTTTCCCGGTTTGAGGTAATCACATACCTGTCCTTAAGCTCCACCATAAGCCCCAGGACAAATCCGTGGTAAAACCTTTCCGGCTCCGCAGTTTCCGAAGGCCTGTTTCCCGTATCAAACTTGCTGAAAGTAGCAAGGGCAACCCTGTTCATATAGTAATTCATAGCCTTTACATCATCCATCAAAAGCGCCTTAATAAAGTCATTGTATGCCGGGGCATAATTTTTAAACCATCCTTCTATCATATCCTCAAACATATATTTTACTTCATTGTTGGTAAGCCTCAGCTTATATTCGTCTTTTTCCCGGTCTGGATCCATGTTACATTCTTCTACTTTCAAATAACCGCTGGCAAGTAAAAGGCTCCATATGGCATATTCGTTGTGGTCAAGCTGGTTAAATACAATCTGCTCGTCTATTTTTGTACAGAGGACCTCCCCTTTTAAGAGGTTTTCCATAATGATTTTTACGTCCTTGCTTCCCTCCCGGATCAGTTTCCCCACCAGGCTGTTGCTGCTGGTGTTGGCCCAGTAGGTGGAAAACCTTTTTTTATCTAAAAAATTTAGAATCGACCAGGGATTGTAAATATCTGCCGTTTCCCCAAAGATAAAACCGTCATACCAGAGTTTCACTTCCTCTTCCCGGTCTGCCAGGCCAAATTCCTTTAAGGCATCCGACACTTCTCTCTGCGTAAAGCCAAAAAAATCCGCATATTTATCAGAAGTTGCCGTGACCACTTCCAGATTATTCAGGTCAGAAAAAATGCTTTCTTTGCTCACCCTTGTAATCCCTGTCATAATGGCTCGCTCCAGATACGGGTTTGTCTTAAAAGTGGAATTAAACAGGTTTCTGATAAATAATATCATTTCCTCCCAATACCCGTAGACATAGGCTTCCTGCATGGGCGTATCATACTCATCCAAAAGGATAATGGGCTTTTTCCCGTAATACCGCTGCAAATAATCCGCCAAAGCCCTTATGGAATCCGATGCAATATAATTCTCCATCTCCGGGTCGACTTTCTTATACATATCCTTTTCGTCTTCATTCAGACAGTCCGATTCCAGAAGAAAATCATGTCTGTTATATAGCCTTTTTATATTACGGCAGATAGCTTTCCGGGCAGAAGGAAACTCAGTTTCTTTCACATCCGCAAAACTCATGAAAATCACAGGGTACGTCCCCTGAAGTTTTCTGTATTTTTCCTCTTTCCAGATATTTAAGTTTTCAAACAAATCGCTTCTCCCGGCATATTCCAAGGAAAAAAACTTTTCTACCATATTCATATTCAAGGTTTTCCCGAAACGCCTAGGTCTTGTAATCAGCGTTACGCTGTCCCCGTTTTCCCACCATTCCCGGATAAAATCTGTTTTATCTATATAAAAATAATTGTTGGTAACAATGGTTTCAAAATCCTGTACCCCTATTGCCACTGTCCTTGCCATGCCCTCACTCCTTTATTTCTGTTTCACTTATCCTAGCACAAAAAACCTCCCACAGCAAGGACAGCAGATAAAATATATTCTAACAGCAATTTTTCCGCATCAACTCCCGCATCTGCATAATACCATGCTCCTGGGAAGTGATAATGGACTGCAATATCGGCACAAGCCCTGGACAAATTTCATATTCCAGGGCAGCTTTCGACATGCGCACCGCCCCCATATGGTGGGGTATCATTTCCCGCATAAAATTGCAGGAAATATTGTTGTCTGCACAGGCATGGCGCATCTGGAAAAACATTAGCTGTTTAATCTGGTTTATCCTTCCCTGAAACTTATTTAACTGGCAGGGTGTGTTCCTGCAAGCCTCACATTCCTCTTCAATCTCAAGCATATCCCCGATACCCCTGGTCTGTTCCGTGATAATTCCTTCTGCGATTTCCTTCAGTGCAGGAATGGGACAATAGGCCAAAAGGTTTTCTGACATTTCAATCGCTGCCAGGTGGTGGGGAACCATCTGGACAATAAAATTGTAAGAAATGCTGTCCTTTAGCCTTGCCTCCTCCATTCCCCTTATCATTTCAGTTAATATGCGGTTGTATTTTTGCAAATATTTTTCTGTTTCCGGGTTCAAAAGATTGTGGCAATGTCTCATATTTTCTTCATTCTAATTATTCCATTAATGTATCATATGCAAAAAAGCATTTCCCGACACTGCACACTACAAAAAGACTTACTTTACGGTAACTTTAATCTCCTTCTGTTTACCGTTTTGGGCATAGACATAAACCTTACATGTCCCCTTGGCCTTTGCCCGGATCAGACCCTTTCCTGAGACAGCCGCTACTTTTGGATTCGTTGATTCGTAACAAATATTCCGGTACTTTTTCAGCGCCTTTTTCTCCTTCACCTGGGAAGCCTTAACCTGATAAGTCTTTCCCTTTTTAAGGTTTACCTTGGTCTTTTTTACCTTCACGGATTTTGTATTTCCGTATTTTCCACCGTCTGTGAAAACATAGACACATTTTGATGCCGCAATCGTAATCTTCCTGCCGTCTATCATTTTGTACCCACGCACCACATATTTATAAGCTGTTCCTTTGTTAAGCTTCTTCTGGGTAAAAGTTTTGGTACTGCCCTTTCGGATATCTTTCACCAGTTTCCATTTGTTTTTCCTGCCGCACTTGGCTGCATAAATCTGATAACCGTCAGCTCCTCTTACGTTCTTCCATGTCAGCTTTACACTTTTTGCCGTTGTTTTGGATCCCGCTGCCTGAAGCCTGTAAAAAGTTGAGCCTTTCACATCTCCTTCCGATTGTTGCTTCTTAAACGTGTCCTCCCCGATCAATAACGTTTCCATGGAAATATCATATTTTCCTGCCATGGCAAGGATTTTTTCTGCCGTCTTTTTGGATACCTTAAGCTCCCTTACCAACTTTGACACCGACGTATTTTCCTCTTCCGTTATGTTTCCTGTGCCGCCGTTTTCCCCTTCCGTTATGTTTCCTGTGCCGCCATTTTCCCCTTCTGTTATATTTCCTGTGTTGCCATTCTCCGGCAGTTTTGCAATGGTCTTATCTATAATTATGGTGTCTGCCGTATCCCCGCAGCGAACCGTAATAGTTCCACGGATATTTCCTTCCCCGGTTACCGTTGCCTCCGTCTTTGTAATGTCTCCCACTGTTACCGTTACATCCGAAAAATCTGAACTGGCATTTTTAAGCACATCATTTACCGCTTCCTGAATTTTCTCCCCTGTGGTATCATTTTTCACAGTAATGTTTTCCAGGGCCTGCTGCACCGCCTTTTTTGCAGCTTTAACCTTCTCATTGTTCAGCACATAGTCATTTGGTATGCCATTTTCAAAATATGTGTTAGCAAAGGCAAAACTATGCAGGGTATGATTTGCCATGGAATCCTCACTGATGGAAGAAAGAAAACCAATATGAACATCACTCTCTGTAAATATATGTGAGAATCCATACACTTTCTCCATTGCAATCTGGGCATTTTCAGGCCTTGCCGCTTCCAAAAAACTTCCATTTGCATATCTGACATATAAGTTTTCCCCATCATAGTCCACCCATAGGGTAAACAGCCTGTTATCCACACCTTCCCCTAATACATCTATATCGCCTGCATCAGCAAACCGTGTTGCACACTTTGAAGAGTCACTTGCTGTGGAAGCGGATGCAGCATTGACATTCACATATTTACCATTCTTCACCTCATCCGGTTTCAAACCATTCAGATAAGAAATACCATGATGTTCCCTGACAACGCCATCTTTCATAACACCTATATGGTCAAATCTTCTTTCGGAACTGTCCGGCAGGCTGGCATATCCCCAGTTATTCAATTTTGTCCAATAAGCGGGGCCTTTATTTACCCAATCATATTCTAATCCGTTATTTCTGGTATCATCGGCAAGTCCCTGCAAATAACCGAAACCGGAGTTTGCATAAATCTGATTGTCATATACCCAATTCACATAGGTTCCCTCTGATGAATCAAAATTACAATGCCCCCCATTAAAATAGGAGTCCATCTCAATTACAAGGCTGTCTTTATTTCCATAATATGCCATACCGGTGCTGGTATTCCCTTTTATCTCCTCCATCGGTGTAACAATAAAGGCAATGCCATACCCCCCCCCCGCATTTTGAGGTTTAGACCATGCATCCGGCATGGAAATTGTATATTTTGCTGAAAATTCGCTGGTATCTTTTAAAGATATCTTATCTCCAACAATTGCTACACCCGCCCGGCTGCTTATTATCCCTTCTCTTTTTGCATCAGTGCGGACATTGTTAATCAATCTTACAATTTTCTCCTGTTTTCCGGAATGCTCATTTTCCACAATCCCAGCCTGTGACGCCGGATCCGTTACCACGTTTTCATCTGCTCCTGTTTTAAAAACCGTGGTAAAATCCCAACTGTTTTCCGAAAAGTCTATTCCTGTTCCAAGCCCCTCCGCAAAATAGTTTTTTGCTTCTTTCGTGGCAGCATGAACTTCAACGATGCCCGTTCCAAGCCAGCAGCCAAAAACTGTTGATGACAGCATTGAAGCAGACAGTAAAACTGCCAGTTTTCTTTTTCTCCCTTGCATACTCATAATAATTCCTCCCTGTTATTTATAATTTTCTTATATTGTATTCTCCAAAAAAATAGCGGGGAATTTCCCCGCTGTTCCGTGAACCAGGGCCTTTCGGCCAGTCCACATCAATCACCGTTGTCATATTATGCAAATGATAAAAGAAATCTGCAAAAAAGTCAATCCTATGTTACAATTTATTTCGCTTTTACAATCCTCCCATTTTCCATCCTGATAATCTCATCACACTGATTGGCAATCCCCATATCATGGGTGACAAGCAAAACCGTAAGCCCCTGGTCATGGGCGCACTTCACTAAAAAACGAATCACACTGTTCCCCGTCTCCGAATCCAGTGCTCCGGTAGGCTCATCCGCATAGAGAATAGAAGGCTTATTAATAAGCGCCCGGACAATGGCCGTCCTCTGCTGCTCCCCGCCGGACATCTGCTTGGGGTAAAGCCTGCGCTGCTTTTCTAAGCCCACGCTTTTCATCATCTTTTTCACCCTGCCGCTCTCCAGCTTTTTGTCTGAAAAAACCAGGGGCATCCTGATATTTTCCTCACAGGTTAGCTCCGGAATCAGATGATAATTCTGAAACAAAATTCCGATATTTTCATTCCGGAACTTTTCCTGCTCTTTTCTCTCCAGGGAATAATAATCCTTCTTTTTAAGATAAACTTTCCCCTCAGAAGGCTTGTCAATACCGCTTAAAATAGAAAGCAAAGTACTCTTGCCGCACCCGCTTTTTCCCACAATAGCCGTAATGGTATTTTGTTTTAACTCGAAAGAAATATCCGTTAAAATATGTTCCGTTTTGTCCCCTACCTGGATATTTTTTGAAATATGTTCCGCTTTAATCATAATAATTCCTCCTGTTTTTAATGTAGCGCCCCCTCACTTCGTTTCGGCGGCATTTGCCACAAGGAGGGACCCGCTTGCGGGAGGATTCCTTATGGCTCCATTTCGTCGGAAGGCATCCTAAAAATGCTTCGCATTTGCCTTCCTCCTATTCATCCCGTATCATTTCCATTTTTCCACTTCTAAAATTTATCCACTGTGCAATATAGCAGCATCCCAGCACAAAAATTGTTACCGACAGGCTGGTTATGATTACCGTAGGCGCCGACAGGGGATAAAATGTCCTCAGCAAAAATCCATAGACAAATCCTCCCACCAGCATAGATGCCGCCAGCACACAGACCGCCGCCGTCCAGGCAATCATCAGATACTCCAGAAATACCACCCAAAAGGCTTTTCTCCTGGATGCCCCAAATACCTGGTACAAAAACATTTCTTTTTTTCTGGACAAAAGGTCGCTTCGCACCATGGAATAGAAAAACGTTCCCGTCACAAGAATGAGCATAATCCCTGTCACTGCCACGACACTTAAATAATCCGACAAAAGTTCCGCCACTTCATTTACCGATTCCGTTGTAGTCATGACATTGCAACGCTGTCCTGCCAATATAGTTTCAAGTTTTTCTTCCGCCTCTAAGTCAATGTCCATAATAAACACCGTGTCCCAGGTATCGTCAAGCCCCCACCCGAAATCGCTGCGGTTTACAAAAAAATTATAAGGGAATATATTCCACATAACATTTCCCAGGCCCGTCCGCTTTGAAAATTTCAAATCCTTTCCAAAAATACCGCTTTCTTCCCTAAGATCCAAACCACAGCGGTACGAAAAATAATTTTCCGAAGCAAAACAGCCCCCCGGCACCTGAAAAGCCTGGCTGTTGTCCGTCTGCCCGTCTATCACCAGGGCGTAAAACTCGTCCCATTCCCCCTCCACTTGTTTTACCCCGATATCCTCATACTTCATTTCTTTTGTATATCCTTTTGTATACAGATATCCGTTTTTATCCAGAATTTTCTGTACCATGCCCTGTTCCCTAAACCCCGGCTCCTCCACCACTGTGGTATACCCGTTGTTTTTACTGTAGGCTTTCCTTAAAGACGTGGAGAAATCAAAAATAAAATTTGCCCCGACACAGATCAGAATTGCCCCAACGGACACTGTAGCTGCCAGCATGGCATCACGCTTATGCCTGCTGCACAAAAACCGATAGCTGATCCCTGACATTTTTTCTAGGGTTTTTATGCCGTGATTTCTCTTCCTCCCCTGCTCATGAAAAAAAATGTAAAAAATCACCATAAGCACCAGGACAATCACGGCGCAGATAAGCAGCATAATATTGATGTCTTTCCAGTTTTTACGGAACAAGACAGAAACCATCGCATACAGAAGAATACATTCAATGACCCAGTATATCCGGTTTGTCTGCTTTTCTTTTTCCCCTTTCCTTCCGAAAAGCAGAAATATAATAGGCATTTCATAGATGGAAAGCCCGGAAATCAGATTTCCGAAAAAAGCAATCACCGTAAGGATAGCCACCACCAACAGCAGGATTTGAAACATTTCCCCGGAAAACATAGGGATAAAGCCCTCCGTATGGCCAAGCTTTTTAGATAGATGGGAAAACAGGAAATATCCTCCCGCATCCCCCAAAAGTCCGCCTAGCACCCCAAAGGAGACACCTTCCACCAGGGCCCGGATAAAAATATCCCTATTTCCCATGCCAAATATTTTCATCATAGCATAGGATTTTTCCATGGAACGGTTGTGGAACATCAATATACTACTGCACCCCCACACCACAATTAAAATGCTGCCCAGGGCAAAAATCCCCATCACCCTTCCCATCAGGTTAAACACGGAAAATTCATAATCCAGTTCCCTATCCAAGTCATCTTCAATCCCAGCATGGTCAGACAGCTCACTGTCCCAGTTTTTTGCCTGGGCTCTTGCATAGGCTTTGTTATTGCTCTGCACCAAAAGGGAGCAGGAAAGGATTGCCCCTGCAAATGCAAAGATAAACACCAGGACGGCAAATCTCATTTTCTGTGATTTGTAAAACCGCAAAAAAAATGCCGGCTTGCCCATATAACCACCTCCAAATCTTTTGTCTGTAATTATATGGCTGCCGGCACTTTTTGTCTGCCAATTTGCGGTTGCACTTTGTCAATTTTAACGGGCGGGCCGTTTTATGCCTTATTTTACGCTTCTTCAATGATATATTCATGCTTTTTGGTCATTTTGTCATAATTTTCGCCAACCAAGGGCAGTCTGCCACGCCTTTTCCGCTGGGAAACTCTCTGTGCAAAGTATAGTAGCTTCTGGCCGCATACAGGGCAAGGGAAATGGTATAACTTAATGTATTTTCGTCATTGTACTGAATATAGGCAGTTTCAAAAATTCCCTGCGTATTTCGCTGTTGGGAATAAAAACGCTCTGCTGTAATAGGCCGCCAGCATATCCGCCGCCATGGAATTGCCGAACCGTCTTGGACGGCTGACGCAGATATATTTTCACTTTGTCCGCAATACGGAATTGGTAAAACAAATCCATTCGGGAAAGCCATAGCCGGTTGCCCCTCCCGTTGTCAAGCCCGTTGCCGAGAAGAGAACTTACAAATGCCGTATTGAACTGTCGCCACTTCTGTTGCATTATTTACTTTTTTCTTTTGTTGAATTTTTCTTTTGCAAAATCATAAGATTCTTGTATCATTGCCTTGAAATCCTCAAAGGTCTTATCAGAGGGATTCCGTATATTTTGTAAAAACTGTCTGCTATTCCATAGTGACAATTAAAAAAATAGGTGTATGTGATAAACAAAATTAATGATTATCGTAAATAAATTATTGACTTTCATATATTTTTGTTATATAATCGCTACATAGGAGGTAAAGAAAATGAAACCAAGTCAAGAGAAAATCAGGAGTATGAGTAAGAAAATAAGCATTGTACTCAAGTTGGGATTTATTGTATCGAATGTTATCGTAATATTATCCTTAATAGCAATCGGCATTTTAGTGTTTTCGGGTGAAGAAACGAAATTATCTTTTCTTGCTGCTTTCAATGTTACAGCGAATAATGGAACTACAATAAGTATTGAGGCGCGGTCACTTTTGATTATGTTTGCATTTATGCTGATTGATACAATACTTATCTCGCTTGCGATATTTTTTGTCTATGCCATATTTGATAAAATCAGAAAAGGTTTTACGCCATTTACACATGAAAATACTACCCGAATTAAAAAAGTTGCAATTATAACGGCTATTTTGAGTATAGTTGGAAGCTATTCCGATTCATTGGTGGATTATTACACCATTGGAGAATTAACATGGCGGGTTAATATTATTGGAATGATAGTTGCGATAATTGTTTATTGTATTTCTTTGATATTCAGTTATGGTTGTGATTTGCAAAAGGAATCAGATGAAACATTGTGAGGTGATAATTTGCCAATAATTATGAGGTTAGATAGGGTAATGGCAGATAGAAAAATGTCTTTAAAAGAGTTGTCTGAAAAAGTAGGCGTTGCTAATGTCAATCTATCCAAGATGAAAACAGGAAAAATTAGTGCAATTCGGTTTTCGACTTTAGAAGCAATATGTGAAGTTCTGGATTGCCAGCCGGGGGATATTTTAGAATATAAAAAAGGAGAGTGAAATGAAAATTTGTGGGGCAGTACTTGCAATATTCTATGTAGGGTTAATGGTGTTCGCTGTCTATAAAGAAAAGTTAAAAAGTATATCTTCTGCATTTATACTAATTGGTTGTTTGTTAGTCTTTTTATATACGTTTTTAAACATGGTATGGTGCAAAAATTTTATAATGATTATGATTATTGGAATGTTAAGTATTTCTGTTGGTACATTTATAAATGGCTTCAAGGGAAAAAATCTTCATATTCATCATCATGTTATTCGCATTATTGTTGAAATAGTTAGTGTCTGCTGATTAACCTACACAAGCAGGTAACCAGCCCTCCCTATAGTTTAAAATGTCCAGCAGATAA
>NZ_RAZG01000039.1 GCF_003612565.1 Roseburia sp. 1XD42-69 | reverse complement strand
AAAAGTGGCATATCCCCAATAAATTCAAGGGATTCTGCCACTTTGTTTTTCTGTAACTGTCGAAGATGGGATTATAAGTGTTAATGGGAAAAAAAGCAAGAACAAATATTACTCTGCGGAAAAATATTCTACCGGATCCACAGGAGTACCGTCTTTTAACAACTCAAAATAAAGATTGCTTCCCTCCAATGAGTAATATTTTGTGGGTTCATTGACAAAACCAATGGTATTTCCAGCCTCCACATATGCCCCCGCTTTGTAGGGCACTTCTTTTAACTGGCCGTAAACTGCCTGATATCCATCCCCTAAATCCATGGTCACGGTACATCCCGTCACCTCATTGGTACTGATATCTGTAATTGTTCCGCTTGCTGCCGCCTGGACTTTTTCATTTACATTACCAGCAATGATTATTGCTGGATTATATTTGTACTGATCCAATGTGGAAAAATATACGGTCTTGTCCATGCTGTAATTTAAAATCACCGCCCCGGACACCGGCCAGCTAAGACCTGTATCTGCGCTAAAATGAAGTTCTCTGGCACTGTTTACATTGGCTGTTGTCTCTACTGTTTCCTCCGGCTCTTCCGCTGATTCTTCCTCCGGCGTTACTTCCGTGTCGGCCTGGGCAATTTGAGGAAGCTCCTCTTTTTCCTCTTCTTCCCAGTCAAATTTTTCCTGCTGGTTATTTCTTGCAGGTTTTATTACTGCAGATGCGCTTTTTGTCTCTTTCTTTTCTTCCGTGTCTTTCTCCGTATTTTTGGCTGTCTCAATTTTTTTCTCTTCTGTTTCAATTTGGGCTGTCTGCTCTTTTGGTTCCTCAGGCGTACTTCCCTTCCCGGAAAAAGCATATATGCCGGCTGCTCCTAAAAGTGCCGCTGCCACACAGGCAGCAGCTATTGTGTATTGTTTTTTTCTAAAGAAATCTCTCATATCTCGTCTCATATGATTCACCATCCATAATCAATATTTATACTCCGGAGCATACATATCTGCCAAATGATTTGCTGCCTCGCGGGTATATTGTACTACTGATTATAGCTTGTGCATAATCCACGAATTTATTCACTTGCAAAAAACTTTTACTCTGATGGTACTGTGGTGACAAAATCAACATCCGAATAATAATATTTTAAAATTTCTTTATAGGAAGAGCCGGATTTTGCCATAGCCTCCGCCCCATATAGGCTTAATCCCAGACCATGGCCCAATCCCTTTGTAGACGCCCGGATTTCCCCGTCCACTTCCCTCAAATAAAAGCAGGAAGAATTCCAGCCAAATGCAAGGCGGATTTCTTCTCCCGAATATGTCTTTTCTCCTATTGTGACTCCGGTCACATAATCCGCCCCGTCCCGACTTGTAATCCCAAAAGCCGCTAAAATTTCCCCTGCCGTTTTTCCCTGCATATCTTCTGCGAAAAAGCTTTGGGCAGTCTGCAAAAACTCCTCTGTTGTATAAAAAATCACTTTAAAAAAATCAGGAGAAGTAATGTCACTTCGGCTGTCCACAAGCTTCAGATAAGGAAAGTCTTCATTCTCGTACACCTCCTGGGCATTTCTGGTGTATCCTGCACTGGCGGCATGAAAATCCGCCTGGATATAACTGCCGCCGTAAGTGATTGCAACCCCTTTTGTAGCTTCTATGCAATTTTCCAACTGACTGTAGTACTCTGTAAAATTTTCACTGCCCCAAAGCCGCATCATTTCACTCTTTGTCAATCCCTCCGGCAGGTTTTCCCCATTCTGGATTGCCCGAAGACAATTTGTCCGGGCAATCACCGCCTGGGCTTTCATAGCTTCCGGCTCAGATGTAACGGCTATCTCATTTGCCACTATGCCAATAAGCATATCCTCGTCCAATCCTAAATCCTGTTTTTCCTGACCTTCTTCTGACAGTTTTCCAACATAATCTTTACCGCTTCCCTGGGCTAAAAGCGTAATTATTAATGGAATTAATACAAAAAGCGCCACGCATAAAGCGATTCTGTAAAGAAAATTCTTCATATATCCATAAGCCCCCTGTTTGTCCTTATTATAAATATATGAAGAAACGAAAAAAAAATCACATTTTATTTTTCATTATATTGGAAAGCCTGGCAAACTGTTCCAGCGTCAGGGCTTCTCCCCGAATTGTCTCAGATACAGACAATTCTTTTAAACATTCCTGAATCTTTTCCTTGCCAAGAAAAATTCCAGGGGCATTGTTTAAGCCGTTGACCAGGGTTTTTCTCCTCTGATTAAAAGAGGCTCTTATTAAATCAAACATTAATTTCTCATTTTCCACTTGTACAATAGGGTGTTCGTGACGTTTTAAACGAATCACAGAACTCCCCACTTTGGGTCTTGGCATAAAACAGTTGGGAGGCACATTTGCCACGATTTCCGGTTTTGCATAATACCCAACCGCTAAGGTTAAAGCCCCATAATCTTTGGTGCCGGGAGATGCCTGCATCCTCTCTGCAACCTCTTTCTGTACCATAACCGTAATACTGTCTATGGGAACATGGCTCTCAAACAGCCCCATGATAATAGGGGTTGTTATATAATAAGGAAGGTTTGCAACTACTTTTATGGGTTTTCCCTGATTTTTTTCCCGGGCAAGAGCCCCGATATCCACCTTTAAAATGTCCCCATGGACGATTTCTATATTGGAATACTCACTTAAAGTATCTTTTAATATAGGAATCAGATTGCTGTCAATTTCTACAGCCGCCACTTCCCCGGCCTCCTCGCACAGATATTGGGTCATGGTTCCGATTCCAGGCCCAATCTCTAAAACAAAGTCTTCTTTTGTAATATTAGCTTTTTCTATAATTTTATCCAGCACATGGGTATCAATGAGAAAATTTTGTCCAAACTTTTTTTGGAAGTTAAAATTATATTTTTGCAGTACTGCAATGGTGTTTTGAGGATTTCCTAAATATGCCACGTTATTTCCTTTCTAATGAAACAATCTCCTGAAAACAGGAGAAATAATATAAGTTATTTTAACTCTTTTTACATGTTTTATCTACCAGAACAAATATTCTTTTTTTCTTGAAATTATTTTCTTTCTGTGCTATTATCATATTATCGAACAAATGTTTTGTAGTAAAAAAATAAGGAGCCACATTATGAAAGACACAGCGGATAATCACAGCCTTCTTACAAATTTTTATAAAAGCCCTGCCCCTTCCGTCAGTTTATCTCCCACCATTATGGAAAAGCTCACCATACTGACAGACGCTGCCAAATATGACGTTGCCTGCACTTCCAGCGGGGTAGACAGAGGAGGAGACGGCACAGGTATTGGAAATGCCAAGAGCTGTGGTATCTGCCATACTTTTGCCGCTGACGGCAGGTGTGTTTCCCTGTTAAAAATCCTTTTTACCAATGAGTGCATCTTCAACTGCAGTTACTGCCAAAACAACTGCACCAATGACATTCCCAGGGCAACTTTTACCCCGGAGGAAATCTGCACCCTTACTATCGAATTTTATCGGAGAAATTATATTGAAGGTTTATTTTTAAGTTCAGGCATTATAGAAAGCCCTACTTACACTATGGGGCTGATTTATGAAGCCATTTACAAACTCCGCACATTTTACCGCTTTCAGGGTTATATCCATGTAAAAACTATTCCAGGGGCAGACCCTGTGTTAATAGAAAAAACAGGGTTTTTAGCAGACCGTATGAGCGTTAATCTGGAGCTTCCCACCAGCGACGCCCTGAAAAAGCTGGCTCCCTGCAAGTCCCGCCGCACCATCTTAACACCTATGCGTCAGATTCAAAACGGCATTACAGCAAATAAGAATGAACTTATGGTATACCAGAAGGCCCCTAAATTTGTGCCTGCGGGACAGAGCACTCAGATGATTATCGGAGCCACACCGGAAAACGACTTTCAGATTATGAGCGTGGCGGAAGGGCTGTATCAAAAGTTCGGATTAAAACGTGTCTTTTACTCCGCTTATATTCATGTGAATGAGAATGCCGGCCTACCGGCCCTGCCTTCAGGGCCTCCCCTGTTGCGGGAGCACCGGCTCTACCAGGCGGACTGGCTTCTGCGCTACTATCACTTTACTGTGAACGAACTTTTGTCAGAAGATAAACCTAACTTTAATATTTATCTTGACCCCAAGTGTGACTGGGCCTTAAGACATTTAGAGTACTTTCCCGTGGAAATCGGCACCGCAGACTATAAAACTCTTCTCCGGGTTCCTGGAATCGGCGCAAAATCCGCCAAGCGAATCGTGAAAGCCAGACGGGGCAGCACACTGGATTTTCCGGACTTGAAAAAAATCGGCGTGGTATTAAAACGGGCTTTATACTTTATTACCTGCTCCGGGCGGATGATGTACCCCACCAAACTGGATGAGGATTATATCTGCCGCAGCCTTTTAAATGACAGTTCCCAAATTCCCCGGGAGATAAAGGAGCAGGGCTACAGGCAGCTCTCCCTCTTTGACGATATGTCCTTTTCCCCAGTGGGTAATACTGCCAATTATTAATTACAAAAGGAGGTTCTTAATGTATGTTTTTCAATGTGAAAACAGCCTGGACGGCATTTTAACCGGTGTCTACGACGCCTGGGACAGCCGCCTGGGACATAAAAATATTCAGCTTAGCTCTGAGAGCTGCGGAGAAATCCTGCTTTTTCACGAATATATTCCCGTTAATCCTGATTTGGAAAAAAGCCAGAAGGTTTCTAAAACCCTGATCCGCCGTCTGGGCATGTCCTTTTTTGAAGTTATCTGTAAATGCGCCATGGCTGACGGAAACTGCCGGAAACTTACTATGGACAAAGCCAACGCTGTATATCAGGCTATTGTGATGGCCCTTGCCCTGCCGGAAGGGGCAAAAGTGTTAGAATACCTGGCGGAACCCTGTATTTCCTGCATTTTTGAACTCTGCAGGCAAACAAATAATGAAGCACACTATATGATTGAATTTTTAAGGTTTGCAGAATTGGAAAACGGAGTGCTTTTTTCCATGATACATCCAAAAAATAATGTTCTGCCTATTGTGGCAGAACATTTTACAGACAGATTTCCTCTGGAAAATTTTCTTCTCTATGATGCCGTCCACCAGATTGCAGCGGTGCATAAAGCGCAAAAGCGCTATATGATAGTGGATGCAAACGAGTTAAATCTTGATATAATAAAACGGTATTCCCAGGAAGAACAGGAATACCGCAGGCTATGGACAGCATTTTTTGACACGATAGCCATTGATGAGCGGATAAATCCTAAATTGCAGAGCCAGAATATACCGAAAAGATACTGGCGGGATACGGTGGAATTAAAATCCAAATATTAAGGAAAAAAGCGGGCAAAGCCCGCTGGAATTTATCCTGTTATTTTACTTTCGCAAAGAGCCTCCTGGCATTTTCTCCGGTCACATCTTCCACCTCCTGGGGCGTAATGCCTTTCAATTCCGCTACCTTTTCCGCTACAAAGATGAGATTACCGGAATGGTTTCTCTTTCCCCGATTAGGTTCCGGCGCCAGATAAGGAGCATCTGTCTCCAGCAAAATTCTATCCAAGGGAATCCCGGCAACGGTTTCTTTTAACTTCCTTGCATTTTTAAAAGTCACCACACCGCCTACACCAATATAATACCCCATTTTCACAAATTCTATGGCCATCTCCAGAGAATAGGAATAGCAATGGATTACTCCCGGGATATTTTCTGCATGAACTTCACGCATTATCTGCATCGTATCCTCCGCTGCATCCCTGGAATGAATGATAACAGGAAGATTTACTTCCTCTGCAAGCTTCATCTGGCGGAAAAACCATTCCCTTTGTTTCTTTCGTACATCTTCCTCCTTGTCCCAGTAGTAGTCCAGGCCGATTTCTCCCACTGCCGCTGCCTTAGGGTTTTGGCACTGTTCCCTTATCCAGGCAAAATTTTCTTCATTTAAATCTGCAATATCGCTGGGATGAACCCCCAGCGCCGCATATACTTTATCGTACTTTTCCGATAAAGCAAGACAGGAAGAAATGCTTTCCACAGATGAGGAAACATTGATAATATTAGAAATTTTATCTTTTAATAAATCCTGAATTAACAAATCTCTGTCACTCTGGAACTGTTCATCATCGTAATGGGCATGTGTTTCAAATATCATAATCAGCAAATCTCCGCTCCGGAGGGCATATCCTTATCCGGCTCCATCAAAGCCAGCTCTCCTTTATCATTCTCTGCGCAGAGAAGCATTCCCTCTGAGAGAACTCCGGCCAGTTTGGCAGGTTTTAAGTTCACCAGTACCATTACTTTTTTCCCTACCATCTCCTCCGGTGTGTAATACTTCCGAATGCCGGAGACAATCTGTTTTACCTGACTGCCGATTTTTACCTGAGAGCACAATAACTTTTTGGATTTCTCCACCGCTTTACATTCAATTATTTTTCCAACCTGAAACTGCATCTTTATGAAATCATCATAGGAAATCTCATCTTTCGGTTCCACATCAATGCCAGGTTCTTCTTCCTCATTTTCCCCTTCATTTTCCTCAGAGGGGTAAAGTTCTTCTACTTTTTTCAGAACTTCATCCAAATCCAGCCTTGCAAAAAGAATTTCCGGCTTTTCTACTACTTTTGTACCACTTTTGTAATGGCCAAAGGTTCCCAATTCATCGTAATTTACCTGGGAAGCATTTAACTGTTCCAAAATCTTTTCGGAGGTTTCCGGCATAAAACTGTGGAGGAGAGTTGCCCCGATTCCGATACTCTCCACTAAATTGTAAAGCACTGTGGCAAGGCGGGGTTTTGAGGCCTCATCCTTTGCAAGAATCCAGGGTGTTGTCTCATCAATATATTTGTTGCAGCGCTTAAAGAGGTTAAAGACTTCCGTAATGGCATCCGCCACACGAAGTTCCGCCATTTTTGCTTCCACCTTAGATACCGTGCCGGTGACAACCTGCTTTAAGTCGTCATCCACCGGCTCCGAAACCCCTTCATCCCTTACGATACCGTCAAAATACTTATTACTCATGGAAATGGTACGGTTTACCAGGTTGCCCAATGTGTTGGCAAGGTCAGAATTTAACCGCTCTACCATCAATTCCCAGGAAATCACGCCGTCATTGTCAAAAGGCATCTCATGGAGCACAAAATAGCGCACTGCATCCACCCCAAAGAAATCCGCCAATTCATCTGCGTAAAGCACATTTCCCTTGGATTTGCTCATTTTTCCGTTTCCCTGTAAGAGCCAGGGATGGCCAAATACCTGTTTCGGCAAAGGCAAATCCAAAGCCATAAGAAAAATCGGCCAGTATATGGTGTGGAAACGGATAATATCTTTTCCTATCAAATGCAAATCTGCAGGCCAGTTTTTGTTAAAAAGCTCTGTGGAATTTCCATCTGCATCATAACCTATTTTGGTTATATAGTTTGTCAGGGCATCCAGCCATACATAAACCACATGCTTATCGTCAAAATCCACAGGAATCCCCCAGCTAAAAGAAGTCCTGGATACACACAGATCCTGCAGCCCCGGAAGGAGGAAATTGTTCATCATCTCATTTTTCCGTGCCACGGGCTGGATAAATTCCGGATGGGCGTTGATATGCTCAATAAGCCTGTCGGCATATTTGCTCATTTTAAAGAAATATGCTTCCTCCTTTGCAGGGGAAACAGGGCCGCCGCAATCAGGGCATTTCCCGTCTTTTAACTGTGAATCTGTCCAGAAAGACTCACAGGGAACACAGTACATTCCCTCATAAGCCCCTTTGTAGATATCACCTTTGTCATAAAGTTTCTTAAATATTTTTTTAACTTGTTTCTCATGGTCTTCATCTGTGGTGCGGACAAAATTGTCATAGGAGGTATTCATCAAATCCCATATTTCCTTGACCTGTCCAGCCACTTTATCTACATACTCCTTTGGCGTAATCCCTGCTGCCTCCGCTTTATCCTGAATCTTCTGTCCATGCTCATCTGTACCTGTCTGAAAATAAACCTCATAGCCTTCCTGGCGTTTAAACCTTGCAATGGCATCCGCCAGCACAATTTCGTATGTGTTGCCGATATGGGGTTTACCTGAGGTATAGGCAATAGCCGTTGTAATGTAATATTTCCCTTTGCTGCTCATGTTACGTTATCTCCTTAATTTACAAGTCTGTTACTCTTAAAGCCATTCTGAATTATCATCCGGCTCTTCTTCTAATTCCACATCTTCCTTGGGCTGGTCATTCTCTGTTACATCTTCCGCCTTGCTTTCTCCCACTACCACACCAAGCTTTGCCCCGCAGTTACTGCAAAACTCTGCCATCTCAGAAGCTTCCATTCCGCAGTTGGGGCATCTTCTTGCTTTTTTCAGTTCTAAAATCTGCAGTTCCATCCTGTCAATCTCGTCTAAGGCATCAGAAATCTTGTCAAAGCGCTGCTTTTCCGGTACATCCTCATTCTTATGGGCCTCATAATAAACTTTTCCCAACTGGGCGTACTGTTCTTTCACATACTCCTGCTTGATGCGGATATCCAACTTCAATTTTGCTATGCCGGAAGCCTCCTTTGCCTTTTGTCCCACGTCTTTACTCATAGAAACTATGGAATCCCCTAACTTATCTATAAAACTCATACGCATTCTCCTTTACACTTATTTCTTTGTATTATATATTACCTGGGTAAATTTTACAAGTTATCCTGCAATCCTTCTATGCTCTTCCAATCAACACATTTTTTCCCTGAAAGGCAAATCCATATTTTCTGATTCGCTCCGGGGGAATCCCCTCAGTCTCAAGAGATGCCGCATATTTCTTTTCCTCTATCTGCAAAAGCGCTGCCTCCGCCGTTTCTTTCAGGGTTTTCTCATCCTCTGCATCATGGACTTTAAACTCCATGATAATGGCATGGTCCATATTTGTCTTCGGCTTCATCATCACATCATAACGCCCAAAACCGCTTTCCCGGTTTGAGGTAATCACATACCTGTCCTTAAGCTCTACCATAAGTCCCAGGACAAATCCGTGGTAAAACCTTTCCGGCTCCGCAGTTTCCGAAGGCCTGTTTCCCGTATCAAAACTGCTGAACGTGGCAAGGGCAACTTTATTCATATAATGATTCATAGCCTTTACATCATCCATCAAAAGCGCCTTAATAAAGTCATTGTATGACGGGGCATAGTATTTAAACCATCCCTCTATCATGTCTTCAAACATATATTTTACTTCATTGTTGGTCAGCCTCAACTTATATTCGTCTTTTTCCCGGTCTGGATCCATGTTACATTCTTCTACTTTCAAATAACCGCTGGCAAGTAAAAGGCTCCATATGGCATATTCGTTGTGGTCAAGCTGGTTAAATACAATCTGCTCGTCTATTTTTGTGCAGAGCGTTTCCCCTTTTAAGAGGTTTTCCATAATTATTTTAACGTCCTTGCTCCCCTCCCGGATCAATTTCCCCGCCAGGCTGTTGCTGCTGGTGTTGGCCCAGTAGGTGGAAAACCGCTTCTCTTTCAGGAAGTTAATCACAGACCAGGGATTATAAATATCTGTCTTTTCTCCAAAAGTAAAACCATCATACCAATATTTCACCTTCTCCTCCCTGTCTGACAACCCACACTCCTCAAGGGCAGAGGATACCTCTTCCTGGGTAAAACCAAAGGCATCCGTATACTTATTAGTTGTAGAAGTCACTACTGCCAGATTATTCAGGTCAGAAAAAATGCTTTCTTTGCTCACCCTTGTAATCCCTGTCATAATGGCCCGCTCCAGATAAGGATTTGTCTTAAATGTAGAATTAAACAGGTTTCTGATGAAAGATACCATTTCCTCCCAATACCCATGGACATAGGCTTCCTGCATGGGCGTATCATACTCATCCAAAAGGATAATGGGCTTTTTCCCGTAATACCGCTGCAAATAATCACAGAGTTTGTGCAGGGAAATGGTTGCGTCCACTTCTGTCATGTCATCCCCTACCCTGTCAAAATATTTCCTGTCTTTTTCCGAAAGGACATCGCTGTCCCTTAAAAAATTGTACTTAATATACAAATCTGAAAGTATCTGGCAGATTCTGGTTTTTGTATCCGGATATGTTTCTGTTTTAACATTTGCAAAGGTTAAACTGATAACCGGATAGGTTCCCTGGAGATTTCTGTATTTTTCATCCCTCCAGACAGAAAGATTTTCAAAAATTTCTCCCCTCCCGGCATATTTCAGAGAAAAGAAACGTTCCAGCATATTCATATTCAAAGTTTTCCCGAAACGCCTGGGCCTTGTAATCAGTGTTACGCTGTCCCCGTTTTCCCACCATTCCCGGATAAAATCTGTTTTATCTATATAAAAATAGTTATTAGAAACAATAGTTTCAAAATCCTGTACCCCTATTGCCACTGTCCTTGCCATGCTCTCACTCCTCTATCTCTGTTTCACTTATCCTAGCACAAAAAAGCTCCCACAGTTTCTATACCCCAATCAAAACATTTTTCCCCTCAAAGGCAAATCCATAGGTTTTGATTCTCTCCTCATCTATTCCCTTTGCTTTTAACACTGCACTGTAACCTTTTTCTTTGATCTGCAAAAGAGCTGCCTGCACCGTTTCCTCCAAATCTTTCTCTTTATTTGGACGACGCACTTTAAATTCAATGATAATGGCATCATCTTTGCCATTTCCTTCTACCGGTTCTAACATCACATCATACCGCCCGAATCCGCTTTCCCTGTTTGAGGTAACGGAATATCTGTCCCTTAAATCCACCATAAGCCCCAGGACAAACCCATGGTAAAAACGCTCCGGCTGGGACTTTACAGAGGGTTTCTTTCCCGTATCAAAATTGCTGAAAGTCTCAGCAGCCACCTGATTCATATAGTCATTCATGGCATCGATATCTCCCAAAAGCAGTGCCTTAATAAAGTCATTGTATGCCGGGGCATAGTTTTTAAACCATCCTTCTATCATATCCTCAAACATATATTTTACTTCATTGTTGGTGAGCCTCAGCTTATATTCGTCTTTTACCCGGTCTGCATCCATGTTGTATTCTTCCACTTTTAAGTAACCGCTGGCAAGCAAAAGGCTCCATATGGCATATTCGTTGTGGTCAAGCTGGTTAAATACAATCTGCTCATCTATCTTTGTGCAAAGCATTTCCCCTTTTAAGAGGTTTTCCATAATGATTTTTACGTCCTTGCTTCCCTCCCGGATCAGTTTCCCCACCAGGCTGTTGCTGCTGGTGTTGGCCCAGTAGGTGGAAAACCTTTTTTTATCTAAATAATTTAGAATCGACCAGGGATTGTAAATATCAGTCTTTTCCCCAAAGATAAAACCGTCATACCAGAGTTTCACTTCCTCTTCCTGTCCTGACAAATCAAACTCTTTTAAGGCATCTGACACTTCTTCCTGGGTAAAACCAAAATTCTCTGCATACTTATCAGAAGTTGCCGTGACCACTTCCAGGTTGTTCAGGTCAGAGAAAATACTTTCTTTGCTCACCCTTGTAATCCCTGTCATAATGGCCCGCTCCACATAAGGATTTGTCTTAAAGGTAGAATTAAACAGGTTTCTGATAAAAGATACGATTTCCTCCCAGTACCCATGGACATAGGCTTCCTGCATGGGCGTATCATACTCATCCAAAAGGATAATAGGCTTTTTTCCGTAATACCGCTGCAAATAATCCGCCAAAGCCCTTATGGAATCCGATGCAATATAATTCTCCATCTCCGGACTGATTTTCTTATACATATCCTTTTCATCTTCATTCAGACAGTCCGATTTCAAAAGAAAATCATATCTGTTATATAACTTTTTTATATTACGGCAGATAGCTTTCCGGGCAGAAGAAAACTCAGTTTCTTTCACATCCGCAAAACTCATGAAAATCACAGGATATGTCCCCTGGAGTTTTCTGTATTTTTCCTCTTTCCAGATATTTAAGTTTTCAAACAAATCGCTTCTCCCCCCATAGTCCAGGGAAAAAAACTTTTCTACCATATTCATATTCAAAGTTTTCCCGAAACGCCTGGGCCTTGTAATCAGCGTTACGCTGTCCCCGTTCTCCCACCACTCCCGGATAAAATCCGTTTTATCTATATAAAAATAGTTATTGGAAACAATAGTTTCAAAATCCTGTACCCCTATTGCCACTGTCCTCGCCATGCCCTCACTCCTTCACTCCTGTTTCACTTATCCTAGCACAAATCCCAAACAGGGGCAAGGTTTCCCATAAAAATCCCCATAAATAGAAAATTCAAAGGCAGATGTAAATAAAACCTTTTGCATCTGTCTTTGAACAATCATTAATTTCCATCATATAATATATAATCTTCTTTTACTGGTTCTGATGTTGCCACTTTACTCTTGTTTCCCGCATCATCCTTAAGATATACAGAAAAAGTATCTCCGGCATATATAGATTGAATATCTGGCAAATTATCCAAATTAAAGACAAGATTAAATCCCTTCTCATTTTCCAGGGTTCCCAGATATTTCCATTTCCCCTTAACATGTTTGCTGTTCTGTTTTACATATACATCAGCGCCCTTTTCCCCTTCTACGGTAATCCATGAATAATCATTCTCAAATTCAAAACATACCTCTGGTTTCTCGGGAGGCGTCACATCTTTTACTTCTTTTGTCACATATGGACTTCTCCCTTTTTTTCCTGTAACATAAAAGGTCAGTTTTGTTTCCGGCTTCTGTTTTTTTATTGTAATGTTTTGATATCCTGTTTTTTGGTATTTTACTTTATTAAGCACTTTTCCGCCATTCTGGATATGCAAAGTCTGTCCCTTTTTGGCATAAACTTTAACGGAAGTGGATTTATCCGTTATTTTTCCGGATATTTTTGGCTTTTTTAAGGAAGAATCCACCTTTTTGTTTGAAATCACCCCGTCATCTTTTACTTTCTTTGTTACAGAGGCCGACACGCCATACTTTGAAGTCAGAGTAAATTTGAGTTTTGTCCTGGCTTTTTGCTGGGGAATCTTGATTGTCTTTTTCCCGGTGCTTTTATAAGTTTTCTCAAAAATCGTTTCAGACTGATTCGTAATCTTCAAAGTCGTATCCCTGTATGCATACACCCTGATTTTGCTTGTCTGGTTCGTTATGCTTGTAAAGACAAAGGGTTCAAAAATGGTATTCTCCACATAATCCCACTCGGCAAATACATCCGTTGGATGGGTGACAAATGTCCCCAGAAATGTCGCTGATAATATCAGCATTGCCAGATACTTATTTATTCTCTTCATATCATATCCTCCATATATATTGCTGGAAAGCCATTCACTTTTCGATAAAATGTTTTATTATGATACAGCTCCGTTACTATGAATAGTAATTTTTACACTGTATTTCTGTTTTTTTGAATAATTTGATTCTGCATAAAAAACATATTCTCCTGTATTTTTTAACTCCATATTACTCACTGCAGATGTCTTGACAAACATTATAATAACACAAAAATTATTTTTGTCAACACTATATTGTAAAACTAGGTATTGCATTTGAAAATGTACATGTTAAAATGTACATGGTGACACCAAACAGAAAGGGGTATGGCTGCCAATGGAAAAATCCAAATCCAATTTAACAAGCAACTTAAAAAAAGCAACCATAGAAATGCTCCTCTTAAAACTTCTGTCAGAAAACGATATGTATGGTTATCAGCTCTCCCAACAGTTAAAGAAACGGAGTAATGGCGCTTATACAATTTTGGAAGGTTCCATGTATCCCATCCTCTATCGCCTTACAGACCAGAAATACATTTCCTTTTATGAACAAAAGGTTGGCAAACGTCAGACAAGGGTGTATTATCATATTGAACCGGATGGCAAAGAGTATTTTCATAAAATGCTGGAGTCTTATCAAAGCTATTCCGCTATCATTGATTTTTTACTGCATTCTAGTGAAGGAGATGTATACGATGGGTAAGCTGCAGGCACAACTAAAAAAATATTATCGGGATATAAAACGGGAAATTCCAAAAAACTATCCTGGAAGCACGGATATTGTGAATCATATCCGGCAAAATATAGAAAATTTTCTTGATGAACAGCCGAACGCATCCTTTGATGATATCATATCCCAATTTGGAAATGCATCGGAAATTGTTTCATCCTTCATTGAAGATATGCCCACGGAAGATATTACCGCTCTCTTAAAAAAGGACAGAAAAAAAAGATATGTTACCTGGGTAGTTTGCATATTTTCAATTATAATTGTCTCCGGAATATGCTACTATATTTATCTTTTGATTGTAAGTACTCCGGTTGAAATTACTGAAACTACTACCATATACTATTATGAAGACACGGAAACAACCGAACCTCCTGTTCCTATGGAAGAATACGAAGAATAGAAAGGAAATACATTTATGAAAAAAATTTTTACAATAATTTTAACTGCATTTATACTTATTTCGAATCAAACAACTGCTTATGCGAAAGACATAGGTAATTTAAAAAGTAATCCCATATCCGCAAATTTTAATAGCGAAGCTACTGTTATCTATTCTGATGAAGATATAGTAATAACAGAATTGACTGAATTTAAAAGAAACAATTCAGGAATTCAAACGTATTCTACTAAAAAATATGTAGCTCCATCCAGAAAATATAATATAACAAGTTCTAATGGAAAACTTCTTGCAACATTTACTTTAAGCGCTACCTTTACATATGATGGAAAAACTGCATCCTGCACTAAAAGCAGTTATTCTACAAAAATTAACGACAGAAACATATCTTTTACTTCTGCCACTGCCAGTAAAAATGGCAGTACTGCCACAGGTAAATACTCCTTAAAAATAAAGAACACAGGAAAAACCCTTTCCAAAACCGTTTCTTTGAAATGCAGTAAAAACGGCACTATTTCTTAAAACAGAACAAAAGTCACCAAAAAAAGGGCTGCCACATCTAAGTCTACTTAACCTTGATGCGACAGCCCCTTTTTAATTCCATCTTACCTCACAATAATATACCCCATATATCCTATATACACCGCCAGCATAACAAGCCCTTCCATCCGGCGGATTTTTTTATTTGTCCAGGCAAATATCCATACCAGAAAACTCATGGCCGTAAGAATCACAATATCAATCATATTTTCCATAATAAATTCAATGGGGCTGATGGCTGCCGCCACCCCTAAAACAAATAAAATATTAAAAATATTGGAGCCTATTACATTACCAAGGGCCATATCCAGCTCATTTTTCCTGGCCGCTACAATAGAAGTGACCAGCTCAGGAAGGCTGGTTCCCAGTGCCACAATGGTAAGGCCGATAAGATTCTGGCTAAGTCCAAAAGATGCAGCTATGTCAGAGGCGGAATTCACCACAATATCACCTCCCAGCGCAATGGCCATAGCGCCTCCTGCTATAAAAATACCGCTTTTCCAGAAAGGCAAAACCACCACATCTTCTTCCCCTGCAGCCTCCCCTTTGGCCCTTGCCTTCTTCGCAGAGTGAATCATCCACAGCAAAAAGAAAACAAAAACCACCAGAAGCATCATGCCTTCCATTCGGCTTACAGACATTCCAAAATATCCAAACCCCATGAGCAAAAGGGCCGTCGCCACGGAAAAAGGAAATTCCTGCTTCAAAGTCTTCTCCTGCACTGCAAGAGGTGCAAATAATGCACAAAACCCGCACACAACCATAAGATTAAAAATATTGGAGCCCACCGCATTACTCACCGCCAATGCATTATTGTTGCTGATGGAAGCGCTGACGCTTACAGAACACTCTGGAAGGCTGGTTCCCATAGCCACTATCGTCATTCCAATAATCATAGAAGGCACCCGAAACATTTTTGCAATACTGGAACTTCCCTCTACAAAAAAGTCCGCCCCTTTAATTAACAGAAAAAAACCAACCACTAACAATACATATGACATAATTTCTCCTCTCCGTACTAAAACCCGACCATTCTATTTTTCTTTGGAAAGACTGTATTTTTCCTGCAAAATTTCAACTTGTCTCTCAAAAATCACATCTTCGCCTTCTTTCAAATGATTCACATAACTGTGAGCCTCAAGCTCCGTATCCTGAATCTGAATCAGGCATACGGCAATATTGGAACAATGGTCGGACACCCGCTCGTAGTTTGTAGCAATATCTGAGAGTATCAAACCAAGCTCAATGGTACATTTCCCTTTCCTTAACCGTTTTATATGACGCTTCTTCACACTCTTATTCAGTGAATCAATTACTTCCTCCAAAGGCTCAACTGTCAAAGCACGTTTTTCATCCGTATGGATAAAGGAATCCACCGCCCGGGTCAAAATATCCTCCACTGCATCGCTGTATACCTTCATTTCCTCCTGTGCCTTTTTAGAAAAATGTAAATCTTTCCTCACCATCTCCTGAACCAATTCCACAACATTCACTGCATGGTCAGAAATCCGTTCTAAATCAGTGATACAGTGCAGAAGGGTGGAAACATTTTGGCTGTCCTGGTATCCTAAATTGTAACTGCTGAGCTTTGTAAGATATACGCTAATCTTGTCCTCATACAAATCAATTCGGTTCTCCAGGGCAACAACTTCCTCCGCCTCTTCCTGGGTATATTCCGTAAGGGTATGCATGGCTTTTAAAAAACAGTCTTTTGAAAGCTCCGCCATATTATTTGCAAGGCTTCTGCACTGCTCAATGGCAAAACCAGGCGTATTTAAAAACCGGTTGTCCAACACCAAAAACTCCCTGTCTTCTTTAGACTCCTTTTCATCCTCAGAAACCGGAATTGTAAGGTAAGCCAGTTTTTCCAAAACCTTTATAAATGGAAGTAGTATCAATGTGGTAAATATATTAAATACACTGTGAATCAGGGCAATCTGTGCCGCCCCCACCGTATCGTTTGTAAATCCAAAATGAATGACAGCATTTAAACCAAAATATACCACCATAAATATTACAGCACCTATGATATTAAAGTACAGATGCACAAAAGCCGTGCGCTTTGCACTTTTGTTTGCTCCCAGAGCCGACAGCATAGCTGTCACACAGGTACCAATATTCTGACCCATAATTATGGGGATTACCGAGCCATATGTAAATGCCCCGGTTACAGATAAAGCCTGCAGAATACCTACCGATGCGGAGGAGGATTGAATAATCGCCGTCAACAGAGCTCCTACAATCACTCCTAAAATCGGGTTGCGGAACATGGTAAGAATATTGGTAAACTCCGGCACGTCAGCCAGGGGTTTCACAGCGCCGCTCATGGACTCCATACCAAACATCAGCACGGCAAAACCCAAAAATATCTCTCCAATATCCTTTTTCCTATTATTTTTCCCTGTCATATATAAGATTATACCAATCAGGGCAAGAACCGGTGAAAAAGAGGAAGGTTTAAAAAGTTTTACAATAAAACTCTCTCCCTGAATCCCTGTCAGGCTTAAAATCCATGAGGTCACAGTAGTTCCCACATTAGCGCCCATAATAATTCCGATGGCCTGATACAGTTTCATAATCCCGGAATTAACAAAACCAACCACCATGACAGTGGTGGCAGAGGAAGATTGAATCACTGCAGTAACGCCGGCTCCCAAAAGAACCGCCTTAACAGGATTGGAGGTAAGACGCTCTAAAATCATCTCCAATTTACCCCCGGACAGCTTTTCCAAACCTGCACCCATAACGCTCATTCCATATAAAAACAGTGCCAGCCCGCCGATTAAAGTCAGTATGCCAAAAATATCCATTTTTATCTCCTTGTATCTCCTTATACTCTCTACACTATACTTTTGCCTGCTAAAATTAGCAACCATTTCCATTATAACCGAAACTATTCTAACTATCCAGTAAATGAGCGGATTTTTTCTACTTTTTTTCTCAGCTCCAGCATCTGCTTATCCATTTGGGCAATCACATCAGAATACTGTTTTAACTCTCCCTCTGCTCTTTTTACCTCCTCCTCCCTTTTCTTATAACAAATCTGGTTATCCACCCCCGCCCAGAAATCCATAGCCACAGTGCGGATTTGAATTTCTGCACGCTGCTTTTCCACGGTCCTTTTATATGTAAAAGGCACTTCCACAATCAGATGGAGACTTTGATAACCGCTTTTTTTGGGATTTTTTATATAATCCTTTTCTTTTATTAATTCCAAATCCTTCTGTTGTTTTAAAAGATCCGCAATTTTATACACATCGTCACTGTACAGGCACACCACACGAATGCCCACAATATCACTGCACTTTTCCAATGCCTTTTCAAAAGTCACATCACATCCTTTTCTCTGAAGTTTTCTGGTTATGCTCTCCGCCGATTTAATCCTGGATTCCACCTTCTGTGTCACGGTACGGTTATATTGCGTGGATAATTCCATATCAATAAACTTTAATTTCCATTCTAAATAGGAAATTACCCAATTTTTCCGCAAAAGAAAATCTGGGTTTTCCAACT
Organism: Roseburia sp. 1XD42-69; assembly: GCF_003612565.1. Classification (GTDB taxonomy): domain Bacteria; phylum Bacillota; class Clostridia; order Lachnospirales; family Lachnospiraceae; genus Roseburia_B. The sequence goes on along the minus strand of NZ_RAZG01000039.1, from coordinate 19,197 downwards.
CACGTTTTAAGACTCCTATTTTTAATCGTTCCCTTCTTTATACATCTTTTCATGTCTATGGGTTATATTCACCCACTATCATACTTATGTAAAAACATGATAAATTATGCATAAAAAAATTATTTTTTTATTCGTCCCGAATAATTTCCATATTTCCACTGACAAAATTTATCCACTGTGCAGCCATACAGCAAAACAGCACAAATAAGGTTACGACAAAACTGGTAATTAAAACCACTGGAATGGACAAAGGATAATGTCTTTTTAACATAAAATAAAAAACACTTTCCCCTAAAACCATTGTCACAAATACTACGCAAAATGATGCAATCCAGGCAATCATTAAATATTCCAGGTACACCACCCAGAAAGCCTTCTTTCTCGATGCCCCGTAAATCTGATAGAGATAAAGCTCTTTTTTCCTTGCTAAAAGGTCGCTTCTCACCATGGAATAGAAAAAAGTTCCCGTAACTAAAATAAGCATAAGTCCCACCAGTGACACAACACTGAGGTAATCAGACAAGATTTCCGACAATTCATCCACAAGGGCAGAGGCAGTATTTACACTGCAGCTTTCCTGGGAAAGGAGAGTTTCCAGCTTCTCCTCCGCCGCCCTGTCTATATCCATTAAAAAGCAGGTATGAAAACCTTCATCCAAATTAAGCTCCCAATCCTCCCTGTTTACTTTAATACTGTAATTTATCTGCGACAGCCATTGGCTGTCTGTAATAATATCAGAATAAGTTAACTCCCTGCCAAAAAGAGAGCTTTTCTGTCCGAATTTCAATCCGCAGATACCTGCAAACCGGTTTTCCGCTGCAAATGTACCTTCCGCAACTTTAAAATGTATGTTACTATCCGTTTTTCTATTTATAATCATGGCCCAAAAATAATTATCATCTAACGGAAACCCATTTAATTCATTATATTTCATTAACTTAGAATACACCATACCATTGATATAACTTTTGTTTTTAAAAAACAACCCAAGGGTTACGGAATATAAGATGATAAATTCAAGAATGCCATACCGCAAATAAGTCTGTTTGTCTTTTTTCGCCCCTCTTTTGTACAACATCACGGTAACTGGCTTTTCATAAATAAACAGCCCTGATATCAAACTTGCAAAAAAAGCAATAATAACAAGTACGAAAAGAACCACCGGAAACACCAGGAGCATTTCTTTCGACTTGGACATAGAGACATCTATCCCACACAATTTCTTTGAAAGATGAAAAAATAACACATGTCCTCCCGCATCTCCAACCAGCCCCCCCAACAAACCAAATCCAAGGCCTTCCACCAATGCCTTGACAAAAATATCTTTTTTCTGCATACCAAATATTCTAAGCATTGCATGGGATTTTTCCATAGAAATGTTCTGGAAAAATAAAATACTGGTACACCCCCACACTACAATTAATATACTTCCAAGAGAAAACAAAGTCATAACTTTTTCCATAGTTCCAAAAAGAAGGTCATATTCCTCCTGCTCCTCATCTCCCTCAATCAGATTTTCCCCAACAATGTTTTCTATCTGCGCCTTGCCGTAAACTTTATTGTTTCTTTGAACCAAGAGGGAACAGGAGAGAATACTCCCTGCAAAGGCAAAAATTAGTACCAGGATAAAAAACTTAAGCTTACAGGTTTGATAGAATTTTAGAAAAAAAGACAATCTACTCATACGCTAGCACCTCCGTCTCTGTAATACCTATCATGGCATTTTACAGTATCTTTTTGGTACAATTATTGGATTTTAGCAGTCTTTTGTCTACCAAATAAGGGTTGCGCTTTGTCACTTCCTCTGTCAATTTTAACGGGCGAAGGCAATTTATACAGAAATCCATGCATAAATCTCATTTTATTATTGACATGATATTTTTTCAACGTTAAGATGGAACAAAACATATGATATAAAAAACGGAGACCAAAAATGAATTCAGAATATAAATCAGGACGCAATTCCTTTTTACTCATACTGACAGCTTTCATCTGGGGTATCGCCTTTGTGGCCCAGAGCGCCGGGGGAGACGCCGTAGGGCCTTATACCTTTAACTGCATCCGCTCTCTCATTGGAGGCATCGTACTCCTTCCGGTGATAAAACTTTTGGATTATTTTCATCTGACAAAACAGAAACCTAAGACAAAAAAAGAAAAGAAAAACCTGATTGCAGGGGGAATTGCCTGCGGAATGGCCTTAGCCTTGGCCAGTAATTTACAGCAGATGGGGCTTTACCTTGGGTCCTCTGCGGGAAAAGCCGGATTTCTCACGGCTTGTTACATTTTAATTGTTCCGATACTAGGAATTTTTCTGAATAAAAAGTGCAGCATAAATATTTGGATTGGAATTGTGATTGCTGTAATCGGATTGTACCTTTTGTGTATCCACGGAGATTTTTCCATTCAGCTTTCCGATATCCTCCTGCTGCTCTGTGCATTTTCATTTGCCATACATATCTTAGTTATCGACCATTTTACTGTATTGGCAGAGGGAGTGCGCTTATCCTGCATCCAGTTTTTCGTATGCGGCGGCCTCTCCTCCATCCCTATGTTCTTTATGGATATGGGACATTCTTCCTCTGGAATACAGGCATGGATTCCGGCCCTTTTAAACCCCTCCGCCTGGATTCCCATACTGTACGCAGGCGTTCTGTCCTGCGGCGTGGCCTATACTTTGCAGATAGTAGGGCAGCAGGGGGTAAATCCCACGGTTGCCTCCCTATTGATGAGCCTGGAGTCTGTGTTCTCTGTACTGGCAGGCTGGGTGCTTTTGGGGGAGTCCTTGTCCCCCCGGGAACTCCTTGGGTGCGTGCTGATATTTGGAGCGGTAATTTTAGCCCAGATACCAAACAAAAGTAAACCTTAAAACGTCACTTCCCCGTCATGTGACACCAGGGAACACCGGAGAATATGTTCCATTCCTGCCATTTTCTCCATAAACTCTTCCTCATTTTTTATCCTTACTTCCACAATAAAATCCACCCTGTCAGGCTCCATGGTCCTGGATTTTACCTTATAAGCGCTGCTGTACTCCTTCACCAGCCCTAAAACCTGTTTTTCCGCACTAAATTCTGTGGCATTTACAATGAGAAGCATGGGAGCTTTCGCCACCGGAAATAACTCCAGGATAAAAATCCCCGCAGTGACAATAGCAGACTCAAATATTGCAATTCCTGCCAGCCCGGCGCCGCAGATAATACCAATGGAAATTGCCCAGAACAGAAAAACCAAATCCATGGGGTCTTTCACCGCCGTCCGGAACCGGACAATGGACAGCGCACCTACCATACCAAGTGAAACCACAATACTGGACTGAATTGTCAAAATAACTGCCGCCGTAATCACGGTTAAAGCCGCCAGGGAAATATTAAAACTTTTGGAATAAAAAGTTTTTCTGGTAAAAGACCTGTATACGATAAATATATACAGGGCAAAAGCACTGGCAAGCAATAAAGAAAATATAATGCTTTTTGTCGTTAATCCGGAGGCAGCATAGCCTTCCAGAAAGGATTTCTTAAAAATATCCTGAAATGTCGTCATTTCGTTTCTCCTCCTGTAATAAAGCTTATTTTATACTGAAAATTCCCTGCTGTATCTGTGGGAAGCGCCAAATTTCCTGCATAGGTAATACTTGGAAAATGTGGTCTGACTTAATCCCCGCATCTGAATACTTCGATAAATGTAATCCGGCAGAAATTCATCATATTTTACTTCCAAAAGATGCCCTCCCACAGGCATAATAGGTCTTGTGAGAATTTTTTCCCCCATAAAGTCTTCCACACGGCCGCTAGAACGGATATTGATATCCAGAGTAATTCTTACATTTCCCTCCGGGCAGATAAATGGGATTCTGTCATACTCCACAATAACCTTAGGCTTTAGATCCTTTAACTCCTGCCATAGGAAAAACTTTGCCAACAAAGGATTATCTTTTGCCTCCTCCCAGGAAATTCCTCTGCCATCCATCAGATTTGCACACTGCTCTATTGTAAGGGGGCAGGAAGTTTTTAAGGTCTTGCCCCTCTCCTTCCTCTTAAGTTCCAGCCGGATACGCTCTGTGCTGCCATTGTATATGCGGATGCGGAATTTTTCCCTTGGGTCTGTCCCGTTTTCATTCTCATAATAACAACGGTTATCTACATCATCAAAATAAAGGCTCCTTATCTCATAGAATCCTTTTTCCCCCACATGGGGGTCTAAAGGAATAACTGCCGGAATGCGCAGTTTCAGTGTTTCAAGCTGTCTTTTGTCTATGGAATATTTCAACTCATGCCGGTATTTATCCGGCTTTTTTTCCAATTTTGTCTCCATTTTTTACTCCAATACATTCTAAAGTCTGCCTGACCATTCCTGAAAAATCCCATCCGTTAAATAATGCATATATATATCCGGATATTCCCATCCGTCGAACATCAGGTAACGGGCAATATAAACTTTCACATCAAAATCTTCACACCCCTGATGTGCCTGATTCATGCCCTCCGTGACAAAATATTCCAAAACCGCATCATCCTCTGTTCCCACGAAATCCACCACTTCCGGATAGTGGGCCAAATAGTATTCCTTATTGTAAACAGGAGCATAATTTACCCCTTCATACACGGTATCTGTAACTTCCGGCACACCTACATTTAAGACAACTTCCATCATGCCGTTTTCCAGCATGTTCTGGGATTCCACTTTTCCAAGGTTTGAGGTGACAGCCACTTTATCTGAAAAACTGCTGCCATACTGGCTCATAAGGAGAATCCTGTAATGATATTCTTTCAAAGGCTCAAAATATTTATCCTGCTCTAAAATATCTGCAGAAAATATTTTTCCGCCGCACCATTTATCTGATAGAGATATCTGTTCCTCCAAAGGCATTCCCGCCAAAGGCTTTTCCACCACAAGGCCCACTTCCTCTGCCTCCCGGCATCCTGCCCAGCCCTCTATGGCCCGGGAAAGCCAGTTATGACGTTTTTCCACAAAATCCTTTAAATCAGCCACGCTGTCTTCATAGGACTTATACAGAGTGGTCATTCCTGTCTGGTTAAAATCCCACAGCTTATAGTTCATTTTCTGGGAGGCATAAATCTCCTCATTATATCCCGCCAAAGATTTAATATAGTCTCCTTTTTCTTCCAAGTCCCCCAAAAGAATATCTTCCACAACAGGATACATTTCTTCATCATATATGTCTTTTATCCTCTGGGCTACCACGGGAATTGTTGAAATGTCGGAACCCACATTATCGGGATAGTATCCATTGGGGTTTAAAAGCTCCGAAACCTGGTGGTCTATACCATAACACAAATCAAAATCCCAGGGGCTGCAAAAATATATCTTGTCCTCATCTGAGGGAATATAGCAGTATGTGGAAGAGCTAAACCCATCTGGATTCTTGGAAAACTGCTGAACCAGGTAATACCTGGCATAAGAATCCAAATCCAGATAATCCTCAATGGTTTTACCGTTTGTGGGATGAACCCCCCCGTATGTTGTTAACTTCGCCAATTCCTCCCAAATTCCCCTCACATATTCTATCTGTTCCTGGGAACAATGTTCCGGCTCTTCCAAAGTTACAAACATACCATTGCTAAGTTCCAGGTAATGCTCCCTTTCCATATAATGGGAGTAGTCTATCTGCATAAAATAACTGCCGTTTTCCTCTATAGCCACATTGGTCCTAGAAATCCCGGGAAGTTCTGTCAAAAGATAATTTCCCGCATACTCCCCGTCATAATACACGTCCACCGGACGACAGTCCGGAGAATCCGAAAGCCCCAGCTCTTTCCCCAGATGATAAGTTATGGTATTGTGCTGTAAGGTAGTGTCATAGGAATTTGCAAGAAGGGCAAAACTTTTTCTGGGTTCTCCGATTTCCAGCATATCTTCCTTGGCCCTAAGTTTCATCTGATATGCTTTCTTTTTTGCACTGGCCGTAAAATTTCCCCGGATTCTCAGCTTTTCTGCCTTTTGCTTGCAGATAAGATTCCCTTCTTCATCCATTTCATATACGGAAGCCTCCGCCACGTTGGAGTGGTCCGGGGTAGATTCCACCCATCCCCTCCCCTCATTTTCCGGGTCGTCACTGACAAGAAACACTGCCGGAATATATTCTGACTGCATAATCCGAAGCTTAAAATCCTTGTTCAGGCCCTCTGCATTACATACCTGAAAGGAGAGCTGATAAAACTCTTTTTCCTTATTATATGTGCCCTTATTTAATACATCAATCAAAACCTTATCCCGGATAAGTGTATCCTCAAAGGTAACCCATTCTCCCAGGGGACAGGAAAAATTTATCTGCAGTGCGGACAAATCCATTCCCGACGGCAGAAAAAGATAATTCTTTTTATCCACCCGCTGGGAGAGGATTCTTGTTCCCTCAATTCCCTCCCTGCCGTTTACATAACAATACATCTCTTCCCCATGCTCCGTCTCCTTCTGGGGAGATGCAGCCGCAAAATGGCGGGCACAAAAAAGATATATTCCACATAGAATGAAGCTTGCCGCAAGCAGCGTAATTCTTTTTCTTGTTCTGTTTATCATATTTTGTTCCTTTTCGATGCACTTTCCTGATAAAGCACAGCAAATGTTAAGTCTTTTCCTCTATATATACCATTTTCACCTGGATATTGCAATAATCTTGTCCATATTTCTTAATTTTCTCTTAAACTTTTTATCCCAGCAATTCCAGTAATTCCTCCCTTGAAAATGAGCCGCTCTCCATCCCTGCACCCCCTAAAACATTGTCCGCAAGCTGTTTCTTTTTCTCCTGCATTTCAATAATTTTCTCTTCTATAGTCCCTTCTGTCACAAGCTTGTACACAGTCACCACGTTTTTCTGCCCGATTCTGTAAGCCCTGTCTGTGGCCTGATTCTGCACCGCCACATTCCACCAGGGATCGTAGTGTATCACAATATCCGCCGCCGTAAGATTTAAGCCTGTCCCCCCTGCCTTTAAAGAAATGCAAAATACCTGAGTATCATCTTTGTTAAAATCCTCCACCATGCGCATCCGCTTTTCCTTACTCACAGAGCCGGTGAGCATATAATATGAAATCCCTGATTTTTCAAATTGCTCCCTTATATGGTCTAACATAGAAGTAAACTGGGAAAACAACAAAATTTTATGTCCGCTGGCCACAGCTCCGGCAACCAGTTCCATGCAGGTCTCCATCTTTGCAGATTCCCCACCATACCCTTCAAATACCAATGCCGGGTCACAGCAAATCTGCCTGAGCCTGGTAAGTTCCGCCAAAATCTCTATTTTACCTTTGGCAAAATCCGCATCATCTTGTTTTTCCAGCATAATTTTCATTTTCTGCACATGGGCATGGTACAGGGCTGATTGTTCCCCTTCCAGCCGGCTGAATACATTTTCTTCTATTTTTTCCGGCAAATCCTTTAGCACGTCTGTCTTTAAACGCCGAAGGACAAAAGGACGGATCATCCGCCGGAGACGCTGCATTTTATTTTCGTCCCCCGCCGATACAATAGGAATTTCCATATCATTGCGAAACCTGTTGTAACTGTAGAGAAATCCCGGCATTAAATAGTCAAAAATACTCCACAGTTCACTGAGACGGTTCTCAATCGGCGTTCCGGTAAGGGCCAGCTTAAAAGATGCATGAATCTCCTTTACGCTGTTCGCCGCCTGGGTCACAGGATTTTTAATATACTGTGCCTCATCAATCACCTCTATGGCAAAAATGTGCTTTTCATATAAATCCACATCCCGTTTCAGGGAATCATAGGAAGTAACTACCACATCCCCTGGCTGTATCCCTCCAATCTGCTCTTTCCTCTCCTGGGCAGCTCCGGTAACAAGAACAGGGACTAAAGAGGGTGCAAACCGCTTCATCTCTTTTTTCCAGTTGTAAACCAAAGAAGCGGGACACACAATAAGAGAGGGTTTCTGTTCTTCCCCCTTCCCTTTAAAATCCTGCTGCTCCGACAAAAGCAGGCTGATTACCTGTAAGGTTTTCCCCAGTCCCATATCATCTGCTAAAATACCTCCGAACCCATACTCCCGCAGGGTTTTTAGCCACCGAAACCCGTTTTTCTGATATTCCCGCATTACTTTTTTTAAAGAACCAGGAATCTCATAATCACTGTCCTCAATGGTTTTCATATTCCGCACAACAGCTTTAAACTCTTTATTCTTCTCCACATTTAAAGATTCGCTGTCCTTAAGGGAACTGTCTAAGTACATGGCCCGATACATGGGCAGGTCTATTTTCCCGCTTTTTATCTTTTTGTCAGAAAACATCAGGTCTTCTTTTAAATCCGCCAGGCTCTCCAATCCATTGTCGTGGTTTAAATTAATAAAATCCCCGTTTTTCAGGCGGATAAACTTCTTCTTCCTGTTATATTTCCCCAGAAGATAGGACAATTCCTCCATGGAAACTTCCTCTGACTGTAAAGTAAGTTCTAAAAGACCGCTTTTTAAAGAAATTCCCACTGCAACGCTGGGAGAATTGTGGACTTTCATATTCTGAAAAGCATCGGAAGCATAAATTGTCATTAACTCATCTAACCTTTTCAGTCCCCCGGAAATTAGCTGATACAAAAGATTCTCATCTTTTTGTATAATAAAAAACTCTTCCGCCCCATCGGTTTTTTCAAAATAGGACTCTACAATACTGCGAATCCTCATCTCCTCTTTCAAATCCCGGACTCCGTCAAACCCCTTTTTTTCCAGAAGATTATATTTATGCTCTCTGTAGATACACATCACCTTGCCGGCCACCACATCATGCTCCATCTTATCCACATATAATTCAAATTCCGGTTTTTCCGGCAGATACATTTCCTCCTCAAAATTTTCACACTCCAAAACCGTAAGCTCTTTGATTAGAGGCAGAATCTCCTTGGAAAAAGCCGTTAAGTCTTCCTGGGCAATATAACACTGATGCCCCTCTTCCTGGATGAGATACTCAAAAAAGCTCCCAAGCTGGCTTTTCAGCCTTTTGCTGCTGGGGGCGATTTCCCCATTTTCATAAAAAAAGTAGCAGTTTCTTCCATATAATATGCTGCTGTCTTTTAGATACACTGTGATGCCATACCCGTCTCCCTTAATTTCCATCCCCGGCTTCTTCTTTTCCTCCTGTACATGCCACACCGTATCTTCCGTTTCCGGCAGTTTTCCTTCAAAATACTCCCCGGCCATAAGAAAAAGAAAATCCTCCATTCCCGCTTCCGATAAATCCAGTCCCCGTTCTCTGTCCATGCTCATACTGTAGCGGTAATAGGAATGACGCATATTCTCCTCCTGATGCCTGCGTACAAAATCAATTAGATTTAAGGACACAGAGGTAAAAGCTTCTGCATTATGGCAAAACTCCAGCCTTTTTCCGTAGACTACCTTCTCACAGTTATCCACTGCCCGGATAAAATTCATAAGATTTTTCACCACATATTTATACTCCATGCCCACTTTAAAATCCACATACATACTCTTTTTTGAATAACACTTTACATAGGGAGTAAACTCCATTTTCCCCCTTATGTTCTCCGGAATCAGATATTTAGAATTGCTTTTTGCACTGTAATCTTTTAAAATTCCCTTTAGGCGCATGGGGGTTTTAGAATGAAATTCCTTGGAAAATCCTTCTTTTTTCTTCCACTTTATTTCCAGTACTTCTTTTGCCTTCCTTTTTTGCAGATATTCCACCAAAAGTGCAACACAATGGCTGCACATCCCGTCCCAGCTCTCCTCACAGCTGCACCTCCACTCCCTCACTTCACTGTAACTTTCATCCACCACGGCGCTTACTGTGTAATCCGTATCAAAATCCCCGCACAACTCTCCCTGCATATCGGCAACCACACTGTTGTCCGACTCCTCAAATATGCTGTATTCAAAATTTTTCACTAACTTGTAAGACTGAAGCTCCAGGCCTTTTCGGTATATCCTGCTGGAAGCCGTATCCCGTATGTCTGATAAAGTAAGCATCATTTTCCCCCTAAATAATTGTTACTTCTTATTTTACCAAAAAATAAGAAAAAGAAAAACAGTTGACAAACCAATTCTTCACCATTATAATACTTGATATCAAAAACAGTTAAGGCTATGATAAGAACAAGTAGCAAAAAACAGACACATACAGAGAGCAACCGGATGGTGAGAGGTGCATGGAGAGTTTTTTGCGAATACATCTTTGAGCTTCACACCAAACCCTGAATACAGATCAGGCAGTAGGCTGTGACGGTTTGTACCCGTTATGGTACAGGGTATTGATAGATACCTGCTAAGGCAGAATATGTGAGTCTTCTGTAAACAAAGGTGGTAACGCGAATATAATCTTCGTCCTTTACGGGGCGGGGATTTTTTTATGCGCAGGCCCACATATGGAAGTTTACCGCTGACGCGGTATGCGGGCCGCGCGGCGGGCAGGGTCAGAAAATCTTCCCTGCCCGATTACACAGGCCACATACAGAATATCATAGGCTTAATAATATAAAGAAAGCAGAGGTAAAAAATAATGGAACTGTATGATGAATTAGTTGCCAGGGGCTTAATCGCCCAGGTCACAGACGAAAATGAAATTAAAGAACTAATAAACAATGGAAAAGCCGTGTTTTATATTGGCTTTGACCCCACCGCAGACAGCCTTCATGTGGGGCATTTCATGGCCCTTTGCCTGATGAAGCGCCTGCAGATGGCAGGGAACAAGCCCATTGCTTTAATCGGCGGAGGAACCGCCATGATTGGGGACCCTTCCGGCCGCACAGACATGCGGCAGATGATGACAACGGAAACCATTGCCCACAATGTGGACTGTTTTAAAAAACAGATGAGCCGTTTTATCGATTTTTCCGATGATAAGGCACTTCTTGTAAACAATGCGGACTGGCTTTTGGACTTAAATTACATTGATGTGCTCCGGGAAGTGGGTTCCCATTTCTCCGTAAACCGTATGCTCACCGCAGAATGCTACAAACAAAGGATGGAAAAAGGATTAAGCTTCCTGGAATTTAACTACATGATTATGCAGAGTTACGACTTCTATGTGCTGTACCAGAAATACGGCTGCAATATGGAGTTTGGGGGAGACGACCAGTGGAGCAATATGCTTGGGGGAACAGAACTTATCCGCCGGAAATTGGGAAAAGATGCCTACGCAATGACTATAAACCTGCTTTTAAATTCCGAGGGAAAGAAAATGGGGAAAACCCAGTCCGGCGCTGTCTGGCTTGACCCGGAGAAAACTTCTCCCTTTGAATTTTACCAGTACTGGAGAAATGTCTCTGATGATGATGTGTTAAAATGTATTAAAATGCTGACCTTCCTTCCCTTAGAAGAAATCCAGGCCATGGAATCTTGGGAGGGAAGCCAGCTAAACCAGGCAAAAGAAATTCTTGCCTTTGAACTTACCAACCTGGTACACGGAGAAGAGGAGGCAAAAAAAGCCCAGGAAAGCGCAAAAGCCCTTTTCGGCGGCGGAAATGCAGCAGATATGCCCACCGCAACTATCACGGAAGGGGATCTTCGGAAAGGAAAAATTGACATTTTAGGACTGTTGGTGTGTTCCTCTCTCTCCAAATCCAGAGGGGAAGCCAGACGTAATGTGGAGCAGGGAGGGGTTACCGTCAACGGGGAAAAGGTGACAGATATTCATACTTCTTACACCTTAGAAGATATCAAAGCGGCAGATTTTATCTTAAAACGTGGGAAGAAGAATTTCTGCCGGATTACCTCAGAATAGGGATTTATCATGGAAAACGACACGCTGTTTACACTGATTGGGCTGGGGGTGATTCTGTGCCCCCTGCTCGTTGTCCCTTTTGCATTTATGAAAACCAACAACTACATGAAAGAGCAGAAAAGCTATAACAGTGACAAATTCCTGCTGCTAAATGCCATGCAGGCTGTCATGAAGGAACAGTACGGGAATTTTTCCTATGTATTAGGGTACTATTTTAAAAGCAGATATGAATCCCATCAATATATTCTGGCTTTTCGCCCTGGAAAAATCATAGTTATGCCCTACGTCATGGATGGGGACAGGATAATCATAAAAAGTAGTTTCCCCGCAGAAATTTCCGGATATAAAGTCAAACCAAAAGAAGTGGTTCTTTTCACACGGGAAGGAAAAAGAAAAATCAAAATTACCCTGCCTAAAATAGCTGACAGCAGCGGGGACAGACGTTCTGCTTTTCCCTTAGCAATTTTCCAGGAAAAAGAGGTAGATAGTTTTATAAATATACTAAACAATATTAATACATAAAGGAGATTTACATATGTCACAATGGTTACAGGAAGAAATGAAAAAGCTGGGGGAACAAAGACAGCAGTCTGCCCCAGGTTCCAAACACATTATTATTACCGCTGTTGTCTTTATCCTGATTGAGACAGCTTTACTGGTACACAACCAGCTTACCCCGGATTACAACGCACTCCCCCTCTGCGGCATGGTCGGCGTTATGGGGGTATTGATTATCGTTATTTTTGCCGCAAAGTCAAAATCAACGCCAAATAAACCCAAACTTCCCAATGCTGCAAAATGTATCGGGGAACTTTGCTTTTCTCCAGAGGAATTAAAGCAGTTTGACTCGGAAATGATGGCTGCGCCCCTGGCCCTTATCCACAATAACAACCGCTCCGACCTGCCAATTATCATTACCAAACATTACATGGCCTATGCTTACGTGGAAATGGGAGATATGGATTACAGAATTTACCGCCTTTCTGACATTGCCATGACCTGCTATGCCTCCGGCAGAAGCAGCGCAACTGCCAATCCTTTGGGCAAAGCATATTTTATTGACTTATTAAATGAAAAAGGTGAGAAGTTCGGAGGGCTTTCCATTGACGGGAAAAAATATTTTGTGGAATTTAATGAGGCATTGGAAAAATATGCATCTCATATAAAGCTTAATGTTTCCATGAAGGAAGTGAAGAAAATCCGTAAAAATTCTTAAGATATTATACTCCCACTTTTATTGGGTTTTAAGCACAGATTTTCTGAATTTTATGTACCATAATGCTGTTACAAATAAAATACTACTGATTCCATAATAAACTGCCCTGATATCTGCAAAAGTTAAAATTTTCCCTACCATTAAAGAACCTGCTGCCCGGGACAAAAGAATCGTAAATCTCCCCGCAGTAAACGTCCTTCCCACAGTGGCAGGATTGCATTTCAACTGAATTTCTGTTTTAAATCCCAAAGGGCAAAATGTTGCCGTTATACCCACCAGACATGCCCCCACAAAATACATCCAGATATTCTGTGATATCCCGATAAAGAGATAGCTGGCCGCCGCACTGAAAAGCCCAATTGATATGATATAAGCCGGTTTTAACTTTCGGATAATACCTAAAATAAAAACTGATGCAAGTACCATTCCAATTCCCTCTACCGTATTACCAAATCCATAATAGGCTGAAGGCATCCCCAGGGTATCTTCTATCATGCTGATTTCCAAAGGCGCTGCCAAACCGATGCAGAGCATAAAAATATTCCAGTAAATAATCGTTTTCAATACATTCTTATTTTTTATTATGTCTTTCCAGCCATTTTCATTTTCCGGCCTTTTATTTTCATCTTCCTCACTGGCAGAATTTGTTCCCATGCATAAAAAACATACCGCTGTCAGTAAAAACAGCAGAACATCTAATATGATATTTGCCTGAATGGGAAAAGACATTGCAATAAAAGCCGCAATCGCAGGTGCCGTCAATAATGAAGCAGAATCCAAAAGATTTATCACTGAAGAAACTTTTAACAATCGCTCTTTTGAAAAAGCATTTACCATAAATGCGCTTAATGTATTTCCTTCAAATTCCAAAATTAGGTTCATGAGAAATGTAACCAGATATATTACCCAAATATTTTGAGAAAACAAAAGCAAAACAAATATCAGACCCTTTAAGAGATTTGCCATCGCCATTAGTTTCTTTTTACTGTGGCTGTCAATCACTTTTCCTGTAAATAAAATAATAATTGCCGGCAGAAGCTGTGATACAAAAAAACCTCCCACAATCCCTACCGACTGGGTATTGGAAAACAGATAAATTACGATTCCCACATCATATATGTAGCTGGCAAAGCCGGACAGGTACTTTGCCATAGCCAAAAAAATTAAATTTTTTTGGTCAAAGTGTTTATCAGTCATCAGCAACTATTTTTCTTCCTTCCTAATTTTTATCCTTGTATAATATTCCTTATCATCCTCATGATGTATATAAGCCCCGTTATTCAACTGTACCTTAAGAGACGCCCTATTTTCTTTTCTCACCGACATATAAATTTCATCCTCTTCAATGATATCTTTTGCAATCGAAATCATCATCTTTAAGCCTTCCGTTGCATATCCTCTTTTCCGGTATTCGGATTTGATTCCATATCCAATATGGCCTGCCCCGTTTTTAAGCCCATCATTTAGACTCTGCCGCAGCCGAAACCATCCCACGATTTCCCCTTTATCCCAGAGAAAATACTCCGTACAGGGTACAAAGCCCTCCGGCAAGTCAATGCCCCTGGCATGGTTTAACATCCTTGGCAGTGCATAATCCTTAAATTCTTCCAAGGAAACCTGAAAATAGCTGTTGGTAAATCCATCCTCATTCTCCGGCGTATTCGTCACATATAGAAATTCCTTTTCCCAATCTTCCCAGTTTGCTTCCCTTAATTCCATTCTCTCACCTCGAAAAAAATTTCTAATTTTTTATCAGCACAGACTCTTCTTTTTCAATTACAGCCTGGACTTCTTCTATGGTTTTAACCGCTATTTCAGCAATTTGATTTAAGGAATAGCCGTTTTTATACATTCTTAAAATATATTGGATTTGCCCCCGTTCCATGCCTTTTTCTATTCCTTCCTCATAGGCAATCTGACGCTCACTTTTCAAATGCAGTTCTTCATTATATTCATACCAGTTCATCTCCAACGCCTCCGCTCTGTTTTTCTTTAAAAAATCCGAAAGGATTCCTTCTTTGATACATTCCGTTATCGCTCTCTCAATCGCTTCTTTAGGCGGCATCTCTTTTAATCCGTTGTAGAACATATAAAAGCGGGGAATAGGTATATAAATCCGCCTGGAACTGTATAAGTCCTTATTTATTATAAGCCCCTGCAAAATTTTCGATACATAAAACAATTCTCTTAAGGGTATATTGGGGTTTATCGTGGACTGATGTTCATACAGATTCAGAAAAAAATCATACTAATTTTATTCAACTTAAAATCTCCACCTTTTACTTTTTTCTTTTTGAATTAAATTTATATATTATTAACTTAGTTTTTCTATCACGCAGCTATGGGGCTTCTCTTTCTGATTCCGGTTATAATTTATCCCCACCAGTAAAATTTCTCCAGTATATCCCAGAAGCGACTGGGGGTACTGCCTGCTTTTTATCTGTTGTATGGCGGCATAGGCGGTTTTTTCATATTTTAATTCTACTACCAGCGCAGGTTTTCCAGTATGAGGAAGGGGCAAGAATACAACATCGGCAAAACCCTTTCCGGAAGGAAATTCCCGTATAAGTATATAGTCTTTTCGTGCGCTGTAATATGCAAGGCCAATAGCAGCGCCAAGTGCATTTTCATCATTATAAGATAATATGGAAGATATTTCTGTATGAGTCCTGTCCAATGCTTTTGCCACATTTTTTTCATTGCATGACAAAGTATCCTCAAGAAGCTGCTCCGATGCCATCAGGACACGCATTACCTCTGACCATCCTTTTACATTCATAGCAGTCTCAAATTCCTCAAGGATTTCTTTGTTTGGTATATATACTTCTCTTGTTTCAAAATCATAGGCAAGATACCCCAGATGTATTAACAATGTGAGTACATCATCTTTCACGTCAAAGCTATGCATATCATTTCGAAAACTTCGGGTATTCACTTTGATACGTCCGCCCCCAAGCATTCGGGCAATATCCCCCCGTAGTCCGTCAAAATCCATATTGATATAGATTTTCAGTGCATCATAAACTTCCGTGGATGTCCAGTAATTGGAAAGCTTATGGCGGCGCATTGCCTCCACTACGGATTTTGGGTTATAAATGTGCAAATTTTTTGTAAAGGCGTACCCGTCATACCAGCTTTCTGTTTCCATAAAATCCATATCATATTGTTTGCACAGTTCTTTCACTTCATCTTCCGTAAATCCTGTATACTCCTCAAATACCCCCTGGTCTGTCATGGAATATTCCCAAAACATATTCAGCGCAGAATGTTCACCATATTTTTTTACCGGAAGAATCCCTGTCACATAAGCAAGAGCCACATATGGCTGGTCTTTTAACAGGTTTCTCAAAAAATCAAGATATTGTTTCTGCAGTTCTTCCGATTCCTGCCGCTCACGCATCACACAATCCCATTCATCTATCAAAAATATAAATTGTTTCTTCTTTTTTGCGTAAATTTTCCTTAACGCATTTGCAAGTCCTGAAATCTCCCCTGTGAAAACTTCCCTGTAGTCTTCCAGGATTTCATCCATCACTTCTCTCTCCAGGTACTTTATCAGCTCCTGGTTTTCTGATTCAATTAGAAACTGCTGCATATTTAGATAAAGAACATCATATTGATTCAGATGTTCTTTAAAAGTTATATCACTTTCTATCTGAAAACCCTTAAATAAATCTGTAGAGTCACAGCCCCGGCTATAATAAGCTGCAAGCATTTTAATCGCCATAGATTTCCCAAAACGCCTGGGCCTGCTTACACAGATATACTGCTGCTCTGTATTAATAAGCTCGTTTGTACAAGTTATAAGTCCTGTCTTATCCACATATATTTTTGAACGCACTGCTTTCCAAAAACCTTCATTTCCCGGGTTCAGGTAAATTCCCATGTACCCACCTCCAAAAAATAACTAAATTTTCCTCATAATTTATTAACAGTTCCTTAGCCGCAATGCTCCCTGTCAAGGTATCAGCGCAGATTCTTCTTTATCTATTACAGCCCGGACTTCCTCCAGGGTTTTATCTGCTATCTGGGCAATTTTGCTTAAGGGATAGCCGTTTTTATGCATCCTTAAGATATATTTAATATCCCCCTGTTCCATACCGTGTTCTATCCCTTCCTCATAGGCAATCTGACGCTCACTTTTCAAATGCAGTTCTTCATTATATTCATACCAGCTCATCTCCAACGCCTCCGCTCTGTTTTTCTTTAAGAAATCCGAAAGGATTCCTTCTTTGATACATTCCGTTATCGCTCTCTCAATGGCTTCTTTAGGCGGCATTTCTTTGGCATACCGCCTGATTCTGTCCACATACTGAGCATATTCCTTTAGTTTCTGACAGGTATCCAATAATTTTTTGTTTTTCCCGAAATTGATATTAAATACATGAACGGTAAGTTCCAGCATGGAACCTTTCTCCCCAGTTTCTGGCCTGCTGTAGGATTCCGAAAGTTTCATCTCCCACTGTTCCGGCATCTCTTGTAATCCGTTGTAGAACATATAAAAGCGGGGAATAGGTATATAAATACGCCTGGAACTGTATAAGTCTTTATTTACTATAAGCCCCTGCAAAATTTTCGATACATAAAACAATTCTCTTAAGGGTATATTGGGGTTTATCGTGGACTGGTGCTCTTACAGATTCAGGAAAAAATTCATCACACAGGAAAGGTCATTTTTCATATTCATGTAGATAGCATTTTCCAATGTAGTAATTTCCAGCTCCTCCGGGTTTTTATAATCCGTCCCGTTTACCGCATTGTATAAGGACAGCAAATTTTCTTTGTCCTTAAAAACCATGCGGAATACGGTGTCTTTGTAATTGCTATGCTCCTTGGCCATTCAATTTCCTCCTATAAAGTTGTATTTTTACAGGAGTTGCTCAGAATCTCCTGCTTTATATTGGATTTCAAGCATAGATTTTCTGATTTTTTGAATGTTTTTTTGGAAAGATTAGAAAAATAGAAATATGTTATGCTCTGATAAGATTATAGCATGGTATACTTTATTTTACAAGTAAAGAAATTTTTAAAAGAATTATCTCATAGATTAAAAACGAATCCAATACAATACTGGAACAGAAAGAATTGTAAATTTATTTTCTGAAATTTTTATTACGATCACTGTACAGCCTCCTCTTCTGTAATTTGTTCATTTGCTTTACGTGTCTAATTTATCATATTCTGAATAAAAAACCATGACGTATATGGTTAAAATAATCCTCCAAATATTCCCATACTTGCAGCACCCATAATGATTCCTGCCATCAGAACTCCCAATGCACACGCCAACACGCTTGTTTTAAAGTCTAAATCAAGGATATTCGCCGCTAATGTACCCGTCCATGCACCAGTTCCTGGCACTGGAATGCCTACAAATAATAATATTGCAAAAAACATTCCTCTGCCAGCCTTTGCTTGCAGCTTTACGCCAGCGTTTTCTCCTTTTTTAAAACAAAAAGCAAAAAATTTGAAGCCCCATTCCAATTTCTAGTGTTACTGTAATTCTAGACTCGACTATCCATCATCTGAAGACGGTGAGTTGCTGTGTCCTAATGGCCTCTTTTTGCAACTAAAGTTGCCTAAACATTCTATTTAAGTAGCTATTGTTTCTCAATTGTAAAATTATCTACTTCTTCTTTCCACTGATTTTGAAAGCAAGATATAATCCATAATCCACACAAAATGTTACTTAATATCATATACAGTATAACTTCTACTTCCATATTCTGGTATTTCTACAAGAAACTCTTAATTCTGTATTTTATCACAATTTCTACCGGAGGAAAATTCTGCTAAAGATTTTCTTCCTGTAAAGTAGCGGATTGAACCTTATGCTTGAAAATCCAATAAAAAGTCATATGATTTTTTATATTTCTTTTTCAAATATATATCTTTGAGTTTTCATTCCAAGAGAAGCGTATAACTCTATCGCATGTTTATTAAATTCCCAAACCATTAGATCAATTCTGGCTACGCCCATAGATTTAGCTTTCTTTTCTGTTTCATTAAATAATTCTTTTGCATATCCTTTATTCTGATATTTTTCTGAAACGACTAAAGCATCCATATATGCAGTTTTCATATTTAGCATTCCACTTTTATCTTTTATAGATGTTATGCATAAACCTACAATAGTATCATTTTCTTCAGCTATCAAGGAAATAATATTATTATCTCAAACTTCGCACATAGATTTAGCCTATGCACCTTGAAAATTCAATACTGGCAGTTATTCAGTTATCTTAATTCCTATGCTATGCTGCTTGAAGCTGTGTCCTCAGTAAA
>NZ_RAZG01000038.1 GCF_003612565.1 Roseburia sp. 1XD42-69 | reverse complement strand
AAAAGTGGCATATCCCCAATAAATTCAAGGGATTCTGCCACTTTGTTTTTCTGTAACTGTCGAAGATGGGATTATATT
Source organism: Roseburia sp. 1XD42-69 (assembly GCF_003612565.1). Taxonomy (GTDB): domain Bacteria; phylum Bacillota; class Clostridia; order Lachnospirales; family Lachnospiraceae; genus Roseburia_B. Next base: position 37,768 of record NZ_RAZG01000038.1, on the reverse strand, counting down.
AAAAACTGGTAAACTTTGCAATCGTCACTTAGTCCTATATTTTTATTGTAAACAAAAAAGTTCTTGACAACTAATCAATATTAGAATATACTAACAAAAGAAACAAAATAATTTGTATTCAGGGAAGGAGATAAAAATATGCCATTGTCTATGATGCGGGAAGGGGAAAAAAGCAGAATTAAAAAAGTAGGCGGCAAGGAGGAAACCCGGCGTTTTTTGGAGACCCTGGGATTTGTAGTGGGGGGATTTGTCACAGTGGTAAGCGCTATGGAGGGGAATATAATTGTGAATGTGAAAGATTCCCGGGTGGCCATTGGAAGGAATATGGCAAATAAAATTATTGTATAGCATTTTTGAAGCAGATGATATGGAAAGAGAAGGAGGAATTTTATGAAAACCTTGAGGGAAATTCCCTGCGGGGAAACCGTTACAGTGAAAAAGCTATCCGGCGCCGGCCCGGTAAAAAGGCGCATTATGGATATGGGAATAACAAAAGGTGTGGAGGTATTTGTGAGGAAAGTTGCACCTTTGGGGGACCCGGTGGAGATTACCGTGCGGGGATACGAACTGTCCCTTCGGAAAAAGGATGCGTCTATGATTGAAGTGGAGTAGGCTGATTTTTTTTACCCGATAGTTAGTTAAAGCTTACTACAGAAAGTCAAGACAAATAACTGTTAGTTATATTACGTTAAAAATTAGAGAAAAGAGGAGATAAATGATGTCAGTGAAAATTGCGTTGGCGGGTAACCCCAACTGTGGAAAGACTACTTTATTTAACGCCCTTACAGGCTCCAATCAATTTGTGGGCAACTGGCCGGGGGTTACTGTTGAGAAAAAGGAAGGAAAGTTAAAAGGCCATAAAGACGTGGTGATTGTAGATTTGCCGGGAATTTATTCCCTTTCCCCCTACACCTTAGAGGAGGTGGTTGCCAGGACATATCTGATCCAGGAAAGGCCGGATGTGATTTTAAACATTGTGGACGGGACGAATATTGAGAGAAACCTGTATCTGACCACTCAGTTACTGGAGCTTGGGATTCCCCTGGTGATGGCTGTAAACATGATGGATTTGGTGGAGAAAAAGGGGGATAAAATCCATATAGAGAAACTGGGAAAGGCTTTGGACTGCGAGGCAGTGGAAATTTCCGCCTTAAAGGGTACCGGTATTGAAAAGGCAGCGGAAAAGGCAGTTGCCCTGGCCCGGAAGAAAGCCCAGGCCCCGGTACATAAATTCGGGGAGGAGCTGGAAAAAGCTATTGCAGAGGTGGAACGGAAACTGGATTTGTCCGTTCCGGCAGAACAGAGGCGTTTCTTTGCCATTAAGGTTTTAGAGCAGGACAAAAAAATCGGGGAATTGCTCCCGAAACTGCCCAGGGCAGATAAGGAGATAAGAGCATTGGAAGAGGCTATGGACGACGATGCGGAGAGCATTATTACCAATGAGCGTTATCTTTATATTTCATCCCTTGTGGAAGATTGTGTGGCAAAGCAGGCCAGTGGGAGAACATTGACGGTATCGGATAAAATTGATAGAATTGTCACAAACCGAATTCTTGCCCTTCCCATATTTGCCGCAGTTATGTTTTTGGTATACTATGTGTCTGTGACCACCATAGGAACTATTGTAACAGACTGGACCAATGATGTGTTGTTCGGTGAAATAATTCCCCCGGCAGTGGAGTCAGGGCTTTCGGCAATCGGCTGTGCAGACTGGCTTTCCGGATTGATTTTAGACGGAATTGTGGCCGGGGTGGGGGCCGTTTTGGGATTTGTCCCCCAGATGCTGGTATTGTTCCTGTTTTTAGGGTTTTTGGAAGCCTGCGGATATATGGCCAGGGTAGCTTTTATTATGGACCGTATTTTCCGTAAATTTGGATTGTCCGGGAAATCCTTTATCCCCATGCTGATCGGAAGCGGCTGCGGAGTTCCAGGTATTATGGCAAGCCGTACCATAGAAAATGACAGGGACCGTAAAATGACTATTATGACCACCACATTTGTTCCCTGCGGGGCGAAACTTCCCATTATTGCATTAATAGCCGGGGCGTTTTTTGGCAATGGGGGCTGGGTGGCATGGAGCGCCTACTTTGTGGGAATCGGGGCTATTATCTGTTCTGGAATTATTTTGAAAAAAACAAAAATGTTTGCAGGGGAGCCGGCACCTTTTGTGATGGAACTGCCCGCCTACCATATGCCCACTGCAGAAAATATCCTGCGGAGTATGTGGGAGCGGGGCTGGTCCTTTATGAAAAAAGCGGGCACCATTATCCTTCTCTCCACCATTGTCCTGTGGTTTTTCATGAGTTTTGGGTGGGAAAACGGAACCTTTGGCATGGTGGAAGATTTAAATGCCAGTATATTGGCGGCCCTTGGAGGTATCATTGCCCCAATATTTGCCCCCCTTGGCTGGACTGAAGGAGGAGAGGGCTGGAAGATGTCAGTTGCAGCAATTACCGGGCTTATCGCAAAAGAAAATGTGGTGGCAGCTTTTGGTATGCTTTTCGGATTTGGGGAAGTGGCGGAGGACGGAGCGGAAATCTGGGGTTCCCTGGCATCCGTTATGACTGGTGCTGCCGCTTACGGGTTTTTAGTGTTTAATCTTTTGTGCGCCCCCTGTTTTGCGGCAATGGGAGCCATAAAAAGAGAAATGAATCATATCAAGTGGTTTTGGTTTGCCATTGGATATCAGACGGTTTTAGCTTATCTTACAGCCATGTGCATTTACCAGATAGGGACGTTTTTTTCAACGGGAGTTTTTGGATTTGGAACAGCGGCGGCCGTCATCTGTGGGGCAGGATTTTTCTATCTTTTGTTCCGGCCTTACCGGGAAAAGGGTAAACTGGAAATAGGCGTGACTATGGCAAAGTCCAGATAGGAGGCATGTATGGGTACTTTTGTAATAGGAATAATTTTGGCAGGAATCGTGGCGCTGATTATCCGCAGTATGATAAAGGATAAGAAAAGCGGAAAATCACAGTGCGGCGGGGACTGCAGCCATTGCAGGGGCTGTCACTGAGAAAAATCTGCATTTATAGCATTATTTTGCATAAATCCCAGCTGGTAAGGACAAAACTGTGTATAGGATATATCATACACTATTGGAAAGAAGGAACACTTATGTACTATGCCCTGGGTGAAGAGGGAATTCAAAAGGTAAAAAAAAGGGAGTGGGAAAGCCTGGAGGGAGGAGTTGGAATTTTTGATGAGGAGAGTTTTTTAAGTGAATTTTATCTCAAAGAAGATCACTCCATTCATCAAAATCCAGGGGCCGTGTTTTTCTGCAGATTAGAACACCATGCGAACTATCTCTTTTGTACCTTTCATATTCCCGTAAAGAAAAAAGAAAAACGTCAGTATGTGTTTAGCCTGTATCTTCTGCCCGGAAAACTGATATTTGTGGACGAGGGGGAGGTGGTGATGCCCGCCCTGGAAAAAATCAGGAAACGGGGGGAGGGAAAACCATATTCCCCGGACAAATTTCTGTCGGAATTCCTCATGTCTTTTATTGAGGAGGATACTTTATATGTGGCGGAATTAGAGCGCACTATCGCAGATATGGAGGAGATGGTTTTAAAGAAAGATACCGGGAATTTTACCTTTCAAATGCTGGGGCTGAAAAAAGAAATCTCCCGTTTTTACTGCTATTACGGGCAGATGATAAATTTGGGGGAAGCTTTGGCGGAGGACGGCTCGGACTATTTTAAGGAGAGGGAAGTGCGGGGATATCAGCTGTTTATGGAGAGGTGCCAGAGGCTGCAGCAGGAAATCCAGGTGCTCCGGGAATATGCCATGCAGGTACAGGATGTGTACCAGGCGGAAATTGAAATCCGCCAGAACAGCATCATGAAGCTTTTGACTATTGTTACGACTATTTTTCTGCCCCTCTCCCTGATTGCCGGGTGGTACGGCATGAATTTTGAATATATGCCAGAGCTGAAATGGATATACAGTTACCCTGTGGTAATTGGGGTGAGTGTGCTCATTGTGGTGGTGAGCCTTTGCTATTTTAAGAAGAAAAAGTTTTTTTAGATAAAACAAGTATCCCCACAAAAGAGACAATAAGTTCCGTGGCAGGGCAGGAAAGCCATATTCCAGTCATTCCCCAAAGCTGTGCCAGCAAAAAGGCGGCAGGCAGGATAAGAAAAAGTCCTCTGGACAGAGAAATTCCCTGGGCCGGAAGGGCTTTTTCCGTGGAGGTAAAAAAGGCGGAGAGAATAATGTTAAGCCCCGTAAAAGGGATGGAGGTAAAATAGAGTTTCATCCCAGTCACAGCGATAATCTGTAATTTTTCATTCCCCTCACTGTTAAAAACGGAAGCTATGGGCTCCACGGCACAAAAGAACAGAAGGTAAAGAAAGCCGGAGAGCAGAAATACAAAAGCTGCGGCGTAATTTAAAAGTCTCCGGATATCTTCTTTTTCCCCTATTCCATAGGAACGGCTCACAAGGGGCTGCAAGCCCTGGGCAATTCCGGTGAAAACGGCAGTTACAACCAGGGAGAGATTTGCCACGATTCCGTAGGCGGCGACCCCGGTATTGCCTAAAAGACCCAGGATTAAGGCGTTAAAGACAAGGATTACAACGCCGGAGGCAACCTCCGTAATCAGGGAAGGAACACCCAGGGAAAGGATACCTGCCAAAAATTTAGAGGAACAACGGGATTTTTCCAGGTGCAGGTGGTTCTTGCCGGAAATTTTGTGGCGGAGAAGTATGCACATGCTGATTACCGGGGCGCATCCCGTAGCCAAAACAGCTCCTAAAATTCCAAGTTCTAAAGGGAAGATTAAAATATAGTCCAGTAAAATGTTGGAAAAGCTCCCCGCAAGCATTGCCGCCATGGAAAGGCCCGGGTTTCCGTCGTTTCTCACAAAGCACACAAAGATGTCGTTAAATATAAAGGCGGGGGAAAAAAGTAAAATTATCCGAAGATATGTTTTTGTCATTTCAAAAACTTCACTGTCAGCGCCCAATGCAAGAGTAATTTTCCCAGAGAGAAATATGCCCGTTAGTATAAAAATCAGGGAGAGAATAAGGGCAGTTATAATTACATGGAAAAAACACCGGTTTCCCTGTCCAGTTTCTTTTTTCCCTCTGAAAATGGAATATTTAGTGGCGCCTCCCATGCCAAGCATCAGGCCGCATCCGTTTATAAAACTGTATATGGGAATGGCAAGGTTTAATGCGGTTAAACCCTTTGCACCCACTCCTTTCGAGATAAAGAAAGTGTCCGCTAAGATGTAGCAGGAAAGGCCAATCATGCCCAGGACATTTAGGGAGACATACCAGAAAAATTCTTTTAACAGTGTGTTTTTTTTCATATTCTTTCCTCTCTTCAAAAAAAGCGCCAAGCTTTCTATCTCCAAAGACCTAAGGATAGGAAGTTTGACGCCTGATCTCTTTACCCGGTGGCAAAGAGTACGTTTCTCTTATATTGATGTATCAGTGAAATTTATTTTACAATGATACATGGGGAAAGTCAAGAAAAATAATGGATTTAGCAGGATGCGGTCATGCCGTTCTGCTGTTTATATTTATAAATCATCTCCGCATGCTGCTGTTCCTGTGTCTGAATACGGTTTAACACTTTTCTCACATCGCTGGAGCCAAAGCGGAAAACGCCTGCGTTGTAATCACTGGATACCATTTTTTCGTTGCCGATACTGTCGGAACAAAGAATTTCATCATGCTGCTTGTCTCCCTGGTTGGAAGTGCTGTCATAGGCTGCTGCAGGGTGATAAGTGGAAGAATCCAGACGGCTTTCCGGCAGGGAGGGAATCTCACCTTCCATAAGTTTTCCCAGCACTCTGTAATGGTCCTGCTCATCCTTTGCAATCTGGGAAAACAGGTCTTTTAATCCCTGGTCTTTTGCGCTTGCAGCGCACAGGTTGTAGTGGTCCATGCAGATTTTTTCCTGGGTCTGCAGCTCTTTTAAGGCAGTGGTTTCTTTTTCAGTTAAAATCATAGTTGGTCTCCTTTTTAAAATATTCAATTTTTCTTCCCTCTTAGAATTTCCACTTTGGGAAAAATTATACATGCTTGATTTTACCGGAAAAAATTGTTACTATGGATAAAGAATATTTGGAAATTATAAATACGGGGGAAGACGCATGGAAGCGTACAGTGGATTTGCAGAGGTATATGACCTTTTTATGGACAATGTACCCTATGAAATATGGGGAGAGTATCTCTTAGACAGATTATTGGAGTATGGGATCAGGGACGGCCTTGTCCTGGACTTAGGCTGCGGAACCGGGAAAATGACCAGATTTTTGGCAAAGGAAGGCTATGATATGATTGGGGTGGATGTTTCCCAGGAAATGCTTGGCATTGCCGCAGAAAAGGAGTCGGAGGGGAAGCCCATTCTCTATCTCAACCAGGATATGCGGGAATTTGAGCTCTACGGCACGGTGCGGGCGGTGGTGTCTGTGTGCGACACCTTAAATTACCTTACGGAGCAGGAGGACTTGCTTTCCGTATTTAAGCTGGTAAATAATTATCTTGACCCCGGGGGGATTTTTATTTTTGATATGAATACCATTTATAAGTATGAAGTGGTGCTGGGGGAGAATACCATCTGCGAAAACAGGGAAGAATGTAGTTTTATATGGGAAAATTATTATGATAAAGAAAGCCGCATCAACGAGTATGACATGACCTTTTTTGTGAGGGATGAGGATAACCGGTATGAAAAATTTCAGGAAACCCACTACCAGAAAGGCTATGATTTAAAGGAAATCAGGGCGCTTCTTGAGATGGCGGGGCTGGAATTTGTGGCGTGTTTTGGGGAAGATACCCTGGAGTTTCCGAAAGAGGACTGCGAGAGGGCGTACTTTATTGCCAGGGAGTGCAAAAAAGCAGGAAGCAGAGGAGTCTGGAAATCAGAAATTGTAAATGCATAGAGAAAAGAGGATAAAAAATGTCAGATTACATGGTGAGGGCAACTGCGGCAGAAGGGCAGATAAGAATATTTGCAGTGACGGCAAAGGATTTGGTGGAGAGTGCAAAAAACCACCACAATACCAGCCCTGTGATGACTGCGGCCCTTGGGCGTCTGCTTATGGGAGGCGTTATGATGGGGGCTATGATGAAGGGGGAGAAGGATATCTTAACCATTCAGATCCAGTGCAGCGGGCCGGCAAAAGGGCTTATGGTTACATCGGATGCCCAGGGGCATGTAAAGGGGTACCCCTTTGTAAATGATGTTATCTTACCTGCCAATGACAAGGGAAAGCTTGATGTGGGACATGCTCTTGACCTTGGGGTAATGAGCGTTATCAAAGACATAGGGATGAAAGAGCCCTATGTGGGGCAAGTTGCCCTGCAGACAGGGGAGATAGGGGACGATTTAACCTATTATTTTGCTACATCGGAGCAGATTCCCTCTTCGGTTGGCCTTGGGGTTTTAATGAATAAAGATAATACGGTGAGAGCTGCCGGAGGATTTATCTTACAGCTCATGCCCTTTGCAAAAGAGGAGTTAATTGATGATATAGAAAAGAAAATAGAGTCATTGCAGTCGGTAACCTCCCTGATAGAAAAGGGGGAGACCCCGGAGGAGCTTTTAGGGGCGGTGCTTAAAGGGATAGAATTTGAAGTTACGGATACCCTTCCCGTAGAGTTTCGCTGCGACTGTTCCAAAGAGCGGATTTTAAAATCCCTTGCCACCCTTCCGGGAAAGGATTTGGATGATTTGATTTCGGGAGGAGAAGGCATTGAGGTGAAATGCCAGTTCTGCAATACGGCCTATCAGTTTGAAACGGAAGATTTAAAGGAGATTAGGAGTTGAGAGACGGATATATCAAAGCGGCTGCTGTTACCCCCAAGGTATCGGTGGCGGATACAAAATTTAATGTGGAAGAAATCTGTAGCAAAATAAAGGAGTGCGAAAACCAGGGGGCAAAAATTATGGTTTTTCCGGAACTTTGCATTACAGGGTACTCCTGCGGGGACTTGTTTTTCCAGGAACTTTTGTTAAAACAGGCTGCGGAGGGCCTTTACGACATAGCGGATTTCTCCAAAGACACAGAGGGAATTATCTTTGTGGGACTGCCGGTTTGTTACAGGGGAAAACTTTACAATGGGGCGGCAGGGCTTAGCCGTGGGGAAGTCTTAGGGATTGTGCCAAAGAGCCATATTCCCTTTTACAATGAATTTTATGAGGGGAGGCATTTTACACCGGGAGAGCAGTATTTCGGGGAGATTACCCTGATTCCCGGGAAAAAGCCGGTGCCTTTTGGAAGCGGCTGCCTTTTTGAGACAGAGGATATGCCGGGCCTTGTGATTGCCGCAGAAATCTGCGAGGATATCTGGTCGCCTATGCCACCCAGCATCAGCCACGCCCTGGCAGGGGCAAACGTGATTGTAAACCTTTCCGCAAGCGACGAGACAACGGGGAAAGATGTTTACCGCAGGGATTTGGTAAAGGGGCAGTCTGCAAGGCTGATCTGCGGCTATATCTACGCCAGCGCAGGGATTGACGAGTCCACCCAGGATTTGGTGTATTCCGGCCACAATATCATAGGGGAAAATGGAAACCTTTTGGCGGAATCCAGGCGCTTTTTAAATGAGACCATATACTCTGAACTGGATATCGGGAAGCTTTTGGAGGAACGCAGGAGAATGGGCACATTCTTCTTTTCCGGCAAAGAGGAAAAGGAACATGTTCCCATAAAGTTTTCTCTGAAAAATGAGGAGACGGAACTCACCCGTTTTATTGACCCTGCCCCCTTTGTCCCGAAAAATAAGGAGGAGAGGGAAAAACGCTGCGACGAGATTTTATCCATTCAGTCCATGGGGCTTCGCAAAAGGCTTGCCCACACCCACAGCAAATGCGCGGTGGTGGGAATTTCCGGGGGACTGGATTCCACCCTGGCCCTTTTAGTGACAGTCCGGGCTTTTGACAGCCTGGGACTTGACAGGAAAGGAATTAAAGCGGTTACCATGCCGGGATTTGGAACTACAGACAGGACATATCAGAATGCGGTATCCATGATAGAGTGCCTGGGAGCGGATTTTTTGGAGATTTCCATTAAAGCTGCGGTGGAGGTTCATTTTAAAGATATCGGCCATGATGCCAATGTCCATGATGTAACCTACGAAAACAGCCAGGCCAGGGAGCGCACACAGATTCTTATGGATGTGGCCAACCAATGCGGGGGACTGGTAATCGGCACCGGGGATATGTCGGAGCTTGCTTTGGGCTGGGCCACATATAACGGGGACCACATGTCCATGTACGGGGTAAATGCTTCTGTGCCAAAAACACTGGTGCGCCATTTGGTTCGGTATTATGCGGATACCTGCGGGGAGGAAAAGCTGGAAAAAGTACTTCTTGATGTTTTGGACACCCCGGTAAGCCCGGAACTTCTTCCTCCTTCAGAGGGTAAAATTTCCCAAAAGACGGAGGATATTGTAGGGCCCTATGAACTCCATGATTTCTTTTTATATTACATGCTCCGGTTTGGCTTTCCGCCCAAAAAGGTATTTCGCCTGGCAAGGCTGGCATTTTCCGGGTTGTATGAGGATAATGTGATTTTAAAGTGGCTTAAAAATTATTATACCAGGTTTTTTATGCAGCAGTTTAAACGTTCCTGCCTGCCCGACGGGCCCAAAGTGGGAACCATTGCAGTTTCCCCCAGGGGGGATTTGCGGATGCCCTCAGACGCCAGCGCAAGGTTGTGGTTAGATGAGATAGGGGAATTGGAGGAAGAATATGCAGTATCGTAAAGACAGAAAAGGAAATGATATGTCCGTGCTGGGATACGGGTGTATGCGTTTTACCAGAAAGGGAAACAGCATTGATATTGACAAGGCGGAAAAGGAAGTAATGTCCGCCTTAAAATCAGGTGTGAATTATTTTGATACGGCATATGTGTATCCCGGCAGCGAGGCGGCCCTGGGGGAGATTTTAAACAGGAATCACTGCAGAGAGCAGGTGTATATTGCCACAAAGCTCCCCCATTACCTGATAAAATCCATAGAAGGCGTGGAAAAGATGTTTCAGGAAGAACTGCGGCGTCTTAAGACAGATTATATTGATTACTATCTCATGCATATGCTCACAGATGTGGACACCTGGGAAAAATTGAAAAAGCTTGGAATTGTGGAGTGGATAGAGGAGAAAATGAATTCCGGGAAAATCAAAAATATCGGCTTTTCCTACCACGGAAATACGGCGGTGTTTCAACAGCTTGTGGATGTTTATGACTGGGATTTCTGCCAGATTCAGTATAATTACATGGACGAACATTCCCAGGCGGGAAGGGAAGGGTTAAAATATGCCCATGAAAAAGGGCTTCCCGTGATTATTATGGAGCCTTTAAGGGGAGGCAGGCTTGTAAACCTTCTGCCCCAAAGCGCAAAAAAACTTTTTGAAAAGGACGGGGAAAAAAGGACTCCTGCGGAATTGGCTTTTCGCTGGCTTTACAACCAGCCGGAGGTCACCTGCGTACTTTCCGGCATGAATTCCATGGAAATGGTGGAGGAAAACGTAAAGACAGCGGATAAAACTTTGCCGGGGTCTTTTACAAAATCCGACGAAGAATTGGTGGAGAAGGTAAAGGCGGAGATCGAAAAGACAGTCAAAGTGGGGTGTACCGGGTGCAGTTATTGCATGCCCTGTCCCATGGGGGTGGATATCCCGGTGACTTTCCGGTGCTACAATGAGATTTATTCGGAGACGAAAGGCGGGGCCAGGAGGGAGTACCTGCAGTGTACCGCTTTCAGGCAGAACCAGAGCAGCGCATCTTTCTGCATTCAGTGCGGTAAGTGTGAAAAACATTGTCCCCAGCACATTGAAATCCGCAAAGAGCTGAAAAACGCTGTGCGGGAATTAGAGCCTCTTCACTACAAGGCGGCAAGGAAAATTATTAAATTATTAAAATTATGGTAGAGACTGAATAATTTTACAAAAATTGGAAATTCTCCTAAAAGAAATAATTTTTAGGAGGATTTTATGAACAGGAAAAAAATATTTTTTTACATAACTTTGGCGTTAGTTTTCATTGCAGGGGCATATCAGTACCGGGTAAAGAGATTTCAGAGGGATATTTCCCAGGATATTTTACGCTTCCATGTCCTGGCAAACAGTGACAGCCAGGCGGACCAGTCCGTAAAATTAAAAGTCAGGGATGAAATCGGCAGATATATGAAGGGGAATATGGGGCAGGTGGAAAATTTGAAGGAATGTATTAAGGAGACGGAGGAAAAACTGCCGGAAATTACCCGGATTGCAGAGGAAGTCTTAAAGCGGGAGGGCTTTTCTTATCCGGCATCTGCCAGGGTGGGAACTGTGGACTTCCCCGAAAAACAATATGGATCCTATACATTTCCCGGGGGAAGTTATAAAGCCCTTCAAATTACCTTAGGGGAAGGGGAGGGGCACAACTGGTGGTGCGTGATGTACCCCAATATGTGTTTTGCAGGAAGCGTATATGAGGTCGTTGAGGAGGACGCCAAAAGGGAGCTTAAGGCGGTGCTCACACCGGAAGAATATGAGGAACTTATGGCGGAGAGCCAGATTTCCGTGAAATTTAAGTACTGGGAAAAGCTAAAAGAGTGGTGGAAATAGCCAGGAATGAGCAGGGGAGGAAAACATGACAAGGGATGTGTTAGTGACAATCAGCGGGCTGCAGGTGATGCAGCAGGAGTCTGGGGTAGAGCCGGTGGATTTGATAACTGCGGGAGACTACTATAAGAAAAACGATAAACACTACGTCATTTTTGATGAAGTGATGGAAGGGTTTGAGGGGGTCACAAAAAATATTATTAAAATATGCGAGGATTGTGTGGATATTACGAAAAAAGGATTTACCAATGTACATATGGTCTTTGAGAAGGATAAGCAGAATATGACATGTTATGAGACGCCTTTTGGCAGCCTTATGGTGGGAATCAATGCAAAATCCATTCAACTTTTGGAAAAGGAAAACGATATTTCCCTGGATTTGGAGTATTCTCTGGAAGTCAACTGTGAGCATTTGGCGGACTGTACCATAAAAATGGAGATTCAGTCCAAAGAGGGAGGAGACTTTCGGATTTGTTCTTAAAAAAATAATTGCCAGCCCTGTAAGTATAAAAGGACTGGCAAAATTTTATTATTTCTTTTTCTTATTTTTCTGCTGTTCTGCTTTTTCCTTCTCCAGGGCCTCGCTGGTTTCCTTATACTTGCTGCGAAGCTTGTCCCGGAAACTTTTTTTCTTTGGGGCTGCCTGGGCAATGGAGCCGTGGAGCCCTTTTACGGAAGTGATATACAGGCCGCTGACAGTGGCTTTTACTTCCTTTTTAACAGGAATGGAATCAAATATGGATGCCTCGCAGATAAAGGACATAACCTTGGGGCCCACCTTTGCCTTTACAATGGGCAGCTTGGAACGGCGCATAAGCTTGGGCATCTGGTTTACCACTGAGGCGGGGAAACCGGCTTCGGTAATCTTTAGCTTTTTCTTATCGATAACCAGCATGGAAACTGACTGGGCGGCAGCGGCGATTTGTTCGTCCTGCTGGGCCTTCTTTTTCTCTGCCTTTTTTCCCAGGAAATATAAAACTACGAGAACGGCTACCATGACGATAGCGATAATCAGCAATACAATCGTTACTTTTGACACGACATAATCCTCCCTTACTTTTAACAACTGCAAATTATTTTAACATTAAATTGGAGAAAAAGCAACTGGATTAGCTTTTCGTAATAAAATTTAGAAAATGAAAAATCAATGTCTTTTTTATAGACTTTTTGTTGTGAATGTGGTATATTTTTATTATACTTAAAAGAAAGATTCTTATAACATATTTGGAGAGGATGATGGCTGGTGTTTTTAGTAAAGTCTTTTTGCACGTCAGTATAGAGAAGCGGAGTAACCATAAAAGGAGAGAAATTATGATGGAAAATAATGAATTGCTGCAAGCTATATCAAATATGATGGATCAGAAACTGGATCCCGTAAAAAATGAAATCCAGGATATGAAAGGCGAAATCCAAACCATAAAAGGTGAGGTTCAAACCATGAAAGGCGAAATCCAAACCATAAAAGGTGAGGTTCAAACCATGAAAGGCGAAATCCAAACCATAAAAGGTGAGGTTCAAACCATGAAAGGCGAAATCCAAACCATAAAAGGTGAGGTTCAAACCATGAAAGGTGAAATCCAAGATATGAAAGGCGAGATCCAGGATATGAAAGGTGAAATCCAGGATATGAAAGGTGAAATCCAAACCATAAAAGAGGATCAGGCTGCAATGAAGAGTGAGTTGCAAATGCAGATAAAACGTACGGAACAGAACTTAAGAACAGAAATCAGAGAAAGTGAAAATCTTATTTTACAGGAAGTTTCACGTGTGCATCACATATTAAATGACCATATAGGGAACCAAAATGTGCATACGGCATAATTCCCTTAATTTTTCCTGCTTGTAAGTATAAATGAGTGTAAAGTCTGTTATTATAAAGGCTTTACATTTTTTATTTATGAAACGACTTTTATTTTTCACAATTATGTGATATGGTAATACTATTGTCCGCACTGTACCTTATACCGTGCGTAATTGTGAAAGTTGAGGTAAATATTATGAAAAAAAAGATCGTATTGTTACTTTTATGTATGATTTGCATTGTTCCTGCCGGATGCGGCAAGGAATCTTCCGATAAAAATGCAGTGGAGGGAACCGAGACGGCGGGGGAAAAATCAAGTATGAAAAGTACGGATATCAAGTACGATGTCAATGACTATGTGACCCTGGGAGATTATAAGGATGTGGAAGTCACCATTGGAAGCGAGTCTGATTATGAAGTGACAGAAGACAAAATAAACGACTATGCGGCCCAGATGATTTCTTATTACTGCCCTTACGTAAAGGATGACACGAAGACACAGGTAGGGGAAAATGATATTGTAGACGTGGACTATGTGGGGAAAAAAGACGGGGAGGCTTTTGATGGCGGAAGTGCAGAGCATCAGATCATTGATGTGGCAAAAAACAGCGATGCCGTCAGGGGTACAGGCTATATTGAAGGCTTTACTGACGGGTTAAAGGGAGCAAAAGTTGGGGAAACTGTAGATTGTAATGTGACTTTTCCTGAGAATTATCAATCCGAGGAATTAGCCGGGCAGGAGGTGACGTTTACCTTTACAGTTAATTCAGTGCAAAAGCCTATGACTCTTGATGAAATGGATGATGCCGCAGCCAAAGAGTATTTTGAAACAGACACAAAAGATGCTTTTATGGAGAATGTTAAAAAGGTATTGGAGAGCCAGACGGAGAATACCAGACAGTCGGACATCCGCATGAAAGTCATTGATGCAGTCACAGAAAAATGTGAGATAAAAGAACTTCCGGAAGGTCTTTTGGATGCCAGGGTTGAGGAGTATATTGCCGGATTTGAAAAGACATACTGTACAAACGGCACCACATTGGAGGAATATGTGACAAATTCCGGTTCCACTTTGGAAGAGTTCCGAAAAGAGATTACGGACAATATGACGAATAATATCAAACAGGAAATGGTATTTGAGGCAATTGCAGAGAAAGAAAATATTGAGTTTAATGAGGAGGAGTACAACAACTATGTGAATAACCTGGTACAAAACGGAGGCTTTAAAGATGTGGACACTGTGTATGAGACTTATGGGGCAGACAAAGAATCAGGGGAAAAATATATAAGAAAAGTATATTTACAAAATAAAGCGTGCCAGAAAATAGCAGACGGCGCAAAAGTAAACTATGGAGAAAAGGAGAACAGTTAAAATGGAACTTGTAAACATTCGGGATTTGTACCGCAGGAAAGAGGAATATCTGGAAAAAGATATTTCCATTGGAGGATGGGTGAGGAGCATTAGAAGCTCAAAGGCATTTGGCTTTATTGTGGTAAATGACGGGACTTTCTTTGAACCCTTACAGGTGGTTTATCACGATGCCCTCCCTAATTTTGAGGCGGTGGAAAAATTAAATGTAGGAGCGGCGATTATTATTTCCGGAAAACTGGTGGCAACTCCTCAGGCAAAACAGCCCTTTGAGATTCAGGCGGATGAAGTGGTAATTGAGGGGGAAAGCGCCCCAGATTATCCCCTGCAGAAAAAGCGCCACAGTTTTGAATATTTGAGAAGCATTTCCCATTTAAGGCCCAGAACAAACACCTTTGAGGCGGTATTCCGCGTGCGTTCCCTTATCGCCTACGCCATTCATAAGTTTTTCCAGGAGAGGGACTTTGTCTATGTGCACACTCCGCTGATAACCGGAAGCGACTGCGAGGGGGCAGGGGAAATGTTTCAGGTGACTACACTGGATTTAAAGGATGTTCCCAAAGACAAAGAGGGAGGTGTGGACTTCTCCCAGGACTTTTTCGGAAAACCTACAAAT
The DNA here is from genome assembly GCF_003612565.1 of Roseburia sp. 1XD42-69. Classification (GTDB taxonomy): domain Bacteria; phylum Bacillota; class Clostridia; order Lachnospirales; family Lachnospiraceae; genus Roseburia_B. The sequence goes on along the minus strand of NZ_RAZG01000038.1, from coordinate 22,417 downwards.
CTAACAGTGAGCGGCCAGCTAAACGGCGAAACTTACGCTATGGCATTTAAAAACATCTATACGTTCGGCCCCACGTTTCGGGCGGAAAATTCCAATACCACCAGGCATGCGGCGGAGTTTTGGATGATTGAGCCGGAGATTGCCTTTGCAGACTTAAATGACGATATGATTTTAGCGGAGAGCATGTTAAAATATATTATCAATTATGTGCTGGAGCACGCCCCGGAGGAGATGCAGTTTTTCAATAGTTTTGTGGATAAGGGACTGATTGAAAGGCTTACCCATGTGGCAAATTCTGAGTTTGCCAGAGTGACCTACACAGAGGCCGTGGAGATTCTGGAGAAAAACAATGACAATTTTGAGTACAAAGTTTCCTGGGGGGCTGATTTGCAGACAGAGCATGAGAGGTACCTCACAGAGGAAGTGTTTAAGCGCCCGGTATTTGTCACGGATTATCCCAAGGAAATCAAGGCTTTCTATATGAAACTCAACGAGGACGGGAAGACCGTTGCGGCCGTGGACTGCCTGGTTCCCCAGATTGGGGAGATTATCGGGGGAAGCCAGAGAGAGGACGATTACGATAAACTGGTGGCAAGAATGAGGGAGCTTAACTTAAAGGAAGAGGATTATGGTTTCTATCTGGACTTGCGGAAATACGGCACGGCGAGACATGCAGGGTTTGGACTGGGATTTGAGCGATGCGTCATGTATTTGACAGGAATGTCTAATATCCGTGACGTGGTTCCCTTCCCCAGAACCGTAAATAACTGTGAATTGTAGGAGAAAGAAAAAATGAGAGTTATGTTAAAAAATGAACAGCTTTCGGTGGAAATCGAGAGCTTTGGCGCAGAGCTTAAATCCGTAAAATCTAGGGAAGATAACAGGGAATATATGTGGTGTGCAGATGAAAAATACTGGAAAAGAACCTCCCCTGTCCTTTTTCCCCTGGTGGGTTCCTTAAAGGGCCACTCTTATGAGTATGATGGAGAAACCTTTCCCATGTCCCAGCACGGATTTGCCAGGGATAAGGAATTTACCATGATTTTTAGAAATGAAGATAAGGCGGTATTTCAGTTAAAATCGGATGCAGATACCTTAAAGGCCTATCCCTTTGATTTTACCTTAGAGATTGGATATGAGCTTTCGGGAAATTCCCTCACAGTGATGTGGAAGGTAATCAATGAGGAAGAGGAAAAAGAAATGTATTTCTCCATCGGCGCCCATCCGGCTTTCAACTGCCCCATGTATGGGGAGGAGAGCATGACGGGATACGGCATGAAATTAAATGCCAAAAGCGATGTGCTCTATTCCAGGATAAACGGTGACGGTTTAATGTTAAATTCAAAAAGTGAGCTGAAACTCCATGACGGCCTTGCAGTGTTTACGGAGGATTTCTTTGATGAGGGTGTATATATTATCGAAGATTACCAGGCCAGTGAAGTTTCCTTGGTGGACACGGAAGGGAAACCTTATGTGACGGTGAGTTTTGATGCGCCTTTATTTGGGATCTGGACGCCGGGAGGGGATGCGCCCTTTGTGTGTATTGAACCCTGGTACGGCAGGTGCGACAGGGAAAGTTTTGCAGGGGAGTTAAAGGAGAGGGAGTGGGGACAGAAATTGCCGCCGAATGAGGTTTTTGAAAAGAATTATAAGATTACGTTTTCTTAGGCATTGTGGAAAATATCATTGAAACAGAATATTTGAAAAAAGCAGAAAGGTTTTCGACACGTGTTGCGTGACGGAAGCCTTTTGTTATGTAGTGTATCTTTCAAAACACTGGGGTTGATTTTGGCAAAAATAGGTTAGTTTTACCAATAATAACGTATTTTTTATCATATCAACGATATTTTCAGTGAAAAATATCAGCTTGTATGATATTTGCTATGGTGCTATCCATTTTTTGCTGTGTAAATTCTCAGGGAGTATCAGCAAAGGTGAAAAATACAGTAAATACAAAAAAGCAGGGAATTACGTATACTAAAAGTATTTATATGGGAACATGTGACATATGAGGTAAAACCGGGAAGCAGAGAGTTAGTCAGATATCGTGATGAATACAAATATAAAACAGCGTACACGCATGTGTCAATCTGCTACTGGGATAAATACCTGAAATCCGAGGCGTGGATGGAAATCGTGATATGTGTAGATGCAGTAAAATAAGAAGAAAGGACGTGTTACAATGAAAAAAATAGGAAAGATCTTGTGCTTTTGTATGTTATTTTTGGGATTTTCAATGAATGATATATCTTTGAGGGCGGAGGAGGCAGTACCGGAAACAGGTTACACTGTGGAAGGGATGCGTTTTAACTGGAAAGACGTGGCAGTCCATATTAAGACAAAGGATTACGGCGTGAATGAAATTCGTATAAATATGTCCCAGGAAAATTATACGGTAAAAAATGTAAAGTCCAGCAGTAAAAATCTGCGTTTTTGGACATCCAGGACTTGTGTCATAAAGCATTATGAGAATGAGGAAGATAAAGACCGTATATTCTGTGACGGAGACGGAAATGACAAATGTGGAGAGAATGAAGAAAGGCATGGAGGAACGCCTGGAGAAACAGAAGGAGGGGAAGAAGGAAAAAGGTAAAAGAGCATAAGGCCGAGAAAGAGGAACTGGAGATAAGGCAAAAAAGAGACGGAGGATTTTAGTACCCACAAAATTAGTATCACCATTTAATAAAATTTTTCCAATTTGTTTTTATGGAATTCATGATACAGAAGAAATCATCAGGGGATGAACAGAAATTCATCCCCTTCGGCTTAGTGAAATACATTTTTGTCATACTACCCCACGGCATTTCATAAGATGTGCCAAGGGGGTAATTTTATGGAAAAAACAGAAAAAGAAAAAAATCTCACCGGGGATTTTATAAAAATCCTATTTGTCATGTATGTGATTACTTTACTGCTTTTACTTCTTTTGGCTTTTATGTTGTTCCGCATGGAAATCTCCGAGACAGTATTTCGTGTCTGGCTGATTGCAGTGTATATTGTCAGTGGTTTTGCCGGGGGATTTCTCATAGGAAAGAGGGCAAAAAGCCGGAAATTTTTATGGGGGTTTCTCATAGGGGCAGTGTATTTTGCAATTCTTTTTGGCGTGTCTCTTATACTCCATAAGGGGTTGGACGAGGATGTGATGCATTTATTCACTACGGCTGTGCTCTGCCTGGCTTCCGGTACAGTGGGAGGGATGTTGTCGTAGTTGTCTTATAAGGTTTTACCCCGCCAAATGGCGGGGCGGTTATCTATCTTTAAAGAAGTAAAAGTTTATTCGCAGAATGTGTAGATAATCTGGGGGGAAGTGTGTTCAAGGCTTTAATTATCCTTTCTTTTGTGGTATAATAAGGCAAAGAAACAAAGGAGTAAAAGTATTTTATGAGTTATGAAGAGTTTGTTACAGAAATTAAAAAATATTGGGAACTTCGCAGCCAGGGATTAAAAAAGCAGGCAAACCGTTTTTTATTTCAGTTTACAGAGCACTTTAAAAAAGATATATCCCGGGATGAAGCAGATGATATCCTGTTTCATTTTTGCAGGGATTATATTGATGAGATAAAATTTCCTGGGGAAAATTTACCTAGGCGCCATTTGCCTTTTCAACTGTCAGAATTGCTGTACCACTATTTTAACCGGGAATGCGAAGAAAATAAAATGCCGCAGATGCGCTGGGCCTTTCAGATTTTTGGAAAGTACTATAATCCCGGCGGCCCAGAGGGTGAGAAAAACCCATACTATATTTTAGAGAAGGCTTATGCACATGACCAGTGTGACCAGCAGACGGTGGATGCTTATTTTGGAGAACAGGTAGATGTTTTGTGGTGGGGGCAGCATCACTTTCCAGAGGGTTGCCTGATTACCAGAAAAGAATTTGAGGATACCGTGGAGATGGCGAAGAAAATACTTTCAGAAAATTCAGTGGAGCAGGGCTTGGCGGAAGATTTTGCCTATTACGAAAAACTGTACCATATTTATTTTGACTGGGAAAAGCAGGGAAAAAAGGGAGACTTTTATCAGTTGTGCAAGGAGGAGGGAATCGCTTTTGAATCCATGCCTGCTTTTTACTATTCCCAGAAGCATCCGAAGAAGACTTGTGGGAACTGCTGATAATGCGTGCCCGGCGGGCAGGGGAAAACTTTCTGTAAATTTATATAAATATTCTGCCGGAAAGTTTTTTATTCCCCTGTATTTACCGCTTTCAATTCTTTTTCCTCCAGTTCTTTGATTCTTTTTTCCAGTTCTTCTTTGTCATAGTTGTCCATTGCATATTGGCAGCACTGTAGTACCAGGGAGCTTAAGGAGATGCCTTCGTGGTCTGCAATGGCCTTGAGTGTCTGAAACATATCATCCGTGAAACTTATGGTTCTGGGTATTTTTTCTCTGTTGGGTTTTTTATGGATTTTAAACATATTTCTCCTCCGTAACAAAATTATCAATATAAGTATAGCAGACGAATCTGCTTTTGTATATACTGGTTTTCACATTTGTGTGCAAATTGCGGATATTTTTTTAAAATTATGTATGTTAGGCGTTTGTAATCATTCTTTCCTTCTGATATACTATAATGATACAAAAAGAAAAAGGAGGATTTTGTTATGTTGGAGAGTATACTGCCGAAGATTTTGATTACACTGATTGTGGTACTTGTTTTGGTTATCCTGATGTGCGGTTATGTAAAAGCGGCGCCGGACCAGGCAATTTTGATTTCCGGCCTGAGGAAAAATGCCAGGACGTTAATTGGGAGGGCGGGGATTAAAATACCTTTCTTAGAGCGGAAGGATGTGCTGAGTTTACAGTTGATTTCCATTGACGTAAAAACCAGTTCCTCTGTGCCCACAGCGGATTACATTAATATTATGGTGGATGCCACGGTAAATGTAAAAATCAGTGATAAGCCGGATAAATTAAAGCTGGCGGCCCAGAATTTCCTAAATAAAAAGCCGGATTACGTGGGGAGTGTGGCAAAGGAAGTGTTAGAGGGAAATGTCCGGGAAATCGTGGGAAAAATGCGCCTGGAGGAGATGGTAAACGACAGGCAGAAGTTTGCAAATCTGGTGAAAGAAAACGCAGAGCCGGATTTGGCGGAAATGGGTCTTGACATTATCAGTTTTAATGTGCAGAATTTTGTGGATGACAATCAGGTGATTGAAAACCTTGGTGTGGACAATATAGTGAAAATTAAAAAGGAAGCTGCCATTTCCCGGGCGGAGTCCGAAAAAGAGATTAACGTCGCCAGGGCAAGGGCGGAAAAGGAATCCAACGACGCCAGGGTTGCAGCGGATACTGCAATAGCGGAGAAAAATAATGAGCTGGCCTTAAAACAGTCAGAGCTTCAGATTGTGGCGGACTCCAAGAAGGCGGAGGCCGACGCAGCCTACAGTATTCAGAAAGAACAGCAGCGCAAGGTGATTGAAGTTGCAAAAACCGAGGCGGATATTGCAAAGCAGGAGAAGGACAATGAGTTAAAGGGCAAGGAAGTTGAGGCCCAGGAACAGGTTTTAAACGCAGAAATCAGAAAGCGGGCGGAAGCGGAGAAATATGCAAAAGAGCAGGCGGCGGACGCCCAGAGGTATGCTGCGGAGCAGAAAGCAAAGGCGGATTTGGCCGCAAGGCAGGCGGATGCGGACGCCAAGAAATACGAGATTGAGAAAGCTGCGGAGGCAAAAGAGAGAAATGCTGCCGCAATCCAGAGGGAGGGAGAGGCGGAAGCTGCTGCCACCAGGGCAAAGGGAGAAGCGGAGGCGGAGGCCCTTTTGAAGAAGGCGGAGGCTATGAAGCAGTACGGCCAGGCAGCTATGGTGGAGATGATTGTAAATATGCTTCCCGAGATGGCAAAAGCTGTGGCGGAGCCTTTGGCGGCAATCGATAAAGTAACCATCATTGACAGCGGGGACGGGGCAGGGGTTTCCTCCATGGGAGACTATACCCCTGCCATTTTAAAGAAAACCATAGAGGCGGTAAAAGAGACCACCGGTTTTGATTTGACGGAAGTTATGAAAGCTTCTACATATGATGCAAAGGTAAATCATAACTTAAATGTTTCCGGGGTGGAATTTTCCCAGAAATCAGAGTAGAGCTTATACCTCCGGGGGGTTATACTGATGCATGCAGGGCTAAATTAAGGAATTTAAAGGAGTGTGTTGATTTAGCCCTGTTTTTTGTTTGTCTCAGATAAATATCTCAGATAAATGTAAAAAACTGTTGACAATAGAAGAAGGGAAACATATAATTTTATCATAAATTAAAGCCTATTAAACAAGTAGGAATTGAGGAGGAAAAGATTATGAGCCAAATAAAAGAAAGCGCACTGGAATTAATCGGGGGAACCCCGATTCTGAAACTGAATGGATATGCAAAGAAGGCGGGTATAGGAGATGCAACGATTCTTGCAAAACTGGAATATTTAAATCCCGCAGGTTCTGTAAAAGACCGTGTTGCCCTGGCAATGATTGAGGATGGGGAAAGGAAGGGGCTGTTGAAAGAAGGGGCGGTCATTATCGAGCCTACCAGTGGAAATACCGGCATCGGCCTGGCGGCGGTTGCAGCGGCAAAGGGATATAGGACAATTCTTACTCTGCCGGATACCATGAGTGTTGAGAGAAGAAACCTTTTAAAAGCCTATGGCGCAGAACTGGTACTTACAGAGGGAGCCAAAGGAATGAAAGGGGCCATTGCAAAGGCGGAAGAACTGTCCAAGGAAATTGAGGGGGCAGTTATTTTAGGTCAGTTTGTAAATCCGGCAAACCCGGCAGTGCATAAGGCTGTCACAGGGCCGGAAATCTGGGAGCAGACGGAAGGAAAGGTTGACATATTCGTGGCCGGGGTGGGAACCGGCGGATCTATTACCGGGGTAGGAGAATACTTAAAAGAGAAGAACCCTAATGTGAAAGTCGTGGCCGTTGAGCCGGCGGGAAGCCCTGTTTTGTCAAAGGGAACTCCGGGAGCACATATGATTCAGGGAATCGGGGCAGGATTTGTACCGGAGGTGCTTAACACAAAAGTGTATGATGAGGTTCTTGCCATTGAAAATAAAGATGCCTTTGCAGAAAGCAGGGCCTTTGCCGTAAGCGAAGGCATTCTTGTAGGAATCTCATCCGGTGCGGCCCTTAAGGCGGCGGCAATTCTTGCAGGCAGGCCGGAAAATAAAGGGAAGACGATTGTGGTATTGCTTCCCGATTCGGGAGACAGGTATTTATCCACCCCGCTGTTTCAGGATTAATAGGATGATTATGCATGATTCCCGGAAATTAGAAAATAAACTTGCATTTTACCTGCAAAAGATAGTAAAATATAGGTAAGAGCAACGGGAAAATATATGGGAAAGGAGATTGTGTTATGGGAATTGGCAGAGTATCATCATGGAACTGCATGTCAGATATGCAGATGAACCCCACAGGTATGACGGACACGAAAAGTAAAAGCATACAAAAAGAGATTACTGATGTACAGCAAAAGATGCAGAAACTGCCTTCAAAGGAAGAATATTCTCCCAGCGAAATGGCGGATGAACGGAAAAAGCTTCAAAAAGAAATATCCGGCCTTAATATAAAACTGAAACTGCATCAGGAAAAACTTCTGAAATCACAGAAAAGAGAAGCTATGCTGGCAAAGATGCAGGAAGAAAAGGAGTTGTCCCCGGATAAGACGGAAAAAGAGGAAGCGTCAGACAGGGAGGAGCAGGCAAAACGTCAGGAAACTGTGCTGACAAAAAATAGCGACGGCACTGTTATCTTAAAAGAGGAAAAAAATCCCGAAGGCAAGGGCAGTGTGGAAACAGAGGACGAATCGAAAGAAAACATAGAAACTGATACAAAAGAAGACGCCGGATTATCCCATAAAGAGATGCATGCCATGGTATCGGCAAATCATTCCATACAGCAGGCAGACCGCCAGGGAGTTGTCATAGCCAGAATGAAGGAAGGCGTTGTTATTTTAAAGGGAGAAATCAGCCAGGATGAGAGATACGGCGCTGATACAGGAAAAAAACAGGCTGAGCTTGAAAAGATGGAGAAGAGGGAACAAAGGGCAAGGGCATTCCAGTCTTCTTCTTTAGGGGAGGCAAATAGTACGGTAAGGTCGGCGGCAAAAGGGAATCTGCCCGGAGCAAAGGACAGGGTGCAGACTAGGGATAACAATGTTGTAAAATTTTTTCAGGAAGATGAGGCAGTCCGGCAGAGATTTCAGATTTCTTTTGTGAGTTAATCCCAATGAAAAACGAAACATTGCATGATCATTGGAAAAGGCATATGCAAAAAGCACATGTCTTTTCTTTTGGCTAAAATCAGTTGACATAATATCTTACAACTACAATGATTGAACTCTGAGTTTCATTAAAAAGGAGGCAGACAATGGGACGGAGAAAAAAAGAGCCGAAAAGCGTACACCGGGAAAAAATTGCTTCTGCTGCATCGGCATTATTTATGGAAAAAGGCATTGCAGCCACATCAATGGACGATATAGCAAAAGCAGCCGGATATAGCAAAGCGACTTTATATGTATATTTTGAGAACAAAGAGGAAATAGTCGGTATCTTAGTGCTGGATAGCATGAAAAAACTTTACAATTACATTGTTTCTGCGTTAGAGCAGCAGGAAACCACAAAAGAACGATATCGTTTCATTTGCCGTGGATTGGTTCAGTACCAGGAGGAGTTTCCGTTTTACTTCAAAACGGCATTGGATAAAATCAATATTGATTTTGAAAGTTGTGATTATCTTCCCGAAGAAAAAGAGACCTACCGGATAGGGGAAGAGATAAATGAAAAGCTAAAGGAGTTTTTAATATCCGGTATGGAGAAAGGTGATTTGCGCCACAATCTGGAAATCATGCCCGTTATTTTTAATTTTTGGGGTATGCTGTCCGGGTTGATTCAGCTTGCGGCAAATAAAGAAGAATACATAAAAAAGACAATGGGATTATCAAAAATCCGGTTTTTAGAGTATGGCTTTCAAATGCTGTATTGTTCCATAGCAGTTAAGGGGGAATGAAGCCCATAGGTAAAATCGGAAATTTTCAGATTCCACGGAAAACCGAGGGAAGGCTATTTTCAGCACAATATTTATTGCGGGAAATAGGCTGCAGGCACTGTTTGATAACCGTATTCCCCAGGTATCCTTAAAACAGTTTATGCTATTGTCAATCCTCAGACAATCAGAGGAACCCATGACATTTACCCAATTAGGAACTTTGCTGGGCTGTTCTAGGCAGAACATTAAAAAATATATTGAGCCTATTTTGCAATGCCTGAAGCAATAATATTTCAGTTGATAATAAGGCCAAAAGACGGGAGATTTCCATATTTTCTGATTGAAGGATTAGGTATTTTCTGATATACTAAATAATAAAGTAAACGGGCAAAAAGATTTGTTAAGAATGTTCATAAGACCACCACAGGCGGGAAAATTTTCCTGCCCTTTCTTATATGTAAGGGGAAAAATATTTACAGGGGCAAATGGGGGGAAAGTATGCAGATCGGGATGGATGTTTCCTTTTCACAAAGGCAGCAGTTAATTTTAACGCCGCAGATGGAGCAGGCGTTACATATTCTGCAGATGGGGGCGGAGGAACTGAATCAGTGCATTGAGGAGGAGGTTTTGTCAAACCCCATGTTGGAGTACGGAAAAAAAAGGGGAGAGGTTAGGGCCTACCAGTCCTATGTCAATGCCTTAGCGGACGAAAAGAGCAGTGGGCCGGGGTTAAAAGAGTATTTGAAAATGCAGCTTATCACAAAAGGGCTTTCCCCCAGGGAGCAGGGCATTGCGGACTTTTTTATAGAGTGCATGGAGGAATCCGGATATCTGAAAATAGATGTGGGGGAGATTTCCCAAAGAATTGGCATTTCTAAAGAGGAGGGGGAGAAAACCCTTGGTTTTTTACAGGGATTTGACCCCCCGGGGGTTTTTGCCAGGGATTTAAGGGAGTGCCTTCTTTTACAGCTTACAGGGAAAGATGAAAACACCAAAAAGGCAAGGCTTTTGGCGGAGGGGCATCTTATGGACATTGCAAAAAATAAACTTCCAAAAATCTGCAGGGAGACAGGATTTTCCCTGGAGGAAGCCGCGGAGGGGATAGCGTACATAAAAAAATTGGAGCCGGTTCCGGGGCGGGGATACGGGTATGGCCGGGAAAGAAATCTCTTTCTCTATCCAGACGTGACGGTAAAAAAACAGGGGGAAAATTACCGGATATTTTTAAATAAAGAGAAAATTCCTTCTTTGGAGCTTTCCAGGGAAAATCTCCCCCTCCTCACCCAGTTTCAGGGAAAAGAGGAGAGCGGGTACTTAAAAGAGCAGTATAACAGGGCGAAAATGTTTTTGAAAAATGTGGGAAAGCGGGAGGAGACGCTTTTTGCCGTAACGGAGGCTTTGGTGGAGCGGCAGGAAGAGTTTTTTGAAAAGGGCAGGGGATATTTAAGGCCCATGAACCTTATGGATATTGCCCAGGGGTTAAACATGCATGAGTCCACGGTAAGCAGGGCGGTAAAGGATAAGTATTTAGAGTGCAGGTGGGGTGTTTTTGAGATGAAATACTTTTTTTCTTACAAAGGGCCGGAAGGTGCTTTTTGCAATGTGAAGGGAAGGATTCAGGAAATTATTGACGGGGAGGATAAGAAAAAGCCCCTTTCCGATGCAGGCATTGCAAAGATTTTATCGGAGCAGGGAGATTGTATTTCCAGAAGGACAGTGGCGAAATACAGGGAGCAGCTTCAGATTCCAAATACCCAGATGAGAAAAAGTTTTCTGTAGGCTCCCGAAATCTTTAGTGATATTACGAAAGACAGGCGGCAAAGAGATGCCGGACAAAATATGGAGGAAAAATTATCCAATTTTCTGATGAATTTGCCTTTGATGAAAATGATATATCCCGGTGTCAAATTCATTATATGATAGTTCTAATTTCCATTTGATTATGATCGTGGACGATGAAACAGCATAGAAAATCACTCGAATGTATTGAGCGCACCAATGATGGAAGTGTGAATGAATAGAACTGGATTGCAAATCGAGGTAATCTGTATTTATATGCAACGGATCCCATTGGATTGATTGGATTATGCAAGAGACATGAGGATTGGATTAATGAAAAAGAAATATTATAAGTGCACAATCGAATCAGGAATATGTTTCTGTAATTGTTATATAAGAAATTCAAAAAATATCTTATAGATTAATGAGGGGAGGTATGGTAAGATAAACTTGAAAACACATTCATGATGAATAAACTAACGCCGCATCAGCCGGGGAATAAGCCCCATGCTTTTGCGGTGTTAGTTCATGTACTGGCGCCAATACGGCAGCCTGTAAAAATCCAGATGGAGAAACAGGTAAAGAGGAGCAGGAGAATGGGGAAAACAGTGGAGGAGAGAGTAAAGATTAACTGTAAAAACGGGCTGCATGTCAGGGTGGCGGCCATGGTTGTACAGAAGGCGGACAATCTGCAGAAAGAGCACAAGGTGACTTTTTACATCCGCAGGGAAGGGATGCATAATGTGCCTTTAACCAGTATTCTTTTGGTGACAGCCTTAAAAATCCGCCAGAATGAGGAAATATATCTTGTCACAGTGGGGGAGGGGGCAAAGGAGGCCGCAAAAGAGATGAAAGCGCTTTTGGAGAGCGATTTTTCCATGAGCCCTGTGGAGCTTGGCCAGGTGGATACCCTTTTGCAGGATAACGCCATCACAGCGGAAAATATTTACAGCAATATTGAGACAGGGCTTGTGGTGGCAGACAGCCGCTACACTGTGATTATTTATAACCGCCAGGCGGAGAAAATCTTTGGGATTCCCCCAAAGGAAGTGCTGGGAAAAAAGGTGACAGAGGTTTTTCCCCAGTCCAAACTGCCGGAAGTGATAGATACGGGGAAACCTGTGCTGGGTTATGCAAAGACCATCGGGGAGGTAAACATTGTGATAAACACTACCCCCATTGTGGAGAACCATCAGGTGATAGGGGCCATCAGCAGTGTTTTGGATGTGTCAAAACTTATGCAGGTGGCCTATACCTTTGCAAACAGGCAGGCCATGGAGGGGATTTCCGTGGTGAAAAGCTTAAGTGAGATTCAGGAACTTATGGACAAAATCAGCCGTCTCTCCGCCAAGACGGAATATTTGGAGGAGGAGTTAAACAGGAGGCAGAAGTTAAATCCTGCCTTTAACCGCATGGTGGGGGTCAGCAGCAAATTATATGACGCTATGAAAATGGCGGCAAAAACGGCGGAGAATAATTTTAACGTGCTGATTCGTGGGGAGAGCGGCACAGGGAAAGAGCTGGTGGCGGAGGCTATTCATTATTCCAGTGAGAGAAAGGATAAGCCTTTTATCCGGGTAAACTGTGCGGCAATCCCGGAAAACCTTTTGGAGAGCGAGATGTTCGGCCATGTGCGGGGGGCTTACACGGGAGCCATAAAGACAAAAGTTGGAAAATTTGAGCTGGCGGACAAGGGTACCATATTTTTAGATGAAATCGGGGAATTGGATAAGGCTATGCAGGCAAAGATGCTCCGGGTTATCCAGAAAAAGGAGTTCCAGCGGGTGGGGGATGAGAGAACCATCCGGGTGGACGCCAGAATTATTGCCGCTACCAACCGGAATTTAGAAGATCTTGTGGAAAAAGGGGAGTTTCGGGAAGACCTTTACTACCGTCTCAATGTGATTCCCATCTGGCTTCCCCCTTTAAGGGAGCGGAGGGAGGATATTCCCCTGCTCTGCGACCATTTCCTGGGAAAAATTGCAGAAGAGCTAAAACGCCCGGCAAAAAAAATTACCCCGGAGGGGATGGCGGCCCTGGTAAATTATTCCTGGCCGGGAAATATCAGGGAGCTTGAAAATGTGATGGAGCGGGTGAATATTTTGGCGGAGGGGCAGATGATACAAAAAATCGACCTGCCGGGCTATATCAGCGAGCCTTTATCCGGCAAAGCCTTAAGGGAGCCAAAGGAGGAAGAGGAAATCATGCCCTGGGAGTACTATGAGAGGGAAATTATTAAAAAAGCCCTGAAAAAATATAAGAGCTTTAACCGGGCGGCAAAAGCCCTTGGGCTCACCCATAAAACCGTGGCTGCCAAGGCCAGAAAATACCACCTGGAAGAATAAAAGATTTGTTGGCATGGTTTTTGCTTATATAAATATTATAACAAAAATCATAGGGAATTGTGCCCTAAGAGAAAATGAGACAGGAGGTTTTTTTACATGGCATCAAAAATTTATCAGTGCATTGAGAAAATCGGGAATGACATTATTGAGAACAAAGAATTTCTCACGGATTTGGACAGGGAAATCGGGGATGCGGACCACGGGGTAAACATGGCAAGGGGATTTACGGAAGTCCTTGCACAGCTTCCAAAAGATGAGGAAGATATGGGCAAGGTATTAAAAAAGGTGGGGATGACCCTTTTATCCAAAGTAGGCGGGGCATCTGGCCCTCTTTATGGAACCGCTTACATGAAGGCCGCAGGGGCGGTGGCAGGAAAGACCTCCATCACCCTTTCCGACGGGAAAGAGATGCTTGAGGCAGTTATCGGAGGGGTAAAAATGCGTGGAAAGGCCCAGAGAGGGGAGAAAACCATGCTGGATGCATTAGAGCCTGCAATGGACGCCCTTACAAAGGCAATAGATGTGGGAAAAGATACGGAGGAATGTTTAGAGGCAATGTGCCAGGCTGCCCAAGAAGGGGTGGAATTTACAAAGACCATCCGGGCTACAAAGGGCCGGGCCAGTTATTTAGGGGAGCGCAGCATTGGACATCAGGATCCGGGAGCCACATCTTCCCTTATTACCTTACGGGCAATACAGGCATTTTATCTTGACAATCTGAAATAGATAAGGAGGGAAGAGGTTATGGTAGGAATTTTGATTGTGTCCCACAGTAAAAAAGCTGCAGAGGGCATCTATGAGCTTGCGGTTCAGATGGCAGGGGAAGACCACAGGGTTCTGGCAGTGGGAGGCATGGAAGACGGAAGTATCGGCACAGACGCCATCCGCATTAAAGAGGGGATTGAAAAGGCGGACGACGGGGACGGCGTGCTTCTCTTGGCGGATTTGGGCAGCGGGATTTTAAGCTCCCAGACGGCCATTGATTTATTGGAAGAAGATATTAAAGTGGAAATTGCAGACGCACCTATTTTGGAGGGGGCAGTAAGCGCTGCGGTGCAGGCCGCAGTGGGGGGAACCTTAGAAGAAGTAAGGGAGGCTGCGGAACTGGCAAAACAGATATCCAAATTAGATTAGGGGAGGCGTGAAATGAAAACAGGGACCTATACGGTAAATAATAAAATGGGGCTTCATGCAAGGCCCGCTGCGGAAATTGCGAAAATTGCGGGAAAGCACAAAAGCGCTGTGACACTTCTTTCCGGGAGCAAAAAAGCCAACGGGAAAAGTGTTTTAATGCTCACAACTTTAGGGGCAAAAAAGGGCACGGAAATTACCCTTCAGGTGGAGGGGGAAGATGAGGAGGAAGTTTTTGAAATCCTCGACGATATGTTTGCAAACAGCTTTCATGAAGAATAGCCGCTAAAGCAGAGGAAATGAGGTGAGGGCATGGAAATCAAAGGCAGCGTTGTGGTGGAGGGAATTGCAGCGGGCTTTATCCGTTTTTTCAACCAGGATTATGAAAAGAGGATACAGGGGTATGTGAAGGAAAGCCCGGAAAGGGAGAAAGAGAGATTTGAAAAGGCCAGGCAAGGCGCCGCGTCTGACCTTAATAATCTTTTAAAAGACAGGGAAAAGCTTTCTGAGAGCGAAGGGGAGATTTTAGAGGCCCACCAGCTTTTAGCGGAGGATATGTCTTTAAAGGAGACTATTGTAAACTACATAGAGCAGGGAGAGGCAGCCCCGGATGGGGTATTAAAAGCCGTCTCCGATTTTAAGGCCATGTTTGATGATATTGATGACGAATACTTAAGGGAGCGTCAGAAAGATATTATTGATGTGGGAAACCGTTTCCTGCGGAAGCTTTTGGGCATGAAAGAGTTCTCCTTGGAGGGGGATAACATTGTCCTCTGGGCAAAGGACATAGAGCCTTCCCTGATGGCCTCTTTGTCAGAAAAACAGGTAAAAGCCATTTTGCTGGAAAGCGGAAGCAAGACCTCCCATGCGGTGATTCTTGCAAAGGCCAAGGGCTTTGTCACAATGGTGGGGGTAAGCTTAAGCCCTGAGGAGATTTCTGAGGGGGAGAATGTGATTGTGGATGCCAATCAGGGCGTTATTCATTTTAATCCTTCGGAAAAGGAGATGGAACATTGCCTGGCTCTTGTAAAAGAGCAGGAGGAACAGAAAAAATTCCTGGAGGAGAGGGCAAAACTCCCTGCCCGGACAAAGGACGGCAAAAGCGTTACAGTGGCGGCGAATATCAGCGGGGCAGGAGATATGGAGAAAGCCATTGCCTTAGGATGTGAGGGAGTGGGGCTTTTCCGCACGGAGTTTCTCTTTATGGATAGGGATAAGCTGCCCACAGAGGAGGAGCAGTTTTTGGCCTATAAAGGGGTAACGGAGCAGGCCGCAGGAAATCTTTGCATTATCCGTACTTTAGATATCGGGGGAGATAAGCCCTGTAAGGCCCTTTCCCTTACTGCGGAAGAAAACCCTTTCCTGGGATTTCGCGCCATCCGCATCTGCCTGAACCAAAAGGAGATGTTTAAAACCCAGCTTCGGGCAATTTTGCGGGCAGGGGCATACGGGAAAGTGGGAATCATGATTCCCATGGTTTCTTCCCTTTGGGAAATCCTGGAGACGAAAAAGCTGGTGGAAGAAGTAAAAGGGGAGATGGACGCAGAAAAAATTTCCTATGGAAAAGAGGTTCCCCTTGGGATTATGGTGGAAACCCCGGCGGCTTCCATTATGGCCCCTGTATTTGCAAAGCATGTGGACTTTTTCAGCATCGGGACCAATGACCTGGTGCAGTACACTTTGGCTGTGGACAGGGGAAACCAGTCTGTCAGCTACCTGTATGACTACTTTAACCCTGCAGTGCTTCATTCCATCCACAGAATTGTAACAAGAGCCCATGAGGCGGGAATCTGGGCGGGAATGTGCGGAGAGATGGCCGGGGATAAGCTGGCGCTGCCATTCCTTTTGGCCCTTGGCATAGATGAGCTCAGCATGAGCCCCTCCCAGGCCCCCGGGGTAAAAGAACAAATTCGGAATATGGACAGCGGCGTTTGCCTGGATGAAATTTTAAGCTTGAAAGACGCAGGGGAGGTTCGGGAGTATTTGAGGGGCCTGCTGTAACGATTCCCTTGGGAAATTTTACCATCATACCCAGAACGATATCTCTGGGTTGGTAAAAAATACCAACTTGAGAAAAATTACCAGGCAGGTATTCCCCTTTGAAGCAGGGCAGGGGATATATTTCCCAGGGAAAAAGTTCTTAGGCCTGGAGAGGAAACTGCAAAAAGCTGGCACAGATTTTGCTTATTATTATAAGTATCACGCATCGCAACGTAAACATAAATTTCATATTGGAGAAGGAGGAAACTGCATTGAAGAAAATGATTAACAACCCGGACAATATCGTGGATGAAATGTTACGGGGAATGGTACTGGCCCATCCGGAATATGTGAAAAGGGTAGAGGACTGTGACGTATTGGTAAGAGCCGGGGGCTCTCAGGGAAAAGTGGTTTTGATAAGCGGCGGCGGAAGCGGACATGAGCCGGCCCACGGGGGATTTGTAGGAAAAGGAATGTTAGATGCGGCAGTTGCCGGAGCTATGTTTACCTCTCCCACCCCGGATCAGGTGTATGAGGCAATCAAAGCGGCTGACGGAGGAAAAGGAGCCCTTCTTGTCATCAAGAATTACACCGGGGACGTGATGAACTTCGAAATGGCTGCTGAGATGGCTGCCGACGAGGGGATTACCGTGGAAAAAGTTGTGGTAAACGATGACGTGGCAGTGGAGAACAGTACCTGGACCACAGGAAGAAGAGGCATCGCAGGAACGATTTTTGTACACAAATGTGCAGGGGCATGTGCGGAGGAAGGAAAAGACTTAGCCCAGGTAAAAGCCGTGGCGGAAAAAGTTATCGCCAACGTGAGAAGCATGGGTATGGCTCTTGCACCCTGTACCGTGCCTTCCGCAGGAAAGCCAAGCTTTGAGCTGCCTGAAGACGAGGTGGAAATTGGTATGGGCATCCACGGGGAGCCGGGAACCCACAGAGAAAAAATCCGCTCCGTGGAAGATACCACTGCACATCTTTTAGGAAAAATTTTAGAGGAAGGCATTTACAATGAGGGGGATGAAGTGGCAGTTTTAGTAAACGGCCTGGGAGCAACGCCCTTGCAGGAACTTTATCTTGCAAATCTCACCGTATCAAAGATATTGGAGGACAAAAATATAAAAATTGCCAAAACCTATGTGGGCAATTACATGACTTCCATCGATATGGCGGGCTATTCTGTAACCCTTCTGAAACTGGATGAGGAATTAAAGAAATACTTAAATGCATCTGCCGATACCCCGGCATTTGTACAGGTTTAATGGTTCTTTCAAATGAATAATCCATCAGTTTAGCATACGGCTATCTGTATAAAATCCGCCCTGTTTGAAATTCATTTATGGACAGGGCGGGTTTTTAGATTCAGTTTTCTTATGCGGGGCAAATATTGTGCAAAAATACTGTAAAAATTCTGAAAAGTGTGGTATTATAGGATAAAAGTACCGGTATTTAGTATAGGAAAAGAGGAAGAGATATGGTGAAAACGGGGAAGTCAAAATATCTGATTTGTATACTGTTTGTGCTGTTTGTCTGTTTTGGCGCCCTTTGTCAGGTACATGCCTCTGACATGGATAAAAGGGTGTTATTTATCAGTTCCTACTCTTACGGCTGGGAGACGGTCCCCCAGCAGATAGAGGGAGTGAAAGAGGCATTTTTGGATGAAGTTTCAGTGGATTATAAGTTTATGGACACAAAAAATGCTACATCCCCGGAAAGTATGGAGTTGTTTTATCAGACTATGCGTCAGTACTTGTGTGAGGTTAAGCCCTATGACGGCATTATTGCAGGAGATGATGCGGCTTTTCAGTTTGTATTGGCCCACAGGGAGGAACTCTTTCCCGGGATTCCCATCGCCTTTGAGGGGATAAACAATAAGGCCCTGGCTTCGGAGGCCAGGCACGGGGATCCTTTGATTTCCGGTGTGGTGGAGGAACTTTCCTATGTGAATACGCTGGAACTGGCCTATAAACTCTACCCCCGTGCCCACCGTGTGGTGGCTGTTTTGGATAACAGCATGACAGGGGAGGGGGAGCGGGAAGATTTTTACCGCCTTTCAAAGAAGTATTCCCAGTTAGAGTTTAGCGAAATAAATGCTTCGGAATACAGCAAGGAAGAACTGGGAAAAAAACTGGAAGAATTAAATGATGATACCATACTCTTTTATGTTCTGTGCAGCAGTGATAAGGAGGGGAATGCATATACCAGCAAAGAGGCCGCCCAGTGGATTAGCTCCCATGCCCAAATTCCTGTTTTTACCGTTATCTCCCTGGGAATGGGAAATGGTGTCCTGGGAGGAGAGCGGGTATCCCACCAGGAAATGGGATACCTTGCGGCCAATATGTTAAAAGAGGAATTTGAAAATCCAAAGGGGAAGCTGCCCGATGTGATACAGGGTTCTCCCAGGGAGTGCTGTTTTGATGAGAATGTGATGCGCAGATTTGAGATAAAGAAGTCTGACTTGCCCAAAGGCAGCACCATTATCAATCATCAGACAAAATTTTGGGAGAGAAACTGGCACTATATTCTCATTACTTTGGCAGCGGGGATTGTTATAACAGTGATCCTTATCCGCCTGATTCTGGAAAACAAAAAAAAGAGCCGGATTAACGATGATTTGCAGAAGGCCAAAGACAATTTTGAGATTGAGGCGAAGTATGATATGCTGACAGGGCTTAAAAACCGGGCTGTATTTTATCAGGAGCTTCAGGAAAAAATTGACCGGCATAAGTCTTTTGGCATGATTCTTTTTGATGTGGACGGTTTTAAAAATGTCAATGATACTTTAGGGCACAATAACGGGGATGTGGTTTTAAAGGAGCTAGCTAAGCGCTGCAGTAAAATGGAGAACGGCCTGTTTCGGGTGTACCGTCTGGCAGGAGATGAATTTACCGCTATTGTGGAGGCAAAAAATGAAGAAGTGGCAAAAAATTATGCCAGAATGATAAAATTCACATTTAAAGACCCCTTTATTTTAGATGAAAAAGAATATTCCCTGCATTCTAGTATCGGTATTGCCATGTTTCCGGAGGACGGGGGCAATTCCAAAGAGATCGTGGAGGCAGCGGATTCCGCTATGTACTATGTAAAGAATCATGGAAAAAACAATATTGCTTTTTACCGGGAAGTGGCGGGAAAAGCTTAGTGGCTTATCCTGCCTGATACCCCAGTTCCTTAGACAATTCCCGCTTTACTCTTAAAACCTCCCGGGAAAGTTCCTGGATGCGCCCGTCTGTCATGCGGCTTACAGGGCCCGAGATGGAAAACGCGTATTTGACTTTCCGGTGATAGTCATAGAGGCATGCGGCAATGCATCGGACCCCCAGCTCATTTTCTTCATTATCCAGGGCATACCCCTGCTTTTTCACCTGCTCTAAAACCTGCTTTAAGTGTTTAAAATCAGTGATGGTGTGTTCTGTCTTTTTTTCTATTTTGCTCTCTTCCCAAATTTGTGCAAGCTCTTTCTCCTCCATCGTGGCCATAATGGCTTTGCCCACCCCGGAGCAGTACATGGGAAACGCCATGCCCACATGGGAAACCATGCGGATGGAGCCCACATTTGCCTCCACCTTGTCAATGTAGAGAATATTGCTGTTTTCCCGCTGTACCAAATGAACCGTTTCCCCGGACACCCGGGAGAGGTTTTCCAGATAGGGCCTTGCAATGGGAAGGATGTTTGTGTGCTCTAACAGTTTTCCTGCCATAGTTACCAGTTTAAAAGACAATTTGTATTTCTGGTTATCTTCTCTTTGCCTGGCATATCCCATGTAAATAAGGGAGGAGAGCATACGGTGGACGGTACTTTTATTCAGATGCAGTTCCTGGCTTAATTCCAAAAGTCCCATCTCCCCTTTTTCTGCAAGAAGTTCCATAACCTGAAAAATTCGCTGTGCAGACTGAATCGGATTTTTTTCTTCCATGGCAGTATCCTTTCTGTTTCATATTATGAAACCAATATAGCATAACACAGGGGTCATGGCAAGAAAATAATTTTTCCTGGCGCTTTACCAGGATGTATTGCGAAATATGCATGAAAAGGTTCAGAATAATCAGGTTGACATTTGCCAAAATAATGTTATAATCTTTTTAAAGATTCAATTTATGAAACTTGGTTTCATCATATGAAACAAACGGGGTTTTTACAATTTTTTTCAGGAAAAGGAGATTGCTATGAACAAGGTATTAGAAGAGTTTTCCAAAATCGGTATTATTCCTGTCATTGCATTGAATGATGCAAATGACGCAGAGCCATTGGCTAAGGCTTTGATTGAAGGGGGACTGCCCTGTGCGGAGGTTACTTTCCGGACAGATGCGGCGGAAGAATCCATCCGCATTATGGCAAGTAAGTTTCCGGAGATGTTGGTGGGGGCGGGAACTGTGCTTACCACAGACCAGGTGGACAGGGCCGTAAATGCAGGGGCAAAATTTATTGTGAGCCCTGGATTAAATCCCAAAGTTGTGAAATACTGCGTGGAGAAAAACATTCCCATCACTCCCGGATGTGCAAATCCCAGTGATGTGGAGCAGGCCATTGAGCTGGGCCTTGAGGTGGTTAAATTTTTTCCGGCGGAGGCCAATGGCGGACTTCCGGTGATTAAAGCCATGTCTGCGCCTTACAATAAAATGAAATTTATGCCTACGGGAGGAATCACCGCAAAAAATATAACAAGCTATCTTGATTTTAAAAAGATTATCGCCTGCGGTGGGAGCTGGATGGTAAACGGGGACATGGTAAAGACAAAAGACTGGGAGGGAATTACTCGGCTTACAAAAGAAGCCGTGGCCACTATGCTTGGATTTACCATGAAACATGTGGGTATCAACAATCAAAACGAAGGGGATGCCCAGAGTCAGGCGGATAAATTTGCTTCCATTTTCGGAGTGGAGAAAGCGGAGGGAAACAGCTCTATTTTCGTAAATCAGATGGTTGAAGTGATGAAAGGCCAGGGCAAAGGCAAAAACGGACATATTGCAGTTGGAACCAATTATGTGGACCGCGCGGTATATCATTTGGAGAAACGGGGCTTTACTTTTGATGAATCCTCGAAACAGTTTAACGAGGACGGCACCCTGAAGTTTATCTATTTTACAGAAGAAATCGGCGGTTTTGCTATCCATTTGACCCAGAATAAATAAAAATAAGCCAATTCCTAATCCTAAATTTTTATATACTTGAAAAAGATGCCTGAATTTGGCATCTTTTTCATTTTGTCTGTACATACTAAGAGAAAATATGCAGTATAAATGCCAGGCGTAATTGCTGCAAAAACAGATAAAAGGAGTATAAAATATGAAGTGCTATTTGGAAATTGAGGAAGTATTTGCCCGGGAGATTATGGATTCCAGGGGAAACCCTACGGTGGAGGCGGAAGTGGTGGTAAAACGTCCGGGAAAAGGCCGGTTTGTAGGCTGTGCCGCTGTTCCTTCCGGTGCCTCCACAGGAAGATTTGAGGCGGTGGAATTGAGGGACGGGGATAAGCGCTACGGCGGCGCAGGGGTGAAAAAGGCAGTATCCCACATCAATGACAAAATTGCAAAGGAGCTGGTGGGAAGAAATGCGTTGAATCAAAAGAAAATTGACGAACGCCTCATTGAACTGGACGGAACGGACAATAAAAAGCGTCTGGGGGCCAATGCCCTTTTAGGTGTGTCCATGGCGGTGGCAAAAGCGGCGGCGGCGGCTTTAGAGATTCCCTTATATATGTATCTGGGAGGCGTGTATGCCCACCAGCTTCCCGTTCCCATGATGAATATTTTAAACGGTGGAAAACACGCGGAGAACACGGTGGATTTCCAGGAATTTATGATTATGCCCATCCAGGCGGGCAGCTTTTCTGAGGGGCTGCGCATCTGCTCCGAGGTATACCACACCTTAAAACGGCTGTTAAAGGAGAAGGATTTGTCCACCGGCGTGGGGGACGAGGGGGGATTTGCTCCGGATTTAAAAGATGCCAGGGAAGTTTTGACCTACCTTATGGATGCGGTGAAAGAGGCAGGCTATAAGCCTGGGGAAGATATCTGTTTTGCCATGGATGTGGCTGCCAGTGAGCTTTACCAGGAGGATACCGGTATGTACTATTTCCCCGGGGAGAGCAAGATGCGGGGAGAAAAGATTTTGCGGGATGACCAGGAAATGATTGCCTACTATGAAAATCTTTTGGAGGAATTTCCCATATTTTCCATTGAGGACGGTCTTGCGGAGGACGACTG
>NZ_RAZG01000037.1 GCF_003612565.1 Roseburia sp. 1XD42-69 | reverse complement strand
TGACAACTGAATAACTGCCAGATATTGAATTTTCAAGGTGCATAGCTAAAATCTATGTGCGAAGTTTGAGTAATAGATAATAATTCGATTGATTTATTGAAATATATTGAAGAACACGGTATGATAGATTTAACATATGTGCAAGAGCAAATTGAGATGAAGAAAAGAGAGGAGATATTAAGCAAACATCAATATTCTATATGGTTTAATGAAAAAGAAAATGTTTGGTACAGTTATCTGCCAGACGTTTCTAAACCACATAACAGAAGAAAAATAAAAAGAAAAAGAAAGCATGATTTAGAAGATATGATACTTGAATACTATACATCATGCAAGGATGATGTAGACGAACAATCAAAAGCATCATTGTCTCTGGAAAGTTTGTTTTATGAATTTATGAAGTATAAAGTAAACGAAGTAAACAGCGGAACAGTGAAACGGATGATGGCAGACTGGAACAGATTCTATAAGCCAGACAAAGGATTTATATCCATAGCTTTAAATAATCTTACTAGGATTAACATTGATGATTTCTTTAATTCAGTTCTAGTAACACACAATTTAAAAAAGAAAGGATTTTATAATATGTGCGGAATTTTGAAACAGATGTTAGAGTACGCTGTAGATGCCGAATACATAGAAAAAAATCCATACCGTGTAAAAGTAAATAAGAAGAGGTTTGCGAGCAATGGTAAAAAGTCCAGCGAAAAAGAAGTGTTCCAGGCTGGTGAGAAGGAATTGTTCATTCAAGAAATGGAAAGAAGATTGAGAAGTAATCCGTCAAATACAGCACCTTTAGCCATTCTCCTTGATTTTGAATTAGGGACAAGGAAGGGTGAAATACTGGCAATCAGCAAATCGGACATTCTTGGTGACAGAATCCATATACATAGGCAGCTTGTAGAAGAATTTGATACAGGCAATCTTGATCATATTAAAAGTAAAGGATTTTATGTTGTGGACTATACAAAATCTGAAGACGGGGACAGATGGCTACCATTGACGACCAGAGCGAAAGAAATCATAAAATGGGTAGAATTGATAAACGAGGAATACGGATATAATTTTAAAGATTTCCTGTTTGTGAAAAATGGAAATTGCATTTCACCGGATGCAGTGGATGCCCAAATGAAAAGAGGGTGTGAACATATAGGCATTCCAGTAAAGACAATGCATAAGATCAGAAAAACCTATGCATCAACATTGCTACACAATGGAGTTAATATTAGTATAGTAAAAGATATGCTGGGACATGCAGATGAATCAACAACCTTGAAGCATTATATTTACAATACAGAAAACAGCCGAGAGACAGACGAGAAGGTATTAAATGCTTTGGGAGAAGAAAAAACGTCAAAAAGTGACCAAAGTGACCAAAAGATAATATCATTCACAAAAATAAAAAAGGCCAAAAGCTCTTGAAAAATCAACGCTTTCAGCCTTCTTACAAGAATGCGGAAGATGGGACTTGAACCCACACGAGCGCATTGCTCACAAGATCCTTAGTCTTGCTCGTCTGCCAGTTCCGACACTTCCGCATGTCTGTGATGTTGAATCACCGACGACTTAAATATCTTATCAAATCTAAATTCATATGTCAATAGAAAATTACAAAAAATTTGTAGAAAAAATTATTATTTTCCTCTTGACTTTATGTTAAAAAAAGGGTAATATAATTTTTGTCAGTTTTCTGCAGGAATGGCGGAATTGGCAGACGCGCAGGCTTCAGGTGCCTGTGGCAGCAATGTCGTGAGGGTTCAAGTCCCTTTTCCTGCATGATTTTAAGAGGAAATCTTTCGAGAGAGGGATTTCCTCTTCTTTGTATCGTCTGTACAGAAATGTGCTGATACGTTGAGAATTTGGCAAAAGAGGAGAGAAATATGAAAAATTTGGCAGTTATTTTTCCTGGGTTGGATTACAGCCTGGAAAAGCCTTTGTTGTATTATGCGGGAAAGAGTGTTCGGAATTTTGGATTTGAAGTTGTGGAAGTTTCTTATGGAAAGCTTCCTGAGGGGGACAGACAGAAGGTTTTGGACTATGCTTTGCTGGCGGCAAATGTTGCGGTAAACAAGATTTCTTTTGAGGCTTATGACAATATATTTTTTATCTCTAAGGGAAATGGGACGGCTGTGGCAGGCAGTATTTTGCAGAATATGATTCAGAAAGTGTACCATATACTGTTTGCTCCCATAAATGATGCGGTATCATCCTTTAGCGAGGATTGCCTGGTGTTTACCAGCAGCAAAGATGATACCATACATATAGATGAGGTGATGAAGCGACATGGGGAGATAGCCTTTGAGCTTCACGTATCCAAGGAGGCGGACCACAATCTGGAACTGGGAGATGCTTTGAAAGATATTTTTATGCTGCGGAAGGTCCAGGAAATTTGTCAAAGATATATCGGAAGAAGAATTTCCTTAAAGGAGGCCGGGGATGAAACCAGTAATTGTTAGAAATATAAGAATCGGGGAAGGGATTCCTAAAATATGCGTTCCCATTGTGGGGAGGAACAGGGAAGAAATTTTGCAGGAAGGGGAAAATTTATTATCTGTCCAGGCGGATTTGGCAGAATGGCGGGTGGATTTTTATCAGCACAGTGATTCCAAAGAGAGAGCAGTGGAAACGGCAGGGCTGCTCCGGAAGGTTTTAGGGGATATTCCCCTGCTTTTTACATTCCGCAGCAGGGGGGAAGGCGGAGAAAAAGAGATTTCGTGGGAATATTACAGAGAATTAAATTTGGCAGCGGCATCCAGCGGTTTTGTAGATTTGGTGGATGTGGAGGCCTTTTTTCATAAAATCCCGGCAAGAGAGCTGATAGAGGAATTGCACCGGGCAGGGGTAAAGGTGATTGGCTCTAATCACGATTTTAATAAGACCCCGAATCAGGACGAAATGATAAAAAGGTTGAAAGAGATAAGGGAGTTAGGGGCGGATATACCCAAAATTGCGGTTATGCCCAATTCTCCGGGGGATGTGCTCACGCTTCTTAGCGCAACGCTTAAAGTGGCAGAGAGCGGGATGGATTGCCCCATTATAACCATGTCTATGGGAAAAGACGGAATGGTGAGCAGAATTTCCGGTGGAACCTTTGGCTCGGCCCTTACCTTTGGGACAGTGGGAAAAGCCTCGGCCCCGGGGCAGATTCCAGTGAAAGAGTTAAGAGAGATGTTGGAGATTCTAAAGGGATAAGGGGAAAATCACATAATCTTTTAAAATTATTAAAAAAGATTGAAAAAAATAAAGGAAAAAGTAATTTTGTGCGGAATATATATTTATAGAGGTTTTTTACAAAGTTGTCAGATAAAACAGGAGTCAGATGATGACAATCCGTGAGAATATAGAGAAAATGGAACAGGAAATGTTAAGTCCCTACGCTACCTTAAGCATCCATTCCAAGGGGAGGGAGAGGAAGGAGGAGCCCTGTGATATCCGGCCTGTTTTCCAAAGGGACAGGGACAGAATTTTGCACTGCAAATCATTCCGCCGCTTAAAGAATAAAACACAGGTATTTTTGACGCCCAAAGGGGACCACTACCGCACCAGGTTATCCCATACCCTGGAAGTTTCCCAGAATGCCAGAACCATTGCAAAGGCGTTAAGGTTAAATGAAGATTTAGTGGAGGCCATTGCATTGGGCCATGACCTGGGGCAC
Organism: Roseburia sp. 1XD42-69; assembly: GCF_003612565.1. Taxonomy (GTDB): domain Bacteria; phylum Bacillota; class Clostridia; order Lachnospirales; family Lachnospiraceae; genus Roseburia_B. The sequence goes on along the minus strand of NZ_RAZG01000037.1, from coordinate 34,213 downwards.
ACGCCTTTTGGCCATGCGGGGGAGTTTTTGCTGAATTCCCTGTGTGAGGAGGGGTTCTGCCACAGCAGGCAGAGTGTCCGTATTGTGGAAAAACTGGAAAAAAATGGGAGGGGGCTGAATTTAACCTGGGAGGTGAGGGACGGCATTTTAAACCATCAGACTTGTTCCACACCTCACACCCTGGAGGGGAAAATTGTCCGGCTTTCCGATAAAATTGCCTACATCAACCATGATATTGACGACGCCATCCGGGCGCATATTATGGTGGAGGAGGACATCCCAAAGGAGTTGAGAAATACCCTGGGAAAAACTACGAAAGAGCGCCTGAATACCTTGATACATAATATCATTACCAACAGCATGGGCAAAAACGACATTATGCTTTCCAAGGAAGTGGGGGAGGCCATGGGTGAACTGCGTTTGTATATGTTTCGGCACGTGTATAAAAATCCTGTTGCTAAGGGGGAGGAAGTAAAGGCCAGGGCATTGCTTCAGCAGCTTTTTGTGTACTACATGGATCATGTGGAATTAATACCGGGGAAATATCTGGCTATGATGGAGCAGGGGGAAAAGCAGGACCGGGTGGTATGCGATTATATTTCTGGAATGACAGACCAGTATGCCATTGCCAAATTCAGCGAGTATTTTCTTCCCCAGGCTTGGCAGGTGGACGGATATTAATGTTTTCTACAGGAGGCAAACAGGGAATAGATGCCATTTTTTGATGAAAATTTAATAGAGGAAATCCGTTCCAGAAACGACATTGTGGATGTGATTTCCGGCTATGTGAGACTTAAGAAAAAAGGAAGTAATTACTTTGGGCTGTGTCCTTTCCACAACGAGAAATCCCCTTCCTTTTCTGTTTCCCAGGGCAAACAGATGTATTACTGTTTCGGATGCGGGGCGGGAGGGAATGTATTTACCTTTCTCATGGAATATGAAAATTTCTCTTTTGGGGAGGCGGTGGAAGCATTGGCACAGCGGGCGGGGGTGGATTTGCCCAGGCAGGAAACTCCCGGCATGAGACAGGAAGCGGATTTGCGCCAGAAGCTTTTGGAAGTGAACAAAGAGGCGGGGAAATTTTACTATATGATGCTTCGCAGCCAGCAGGGCAGCCGTGCTATGGAGTATTTTGTAAAAAGGGGACTATTAAAAGAAACCATGCAGAAATTCGGGCTGGGATGCTGTGGCCAATACAGTGATATGCTCTACCGTTATCTTAAGCAGAAGGGATATGAGGATTCCCTGTTAAGGGACAGCGGCCTGATTACTTACGATGAAAGGCATGGGGGGCGGGACAAGTTTTTTAACCGGGCCATGTTTCCCATAATGAATGTGTATAATAAGATTATAGGGTTCGGGGGCAGGGTAATGGGGGACGGGGAACCTAAGTATTTGAATTCTCCGGAGACAAAGATTTTTGATAAGAGCCGCAATTTGTACGGGTTAAATTTTGCAAGAATCACCAAAAAGCCCCAGCTTCTTTTGTGCGAGGGATATATGGATGTAATAGCGCTGCACCAGGCGGGATTTGACAATGCGGTGGCGTCTTTAGGTACTTCCCTTACCAGCGGACATGCCAGTCTTTTAAAGCGCTATACAAAAGAAGTGTATTTAACCTTCGACAGCGACGGGGCGGGGGTGAAAGCCGCCTTAAGGGCGATTCCCATTTTAAAGGAGGCGGGGCTCTCTGTAAAAATTATTAATATGGAGCCTTACAAAGACCCGGATGAGTTTATCAAGGCTTTGGGCCCAGAAGAGTACCAGAAGCGGATTGAGGGCAGCGAGAACAGTTTTCTCTTTGAACTCCGTATGCTGGAGAGGCAGTTTCACCTGGATGACCCGGAGGGAAAAACCGCATTCTATAACGAGGCAGCCAGGAGGCTTCTCGGTTTTACTGAGGAACTTGAGCGGAATAATTATATCGAAGCCGTGGCGGAAAAATACCAGATTGGATTTGAAAATTTAAGGAAACTGGTGTACCGCATGGGAACTATGGAGGGGATGGCAAAGAGGGATAAGCCGTTAAAGTCTTTTAACCAGGAAAAAACCAGGAAAAAAGAGGACGGCATGAAACAGTCCCAAAAACTGCTTTTAACCTGGCTTGCATCGGATACGGCCTGGTTTCACAGGTTAGGGCCGTATATTACCCCCATGGATTTTACAGAAGAGCGCTACAGAAAGGTGGCCCAGATGCTCTTTGAACAGTATGAGAGTACCGGGGAAGTAAATCCTGCACAGATTATCAGTCTTTTTGACGGACAGGAGGAACAGAGGGAAATTGCATCTTTGTTTCACGCCAGAATAAAGGACTTGGAATCTAAGGCAGATATGGAAAAAGCGCTGAAAGAGACGATTATACGGGTAAAGAGAAATAGCATGGAGAAGCGTTCTTTGAGTCTTGATCCAACGGATTTAGAAGGGCTGCAGCAGCTCTTAAAAGATAAGCAGAGACTTCAAGAACTGGAAAAACTGCATATTTCTATTGAATAGGGACAGAATAGTTTACAAGAAACGAGAGGAAAAAAGCATGGAAGAAAAGAATAGCAGATCTGCAAAGAGCGGCAAAAAGCCAAAAGCGGAGGTCATTTCAGCAGAAAAGATTGCCAGAGTGGAGAAGTTAAACGCCAAATTAAAAGAATTGGTGGAAATGGCAAAAAAGAAAAAAAATATTCTGGAATATCAGGAAATTAATGATTTTTTTCAGAATATGGAGCTGAATGCAGAGGAGTTTGAAAAAATCTTGGATTGTCTGGAATCCAATAACATTGATGTGCTCCGTATCAGTGATGACGACGATGACGATGATATTCTTTTGGATGATGAGGAAGATATCGAGGTAGAGAAAATTGATTTGTCCGTGCCGGACGGCGTTTCCATTGAGGATCCGGTCCGTATGTATTTAAAGGAAATCGGAAAGGTTCCCCTTTTAAGTGCAGAGGAGGAAATTGAGCTGGCAAAGCGTATGGAATTGGGGGACCAGGAGTCTAAGAAGCGTTTGGCGGAGGCAAATCTACGTCTGGTGGTTTCCATTGCAAAAAGGTATGTGGGACGGGGAATGCTGTTCCTTGACCTGATTCAGGAGGGCAACCTTGGATTGATTAAAGCGGTGGAGAAATTTGATTACCGCAAGGGATACAAATTTTCCACCTATGCTACCTGGTGGATACGCCAGGCAATCACAAGGGCCATTGCAGACCAGGCAAGAACAATCCGTATTCCGGTTCATATGGTGGAGACGATTAATAAGCTGATCCGTGTGAGCAGGCAATTATTACAGGAGCTGGGAAGGGAACCTACCCCGGAGGAAATTGCCGAGGAGATGAATATGCCCGTGGAGCGTGTACGGGAGATATTAAAGATTTCCCAGGAACCTGTCTCTCTGGAAACCCCCATCGGTGAGGAGGAGGACAGCCATCTGGGTGATTTTATCCAGGATGACAACGTGCCGGTTCCCGCAGATGCAGCGGCGTTTACCCTGTTAAAAGAGCAGCTCCAGGAGGTTCTTGGGACTTTGACAGAGCGGGAGCAGAAAGTTCTTACCCTCCGTTTTGGTCTGGAGGACGGGAGAGCCAGGACATTGGAGGAAGTGGGAAAAGAGTTTAATGTCACAAGAGAGCGAATCCGCCAGATAGAAGCAAAAGCTTTGCGCAAGCTGCGCCACCCAAGCAGAAGCCGCAAACTGAAAGATTATTTAGAATAATGATTCGATTGTCAAAAAGGCTGACCCTTCTTTCACAGATGGTGACGGAGGGGCATGTGCTGGCAGATGTGGGGACAGATCACGGATATATTCCCATTTATCTCTTAAAGCAGGGGAAAATACCAAGGGCCATCGCCATGGATATCCGACAGGGTCCTCTGCTTCGGGCAAGAGAACACATTGAGGAATATGACTTGGGTGGATACATAGAAACCAGGCTTTCTGACGGAGTGTCGTCCCTCCATGAGGGGGAGGCGGACACCATATTAATCGCAGGCATGGGGGGAGGGATTATCCTTCACATTTTGGAAAAAGGAAGAAATGTGATTGAAAGTGCCAAGGAATTAATTCTCCAGCCCCAGTCGGAAATGGAAAGGGTACGGGAATATCTTTTTCAAATGGGATACGAAATAACCAGGGAAGAAATGCTGTGTGAGGATGGAAAATTTTACCAGATGATAGCCTTATGTCCGGGAGAGAGGGCAAAAAAAGGCCAAAGCCCGCTGTTCTGCCGTTATGGGGAGAGGCTTCTTTTAGAGAGACATCCGGTGTTAAGGGAATATCTTTTATACCGGAAAAGCCAGTATGAGACAATTTTGGACAAGTTGATGAGCCAGCGGGAGAATGCTGGGATTCGTGAAAGAAAAGAGCAAATTAGATTAGAGCTTGCCTATATCAATGAGGCACTGACGTATTGGAGATGATGTGAAATGGTATGTGAAGAGATTATGCAAATTTTGGAAGAGCAGTCTCCGGCTGCGCTGGCATGTGACTGGGACAATGTAGGACTTTTGATTGGAAGCCCGGAAAAAGAAGTGAATAAAATTTATGTTGCTGTGGACGCCACGGAGGAAGTGGTGGAGGAAGCGGTTAATTCCGGGGCAGATTTGCTTTTAACCCACCATCCCATGATTTTTAAAGGGGTAAAGCAGATTACATCCGGTGATTTTCTGGGAAAGCGAATCATAAAATTAATACAGAGTGATACGGCGTATTTTGCCATGCACACAAATTTTGACGTCCGGGGAATGGGGGAGCTTGCCGGGGCAATTATGGGATTGAAGGATGACTCAGTCCTATCTGTCTCCGGGGAATATAACGGCGCTCCCGTGGGTATGGGCCGTGTGGGAAATCTTCTGGCTCCTATGGATTTAGGGCACTGTGCCGAATTTGTCAGGGAAGCTTTTTCTTTAAAGCAGGTAAAAGTATTTGGGGATACAAAGCGCCTGGTTATGCGGGCGGCAATCTGCCCGGGTTCCGGGAAGAGCTTTATTCAAAATGCCATTGAGGCAGGGGCAGGGGTTTATATCACCGGGGATATTGACCACCATGACGGACTTGACGCAGTGGAACAGGGGCTTTGTATAATAGATGCAGGCCATTACGGGCTGGAACATATTTTTGTTTCCTATATGAAAAATTATCTTACGAAAAGGTGTGAAGGGGTGGAAATCCTCACGCAGGATTTGGCGTTTCCCTTCTGGGTGCTTTAGTGATTTGGCCAAGGAGGTTTTTGCATGGATGAGATTGTTTGTTTTACTATTCTTGGGGAGAAAAAAGAATATAAAAAGGGCACGAAATTTGCAGATATTGCAAAGGAATATCAAAAAGAGTACAAAGATGATATTGTCCTTGTCTCTTTAGACAACCGTTTAAGCGAGCTTTTTAAGCCTGCGGAAAAGGGGGGGAATCTGTCTTTTGTCACGACCGGGGATACTGCCGGGAGAAAGGCTTACAGGAGAAGCGTGACTCTTATGATGCAGAAAGCAGTGCATCACATTTTGGGAAATGACAATTCCAGGGTGCGGGTATGTCATTGTATCAGCCAGGCTTATTACTGTGAACTGGTGAATTACGGAAAACCAGGAGAAAAGTTTGTGGAAGCTTTAAAAGAGGAAATGCGCCGTATGGTGGAAAAAGAAATCCCTATTATGAAAGATACCCTTACCACAGACGACGCAGTAAAACTTTTCCATGACCTGGGAATGACAGATAAAGAGCGTCTGTTTCGCTATCGCAGAAGCTCCAGGGTAAATATTTATTCCCTGGACAATTACATAGATTACTTTTATGGATTTATGGTTCCAAACACCAGTTATCTGAAATATTTTGATGTTCAGATCTACGGAAATGGATTTGTGTTGATGTTTCCAAATGAAAATACAAAAGAGGTGGCGGATTTTACGCCTTCCGCAAAGCATTTTGAGACCTTGAAGGAATCCAGCAAATGGGGCCAGACCATGGGAATCGGAACGGTGGGTGCATTAAACGATGCCATTGCCTCCGGCAGAATGCAGGAGATTATTATGGTGCAGGAGGCATTGATGGAGCAGAGAATCGGCCAGCTTGCAAACCAGATTAAAAACGCCGGAAGCAAAAAGTTTGTGATGATTGCAGGTCCTTCCTCCTCGGGGAAGACTACTTTTTCCCACAGGCTATCCATCCAGTTATCCGCCCTGGGATTAAAACCCCATCCCCTGTCTTTGGACAATTATTACATTGACCGCACTTTATGTCCCAGGGATGCAGAGGGGAACTTTGATTTTGAGTGTCTCGAAGCTCTGGATGTACAGAAGTTTAATCTGGATATGTGTGACCTTCTTGCAGGGAAAACTGTGGATATGCCCACGTTTAATTTTAAAACCGGAAAGCGGGAGTATAAAGACAGGTTGATGACCCTGGGGGATAATGATATTCTGGTGATTGAGGGAATCCACGGCTTAAATGACAAATTAAGCCACACCCTTCCGTCAGAGAGCAAATTTAAAATATTTATCAGTGCCCTGACACAGATTAATATTGACGAACATAATTATCTCCCTACTACAGACGGAAGGTTAATCCGCAGAATTGTAAGGGATGCAAGGACCAGAAATACCACGGCGGAGGAGACGATTGCCATGTGGAGGTCTGTGCGGCGGGGGGAGGAAAAGTATATTTTTCCTTTCCAGGAAAGCGCCGATGTTATGTTTAACTCCGGTTTGATTTACGAACTGGCAGTATTAAAAGCCTATGCGGAACCTCTTTTGTTCCACATAGATAAAGATTCCAAAGAGTATATTGAGGCCAAAAGGCTGTTAAAGTTTTTGGATTATCTTCTTCCGGTGCCCAGCGAGGATATTGCAAAGAATTCCATTATCCGGGAATTTATCGGGGGAAGCATGTTTAACGTATAAGAGTTGTGAAATAATAGGATATACAGGATAAGTAGAATAAATGATCGCGGCTGCAGAGACGAAAGGCTGCAGGTGAGGAAAGTCCGGGCTTCACAGGGCAGGATGCCGGATAACGTCCGGTGGAGGTGACTCCAAGGAAAGTGCAACAGAAATAAACTACTCCGGAAACGGAGAAAAGGTGGAAAGGCAGTGTAAGAGACTACCGCCCTTCTGGTAACAGAGGGGGCACATGTAAACCCCATCCGAAGCAAGACCGAAACAAAGCGTTGACGTGGCCCGCCAGCTTTAGGTAGGTTGCTTGATGTGGCTGGCAACAGTCATACTAGATAGATGATCATTCACGACATAACCCGGCTTATCGTTCTGCTTATTCTAATGAAATTATAAAAACTTTCTTAAAAGATAATACCTCTGTTGACACAGAAAAGAAGATGGGAGTAACATAATTTTAGTTTCAGTTATTTTGTGCTTGGGAGGTATTATTATGAAACAAAAATTACAGCAGTTTATGTACGGCAGATATGGTTTTGATGAATTGTCCAAAATATATCTTGCACTGACGATTTTTTGTATTGTAGTGTCTTTGTTTGCAAAAAATTCCTTTTTCTATGTAGTGGGAATCGTACTTTTGATTTATACCTATTACCGGGCTTTTTCCAGGCAGACGGCCAAGAGACAGATGGAAAATCAGAAATTTTTAAATCTTCGCTATCAGGCCAAGGTAAAACAGAATAAGCGGAAAGTCCACAGAGAACAGAAAAAGATATACCGCTTTTATAAATGTCCCTCCTGCAAACAGACGGTAAGGGTTCCCAAGGGAAAAGGCAAGATATGCATCACCTGTCCAAAATGCCAAATGGAATTCATAAAGAAAAGTTAGGAAATGCTCATGTTTGGATATATTAATATTAACCGGAATCAATTGACAGAGGAGAGCAAAGAGGCCTATCAGGCTTATTACTGCGGTTTGTGCCAGAAACTTAGGAATAATTTTGGCGCCAAGGGACAGATGCTTTTAAATTATGACATGACGTTTCTTATTGTTCTTTTGACAGGCCTCTATGAGTTAGAATCCCAGAAACAGGAATTTACCTGCCCCATGCATCCCACCAGGAAGCAGACGGCCTGGCTGAATGAGGCCACAGGATATGCGGCGGATATGAATCTTCTTTTGGGATATCATAATCTGGAAGATGACTGGAAAGATGACAAGTCTTACACGAAAAAGGCCCTGGCAAAAATTCTTGAGAAGGATTATGTGAATGTGAGGGAAAAGTACAAAAGGCAGGCAGAAGCCGTGGAAACTTATATGGAAAAGTTAAAGGCGGCAGAGGAAGATAAAGAGCAGAATCTGGATGTAACCGCAGGGCTTACGGGGGAGATGATGGGAGAGATTTTCGACTGGAAAAGAGACGAGTGGTCGGAGGAACTTCACTGTCTCAGCTTTTATATGGGAAAATTTATCTATCTGATGGACGCCTATGAGGACATGGAGAAAGATAAGAAGAAAAAGCAGTATAATCCCTTGCGTTTAATGGCAGACCAGTGCCAGGGGGATTTTGAGACATTTTGTAAATTGATGCTCACCAGTATGATGTCAGAGTGCGCCAGGTCTTTTGAGCGCCTTCCCATATTGACCCATGCGGATATTTTGCGCAACGTGCTCTATTCCGGGGTATGGTCTAAATATGAGTATTTGCAGTTAAAGAAGAAAAAGCAGCAGGAAAAGAAAGTTAAACGAGGAAAATAGTATGTCAAATCCCTATGAGGTGCTGGGTATCTCCCCCAGTGCCAGCGATGAGGAAATTAAAAAAGCATATCGGAACTTAAGCCGGAAATACCATCCGGATGCCAATATCAATAATCCAAACAGGGAGCAGGCGGAAGAAAAGTTTAAGCAGATTCAGCAGGCGTATGACCAGATTATGAAAGAGAAACAATATGGCAGCAGTTACGGCTATGCCGGTGGATACTCTTCTGGTAACGGCTATGCCGGCAGAGGGGGTGGCAGCCAGGAATCCATACAGCTTCAGGCTGCGGCAAACTATATTGCTAACCGCTGTTATGACCAGGCGCTTCATGTGTTAAATGACATTCCTTTTTCACAGAGAGGGGCAAGATGGTATTACTTCAGTGCGGTTGCCAATGCAGGCACCGGGAATAATATGACGGCAAAGCAGCATGGGGCAAGGGCAGTGGAACTGGAACCAAGCAATCTGGAGTACCGGCAGTTTTTGCAGCATTTGGAATACGGAGGAACGTGGTATTCCAGTATGGGACAGGGATATGAAAGGCCTTATTCCGGCAGCAGCTGGTGCTTAAATATGCTGCTATTGAACATGTTTTGTAATTGCTGCTGCAGGCCGTGTTAAAAAAGGCCGGATAAAAGGATAGAAAATGCAGGATTTTATTCAGTGCGTTTTCTATCCTTTTTTATGTCACAGTAAAAATAAAGGGCTGTGAAAAAAGACTTATTTTCTGTATTTCTTTTTTTTCTGCTGTTCTTCACAGTACTTGCACCGGTAAACTTCTTTTTCCGGGTCGGTGAGAATAAATATCTGGTCCAATTCCTGTTCTATGGAAGTGATGCATCTGGGATTTTTGCATTTTATGACATTGACAATCTGTTTTGGCAGATGGAGTTTTTTCTTTTCCACGATGTTGTCATTTTTTATGATATTAACCGTGATATTGTGGTCAATAAATCCTAAAATATCAAGGTCAAGGGCATCGATGGGGCATTCCACCTTAATCATGTCCTTTTTTCCCATTTTGCTGCTTCTGGCGTTTTTTATAATGGCCACGGAACAGTCTAACTGCTCCAGTTTTAAATCTTTGTAGATGGAAAGGCTTGTGCCTGCCTGGATGTGGTCTAAGACAAAGCCTTCATGGATTCCGCTTATATTTAACATCAGGGTTCCTCCTTCCATTTTAACAGGGTGAGAATGAGTGCCATTCTGATATAGACACCGTACTGAACCTGTTTAAAGTATACGGCTCTTGGGTCATCATCCACTTCCACGGAAATTTCATTGACACGGGGCAGGGGGTGGAGCACCAGCATATCCTCTTTTGCCAGGGCAAGTTTTTCTTTGGTGAGAATGTAGAAATCTTTCATCCGCACATAGTCTTCCTCGTTGAAGAAACGTTCTTTCTGTACCCTTGTCATGTAAAGGATGTCCAAATCCGGCATGGCGTCCTCTAAGCGTTCCATCTCCACAAAGGGAATTTTGTGCTTTTCTAAGACATCCTGCCTGATATAGCTGGGAATCCTTAATTCCTCGGGGGAAATCAGCACAAATTTAATATTGGGGTAGCGAATCAGGGCGTGAATCAGGGAATGTACGGTACGGCCGAATTTCAAATCACCGCACAGGCCGATGGTGAGATCTGAAAGCCTTCCCTTTAAAGAGTGGATCGTCATTAAATCTGTGAGGGTCTGGGTGGGGTGCTGGTGGCCGCCGTCCCCGGCATTGATAACCGGAATCCCTGATTTTGAGGATGCCACAAGGGCAGCGCCTTCTTTGGGATGGCGGATGGCACAGATATCTGCATAACAGGAAATGACCCGGATGGTGTCAGAAACGCTTTCCCCTTTGGCGGCTGAACTGGAATCAGCGCTGGAAAAACCTAACACAGAGCCGCCTAAATTTTGCATGGCAGCTTCAAAACTAAGCCTTGTTCTGGTGCTGGGTTCATAAAAACAGGTGGCAAGTTTTTTCCTGTCACAGGCATGTGCATATTTGTCAGGATTTTTTTCAATATCACTGGCCAGATGCAAAAGATCGTCCAATTCTTCTACAGTCAGGTCCAAAGGGCTCATCATATGGCGCATAGAAATCTAGCCTCCTTATTCTTGCCCGCAAAGGGCGGTATTGTGTACCCAGAAGACATTTTGCCCCAGGGTATTTTTGTTTGAATATAATCTCTTGATATCATATACTTTTAAAGAGGAAAATACAAGAATTTTTTATCCACTTTTCTAAAAAACATGGTAAAATAGATTATGAAATACAAAATAATGGAAAATACTATAAACAGTAAGAAAATAAAAGGAGTTCATATGGAAAAATATGACATTGCGATTATAGGAACCGGGCCGGCAGGAATTTCCGCCGCAATTACTGCCAAATTACGGAATAAAAATATTTTGCTCTTGGGAAACGGCAGGTTCAGCGATAAGATAGAGAAAGCCCAGAAAATTTACAACTATCCCGGATTTCCAGAGGTATCGGGTCCGGAACTGGGGGAGGCCTATGCATCCCATTTAAAGGCAATGGAAATTGAAGTGACGGAGGATAAGGTAAATGCGGTATACGCCATGGGGGAGAGCTTCGCAATCCAGGGAACAGGGAATAATTATGAGGCGGATTCCGTGATTCTTGCCACAGGCGTCCACCATGGAAAAACTTATCCCGGGGAACAGGAGTTTTTAGGCAGAGGGGTGAGCTACTGTGCCACCTGCGATGCCCCTTTGTACAAAGGGAAGAGAGCCGCTATCGTGGGATTTTCCCCCAAGGAAGAAAAGGAAGCGGAATTTATGGCGGAGACGGCAGAGGAAGTATTATATTTCCCTATGTATAAAGAGGACGTTGCATTATCCGGTGATATCAAAGTGATTCGGGAGAAACCGGTGGCTGTGGAAGGAAAAGAAAAAGTAAAGCGGTTTGTCACGGACAAAAATACCTATGAGGTGGACGGGGTATTTTTCTTACGGGAGAGCGTGGCACCTTCCCAACTGGTGCCGGGGCTTTCCATGGAGGGTTCCTATGTCCAGGTGGACAGAAGCATGGAAACAAGCATAGAGGGGTGTTTTGCCTGCGGTGATATGACAGGACTGCCTTTTCAGTACGTGAAATCTGCCGGAGAGGGAAATGTGGCGGCATTGTCTGCTGTTTCTTATCTGGATGGAAAAAATAAAACGAAATAGGAGGAAGGATTTAGTATGGTTTTGAAGATTACAGATAAAGAATTTGACAAGGTAAAAAAAGAAGGGGTGTCAGTGATTGATTTTTCCGCCACCTGGTGCGGCCCCTGTCAGATGCTTGCACCGGTATTTGAGGAAGTTTCCGTGGAGCTTGCCGGCTCGGCCTCATTTTACAAAGTAGATGTGGATGAAAGCCCTTCTCTGTCCAGGGAGTTTACGGTGCAAAGCGTTCCCACTTTAGTGGTAATGAAAAATGGGGAGCAGATGGAGACCCAGGTGGGATTTCAGCCAAAGAAGAATTTGATTAAACTGGTGAAAAAATATTTGTAATGTATAATATTTTTTAAGCTGTATATCCTATTTCCATGAAAAAACATCAATTAGAAAAAAACTTTGCCATCTGCGGTTTAACCGGATGGTGCATGGAAATTATCTATACATCCCTGGGCTCTTTCCGAAAAAAAGACCTGAAATTAATGGGAAATACATCTGTGTGGATGTTTCCCATCTATGGCCTGGCGGCGGTGATTGGTGAGGCGTACCCTCTTTTAAAAAAATGTCCCACACTGCTTAGAAGCGGCATTTACGGGGTGGGAATTCTGTCTGTGGAATATATGAGCGGAAGTTTCCTGAAGCGCCACAATTTATGCCCTTGGGATTACAGCAAGGCAAAACTGAATATTGACGGATTAATCCGGCTGGATTATCTGCCCCTTTGGATGGGGGCAGGGCTGATTTTTGAAAAAATTTTGTGCAGGGAAGGATAGTCACATATATCCTTTGGATGTGCCATGGAAAAAAGGCTGTGAGTAAGGGTTCTCTTTGTCAGAACTCTTGCTTTACAGCTTTTTTCTGTGTGCCGTATTATGAAATATCATCCGAATTTATGCCGATGTCATAGGTTGTGACGGTTCTCCGTTTTATGCGTGCCTTTTCTGAGGCCTCCAAAATAAAATTTTTTACTTCTTTTGCCTGTTTGATATGTACCAGGGTTAAATCAGGATTGGTGATATCCCCGGAAAAACATTCCACTGTGCCAAGGCCAAAAATTTTCTCCATCAGTGTCTGGGTCAGGCGCACATCCTGGATTTTGTACATGTAGCAGTCATTTTCCACTGTCTTAAAGAGACCTTCATCCATGGTAAGCATGGAGGGTGTAATGATATATTTGGTGAAAGTCCAGGGAAGCCCGAAAAATAGCAGGCGTTTTCTTAAATTGTAAACAACTTCTTCATTTTCTTTCTGATTCATTTCTTCTGACATATGGTTCTCCGTTTCCGTGGGTATTTTTATGAATATGAGTATACATGATTTTGTGCCGCACTGCAACAGAAATCAATGGGGGAACCATATGAAATTTCAGGCATATGATAGAGTGAAAACCAGCAGCGGAAAATAAAAAATGAATAAAGATTGCATATGTGGTTATAACAGGAAAGATTTGAATGGGTTTCCTCCTCAGCATCAAAGGGAGCAGCCGGGACTGGAGTATCTTATAAATCCCCTTCCCGTATCGGAGTGGGAGAAAAAATGTGGAAAATTGGAGGGAAAGGCACGAAACGAATATTCTATTGACAATTAATTCACAAAGATGTAAGATAAATATGTTACTAATAGTAATATATGAAGGGAAGTCCTTTAGACATAATTGTATGTCCAAAAAGAAGGACAAAAAAGAGGAAACATGGATCATATAATACTTGGGCTTTTGCTTTTGCAAAGCAGAACAATTTATCAGTTAAGGGAACGGGTTGGCAAAGGGATGGATTTAATGTACAGCAGCAGTATGGGCAGCATACAGGCAGCGGTTAAAAAACTGCTGAATACTGGAGATATCTGTTTTACGGAAATTGTGGAAAAAGGGAGACATAAAAAAATCTATTCTATCACGGACAGGGGGAAGGCATGCTTTTTTCAATGGATAAACAGCCCCTTTGAATCGCTGGGCACAAGAAACCCGGAATTGGTAAAGGTATATTTTATGGGCTTTTCAGATAAGACAAGCCGCAGAATGAATATTGAAAACTATCTTTCCCAGTTGACGGAAAAATATCATATATTACAGTCTATTTGCCATGAGGGGGAAAGTATGAGTGTCACGGAAGAAAACAGGGATATCATTTTTTATCAGCTTGCGGCGGCTCGTTACGGAAGGGATTTTATGAAATTCAATATAGAATGGTATAAAAAACTAATCAAGGAAATGGAGGGCGAAAACCAATGAAACAGTTCCGGTTAGATTCTTCTCCCATTGTATATTACGTCGGCGGGAATAATCACAAGGAGTGGATCCTATTTCTCCATGCCGCATTTGTGAGCCATAAAATGTTTCAATCCCAGTTTGCATATTTTGAAAGCCGGTATAACATATTGGCGGTTGATATTATCGGCCATGGAAAATCAACAGAGACGAAAAAAGGCGACAGTATAGAAAAAATGTCGGCATGGATTTCTGATATTTTGAAAGCAGAAAAAATTGATCAAGTACATATAGCAGGTGTTTCCTTAGGCGCCGTATTGGCACAGGATTTTGCAAATAAGTATCCGAAATCGGTAAAATCCCTTGCCTGTTTCGGGGGATATGACATTAATCATTTTGATGTAACTATGCAGAAGGAAAACAGCGCCTCACAGATGCTAATGATGTTTAAAGCGCTCTTTTCCATTAAGTGGTTTGCAAAAGCAAATAAGAAAATATCAGCCTATACCCAGGAGGCGCAAAATGAGTTTTATGATATGAATATTCAATTCCCCAAAAAATCATTTAGGTATCTGGCATCTTTGGGCTGTATGGTAAACGTACATCAGACGAAACCAAGAATGTATCCTTTGTTGATTGGGTGCGGAGAGTTTGATATACCAATGGAACGCAGGGCAGTGGAAATGTGGAAAAGCGCAGAGCCCCAGGCGGAAGTCGTGATTTTTGAAAAGGCAGGGCATTGTGTAAATATGGATGTGCCCCAGAGGTTTTGTAAAGTGATGGAAGAATTTTGGGAAAACGCAACAATAAATCGCAAGGAGACAGTAAAATGTTGAATATACATATCAAATAGAACATTTACAAGATTCCGTGTATGAATGCTTATGTACGGTAAAGAAGCAAGCAACCGAAAACAAGAGATAGACCGCCAGCACCGCTCTATGAAGAATATCCCATTACAGTATGCGGTAAGATAGTTATCCTCACCAACGGGGAACTTGCCGCCATTGAAAACGGGCATATCGACAGGGATACGGAGGACAGCATAAAATCCCGGCTTGTTGCCGCATTGTTCAAGTTCCGTTTTGATGAACAGAAAGTATAAGAAATCGCTTTTATTTTTTGAAAAATGGATATATAATAAAGCAACGGCAAATCGGGATTTGAAGGAGGAGAAAGAATTATATCACCGTACAGGATTTACTGGCGATTATTATGATTTTGACGATGCGGAAAAGCTGATTTCGTTTATTAAAACAGGGAAACGCTATCTCATTTTCTGCTTGTAAAAACCACATCAGTTTTTATGTATGGGAGAAAGCGATTGAAAGTATTGCAGAATGGTGTTTGAGTTGATTTGATAGAATCTCATTTATCGGGTAGACAGGGAGCAGACGCACTTCTCCAAGTCTGCGCTGGGCAGTCCAAAATCTGAACGCATGGGTGGATGTTGCAAGGGCTGAAATCATGGAAAAGTATCAGCCGGGGGAGCATATCATTTAAAATAGGTTCCATGCCTTATTTTTTTGCCCTGAAATGTAAATTTTTTGTGAATCTGATTAAAAAGTCCTTTACAAAACCTCACTGGCCAAACGGCGAAGTCGATTTTAATTAGCTGCGGCGCAAGGTTATCCCCATTCGACATTCACTCCACATTGTTGTGTCTGCTGCCTTACACAAAATTTTGAGTTTTTTCTTTATCTGGTTTAACCCATGTATTGTAATCCTACATTCCTGGCTCTATTTGTAAATGCTTCGCACTTGTAAAATTCCCGCTTTTATCATATAATAATGTGAAAAAGCTGTAAAAGACCCGAAAACGAAACGGGAAAGGGTGAAAGAAGCATGAGAGAACTGAATCAATTATTGGAAGGGCTGGAGTATAAAATCCTCCAGGGAAGCCTTCATAAAACCATTACGGATTTGGTGTACGATTCCAGGAAAGTGACAAAAGACTGCATGTTTGTCTGTGTGAAAGGGGCCCAGGCGGACGGCCACGTTTTTGCAGGGGAGGCGGCGGAAATGGGCGCATCTGTCCTTGTGGTGATGGAGGAGGTATCTGCGCCGGAAAATGTGACAGTGATTTTGGTAGAGGATACAAGATATGCATTGGCGCTTTTGTCAGCGGCCTACTTTGATTATCCCGCCAATGAATTAAAAGTCATTGGAGTGACAGGGACAAAGGGGAAAACCACCACCACCTATATGGTAAAATCCATTTTGGAGGGAGCCGGGCACAAAGTAGGGCTTATGGGAACCATAGAGACGGTAATCGGGGAGGAAGTGATACCCTCCGCCAATACCACGCCGGAATCTTACCTGATACAAAAGTATTTCCGCAAAATGGTGGAAAAGGGATGCGACTGCTGTGTGATGGAAGTTTCCTCCCAGGGCCTTATGATGCACAGGACGGCGGGCTTTACATTTGAAATTGGAATTTTTACCAATTTGGAGCCGGACCATATCGGCCCTAACGAACACAAAAGTTTTGAAGAATATATGGCATGTAAGAGCCTTCTGTTTCGTCAGTGCAGAATCGGTATTGTAAATATGGATGATGTGCACTGGCAGGATGTATTAACAGGCCATACCTGCAAGGTGGAGACCTTTGGGTTTTCCCGGGAGGCAGACCTTCGGGCGGAGGATATGCGCTGTATCCACAGGCCGGGATACCTGGGGGTAACATACCATACAGCAGGGCTTTTGGATTTTCATGTGGAAATTGATGTGCCGGGAAAATTCAGCGTCTACAATTCCCTTACCGCCATTGCCATCTGCCGTCATTTCGGCGTTTCTGTGGAAGTGATGAAGCAGGCCCTAAAGGGGGCAAAGACCAAGGGAAGGATTGAGATGGTAAAAGTTTCCGATGAATTTACCTTAATGATTGACTACGCCCACAATGCCATGAGTTTAAAGAGCCTTTTGACTACTTTAAAAGAGTATGAGCCTGGAAGGCTTGTATGCCTGTTCGGCTGCGGGGGGAACCGGGCCAAGTCCAGGCGCTATGAGATGGGGGAGGTTTCTGGAGAGCTTGCGGATTTAACCATAATTACCTCCGATAATCCCAGGTTTGAAGAGCCCCAGGCTATTATCGATGACATTAAAACCGGAATCGAAAAGACAGAGGGCAAATATGTGGAGATAATTGACAGAAAAGAAGCCATCCGCTATGCCATAAAAAATGGCAGGCCGGGGGATGTCATTGTCCTGGCGGGAAAAGGCCATGAGGATTACCAGGAAATCAAGGGGAAAAAATATCCCATGGACGAAAGAGATTTGATTGCAGATATACTAAAGGAAGGAATATGATATTTTTTGCAAATATTATCATAGATATATCCCAGGCAAAACTGGATAAAACCTTTCAGTATCGGATACCGGAGGAACTTTTATCAGGGATTCATCCCGGGGTTAAGGTGTCTGTGCCCTTTGGCAGCGGAAACCGCACCATTCATGGGTATGTGCTGGAAGTGACGGATAAACCGGAATTTGACACAGAAAAAATAAAGGAAATTTTATCTGTGGAAGAAGAAGGGGTGGAGATTTCCGGGCAGCTAATTGCCCTGGCGGCCTGGATGCGGAAAAATTATGGGGGCACCATGAACCAGGCGTTAAAGACGGTGATTCCCGTAAAGCAAAAGGAAAAGTTAAAGGTAAGACGCAGTTTAAAACTCCTGTTATCCCAGGAGGAGGCGGCGGAAGTGCTTTCTTCCTATGAAAAAAAGCACAGCAGGGCAAGGGCCAGGCTTTTGCGGGAACTGATGGAGCACCCTGAAATTGACTATGACATTGTAATTCACAAGTTAAATATCACAAGTGCCGTGATAAAGGCATTGGAAGGGCAGAAAGTTTTATCGGTGGAGATACGGCAGGTATACAGAAATCCTGTGGCCCATTTAAAAAGCAGGGGATATGACATTGTGTTAAATGGTTTTCAGAGGGAAGCGGTGAATGAGGTGCTTTCCCATATGGAAGAGGGGCAGGGTTTCACCTACCTTCTCCACGGGGTTACAGGCAGCGGCAAGACGGAAGTGTACATGGAATTAATTGCCCATGTGATTTCCCGGGGAAAGGCAGCCATTATGCTGATACCGGAAATTGCCCTGACCTACCAGACGGTGATGCGGTTTTATGACCGTTTCGGAGAGCGGGTTTCCATTTTAAATTCTAAAATGTCCCCCGGGGAGCGGTATGACCAGTTCCTCCGGGCAAAGCAGGGGGAGATCGACATTATGATAGGCCCAAGGTCGGCGCTTTTTACCCCCTTTGCCAATTTAGGTTTGATTATAATAGACGAAGAGCATGAGAACAGTTACAAAAGCGAAACCGTCCCCAGGTACCATGCCAGGGAGACGGCGATAAAACGGGGGGAGATGGCAGGGGCGTCAGTTGTTTTAGGCTCCGCCACCCCCTCTTTGGAAAGTTATTACAGGGCAAAACAGGGGGAGTTTAAACTCCTCACTTTAAAGCAGAGGGTAAAGGAAAAGCCCCTGCCCATTTGCCATATTGTGGATTTGCGGGAGGAACTTAAGGCGGGAAACCGCTCCATTTTAAGCAGGAAGTTAAAAGAGCTTATGGAGGAGAGGCTTAGGAAGAAGCAGCAGATTATGCTGTTTTTAAACAGAAGGGGAATTTCAGGATTTGTGTCCTGCCGAAGCTGCGGTGAAGTGATAAAATGTCCCCACTGCGATGTTTCTTTAAGTCTTCACAGAAATAACAAATTAGTGTGCCATTATTGTGGGTATGAGACAAAGGCACCGAAAATCTGCCCCCTATGCTCTTCTAAGTACATCAGCGGTTTTAAGGCGGGAACACAGAAAATTGAAGAGCTGGTGGGAGGGTGTTTTCCCAAGGCAAGGATTCTTCGCATGGATTTTGACACCACAAGGAAAAAGGGGAGCTACGAGGCAATCCTCTCCGCATTTTCCGCCGGGGAAGCGGATATTTTAATCGGCACCCAGATGATTGTAAAAGGACATGATTTTCCAAATGTAACCCTGGTGGGGATATTAGCGGCGGATATGTCTATGTATGTCAGCGATTACACCGCAGGGGAGCGTACCTTTCAGCTTTTAACCCAGGCGGCGGGAAGGGCGGGACGGGGCAGTCTTCCCGGGGAAGTGGTCATCCAGACCTACAATCCAGGGCATTATGCCATAAAGACGGCACAAAAGCAGGATTATGAGGCGTTTTACCAGGAGGAGATTACATACCGCAAAATGATGCATTATCCCCCGGTATATCACATGTTACTGGTGATTTTTACCAGTGAGGAGGAAAGTGCAGCCATTCAGGCGTCTATACGCTTTTCCAATGTGATAAAAAAAGCGGCCATTGAAAATCTGCAGATGATAGGCCCGGCAGGGGCCCCAGTGGCAAAAGTAAAAGATATTTACCGTCAGGTTATTTATTTAAAGCATCCGGAATATGAAAGCCTGGTTGCTTTAAAGGACAGGATGGAGTTATTCATAAAGGAAAAACAGGACATGGAACAGGTGGGAATCACCTTTGATTTTGACCCGGCAGGGGGAATTTAGAAAGGAGAAACAAAGAAAGTTATGGCACTCAGGACAATTCGGATGCAGGGAGACGCAGTGTTAACAAAGAAATGCAGGGAGATTACCGAGATGACTCCCAAAATCCAGATGTTAATTGACGATATGTTGGAAACTATGTATGAAGCCCAGGGAGTGGGCCTTGCAGCACCCCAGGTAGGCATTTTAAAGCGTCTGGTGGTAATTGACGTGGGGGAGGAACCCCTGGTTTTAATAAACCCGGAAATTATTTCTTCCGACGGGGTGCAGACCGGGGGAGAGGGGTGCTTAAGCCTGCCCGGCATGGCGGGCCAGGTCACAAGGCCAAACCATGTAATTGCTAAAGCATATGACAGGAACATGCATGAGATTACCGTGGAAGGCACAGATCTTTTAGCAAGGGCTATCTGCCATGAGGTTGACCATTTAGAGGGACATATGTATACGGAATTTGTGGAGGGAGACCTTTACGAAGTATCCTATGAGGAGGATTAATTATGCGGGTAGTGTTTATGGGAACCCCGGATTTTGCGGCGGGAATATTAGAGGCGGTTGTCCTTGCAGGCCATGAGGTGGTTTTGGCTGTGAGCCAGCCGGATAAGCCAAAGGGCAGGGGAAAGGCATTGCAGTTTCCCCCGGTAAAGGAGTATGCCATTTCCCAGGGTATAGAAGTGTACCAGCCAAGAAAAGTCCGGGAGGCGGAATGCGTGGAATTTATCCGGGAAAGACAGCCGGAAATCATTGTGGTGGCGGCTTTTGGACAGATACTCCCAAAAGAGCTCCTTGACCTGCCGAAATACGGCTGCATAAACGTCCACGCCTCCCTTTTGCCCAAATACCGGGGGGCTGCGCCCATCCAGTGGGCGGTGATAAACGGGGATAAAGTTTCCGGAGTTACCATTATGCGCATGGATGTAGGGCTTGACACCGGGGATATCATAGAAACGGCCGAGACAGAAATTTCCCCGGAGGAAACGGGAGGAAGCCTTTTTGACAAGTTAGAAAAGCTTGGGGCGAAGCTTTTAGTGGAAACCATGGAAAAAATTGAAAATGGCACCGCAAGGTATACGAAACAGGAAGAATCACAGGCAAGCCATGTGGGAATGATAGATAAGAGCATGGGAGATATTGACTGGAAGAAATCTGCCGTTGAAATTGAAAATCTCATCCGGGGATTAAATCCCTGGCCTAGTGCATATACCAGGCTGAATGGGAAAACACTAAAAATATGGAAGGCCCTTCCGGAGCCGGGAGGAGAACCCCAAAAAGCCGGCTGCGTGTATCTTGTGAATAAAAAAGAACTGAAAATCCATACCGGGGACGGCGTGCTTTCACTGTTGGAAGTCCAGCTTGAAGGGAAAAAGCGCATGGACATTCCGTCATTTCTCCGAGGATATGAAGTACTATCAAATGCCAAACTGGGATAGAAAATAAAATATTAAATCATAACATAAGAAAGGAACTTTACTATGGGATACGGATATTATGGGTTTTGGGACCCCACCTACTTTCTGGTAATCATTGGGGCACTTATCTGCATGATTGCTTCTGCAAGAGTTAAAACTACTTTTAATAAATACTCCAGATACCGGAGCAGAACAAATATGACAGGAAAGGAGGCGGCCCAAAGAGTGCTGCGCTCCGCCGGGATAATGGATGTTACTGTCCGTCACGTGTCAGGAAGCCTTACAGACCATTATGACCCCAGGAATAAGACATTGAATCTCTCTGACAGCGTCTATGATTCCACCTCCGTGGCTGCTATCGGTGTTGCAGCCCACGAGTGCGGCCATGCCATACAGCATCAGAAAGATTACGCCCCCCTTTCTATCCGAAGCGCTATTGTTCCTGTGGCCAATATCGGTTCCACCTTGGCCTGGCCTCTGATAATTATCGGCCTTTTGTTTTCCAGCGCCACAGGTTCTTTTCTCATTAAGCTGGGGATTATCTGTTTTTCCCTGGCGGTACTCTTTCAGCTTGTAACCCTTCCCGTGGAGTTTGATGCCTCCAGGCGGGCGGTAAATATCCTTGGCAGCACAGGGATTTTAAGCGAGGAGGAACTTCCCATGACAAAGAAAGTTTTAGGTGCGGCGGCCCTTACCTATGTGGCTGGTGCGGCGGCAGCTATTTTACAGCTCCTTCGTCTGATTCTCCTTTTTGGTGGCAGAAATGACGACTAAGGGAGAAAATACCAGGGAGCTGGTGCTTGAGACGCTTTTGTCCGTTGAAAAAGGGGAGAGTTACAGCCACAAGGCGCTCTCTGCCCTTTTGGACAAGTATCAGTATCTCTCCAAACAGGAGAGGAGCTTTATCACCAGGGTTACCCTTGGCACTTTAGAGCGGAGGATAGAGCTTGACTATATCATAGACTGGTTTTCCAAGGTAAAGGTAAAGAAGATGAAGCCTGTGATACGGTGTATTCTGCGCATGGGTGTTTACCAGCTAAAGTATATGGATTCTGTGCCGGATTCCGCTGTGTGCAATGAGGCGGTGAAACTGGCGGGGAAAAAAGGATTTGGGAGTTTAAAAGGCTTTGTGAACGGGGTTTTGCGCAGTATCAGCAGAAATCTCCCAGAGGTTTCCTACCCTTCGGAGGAGGAAAAACCCATAGAGGCAGTTTCCATCCGCTGTTCCATTCCCCAGTGGATATTACGGCAGTGGAGAGAGGATTACGGGTGGGAAAAGACGAAATCTATGGCGGAGTCCTTTTTAAACCAGGAGCGGACAACCATCCGGGTAAACACCATGATGACGGACAGGGAAAAGTTGATTGATGATTTAAAAAAGCAGGGAATCCAGGCGGAAAAAGTTGTTTTAAGGGATTATCCCGATTTTAAACAGGGGCTGTACATATGGGAGTATGACTATCTCTTAAAAATAAAAGAGTTTGCACAGGGACAGTTTTATGTGCAGGATGTAAGTTCCATGCTTCCGGTCTGGTTTCTGAACCCAAAAGAAGGGGATTTTGTGGTGGATGTGTGCGCTGCGCCGGGAGGGAAAAGCATCCATGCGGCGCAATTAATGCAAGGGCTTGGTGTGGTGGAGGCCAGGGATTTGACGGACTATAAGGTGGGGCTTATAGAAGAAAATATTGCCCGGGCCAGGCTTAAGAATGTAAAAGCCGTGAAATGGGACGCCTTAATATTGGATGAATCTCTTGTGGGAAAAGCGGATGGGGTGATTGCGGATTTGCCCTGTTCCGGCCTTGGGGTGCTTAAAAAAAAGCCTGACATCCGTTACCGCATGACAAGGGAGCAGCAGGAGGAGTTATCCAGGCTTCAGAGACAGATACTCTCCAATGCCTGCCAGTATGTAAAGCCGGGAGGGACCCTTTTGTATTCCACCTGCACGGTAAACAAAATAGAAAACGAGGACAACACGGCCTGGTTTTTAGAAAACCACCGGGAGTTTTCTTTGGCAAAGGAACGTCAGATCTTTCCCGGGGAAAGCTGCGGGGACGGTTTTTATCTTGCAAAAATGATACGGAGATTATGATGGAAAAAGCGGATATAAAATCCATGAGCCTGTTGGAGCTGACAGACTTTGTAACCCATTTGGGGGAGAAAGGTTTTCGGGGGAAACAGCTCTATCAGTGGATGCATGAAAAACTTTCCCCCTCCATAGATGACATGACCAATCTTCCGGCAGGTTTTCGGGAAAAATTAAAAGAAGAATGTATTTATACATTGCTAAGGCAAAAAGACGTGCAGGTTTCAAAAGACGGGACGAAAAAGTATCTTTTTCTCCTCCAGGACGGCAATGCAGTGGAAAGTGTACTGATGCGTTACAAATTTGGAAATTCCCTTTGCATTTCCTCCCAGGCAGGTTGCAGGATGGGCTGCAGGTTCTGCGCCTCCACTTTGGAGGGGCTGGTGCGAAACCTTACCCCCTCCGAGATGTTAGAGCAGGTGTACCAAATTACAAGGGACACCGGGGAGAGGGTCAGCCATGTGGTGGTGATGGGCACGGGAGAGCCCTTAGACAACTTTGATAATCTTTTAAGGTTTATTGAACTTCTCACCGGGGAGGGGGGCCAGAACTTAAGCCAGAGGAATGTGACGGTAAGCACCTGCGGCCTTGTCCCAAAGATTCGGGAACTGGCAGAAAAGAAACTCCAGATTACCCTGGCCTTATCCCTCCACGCCCCCAATCAGGAAAAAAGAAGGGAACTTATGCCAGTGGCAAATAAATATGAGCTTTCCTCTGTGATAGATGCCTGTAAAACTTATGTGGAGCTTACAGGCAGGAGAATCACTTTCGAGTACAGCCTTGTGGCGGGGGCAAATGATTCCCCGGAGGACGCAAAGGAACTTGCGGATTTAATCAAAGGCATAAACTGCCATGTGAACCTTATTCCTGTAAATCCCATTAAAGAGCGGAATTATAAAAGGCCGAAGGGGGAAGCGGTACAGGGATTTAAAAATAAGCTTGAAAAATATGGAATAAATGTTACTATTAGAAGAGAAATGGGCCAGGATATTGACGGAGCCTGTGGACAATTACGGAAAAAATACATGGAGAGGCAGGGATAGCATGAAAACATTTTCCATAACGGATATAGGTTTACGCCGGAATATGAATCAGGATGCCATGTTTACATCTGAGATTCCGGTGGGAAATCTGCCCAATCTTTTCCTTGTGGCGGATGGAATGGGCGGTCATAATGCCGGGGAATATGCTTCCAGCCATGCTGTGAAGACAATTGTAGCTGTGGCAAAGGAGTCGGGGGAGAGGGAAATTCCCCTGATTTTAAGAGATGCCATCATGCAGGCAAACAGGGCTCTGATTGAAAAAGCAAAAGAAGACGCGTCTATGAAAGGCATGGGAACTACCATTGTTGCTGCGGTGATTGCAGAGGGCAGGCTTTTTGCGGCAAATGTGGGGGACAGCAGGTTATATATCGTAAACCAGGAGATTAGACAGATTACAAGAGACCATTCCCTTGTGCAGGAGATGGTGCGCTTAGGGGAGTTGGATCAGGAGAAAGCCAGGGAACACCCGGATAAAAATATAATTACAAGAGCTGTGGGGGCAGTGCCGGAGATTGAAATTGATTTTTTTGAGGCCGGTTTGAGGGATTCAGACGAAATCCTTATGTGCTCCGACGGGCTTACCAACATGATTGAGGATGAGGATATCCGAAGGATTATGAAAAGCCAGAGGGACATTGCGGAGCAGGCGGAAAAATTAGTGGAAACCGCCAATGCCAATGGTGGGAGAGACAATATTACGGTGGTTGTAATTGAGCCATTCGGTGAATAGAAAGACAGGTGAAAGTATGTTGACAGCGGGAATGTTTGTATCGGATCGTTATGAGATAATAGAAAAAATCGGTGCCGGGGGAATGTCTGATGTATTTAAGGCAAGGGACCATATTTTAGGGCGCAATGTGGCAATTAAGGTTTTAAAACAGGAATTTGCCGCAGATGTGAATTTTGTGACAAAATTCCGTACCGAGGCACAGTCAGCAGCAGGGTTAGAGCATCCCAATATTGTAAATATTTATGATGTGGGCAGCGAAGAGGGTATTTACTTTATTGTGATGGAATATGTAGAAGGTGTCACATTAAAGACTTATATAGAGAAAAAAGTGCAGCTCACCTACAAAGAGGCGGTGAGCATTGCTATCCAGGTAGGGCGGGGAATTGAGGCGGCCCATGCCAAACATATTATCCACCGGGATATTAAACCTCAGAATATACTGATTTCCACAGAGGGAAAGGCCAAAGTCACAGATTTTGGAATTGCCAGGGCTGTTTCCAGCAATACCATCAGTGCAGATGTAATGGGCTCTGTGCATTATTCCTCCCCGGAGCAGGCAAGAAACGGCTTTGTGGACGGAAAAAGCGACATTTATTCCCTGGGTATTGTGATGTATGAGATGGTGACAGGGCGTGTTCCCTTTGACGGGGATACCACGGTTGCGGTGGCTATCCAGCATCTTCAGGAGGAGATGGTTCCCCCCAGCAATTACGCCCCAAACCTCCCTGTAAGCTTAGAAAAGATAATTTTAAAGTGTACCCAGAAAAGCCCGGACAGGCGGTATGACTCCATCAGTGACCTTTTAATTGACTTAAAGAAAGTCCTTATCAGCCCCAACGATGATTTTGTCACCATGGGAACTGAGGATAATCAGGATAAGACAAGAGTGGTAAGCCAGGAGGAAGTGGCACAGATTAAACAGGTGAGACCCGCAAGGCCTGCAAAGCAGTCCCATGTTTCCAAAAGGGAGGAAGCGGAGGAAGAATACGGGTATGATTATGAGGAAGAAGAGGATGATGAGGAAGAGGACGACGGTTTCTTAAATCCCAAAATGGAGAAGGCAGTGACCATAGGGGGAATCGTGGCGGGCCTTATCATTGTGGCTATTTTAATCTACTTCTTCGGCCATATGGCAGGTGTTTTTGGCGGAGGCTCTAAAAAGCCAAAGAAGGACAAAGAGGAAAAAGAGGCTATTGTCACGGAGCAGGAGACAAAAGAGGAAGTGGAGATGATTTCTGTTCTGGGGCTTACTATGGATGAGGCAAAGGAGAAGCTTCACGAGAAGAAAATCGGAATCCGTCAGGCAGGGACACAGGCCAGCGATGAGTACCCGGAGGGGCAGATTGTCTCCCAGGATATAGAAAGCGGGGAAGAGGTTCCCATAAACACTACGGTAAATGTGTATATCAGCAGCGGTGCCGGGAGCATAAGCGTAACTTCCGTCCTTGGAATTTCCGAGCAGGAGGCGAAAAATACCCTTACCGCCCAGGGATTCCTTGTAAGTACCAGCCAGTCATACAGCGATACGGTGGAGGAAGGGAAGGTAATTTCCCAGACGCCAGGCGGCGGAGCCTCTGCCAAGAAGGGGGATACGGTAAATCTTGTTATCAGCAGCGGCAAGGAAGTGAAAAAAGTGGTTGTCCCCGATGTGGTGAACAAAGGAAAGCAGGAGGCCGTGAATATGCTTACCAATGCGGGGCTTACCGTAACCAGCACTTCCACGGACTACAGCGATAACATAGCGGAGGGGAATGTCATCAGCCAGAGCATAGCCAAAGACCAGAGCGTGGACGAGGGAACCAATATCAGCCTTGTGATAAGCCTTGGTTCCAGGGTGACAAAATACTACTGCAATGCAAAAATTACCGCACCGGACAGCTCCGAGGTAAAATCAGCGGATATTACCCTGCGGGATGCCAGCGGCCAGGTGCTTCAGATTTGGTCTGGCATTGATATTGGAAAATTCCCCTACACCATTTCTGTTTCCGATATTGAGAGTTCTGACAGGGGAACATTGGACATTACCTGGCATTTATCCGACGGGACGGCCCAGGAGCAGCATGAAAATGTCACATTCACGAAGCAGTAGGGAATCGTATGAAGGGTAAAATCGTAAAAGGAATCGCCGGATTCTACTATGTACACACCGCAGATTCCGGGGTTTATGAATGCAAGGCAAAAGGGATTTTCCGCAAGGACAAAAAGAAGCCCCTGGTGGGGGATGATGTGGAGCTGGATGTTTTAGATTCGGAGGAAATGGAGGGCAATATCACAGAAATCCTTCCCAGGAAAAATGAATTAATCCGCCCCAATGTAGCCAATATAGATCAGGCCCTTGTGATATTTGCGGCGGAGAGGCCGGAGCCAAATTACAACCTTTTGGACCGTTTTCTTGTGATGATGGCATATCAGAATGTGCCGGTAATTATATGTTTTAATAAAAGCGATTATATTACTGGGGAGAAAGCCAAGGAGATGGCTTATGATTACGGGAAATGCGGTTCTAAAGTTATGTTTACCAGTGTGGCCAAGGAGGAGGGGCTAAGAGAACTCTTTTCCATTTTGGAGGGAAAGACAAGTGTGTTAGCAGGGCCTTCCGGGGTGGGAAAGTCCTCTATTGTAAATTATATGCAGCCCTTAGCGGCCATGGAGACAGGAAAAATCAGTGAAAAAATCGGGAGGGGAAAAAATACTACAAGACATTCCCAGCTCATTTATGTAAAGGAAAACACATATATTATGGACACACCGGGGTTTAGTTCCCTGGATATCCCGGAATTAAAGGAAAATGACCTGTGGAAATATTATCCCGAGTTTGTTCCCTTAGAGCCATCCTGCAGATTCCGGGGATGCAGCCATATCAAAGAACCGGATTGCGGGGTGAAACGTGCTTTGGAGAAGGGGCAGATTTCAAAAGTGCGCTATCACAATTATGTGACGTTATACCAGGAGTTAAAGCAGATGAAACGTTATTAGTTTTTCAGGGGAAAAGGGGGATATGATATGAATTGTTTGTCACCGTCGCTTTTAGCGGCAGATTTTGCAAGGCTGGGCCAGCAGGTGGCCCTGATTGACCAGGCAGGTGCCCAGTATGTCCACATTGACGTTATGGACGGTATGTTTGTTCCAAGTATTTCCATGGGACTGCCGGTGATTAAATCCATCCGTCCTGTCAGTGACAGGATTTTTGATGTGCACCTTATGGTGCAGGATCCGGAGAAATGTATTGACGATTATGTGGAGGCGGGAGCGGATTTGATAACCGTCCACGCGGAGGCCTGCCGCCACTTAGACCGAACCATACGGATGATTAAGGAGCAGGATATTATTGCCGGGGTTGCCTTAAACCCCTCCACGCCCTTAAGCGCCATTGAATATCTTCTTCCGGTGGTGGATATGGTTTTGATTATGACGGTAAATCCGGGGTATGGGGGACAGAAGCTGATTTCCTATACCTTGGATAAAATCAGGGATTTAAAGAAAATGATTGACAGCAGGGGCTTAAAAACGGATATTGAGGTGGACGGGGGAATTACCATGGAAAACCTGGGAACAGTGATGGATGCAGGGGCAAATATTATTGTCTCCGGCAGCTCTGTGTTCCAGGGGGATGTGGAAGAAAATGTGAAAGAATTTTTAGATTTTATGGCGGAGTAAAGTATGAGGCAGGCAGTGATTGTGACAGGGGGGACTGTAGATTTTGAATTTGCCCTGTCCTATATGAAAGAACAGAAAACGGCTCTTTTAGCAGCCGTGGATTTTGGTATGGAGTTTTTTCGGAAGGCAGGGGTAAAGCCGGATGTTATTGTGGGGGATTTTGACTCGGTAAAACAGGAGACACTGGCTTTTTTTAAAGGGCAGCAGGGGATTGACTGGCTGTCTCTTGTTCCGGAAAAAGACGATACAGACACGGAGGCGGCTATCCGTGAGGTGATACGCCGGGGATGCAAAAGAATCCATATCTTAGGGGCCACGGGAAGCCGCTTAGACCATGTGCTTGCCAATATCGGGCTGTTAGGCCTGGGGGTTTCCTGTGGAGTGGAAATCCTTATGGCGGATTCCTGCAATAGAATCCGCATGGTTAAGAATGGGATTTCCATCAGAAAAGAAGAGCAGTTTGGGGATTATGTTTCCCTGCTTCCCGTCACCCCAAAGGTGTCCGGGCTTACTTTAAAGGGCATGAAATATCCTCTGTTTCAGTATGAGTATTCCTGTTTTTCTTCCCTTGGAATCAGCAATGAGATTGTGGGGGATGAGGCGGAGATTTCTTTTGCGGAGGGGATTTTACTGGTGATTGAGTCCAGGGATGGAGAGTGAATCGTAAAAAATATGGGAAACACTAGTGGATAAAGTTGAAATAAGAGGCTGGATGTGGTAACATTTTATACTGTGTCAGACTCTTGTAGGCAAATATAGGTGTTATAATGAAACTGTGTATATATAACTGAGGATGAGAAAGAAATTAAGAAGTTTGGACAGGCATTCAAGCTTGGCTGATGGGCGGAAATGGTGCAAAGGTCAACCGAAAAATGCTTGAAACTCTTGAAAATAAAGGAGATGTGAGAATATTATGAAATTAGGAATTGTGGGGCTTCCCAACGTGGGAAAAAGCACTTTATTTAATTCACTGACAAAAGCGGGGGCGGAGTCAGCCAACTACCCTTTCTGCACCATTGACCCTAATGTGGGGATTGTCCCGGTGCCGGACGAGCGCATCACAAAGCTTGGGGAGATGTACCATTCAAAGAAAGTGACCCCGGCGGTGATAGAATTTGTGGATATTGCAGGGCTTGTAAAGGGAGCCAGCAAAGGGGAGGGGCTGGGAAACCAGTTTCTTGCCAATATTCGTGAGGTAGATGCCATTGTCCATGTGGTGCGGTGCTTTGAGGACGGAAATGTGGTCCATGTGGACGGCAGCATTAACCCCCTTAGGGATATTGAGACCATTAACCTGGAGCTTATTTTTTCAGACATAGAAATATTGGAGCGGAGGATTGCAAAAACGGCAAAAGGCGCCAGGATGGATAAAACCCAGGCAAAGGAGCTTGCCCTGTTAGAGAGCATCAAAAAGCACCTGGAAGACGGAAATATGGCAAAGACCTTTGAACTTTCTGAGGATGAGGACGAGACGGAGTGGTTTAAATCCTACAATCTTTTAACGGCAAAGCCGGTTATCTACGCAGCTAATGTGAAGGAAGAGGAGTTGGCGGAGGATGGGGAGAACAGCCCCTTTGTAAAACAGGTGAGGGAGCAGGCAAAAAAAGAGAACAGTGAGGTTTTTGTTATCTGTGCCCAGATTGAGCAGGAGATTGCGGAACTTGACGATGAGGAAAAGGCTATGTTTCTGGAGGATTTGGGCCTTAAGGAATCCGGCCTTGAAAAACTGATTAAGGCAAGCTACAGCCTTTTGGGTTTAATCAGTTTTTTAACCGCAGGGGAGGATGAGACCAGGGCCTGGACCATAAAAAAAGGCACAAAGGCTCCTCAGGCGGCAGGGAAAATCCACTCAGATTTTGAGCGGGGATTTATCCGGGCGGAGGTAGTAAATTATCAGGATTTGCTGGACTTAAAGAGCCTTTCCGCGGCAAAAGAGAAGGGGATTGTGGGCTTGGAAGGAAAAGAGTATGTGGTAAAGGACGGAGATGTGATTTTGTTCCGGTTTAATGTATAGGACAATGGGCAGGGGAATACAATAGAGAAAAGAACAGCTAAAGGCAGTAAAGATGCGTTTATGTGATTTGCAGGAGAAAGAAGTGATAAACATCTGCGACGGCAAATGCCTGGGAAATGTAATTGACCTGGAATTTGACAAAGAGACGGGATGTATTGAAAAAATCATTATACCTGGGCCTTGTAAGCTGTTTGGCATGTTTGGACATGAATTTGAATTCTGTATTCCCTGGAGATGCATTGTGCGCATTGGTTCCGACATTATTTTGGTTGAGGTAAAGGAAGAGGAAATAAGGAAGAAATTGTGAGGAAGTTTGGAGGAAGTACAAATGAAGTGTCCATATTGCAGCAGTGACAATACCAGGGTGATTGATTCTAGACCGGCAGAAGACAACAGTTCCATCCGCCGCCGCAGGCTTTGCGATTCCTGCGGGAAAAGATTTACCACCTATGAAAAAGTGGAGACGATTCCCCTTATTGTTATTAAAAAAGACAATAACAGGGAACAGTTTGACCGGTCAAAAATTGAAGCGGGAATTTTGCGGGCCTGCCATAAACGGCCCATATCCGCCAATCAGATTAATATGCTGGTGGATGAAATTGAGACGGAAGTGTTTAACCGGGAGGAAAAAGAGATTTCCAGCGCAGTCATCGGTGAGATTGTCATGGATAAGCTAAAGGACATTGAAGCGGTAGCCTATGTCCGGTTTGCTTCGGTATACCGGGAATTTAAGGATGTCAATACTTTTATGGACGAGCTGAAAAAAATATTGGACAAATAAAGGAAAAGTGAAACTATTTATGAAACATTATTTATTTCCAGATGAACAGATAACTTCTACATACGCCATTGACTTTGAAGGGTATTATAAAAAAGGATACCGGGGGCTGATATTTGATATTGACAATACCCTGGTGCCCCATGGCCATCCGGCGGACAAACGGGCGGTAAAACTGTTTCGGCGTCTTGGGGAACTGGGCTTTCAGTGGGTGTTTCTCTCCAATAACAAGGAGTTGCGGGTAAAGACTTTCCAGGAAAAGGTTGGGGGAAAATACATTTTTAAGGCGGGAAAACCCAAACCGGGAAATTACAAAAAGGCAATGGAGTGGATGGGAACGGATGCATCCACCACTCTTTTTGTGGGGGATCAGATTTTTACCGATGTGATGGGGGCAAATCTGGCAGGGATTCAAACCATTCTGGTGGAGCCTATTGACCCCAAAGAGGAGATTCAGATTATCTTAAAGCGCTATCCAGAAAAGCTGGTTCTCTTTTTCTACCGCTATTATCGGAAGAAACTGGGCAGGCGCCAATAAATTTTAATATTTTTCAAAATTTTTCAAAAAATATATTGACAAAACACAATTTGTGCTGTATTATAATTAATGTGCTTGAGGGAAAGCACAAAAGAAATGCGATAGTGGCGTAGTTGGTAACGCGCGACCTTGCCAAGGTCGAGACCGCGGGTTCGAGCCCCGTCTATCGCTCTTATAAAAACTTCCGAGATGTTCGGAAGTTTTTTCTTTTTATGTACAGGCCCACATAAGGAAATTTGCTGCTGACGCAGCATGTGGGCCGCACGGCGAGCAGGGAGAAAATCTTCCCTGCCCAATTCTACAGGGGGGAAACATGCATATTTTAATTATTGAAGATGAGCCTGATATCCGCCAGGAATTAAAACAGCTTTTGGAAAATGCACTGTACCAGGTGACTGTATTGGGAGATTTTAATAATCTAAGGGAAGAAATTTTAAATATGAATCCGGATCTTGTCCTTTTGGATGTAAACCTTCCAGGTGCATCCGGTTTTGAAGTGTGCAAAGAACTTCGGGTAATTTCCCAGGTCCCGGTGATTTTTGTTACGGGGAGGACAGATTCTATGGACGAGTTAAAGGGAATGCTGCAGGGCGGGGACGATTACATTACAAAGCCTTTTCATCCCCCGGTGCTCCTGGCCCACATTGCCGCTGTTTTAAAGCGGTGTCCCAGGGAAGAAAAAATGACGGACATCCACAAAGGCGTGGAGTTTGACAGGGCCCGGGGCTGTGTGGCTTATCAGGGGAGGCAGGCGGACTTGTCCAGAAATGAGTTAAAGATTTTATCCTGCCTTTTTCAGCATAAAAATCAGATTGTCTCCCGAATAGAGTTGGTGGAATATCTGTGGGATGAGCAGGTTTTTATTGACGACAATGCTTTAAGCGTGAATGTGACAAGGCTCCGCAGCAAGTTAGAGGATATTGGGGTCCATGATTTTATTCAGACAAAGCGGGGAATGGGGTATCGGATATGAGGTTCCTTGATTACCTGAAAGATAAATTATTGTTGTGTATCCTTCATGGGGTCTGTATGGGGCTTTTAACAATATTTTTGCGTCTTACGTCATATCCTTTGGACTACTGCGCCATTATACTTTTGTGCTGGTGTCTGATTCTTTTTTTGTGGCTCTTTGCCCGGTATTTTTCCCGGAAAACTTATTTTAATAAACTTATTTCCATTACGGATAACTTAGATAAGAGGTATCTTTTGGGAGAGTTAATGCCGGTATCTTTTTCCCTGGAGGACAGGCTGTATAGGGAGATTATCCGAAAATCCAACAAATCCGTGATTGAGCGCATCCGTAAAATAGAGGATGAAAAGAGAGAGTACCGGGAATATATTGAGAGCTGGGTACATGAAATTAAGGCTCCTATTACAGCCATTGAACTAAACTGCACCAATAACAGGGATGAACGGGGGCGTTACATTGCCGCTGAAAACCGGAAGGTGGAAAATTATGTGGATATGGCCCTTTACTATGCCCGTTTGGACGAGGTGTACAAGGATTATATCATCCTGGAGACAGATCTTTCGAAAGCGGCAAATGATGTTTTCATGAAAAATAAGGATTATTTGATTATGAGCCGGATACAGGCGGAAGTGGACTGCCCGGACAAGGTTTTTACAGATAAAAAGTGGATAGAGTTTATTTTAAACCAGTTGGTGCAAAACAGTGCGAAATACAGCAAAGGGAATGCCCATATCCGGATTTCCACTGAGAAGGGCCGGCAGGGGGTGCTTTTAAAAGTCAGGGATAACGGTATAGGGATTAAGAAAGAGGAATTGCCCCGGATATTTGAGAAGGGGTTTACCGGGACAAACGGAAGGGAGGTAAAGCGCTCCACAGGCATGGGGCTTTATCTGTGCGAAAGGCTTTGCGAAAAGCTTGGGATTTCCATTTCTGCTTCCTCCCTGGAGGGGGAGTGGACGGAAGTGGTTTTGGAATTTCCCATAAGCACATATTTGGCGGATTACAGAAGTTAAATTCTTATCTTTCAAAACTGTAAGGGGTGGAAAACCTCTTAAAAGCCTGATTTTACGGGAAAAACACTTACTATTCACTAGATTTATACACCAATTTTACACCAATCAATAAAATATTGAAAGGGCAGTTATGACAGGATAGAAAAAAATATGTCAATCCCCTTGCCGACAGGTAATTGCGGAGCAATTAGGGATTTACATATGGTGTACCGGCAATCAAAAATCCCAATAATTGGAAAAGGGATATTCCAATGCATTATTTTGGAATATCCCTTGATTAATCTATGTATTTTTGCCAATGTTCGGGGAATACTCCACTTGTCATTGAAAACGGATGACGCAATTACAGATATCCACATTCGTAATCGAAGAGGCTGTAAAAAATCTTGTGTCTATGAACTTTAGACTTTCCTGATAAGAATTAGATATGTAAGAGTATTT
>NZ_RAZG01000036.1 GCF_003612565.1 Roseburia sp. 1XD42-69 | reverse complement strand
GCACACCTTATATAGAAAAATAAAGTATGCAGTTAGTTTTATTGTATTTCTAACTTACACACTTTATTTTACACTCCCTCCGGGGGAACTTATGAAGTTACACTACGGCTTCTATAATCGTCTTTTCACCGATTTTCAGCTCTTTTACCCCGATTTCTTTTTTCTTGTTAAAATTAAAGCTTAAGAGATAGCCTTTCTCCTTATGAAAATAGTCAAGATAATCCGAAAGCTGTTTTTCTCCCCGCTCCTTGTATTCGCTGCCATGCCAGATTTTAAGTTCGATAACAAACTGCTCCCCCAGGTAGTCCACAATCACATCGGTGCGCCGGGCATCCCTTGTCTGGGCCTCAATGTAATAGTTTCCCACACCGTTGATGATGGGTTTTAAGTACAGGAGAAAAAATTTCCTGCCGTATTTCTCAAGGAATTTATCGTCATTATCTCCGTAAATTTCGTTAAAATATTCCACGAATTTTTTTAAAACTAAGTCCATATTTAACTTGCTGTCTGTTACAAACTGATTTTTATCGTTTTGTCCCTGCCGGAACATTTCGCTTTCCAGTGATTCTTCTGCCATAAAAAGATTAAGAAGATACATTTCAAAAATACGGTTCGCTACGATTACCTGGTCGTTTGATTCTTTTAAAAAGCCAAACATACATCCTAAACGAATGGACTTTTCAGCAGAACTGAAAACAATCTGTTTTCCCTGGAATAAAATATCTTCTGTCATTTTTCTTAAATTTGGAAACATATCTAGCTGTTTTACCAGGCTGTCAAAAAGCGGTGTGTGTGATTTCAGCAAGATTTTTACCGCTTCAGAAACGCCTTTATTTGTCCAGACATTTTTGTCATACGCAAATTTTTCATAGCCGGGCAGTTTTTCGTCTAATATTTTGCATAGTGCAGATACCAGATATGGATATCCGGCTGTGTATTGATATATGTTTTCAGAAATGTTTTCTGTGTCCATACCGGTGCGTTTATCTGTTTCGTACTCACGAAGCATGGCCGCTATCTGTCCGGCGGAAAAACTCATATCAATGTCAAAGGCGGCGGCAATGTTCCAGGGACTGTTATACTGGCGTTCCTGGCTGGGGCGGATTTTCAGCTTCAGATTTTTTATATCATACACTCCGGCAAGAATAACGGAGTGAAAAATTGGTTTCTTGCTCCGCTTAATATAATAATGCCGCAGCAATGCGAGAAAATCGATAAATACCTGGTTATTGCTTGCACTGTCAACTTCATCTATCATTAGAACCACAGGTTTTGAAGATAATTTGCACATTTTACTTAATTCGTAAAACATTTCACTTAACAGAGCTGCCTCAGATTTTTTTAAAAATGCGGCCAGGGGAGCGGTATCTTTCAGGTCTGATTTGCTCTCTTCTATTGCGTCAATGAGCATTTTTAAGAAAGCATTGGTAAAGGATGTTTCATCCTGGTATTCTTCTGTGGTAATTCCCTGGAAATCCATGGAGAGAACAAGATAGTCATCGGCCAGGTAGTCTTCCAAAGCCCATAAAGTCGTGGTTTTCCCATATTGCCTGCCATTGTTTATAATAAAATAACTGCCTTGCTCCACATATTGTTCTTTGATTTTTTTTATGCGTTGGTCTAGCCGAACCATATAATGGTTTTCAGGAATACATTGACCTTCCGTGTTAAAGTAACGCTTCATTTTTCACCTCCTACACAACCGCTTCCACAATCGTCTTTTCACCAATTTTCAGCTCTTTTACCCCGATTTCTTTTTTCTTGTTAAAATTAAAGCTTAAGAGATAGCCTTTATCTTTATGATAATAGTCAAGATAATCTGAAAGCTGTTTTTCACCTCTCTCATTGTATTCGCTGCCATGCCAGATTTTAAGTTCGATGATAAACTGGTCCCCCAGGTAGTCCACAATCACGTCGGTGCGCCGGGCATCTCTTGTCTGGGCCTCAATGTAATAGTTTCCCACACCGTTGATGATGGGTTTTAAGTACAGGAGAAAAAATTTCCTGCCGTTTTCTTCCAAAAATTTTTCCGTATTTGACCCATAATCTTCATGGAAATGCTGTACAAATTTTTTCATCACAATATCCATATCCAGACGGTTGTTTTGAATAAAACTGCTTTTATTCTGCTTTGCCATGTCCACAATGGTATTGGAAAGCTCTTCTTTGGAATAAAAATAGTTATAAAGCCTGGTCTCAAAAATGCGGTTTGCAATCTGAACCTTCCCGTCTCTTTCAGTTACATATCCAAACATGGCGGCCAGGTTAATTTCTTTCGTATCCGGGTTATAGGCAAACTCCCTGCCCTGGAAAAGAATGTACTGAAACATTTTTTCTAATTCGGGATAATCATTCAGATGGCAAATCATACTCTCAAATAAGGGCGTATGATCCGTAAGTATTTTCTTTACAGCTTCTTCCATGCCGGCAAGTGTCCATTTATCTTTATCCGGTATTTTTTCATCTATATATTTGCAGATGGATGATACCAACACCGGGTAACCGGAGGTGTAATCATAAATTATTCGTGCGTTTTTTTCTATGTCCATTCCTGTGTGGTTATCCTCTTCATATTCCGTCAGCATAGATGCAATCTGATGGGGGGAGAAGTTCATATCCATATCAAAATCAGCCCCGACGTTCCAGGGACTGTTATACTGATGCTGGGATTCTGCACGCAGTTTTGATTTCAGGTTTTTTACATTATACACACCCGCCAGAATGACAGAGTGAAAGGTGGGAATTTTATCCCTCTTTAAATAACAGGCTCTTAGCTGAGCCAAAAAATCAAGAAAAACCTGGTTATTTGAAGAGCTGTCCACTTCATCAATCATCAGAAGAATTGGCCGGGGGCTATTCAGGCACATGGTATTTAGGCAGTCAAATAATTCATCCAGCCCGGTGTTGGGGGTATCCCCTTTAAAACCGGACAAAATATCTAATAAAAGTTCTTTGTCTTTGAAGCTGGAAAATTGAATTTGCCGTCGGAGCCTTTCTGCAAAAGCGGTGGAAAAGGCAGCTTCGTCTTCAAATTTTTTTGTGGCGATTTCCTGAAAGTCCAGAGATAAAACCGTATATTCTTCTTTCAAATATTCCTCTAAGGCCCGCAGCGTTGTGGTTTTCCCATACTGCCTGCCCCTGTTTATGGCAAAATAACTGCCGTAATCTATATATTCTTCCTTTATGCTTTTTAATCTGTCATCCAATTTGACCATATAATGCATTTGGGGAATGCAAGTATCTGTCACATTAAACCTGCGCTTCATTTCGTCTACCTCCATGGAAAACCCTTTCAAAAATCATAACATATAATATGGGAAACCACAAATTAATTCTAAGTCCGGAAAAATTTGTGATATAATACAACGGATGTTTGTCAGGTTTACACAGAAAGAAGCGATTATGAAAAAGAAGAAAAAATTATTTGTATTATAGTTATTATTTTTACCGTCTATCTTATGTCCGATGCTCTGGGTATTTGCTTATATGGAAAAAGAGATGGGACATGCATGGCGGATGCTGCCATTGTGTTAGGGGCGGCGGCGCAGAATGGGCAGGTCTCCCCGGTTTACAGAGAAAGGTTAAATCACGCTGTGCTACTTTACCGTCAAAACTACGTGAACAAAATAATAGTGACAGGGGGAAGGGCTGAGGGAAGTGAAATTTCAGACGCCCAGGCGGCAAAAAAATATGTGATTGGCCAGGGAATACCAAAAGAAGACGTTTTAACAGAAAATAAATCTGCCGTCACCCGGGAAAACCTGTTGTATTCCAGAGAAATCATGGAATCGGAAGGAATGGTTACGGCGCTGATTGTCAGCGACCCACTTCACATGAAGCGGGGGATGTTTCTTGCGGAAGATTTGGGGATTGAGGCTTACAGTTCTCCAACGGCTACCTCAAGATATCAGAGTTTGAGAACAAAAATCCCATTTCTACTGAGAGAATTATTTTTCTATGAAGGGTACAAAATATTAAAAATGTTTTCTATATAGTATAAAGTTTTTGCACCCCCAAAACAGCATCTCATACCCCCGATTCTGCATCTTAACAGTTCTCCTATTGTATAAAATCAAAGAATTGCTATACTGAAAAACACGAAAGGAGAACCGTTATGAGCGATATTATAAAAGTGAACCATTTAAAAAAATACTTCCACGAAACAAAAGCCGTGGACGACATTTCTTTTTCCGTAAAACGGGGGGAAATGTTTGGATTTCTTGGGGTGAACGGTGCCGGAAAATCCACTACCATCAGTATGCTCTGCACGCTGTTAAAACCTACGGGTGGGAATGTGGAGATTGCAGGCTTTGCCCTGGGAAAAGAGGATGAGGAGATTAAAAGAAAGATTGGGGTGGTATATCAGTGGAATGTGCTGGACGATTTGCTCACCGTAAAAGAAAATCTTATCTGCAGAGGCAGCCTTTATGAAAAGGACGGGGGGAAATTAAAAAGGCAGATGGAATATGTCTGTGAGATTCTGGCCTTGTCAGATGTGTTAAAACGTCCCTACGGAAAACTCTCCGGGGGCCAGAAGAGAAGATGTGAGATTGGGGCGGCGCTTTTACATACCCCGGAAATTTTGTTTTTAGACGAGCCCACCACGGGCCTTGACCCTGCCACAAGGAAAAGTGTTTGGCAGACAGTGGGCAGGCTGCAAAAAGAAATGAAAATGACGGTTTTTTTAACCACCCATTACATGGAGGAAGCTGCGAAGGCGGACCATATCGGAATTATTGAAAAGGGGA
Organism: Roseburia sp. 1XD42-69; assembly: GCF_003612565.1. Taxonomy (GTDB): domain Bacteria; phylum Bacillota; class Clostridia; order Lachnospirales; family Lachnospiraceae; genus Roseburia_B. Next base: position 21,571 of record NZ_RAZG01000036.1, on the reverse strand, counting down.
AAATGGTACAGTACGGCACGCCATTTTCTTTAAAGGAACAGTTTGCAAAAGACCGGCTGATTATACGGTATCAGGATGGGAAAAAAGGGCAGATAGAGGAGATTCTAAAAGATATGGGATGTTCTTATAAAATGAAAAACGAAAAAATCATCGCCTATATCCCTGAAACCTTGGACGCCATTCCCCTTATTGGGCAGATGGAATACCATATGAAAGGATTTGAGGTGATTCAGGGTACTATGGATGATGTGTTTTTAAATGTGACAGGGATGGAGCAGGAGAAACAAGGGGCTTATGCAGAGGGGGAGAACGTATGAATCAGTATATAAAATTGACGAAAAGAAACTGCCAGATTTTCATCCGGGACAGGGGAGCCATATTTTTTTCCCTGCTGTCTATGATAATTACGCTGATACTTATGGGCGTTTTTCTGGGAAAAATGAATGTGGAAAATGTTACGGATCTTTTGAAAACTTATGGCGGAGCCAGGGATTTAGAGCAAGATAAAGAGAACGCCAGGCATCTGGTGGAATACTGGACGTTAGCCGGGATTCTTGTGATTAATGCAGTGACAGTTACCATGGCGGTTATGAGCAATATGGTGCAGGACTTTTCAGAGAAAAAAACAGGCAGTTTTTACAGTACCCCGGTGAAAAAAAGTATCATTGCCCTCTCTTATGTCACATCCTCCGTGATTTTGGGCATGTTTTTATGCGTTGTGCCCTTTGTATTGGCATTGCTTTATATTACTGCCGGGGGAGGGGAGCCCCTTTCCTTTTCCACCATATTAAAACTTCTGGGGTGCATGGCGTTAAACGTCCTTATCTTTTCCGTGATTATGTATCTCCTGGCCTCTCTGGTAAAAAGCCGCAGCGCCTGGTCCGGGCTTGGGACCATAATCGGTACACTGGTGGGATTTGCCGGTGGGGTTTATCTTTCTATGAACATGCTGCCGGACAAGGTGGGGGCGGTGCTCAAGTGCCTGCCCATCCTTCACGGCACATCCCTGATGCGGAAACTCTGCTGTGAGGATATTCTGGCCAAAACTTTTCATGGCCTTCCCGAAGAACTTTTGGAAGGGTACAAGGAGGCCATGGGGATTACGGTGGTTATGGGGGATTCTGCGGTATCCATGGAATTTCAGGTTGCTTTTTTGCTCATATGCGGTATGATAGCTTTAGGCATTGCCGCAGCAGTGTCCATGAGACGGAGAGCAGCAGAAAGGTAAAAACATGCGTATTACAATTATAGAGCCAAAGCCGGAGGAAGAAGATGAAATTATCGTAAAGTGCAGGGCAATAGACGAAGACCTTATGGATCTTTTAAATCTTCTCCGCCAGGGGGGCAGGAAAATCAACGGTTACAGAGACGGAAATATTTATCCCATTGACTTATCGGAAATCTATTACTTTGAAGCGGTGGACCAGAAAGTATTTGCCTACTGCCGGAAAGATGTTTTTGAAATCAAAAGCCGTCTCTATGAACTTGAAACCAGCCTTCCCCCGAAAAAATTTTTGCGGGCGGCAAAATCCCTGATTATTAACTTAAGCCAGGTACAACATTTGTCCCCGGCTTTCAGCGGCAGGTTTGAGGCGGAGCTTAAAAACGGGGAAAAAGTCATTATCTCCAGGCAGTATGTGCCGGAACTGAAACGGAAACTTGGTTTATAGGAGGCAGGCGAATGGAAAAAATAGCGGATTATCTTAAAAATTTTTTTCGTGTATACACAAAAATTATGACCTGGACGTTGTTTGCCACAGCCTGTTTTATCACTCTCTTCTGGGGCCGCAAACTGCAGCTTGATGTAGGGCTGTTGTGGCAGATGCAGGGAATTACCGTTTTGTGTACGGCGGGGAGTATTCCCATCATGGGGGATTTTGACGGGATGCCAAAGAAAACAGCCCTTATAAGGATGTTCCTGAATTACCTCTATATCAACGGAGTTATTATGGCGGGAGGAGTTTATTTTGGCTGGTTTAGCCTTTCCCAGTGGAAAATGGTGCTGTTTATGCTGTTTTTGATTGCCGTAGGTTATTTAATTATTATTATTTTTGGTTTATGTCTTGCAAACCGGGAGGCGGAACGTATGAACCGTAAACTTGCGGAGCAGGAAGATCATCATAAGTAAAGGGAGTTTTCTATGAAGTTATATTTTGCCCCCTTAGAGGGAATTGGGGGATACATTTACCGGAATGCCCAGGCGGACTGTTTCACCCCGGGGGATAAATATTTTTCTCCTTTTTTGGCCCCCAAGCAAAACAGGAGCTTAAGTCCCAAAGAGTACCGGGATGTTGCGCCGGAAAACAACAAAAATATCTGTCTTGTGCCTCAGATTATGGCAAATCATGCAGAGATTTTTTTAAAGGCGGCAAAGGAGTTAAAAAGCCTGGGGTATCAGGAGATAAATTTAAACCTGGGCTGTCCTTCCCCCACGGTGGTGACAAAATACCGGGGGGCTGGATTTCTGGCAAAACCAAAGGAGCTTGAGGAGTTTTTAGAGGAAATATTTGAAAAGGCAGATATAAAAATTTCTGTGAAAACAAGGCTTGGTATGGAGGATGAGGAGGAATTTCCCCGGATTTTGGAGATTTACAACCGCTTTCCCCTAAAAGAGCTGATTATCCATCCCCGGGTGCAGAAGGATTTTTACAAAAACACCCCCCGGAGGGAAATGTTCTCCTATGCCATAAAAAGCACAAAAATTCCCCTGGTGTATAACGGGGACGTGTTCTCAAAAGAGGACTGTCAGGAAATTCAGGAGCTTTTCGGGGATGTAAATGTGATGCTTGGCAGGGGAGTTTTGGCAAATCCCGCCCTTTTTGGGGAAATCAGGGAGGGAGAGGCTATAACAAAAGATGGTCTGTATCTGTTTCACAACAGAATACTTTCCGATTACAGGGAGGTTATGTCAGGGGAGAAAAATGTGCTGTTTAAGATGAAAGAACTGTGGTTTTACATGGCAGAGCTTTTTCCTGACAGTGAAAAATATATGAAAAAAATCCGCAAAGCCCAGCACTTAAGGGAGTACCAGGCATTTGTGGAATCTCTCTTTGAGGAGAATTGTTTTATAAATTGTAAATAATAATTACAGTGAAAAGTGACAGGAGAGCCAGGGTACATACAAGGGTAATGATATTTATAATTGCCAGGGTGCGTTCTTTGAACATTTTTTCCAGAAGGAGATAAAGGAAAAGCCCAATAAGCCCTCCGGTGGTATTTGTGATTAAATCTGTGATATCCGTAGCGCCGATGCCTAAGATATACTGTAATATTTCAAATGCAAGGGTGGTAACAAAGATAGGCAGCAGTTTTTTGGGAAAAGATGTTTCAGGATATAAAGCCCCCATAAAAATCCCGTAGGGGAAAAATATGAACACATTGCCGATAATTTCATCCAAATCAATTTTCCCGTTTACAATGGAAGAGCCCTGAAAAGGAATCAGGTTGATATTCCGGTAAAAGCCGAGATTTGGCAGGGCAAATTGGCCTTTTAATAAAATAATCCAGGCCAGTGCCACAAAATAAATGGAAAATAGTATATACGTGAATTTTTTTGTTTTCATAGTGATACCTCTTTTTGTTTTCATTTTATGGAAGGCTTTTCCCGCAATCCAAAGGGAGGGAAAGCACAAAGGCAATGGTTTCATCTTTGCTGAAAGCCTGAACCATTCCGCCGTGAAGTTCCAGAATTTCTTTTGCAATGGCAAGTCCAAGTCCCGAACCTCCTGTGGAGGAGGAACGGGAGGAGTCTGCACGGTAAAACTGCTCAAAGATATGGGCAAGTTTCTGGGGAGGAATGGTTTTTCCACTATTTTTTAAAATAATTTCCACTTTGTATTTCTGGGGTTCCATGGAAAGGGAAATCTCGCTGTTTTCATAGCTGTAGGCTACAGCATTTCGGATTAAATTATCAAAAACCCGGGCCAGTTTGTCCCTGTCACATAAAATCCACACATCCGGGGCAATATCCACATTCCAGGTCAGATTTTTTTCTGTGAGAATGGGATAAAATTCACTTACCGTCTGGTCTAACATTCGGCTTAGATTGGTATTTTCCAGATCTAATGTGATGGTTGTCAGGTTAAAACGAGTGATATCAAAAAATTCGTTTATCAATTCTTCCAGCCGTATGGATTTGTCCAGAGAAATATGGATGTACTTACTCCTGGCTTCCGGGGGCAGTTCCGGGGTCTCTGATAGCAGCGTGAGATAACCGATAATGCTGGTGAGGGGAGTTTTTAAATCGTGGGCCAGGTATACAATCAAGTCATTTTTCCTCTGTTCTGCCAAATCGGCTTCCGCTTTCCGCTGTTTTAAGGTGTGACGGATAAAATTCAGTTTTTTTTCCGTGGCTGAGAGCTCTGGTGACAGGAGAATTTCCTCTGTACCCTCTGTGATTAAAGCGTCAATTCCCTGATTGATGCTGTTAAAATATTTGGTAAAGTTATTGAGATAAACTCTTAATACCAGGGCAAAGACCAGGCAGAAGGCGAACAGAAAAAACCATTCTATCCGGGTGCGGATGTTGTATTGGTAAAAATTCAGGGCCATTTCATAGGAGTCCGGCTGGCCGGAGTAGAAAAAGCGCTGTAAAAAGGCAACTGTCCAGTTGGCAAACCGCCCGGAAAACACAAAATTGTACAAAAGCATAAGGATTAGAAAAGCCAAAAAGAGCATAAACAGGGAGTTAAAAAATATTTTATATTTTAACTGTTGAAAGTCTTTGGTAATTTTATCCTGTTTCTGTCTCAATGTTCTAACCTCCAGTTTCTTATGTTTTTATCACATTACTCACCGAAAACTTCTTCGGCATAGGGCTGAAAATCCGCTTTTGTAAATATTTTTCCTGTTTTTATGTATTCATAGCGGATGGCTTTTAAGTAGTGCCGCATATACACTTTTGTTCCCGGCTCTTCCGAAGCGGCCAGGAAGGCGGCATTTAAAATACAGTTCTTAATATTTCCTCCTGAAAACTCAAATTTTTCCGCCAGAAAGGGAATATCCACATCATCCCCCAGGGGGGTGTCTTTTGGTATGGTTCGGCGCCACAGCAGTTCCCTTGTGGCTGCGTCGGGGAACTGAAATTCTACCACGTATTTCATCCGCCGGAAAAAAGCAGGGTCTATGCTGTTTTTATGGTTGGTAGCCAGTATGGATATGCCGTTGTATGTCTCAATTTTTGCGGCCTTTAAGGTCAAATCAGAACTTGCCTGACCATGGCATCCAGATAACAAATCATTTTTTGATATTACGTTACTTCCTCTCATAAATGCAAAAATTTTTGCACTCTTAAGTGAAGATTTAATTTTTCCTGGGGTGAATAAAAAATGGGACGCCATCTGAGAAAAATCAATATCACTTGACAGGGAATATTTCTGGGCAAAAAATTTGAAGCATTCCTCCCGCTCTTTCATATCCGGCAGGGGAAAGTGAAGCGCTGCCCCGTTTTCTGGAATTTTCCCCAGGGGAAGTTTTTCACGGCTTAAGGAAAAAGTGGGAATGTTATTCTGTGCCAGACGTATTAGGGCCATATCCATATACTCCAAAAAACTTTCCCTTTCCTCTTTATCCGGGGAAAACTCCAGAAGGCAGCAGGAATCTGTGAGGATACATTCCCTGGACAGGGCCCAGAGTGCCTTGTCCGCAAATTCGTAATCATGGGAAAAAAGTTTCCGGCAGTTTAGGGTAACAATTCCAAGGCCGTGGTTTTTACAAAACTTTTTTATAAAAAATTTTCTGCCGCTTCCCTCATCCCCTGTGAGAAAATAATGCCTGATGTTATTCTCAAAAGAAGTTTCTATGGCCCCCAATAGCCACTGGTTGGCAAGAATGGGGACAGCCTCTGTTTCCAGCGGAACTCTGGAGAAAAATCGGATATAATTTTCGTCTGTCTGAAAGGGATTTTTGCCAAAAAGAAAATCAATGATTCTCTTATCCAGGGAAATTTCGGCAGAAAATGGCATGTGTTCCGGAATGCGCAGGTTCAAAATGGGGGAGAGTTCCTCGATGCACAGAGACATATGGCTGTATGCTTCTGTGGGGGAAAATCCATTTCCAAAATAAAGTTTTGCACCGGATTCCACTGTAGGTACCGGCAGGTTTCCATTTTCGTTGACAATCTGAAACACGGCGGCATAATCTGTCTGGGTGGCGGCTAAAATTCCAAGGACAAAACAGAAAAGGGTAAAATTCTTAAAGCCAAGCCTATGGCACAGTTCATAAAAGGGCAGGCTTATTCCGGATGTTACCGTGTGCTTTGCCCGGACATTTACATAAGAAAGAATTTCGTCCATTAAGGGGGATTCTTTTTGTTCCTGGAAAGGGGGAATAAATATTTTCCTTTGGCATAGGGTCTGGGCAATCTCTAAGTCAGGGTAAAAGATATTTTTGTATCCCCCATCCCCGGCAGCATATTTTTGTTTTAAGTTTTCCATATAATTGTCCAGGCAATTGTTGGCCCAGACGAAAAGCGTGTCCATATATTCTGTGTAATCTGCAAATGGTTGTGTATTTTCTTTAGCAGAAATACCGCCGTAAATGTCCATGGCCCTTACTCTCCTTTCCCGGGACTCCCCATTATATGTACGCCAAAGTCCGCTTTTAATACAGGGGAGGAATCCAATACAATTTCACTGGATAGATATACAGGGGATGCTTTGTAAAACAGGCTTAACTGATAGGGCTTATTCAAAGACTGCCACACCTGCACTTTTTCCTCAAAGTCTATTTTCGTGGGGGAGAGTATAATGGGGGGGCTCTTTTAAGTCTGATCCGGGCTGCAGAGTTTCCGGCAGCACGGAGTTGTTATCATGAATCACCTGGGCTGCTTTCCCTATAATTTTTTGAAGATCAGGGGCTTTTAACCCCAACTGGGAAAAGTCATTAATATAAATCATGTAATAAAGCCCATATATTACTGGGGGCTTTATCAAGTGATTTTTGTCTGAGAGAATGAGAGGAGGCTGGGATATGGCGGCCTCCTCCCGGATATCGTATAAGTATATCCCAAGAATGTAATCTCCGTCCTGGCGGTCAGGGGACGAAATGTCAATATTGTTTGGGGATAAAATCGGTTCCGGGTACATGTGAGTCCGCAGGGTTTTCACAATGTAGGAACTTACATCCGCCATAATGGTGTAGTCTGCCATAAATTTCTCCCTTGCAAAAGTTTATTTTTCTATGGTGTAGCCCACGCCCCACACGGTTTTTATAAACCGGGGCTTTCTGGCAGGCTCCCCCATTTTTTCACGGAGCCTTGCAATATGGGCCATAACGGTATTGTTGCTGTCAAAATATTTTTCTCGCCACACGGCTTCAAATAATTCCTCAGAGGAAACCACCCTGCCTTGGTTGCTGGCAAGATACCACAGAATATCAAATTCAATGGGGGTGAGGGAAAGTTCTTTTTCATTTAAGGTGCAGATATGGCTGTTTTTGTTTACCAATAGCCCGCGGATATCAATTTCCTGGGAAGTTTCTTTGGCGCTTGCCCCGAAAAGGTTGTAGCGGGTATATCTGCGAAGCTGGGTTTTTACCCGTGCTATAAGCTCTAAGGGATGGAAGGGTTTCGTTATATAGTCGTCAGCCCCTAAGGTAAGGCCCGTTATTTTGTCCATATCCTCCACCCGGGCGGTAAGCATGATAATAGGAAAAAAGTAGTTTTTCCGTATTTCACGGCACAGGGAAAAACCATCCGTATCCGGCAGCATAACATCTAAGATGGCAAGGCTTACCCTGTTGTTTTCAATACAGGAGAGGGCATCCTTACCGTTGTAAAACTTGTACACCTGGTATCCCTCATTTTTTAGGTAGACTTCCACTAAATCTGCAATCGCAGCTTCGTCATCTACAATTAAAACGGCATCATTCATTGTGTGCTCCTTTTGTGTTATTTTACCACAGATAGCGGCAGTTTAATCCTTGTGATTTTCTTACGATTTTATGATGTTTTCCCTTAGGAGGCAGAGATTTTTATTGGGGCGGGCTGCAGACCTTGCAGGGGTCATATCCCTTTGCTTTTGCGTCCTGAAGCGAAATTTCCCTGCCGCTGTCCTTTAGAAAACGGCATCCCTGGGCATGATATTTTTGGCCGGAATCTGTGATGTAAACCATGACATCCTGTTTTTCTCCCTGGATATCCTCTGTTAAAGCATCGTTTGGTTCTGCCCCGGGGACACCGGAGGGGGCAGTGCCCTTTGCCGGCTCTCTGTCGGAAACGCTTCCGGCCTCCCCCGCCTGCCAAGTATCGCTTGGTGACATGTTAAAGAGAATGTTTTTTCCGTCGGAAAGGGCCACAATAGTGCCCTGTTCATCCGTGCGGAAGGTTTTTATCCCCGCAGAGCGCAGCTTATTTAAAACCTCTGCATGGGGATGGCCGTAACGGTTGCCTTCCCCTGCGCTGATAACGGCACATGCAGGATTTACGGCATCTAGCATTTCATCCGTGGTAGAGGTTTTGCTGCCGTGATGCCCAATTTTGTAAACATCTGCGCCTACATCCGCTTTGGAGGATAAAATCTGTTCTTCCTCCTCCTCCCCGGCATCCCCCTCAAAATAGAACCGGGTGTCTCCGTAGGTTAAAAGGAGGGCGATGGAATTGTCGTTGGAGTCCTCGTTCTCAAAAAGCGGGGCCAAAATAGTAAAGCTGGCGTCTCCCAGTGGAAAGGTGTCTCCCGGCGAAGGCAGGGTTTTCTTATAGCCCCTGTATTCCATTGCTGATACAACGTCGTCATAGGTTTTCGTATCCTTTTCTTCCCCTGTCAAAAGAATTGTCCCACAGTCAAATTTTGTAATCACAACATCCAATCCGCCGATGTGGTCTGCGTCCGGGTGAGTGCCGATAACATAGTCAAGCTCTGTGATATCCTGGCTTAAAAGGTAGGATTGGAGAGCCGTTCCCTTGCTGTTATCCCCGGCATCTATCAGCATGGCATCCTCCCCGCAGGTAATCAAGGTGGCATCCCCCTGGCCCACGTCTATGTAGTGGACTGTAAGCTTGCCGGCAGGGGCCTCTTGATTAATATCAGTGGAAAAATCCTTGGAAAGGGAAACCCTGTCCTGACAGCCTGACAGACCCAGGAGAAGGAACAGGGCAAAAAATATGGCAGCACTTTTTTGGTAAAATATTTTTCTTTTCATAGTATACAATCCTTTTTCCGTTGTTTTTCTGGGAATTCATCCAATTTAGTATATCAGATTTTTCACCCTGGGGCTATATATATTGAAATAAGCCTTTGGTTGGGGTATACTGATTTAAATTATTGCAGTATGGTTTGGGAGGATAAATATGAAATTTGATAAGAAGTTTTTTGAGGCGGAGGAGAGGGAAGGATTTTTGGTGCCGGAATTGATGAAACGGGCCTGGGCTGCAGAAATAGAAATACTGGAAGTGATAGGGGATATATGCGACAGGCATGGCATTGCATATTTTGCTGATTGGGGAACTCTTCTGGGGGCCGTGCGGCACCAGGGATTTATCCCCTGGGATGACGATATTGATATTGCCGTAAAAAGGCCGGATTACAACCGGCTGATTCCTATTTTGAAAAAGGAACTGCCGGAGGGGATTGTGCTCACGGGGATGTATGCGGAGGAAAAACGTCTCCAGGAGGCTGCGTTTGTTGCCCAGATGAGGGTGATGGCAGATGAAAAATACTGGGATTTCAACAGTTATATGGAAAGGTTCCATTGCTTTCCTTTTTATAGAATTGGAATTGACATTTTTCCCTTGGATTATGTGCCAAAAGACCCTGAGATATCGGATTTGCAGAAAATGATTATGCAGCAGATTTTATTGCTGCTGGCCCAAAAAGAGGAGGGATTTCCAGAGGGAGGCTATGAAAAGCAGTTAGGCTATGTGGAGGAATTGTGCAATACTTCCCTGGTGCGGGATGAGACTTTAAATAATCAGCTGTGGAAACTCTATGATTCTATCATGTCCCTGTACACGTATCAGGAGGCGGACTTTATCACCCAGTATCCTTTTTGGATTAAAAGTCCCCGGCGCCTGTACAAAAAAGAGTGGTATGATTCAGTTGTCATGCTCCCATTTGAGAATATGATGGTGCCTGCACCGGAAAAATATCATGAAGTGCTGACCCTTGCATACGGGGATTATCAGACACCTGTTCGGGGGGGAGGAACCCACGACTATCCTTTTTATGCCAATCAGGAGGACGGCCTTTTAAGAGTTTTTAAGGAGCGGGGCATCACCCAGAGCATCACAGAATTCTGCCGGAATTTTGCAGAAGAATACCAATGTGATGAAAGGGGAAAAGAGGGGCTGTCAAAAATTTTAGAATAATCTGCTAAGGAAAAAGAAAAAATAACCGATAAATAGTTTAAGAGCAAAGAAAAGAGCTTTAAAAAGACATTTTCAGGGAAGAAGAAAGGAGATGCTGTTATGCGTATCGAAGCATATAACCAAGTGGCACAAATTTACAAAAGCAATAAGGCAACAAAGACGCAGAGCAGCCGGGGCACTACTGCAGGCCGTGATGAAGTTACAATTTCCAGGACGGGATATGACTATCAGATTGCAAAACAGGCAGTAGCAGAAGCTTCAGATATCAGGGAAGATAAAGTCGCAGGGCTCAAAGCAAGGATAGAGTCAGGAAATTATAAAGTTGATTCTGGAGATTTTGCCAGCAAACTGTTAGAGAGATATCATTCTCTGCAGAAATAAGTGCTAAGAAATGAGGTTCATCAGTGGCTAGTTTAATGGATAATCTTATTGGAGTTTTAGAGGAAGAAAACACTCAGTACCAGGCTCTGATTGATCTGGGCAACGAAAAGCGCACAGCAATCGTGGGAGGCGATGTTGCCAGCCTGGAAAAGATTACGGATAAGGAGCAGGATGTGGCAAGTCTGCTCCGCAATCTTGATATTAAAAGAGACGCCATATTAAAAGATATGGCGGATGTTTTAGGCAAGAACTTTGAAGAGATGACCATTACAAAGCTTATCGGCTATTTGGATAAACAGCCGAATGAGCAGGAACGCTTATCAGAAATCCGCACAAAAATCCTCGTTACCGGCAAAGAGATGCAGGATTGCAATCTGCGGAATGAAAAACTGTTACAACAGGCACTTGAAATGGTAGAATTCGATCTCACCTTGTTTAAGAGTATGCGGCAGGCACCCGAAACTGCAAATTATAACAAACAGGCTTACAATACGGGGGATATACTGCCAAACAGCGGATTTGATGCGAAGCAGTAGTCTGCCTCAGGGAGGAAGAATTTTATGGCCAATTCAATGGGAAGTTTATTTATTGGGGCATCCGGCATAAAAGTTAGCCAGAATGCCCTAAATATTACGGCAAATAACCTGGCAAACGTAGATACCAAAGGGTATGTAAGGCAGCAGGTTTTACAGGGAGACCGTGATTATATTACCTTTAATACTACGGCAGCAATCAGTCCGCAGCAGTCTGGGCTTGGCGTGACCATTGCAGATGCCGTTCATGCAAGAGATATCTTTTTGGATAAGACCTACCGTACCCAGACAGGGCGGCACGGTTTTTATTCATCTACCTACGAGACGATTTATGAAGTGGAGACCATGTTCCAGGAATTGGAAGGGCAGGCGTTTCAGGATGTGCTGGTGAGTAAAGACGACGGTCTTTACGCAGCATTTGAGGAATTTGCAAAAGACCCCTCCCGAAGTGAAAACCAGAACCTGGTTATTCAGAAAGCAAATTTGTTCGTCAGCAAATCCAAGGCTATCAATCAGGGATTAGCTAAATACCAGGATAACATGAACACCCAGATCCACGATATTGTAGAGCGGATCAATGAGATTGGTGATGAAATCAGCGAACTGAATAAACGAATTATGGCTATCGAGTCAGGAAAAGTGGAGACAGCTATGAGTCTGCGGGATGCAAGGGATTATCTTGTGGATGAGCTGTCAAAATACGGGGCTGTCTCCTATAAAGAAGTCCATAACGGAATCGTGAAAATCACTTTTGAAAACGTCTCTTTTGTAGATGAGGCCCATACTTATCATATAGGGGAGAAAGTGGATAAAGTCACAGGATTTATCACCCCCTACTGGGAGCATTTATCTGATGTGGAAAACGGTAAATACTATGAGGTGTTAGACCCCTCAGAGGAAATCTCCACACTTATGAAAAACGACGTGGGAGAGTTAAAGGGGCTGGTTTTGGCAAGAGGCTATAAACGGGCCAACTACACTGACTTGGAGGGGGTTTCCAAGGAAAAATATGACGCAACCCTGGGAAATTCCGTAATGATGAACATCCAGGCGGAGTTTGATGAACTGGTTCATTCTCTTGTCAAACAGATTAATGACATATTCTGCCCCAATAAAGGAGCTGACGCTGCGATTACAGGGGTGGATGAGAATGGTAACAAGGTGACTATTAATAAGGGAGACCTGATTCTGGATACGGAGAAGTGCAGAGTGGGAGCCAACGGGGAACTTCCGCCCCAGGAGCTGTTTGAGAGAAACGGCTGTACCCGGTATACGGTAGTACGGGGGGATGATAACAAGATTTATTACAAATATAATGAGGAAGATTATTCTGACACATCAAAAATGTATACCATTAACAGTATTCAGATAAATCCGGTTTTAAGGGAGAGCGATACCCAGCTTCCGGCGTTTGAAAACCAGAAGATCGAAGGGGAATATCCTGTAGCATTTTCCCTGGGAGAAGAGCTGACGGCGCTGTGGTCAAAGGAGACATTGATTTTGACGCCTCACGATACCACACCCTGTACTTTTGCAGAGTATTACAACAAGATGACAGGGGAGCTTGCCACTCTGGGAAATGTATTTAAGGATGCCTCGGAGGGGTTAGAGCAGAGTAAGTTAGAGACAGATAATGCCAGGCAGCAGGTAATTGGCGTGTCCTCCGATGAGGAACTTACCAATATGATTAAATACCAGAACGCATACAATGCAGCCAGCAGATACATAAATGTAGTCAGTGAAATGATTGAGACCATCATTAGCCAGATGGGTTAAAAAGCGAGGGAGAGGTGAGGCCAAATGCCATCAACATTTTTTGGATTAACAATAGCATCGTCGGGATTGCATGCATTCCAGGCGGCGGTAAATACATCAGCAAACAACGTATCCAATGTGCATACAAAGGGATATACCAAGCAGGTAGCCAACAGGGAAGCTGCGGATGCCATCCGGGTACATGAAAAATTTGGAACAGCGGGTAGCGGAGTTACCACCACCTCCATTAAATCCATCCGGAGCGAATATTATGACACCAAATATTGGATAAACCAGAGTTCCGTTGGGTACTACGATACAAAAGTAAGCTATTTACAGCAGGTGGAAAATAATTTTAAAGATGACGAGGATGCAAAAAATCCAGGATTTACCACGGTTTTTAACAACCTTTTTAACTCTTTGGATTCCGTACACGGCCATGGTGAGGAGGAAGATTACCGGAAAGCCTGCATCAGCAATGCCCAGATTTTTTGCAACTACTTCCACAATGTGTCCAACAGTTTAGCTACATTGCAGAAGGATTGCAATGACCAGATTAAAACTTTGGTGGAGAGTATCAATTCCAGCTCCCAGAAAATTGCAACCCTCACCAAGCAGATTAATGATATTGAGCTGCAGGGGGGCAGGGCAAATGAGCTGAGAGACCAGCGGGCGCTGATTATTGATGAGCTGTCGGAAATTGTGCCTATTACAGTAGAAGAAAGCCCGGTGACAAACAGCAATTATCCTGACATGTATACCGGAGGGACAAATTATATTGTAAGGCTGGATGGGCAGACCATCGTAAATTCTTTCCAGTATAGGACGCTTACCTGTCAAGCCAGGGAAAACAAGGTGAACCAGACAGACGTGGACGGGCTTTATGATGTTGTCTGGTCCGATACAGGAATGAAATTTAATATGAACGCAAGCACCATGGACGGTTCTCTGAAGGCCCTGTATGAAATGCGGGACGGTAACAGCAATGAAAATTTCCAAGGAAGGGTAACATCTTCAACCGGGACAACGGTTACTATTAAGCCTACGACCCAGACACGGGTGGAGACTATGACTATGGCTCAGGAAGGCCAGATTACCATTAACAATAAGGTTCTGAATTATGAGAGCTTTACAGCGGTAGTAGATGAAAACGGCAATATCACTTCCTATACATTTCAGTTAAAAGAACATTTGGATGACGGCCAGCGCCAGGAATTTTTAAGCGGAAATGCAGAGATTGGCACTCAGGTAGATTTTATGGGGATTCCCTATTACATGAGCCAGATGAGTGAATTCCTCCGGAACTTTACCGAGCGTTTTAATGCGCTTCAAATGTCCGGTGAGGATTTAAACGGCAATCCTATGCAGAGTTTTTTCAGGGCAAAAAAAGTCAACGGCGGAGAATATGATTTCCATGACCAGACGGTTAGCATAGACGGAGTGACGGACGGGACGAAATCTGTGATTACTTCCACCTCAGACAGTTATTACCAGTTAACGGCATTGAATTTCATTGTGGCAAATGACAGTATCAGAGATTCCAGCATTTTTAGTACCACCAACAACTCAGACCAAGAGGCCGGGCAGGATATAATCGGAGAGATACTGAAATTAAAATCCGATGTGGTGCTGTTTAGAGGAGATAAGGCGGAAGGATTTTTAAAATGTATCCTTACAGACTTGTCTGTGGACGCCAATGAGGCAATGATTTTCCAGCAGAACTATGCAGATATATCCGCATCTATAAACACCCAGAGACTATCCATAGCAGGTGTGGATGAGGATGAGGAGGCACTGGATTTGGTGAAATTCCAAAACGCATACAATCTGGCGTCCAGAATGATTCAGTGCATGTCTGAGCTATATGATAAACTGATTAATGAGACAGGGATTTAATTTGACTGTGGCAGCACAGCAGGGAGGTTTATATGCGAGTAACCAATAACATGATGATTAACAATACAACAAAGAATATTAATGGGAATAAGGCAAATCAGACGTATCTGAACAATCAGATGACTACCCAGAAAAAGATTCTGCGTCCTTCTGAGAATCCGATTATTGCCATTCGTGCGCTGCGTCTCCGCAGTACATTAAGTCAGCTTAACCAGTACTATGAGAAAAACATTCCAGACGTAGAGGCATGGTATAAAATGGCTGACACGGCTTTTTATAACATGAATAAGATTTTAACAGACTGTCAGACAAAATGTAATTACGGGAACAATACAACGATTACGGCGGATGACAGGAAAACTATTTTAGAGAGCCTTACAGCATTGAGGACCCAGCTCTATTCCGAGGGAAATACCGACAATGCAGGAAGAAGCGTATTTACTGGATACCGCACCAATTCCACCCTTACTTTTATGGAAGACGACCCGGAGGAATCTTATGATATCACCCAGTCTTTCACATATGAGGATATTTCGGAATTTAAATATTACAGCGGAAATGTGGAGGTGCCTCAGACCCTGCAGGAAGTCTTAGATGGAATTGCCAACGGCAGTGACAGGACCAAAAGCCCCTATATCAGCGATACCACGGAGACTGCTTATGACAGGATTCGTCTTGCCTATGACGGAATTAATGACATCGCTTCTTTAAATTACAAATATGGCACAACAGATGTGACTTTTACCGGAGGGACAGAAGAAAAGGTTGCTTATTATGACGGGAAATTGAGGCAGGTCAATGCCAATGGAAATCCTTTGGATGATACGGGGGCAGTGATAAATGATAAGGCCGGAAATCCAGTGGTTTTAGATAATTCTGCTATTGTAACAAGAACTGTATATCAGGGCGTAGATGCAGGTGGAGTTCCGGTGGCAGGGGCAACCCTTGCCGTGTATGATACGGAAGTGAACTGGGAAGCAGCCATGGGAACAAAAATTGTGGGCGATGGCGAGATGGTGTTTATCAAAAATACCGGAGACTTGGTTTTGGGATCTGATGTGAGCAATGCCTTAAAGAGCGGCCGGGCTGATATCCAGATAGATTACGATAAGACAGGATTTACAAAGGGTGAACTTCGTCCGGAGTACTATTATAACTGCACTTGCAAGACAGACCCGGACCACCCAGTGGAAAATATCAGGTATGATGAAAACGGCAAAAAAGTATATGAGGATATTAATTTTAATATTGGCGTCAACCAGTCCATCACTGTAAATTTCCAGGCAGATGATTTCTTTGATATGAGTATTTATCAGGATGTGACGGAATTGATGAACGCTACGGATAAAGCGATCAAAGCCCACGATAAGGTGGCGAAATTAGAGGAGATGCAGAGAGAGGCCAAGTATGTGGACCATCAGGATGAAATTCAAAAATGGCTGGATGCGGCCAGAAAAGAAGCGGATTACGCAGATGAAAACCTGGGGAACCAGCTTAGCGCAGGCGTGGGCAAATTCAGCAAGTATCTGAAAAAACTCAATGTAATGTACACGGAAATCGGTTCCAGGGGACAGCAGTTAGAGATGACGAAAAACCGTCTGGAAAATCAGCAGCTTGCAGTGGAGGAATTAAAATCCACCAACGAGGACAGAGAACTTTCCGATATCATCATTGATTATACGGCGGCATACAATGCTTACCAGGCATCTTTGATGGCGGCCAGCAAGATTGAAAAGCAGACGCTGTTAAACTACATTTAATGTGAAATGAGGGCAAAATGAAAGCAAATACAAGGCTGTTTGGAGAGATAGAAGTATCAGAAGATAAAATTATTACCGTAGAGCAGGGGATTATCGGTTTTCCGGAAATGAAACGTTTTACTTTGATATTTGACGTGGAAAAAGAGGGAAAGGACACGATTATGTGGCTGCAGTCCCTGGACGACGGATGTTTTGCTATGCCGGTTATGAATCCCAAGATAGCCGTTCCGGATTATACGCCAAATGTGGATGACGAACTTTTGAAGCCGCTGGGGAAATTAAAGGATGAAGATGTTTATATTCTCACAACAGTGACCATTCCTCAGGGGAAGGTGGAAGAGATCACTATAAATTTGAAGGCGCCAGTTATTATCAATTTGGCAAATAACAAAGGCTGTCAGCTTATTGTTGAGGATGATTATCCGGTAAAACATAAAATATATGATATTTTAAAAAACCGGAATGAAAAGGCAGGTGAATAGATATGTTGGCTTTGACCAGAAAAAAAGGAGAGTCCTTAATAATAGACAACAATATTGAATTTACAATACTGGAGATTCGGGGAGATCAGGTCAAAATCGGTATCACTGCGCCGAAACAAGTGCCAATATATCGCAAAGAGGTCTATGTTCAAATCGAAAATGAGAATAAAGCGGCAGTAAATGCAAAAAATTTAGAAAAACTAAAAAAATTGTTGTAGAATTTGGCCGGAACGGAGGGCAAATGGCAAAAAACAACTATAATATTTTTTGGGGGACTTTCCGATATACACTATAGAAAAATAAAGTTTAGTGTGAATCACATGGAGGTGGTTAATTATGGCTATTGGAGCGATGAAGAATACGTCTATAGTCTATCAGCAAGGAAGCAAATCCGGTACGGGTACAGGAAAAAGCAAGGTGCAGACTACTAAGACTGAGCCGGTGGAAGTCAAAAAAAATCAGGAGATGCGGCTGACAGCCGAGCCGGTAAATAACATTGTAACAGAAGTGGAATTTGCCGGAAAACAGAATTTGAACAGCGAGCAGGAAAAGGCGGAGCTGCCGAAAGGAAACGAAGCTATGCGGAAGGCAGTGGAGGAAATTAACAAAAACGCTACAGATTCTGAGGCTATTTTTGGCTTTCATGAAGAGACAAATCGTGTCACCATTAAGATTGTTGACAAACAGAGCAAGGAAGTTTTAAAGGAATTTCCACCGGAGAAAACTTTGGATATGATTGCCAAAGTCTGGGAGATGGCCGGTCTGATGATAGACCAGAAATTGTAAATTGCAGAGAGCGGAATAGGAGGGATACATATGCCGATTAGAATAACAGGATTAAATTCAGGATTGGATACAGAGGCGCTGGTTTCAGAATTGGTGTCTGCGTACCGTAAAAAAACAGAAAAATACACAAAGGCAAGAACAAAGTTATCTTGGAAACAGGATAAATGGAAAGATTTGAACACAAAAATTAAAAGTTTTTATAACAGTATTTCAAGTCTGAGGTTTTCCACGGCTTACAACTTAAAGAGCGCAACAGTCTCTAACAGTACAAAAGCCACGGTGAAAGCAACATCCTCAGCTATCAACGGTATGTATACGCTGCAAATCAAGCAGACAGCCAAGAGCGGTTATCTGACTGGAGGCCGGCTGAAAAGCGATACTACTTCAAGCAGTAAGCTGAGCGATTTGGGATACACAGGGGGAAACGGCACAATTTCCGTAAATGTAAACGGAAAAACCAGTGATATTGCAGTGTCGGGCAGTACCACAATTTCAGAGTTTGTGGATTCTTTGAATAAAGCAGGGCTGAAAGCAAATTATGATTCTGCAAACCAGCGTATATTTGTTGCGTCTTCTGAGACAGGAAGTAAAGCGGACTTCTCCCTTACAGGAACAGATGCAGACGGATCATCTGCATTGGCGAAATTGGGCCTTAGCGTAAAATCTGCAGCGGACACTGCAAACCAGAAACAGTGGGCAGAATATGCATTAAATACTTCTGGACAGAAATATATTACCGGTTATGACAGCGATGGAAAAGCCATTACAAACGGTACATATGATGCGGCTGCAACCCAGAATAATATCCAGGCTTTGCTGCAGCAGATGCAGACCAGTTCTACAACTGTTACAAATGATTCCGCACAAATCGCCTACGCAAAGGCATATAAGGCGGTAAATGACGTAGATAAGCAGTTAAATGCCACAGAACAGCAGGAATTTAAAGCGCTGCTCTATGAAAAGGACTTAAGCAAAATAAAAGTTGACAGCAGCGGAGTATTATATGAGGAGCAGGCAGACGGAAGCTATATCAATAAGTCTGACAATAGCAGTGTTCCCGCTTCATCCCTCACAGGGGCCAAATCAGGGGAAGACAGATTAAAAGAGTTGCAGCAGAAGGCCGGATTTATGAAATCCGAGACCCAGAACGGCACAACAGTTCAGGTGGTGGATTCTGACAAAGTCAATGCTTACAAAGAAAACATGAATACCATTGCATCCTACGAGGGAGACGGCACGGGAGCAAACGCTCCGGCAGTTGCAGCGGTTCAGGCTGCGTATAATGCGGGTACTATCGACAATCATATCAGCGGATTGCAGACAAATGTGGACAATGCACAGAAATTCCTGAATGATAATAAGCTGTTAGACAATGCCAGCTTTACAGATGCAAACGTAACGGCAAAGATCACCAATGCGGCAGGTATTTTAGACGGTAGTATTACACCGGAGTACAGTGAAGGGGCTACCCGTGTAAATGGCCAGGATGCAATTATTTATGTCAACGATGCGGAATATGTTTCCACGACCAATGACGTTACAGTAAACGGCATGACAATCAGCGCATTAGACGCAACGGGGGATGAGAAAATCTCTGTTACGGTATCCAATAACGTGGATGGATTGTATGACAAGATTAAAGGGGTATTAAAAGAATATAATGAGTTAATCAATGAGATGACAAAGTTGTATAATGCAGACACCGCTAAGGGATATGAACCTCTGACCTCTGAGGAGAGGGATGCTTTGTCAGATTCGGAGATTGAAGACTGGGAGAAAAAGATTAAAGATTCCCTGCTTCGCCGTGATGATACCTTAAACAGCCTGATTAACAGCATGACTTCCAGTATGCTGCAGACCTACCAGTCTGGAGACCAAAAATACAGCTTTTCCAGTTTTGGTATTCATACCTTAGGTGTTTTGTATTCAGACGACAATGAGCAGAATGCTCTGCACATTGACGGAGATAAAGACAATGCGCTGGTATCAGGAAATGCCGACAAACTCATGAAGGCGTTGATGGACGATCCGGACGGCGTAGTTGGATTTATGCAGGGATGGGCAGATTCTTTATACACTACCATAAATAAGAAAATGCAGTCATCCAGTATGAGCAGTTTTAATGTTGTATATAATGATAAAGAAATGGCAAGGGAATACAGCGATTACACCACTACTATCAATAAATGGGAGCAGAAACTTCAGGATATTGAAGATTCCTATTACAAGAAATTTGCAGCCATGGAGTCTGCCCTTGCACAGTTACAGGCTCAGCAGTCCAATCTGGCAAGTATGTTGGGAATGTAAAATTGTCATATTAACAGGGAGGTTATTCAATGACAAATAAACATGGATATGCTGCATATGCGAATAACAGGATTATGACAGCAACACCAGGAGAGTTGACACTAATGCTTTATGAGGGAGCCATTAAATTCTGTAATATTGCCGTTGAGGCTATGAAAAAAAAGGAGCTGGAAAAAGCTCATGTGAATATTATTAAAGTGGAAAATATTATTATGGAATTTCAGGCAACCTTAAAGCATGAGTATCCTGTTTCCAAGGATTTTGATCAGGTGTATTCTTATCTGATGAAACGTTTGGTAGATGCAAATGTAAAGAAAGATCCGGAAGTTCTGGAAGAAGTTTTGGAGCATCTGCGGACCATGCGGGATACATGGAAGGAAGTTATGAGAACAGCAAATGCTGGTAATTAGAGCCATGATGCATGAAGTTTATGGAGATAGACATGGAAACAAATTATGTTCAGATTATGATTGAAAGCCTGGAAAAGAAAAAGGCAGTTTTATCCCAGATTGTGGATTTAAACCGCCAGCAGAATATCCTTCTGCAGGATTTGAACCTTCAGCCGGAAGAGTTTGAAAAAAATATGGATTATAAGGCGAATCTTGTAGAACAAATTTCACTTTTAGACAGTGGATTTGAGAAACTGTATGAAAAAGTGAGAACAGAACTTCAGAACAACCGGGCGGATTATCAGGATGAAATTGCAAAGATGCAGTCTCTGATCAGAGATATATCCGCTCAGACGAATATGATACAGACCCAGGAACAGCGCAGCAAACAGCAAGTAGAGCAAAAGTTTGCAGATGTGCGCAAACAGGTCAGAGGAGTAAGGAGCAGCCAAAAAGTTGTACAGCAGTACTATCAAAATATGCTCCATCAAAAGAATGCAGATTCGTCGGTTATCGATAATAAAAAATAATTTTCATATTTGCTATAAGGCATCGGGAAAAACTTCCGATATATATTACAAGTAAACAAGATAATCATCTATTACTTGCAGATAGAAAGCCAAAGGGAGCGTACGGCCGGGCGGCGGACTATCTTATAATGAAACAAGGTTATGCAGCATGGAAGCTGCAGTAAATTCAAGGAGGAAAAAATTATGGCAATGATCGTACAGCACAACATGTCAGCAGCTAATGCTAACAGAATGTTAGGAATCACAACAGGACAGCAGAGCAAATCTACAGAGAAATTAGCATCTGGTTATAAAATTAACCGTGCAGCAGATGATGCAGCAGGATTGGCTATTTCCGAGAAGATGAGATATGCAGTTCGCGGTTTGAACAGAGCTTCCTTAAATGCACAGGATGGTATTTCTGTAGTACAGATCGCAGAGGGTGCTTTAAATGAGACACACTCAATCCT
>NZ_RAZG01000035.1 GCF_003612565.1 Roseburia sp. 1XD42-69 | reverse complement strand
GGGCGTATTATCTCTGTTACAGTAATCAGCAGAATCAGAATAAGGCCGGTATTTACCGGCCTTATTTTTTGCAGAAAACAAAGGGATATTCTTTAATGAGAAAAAGCAATATCAAAAAGTTTTTCGATACGGATATTGTAGGTGTGGTTACGCCTGACTTCCTCCAAGCCATTTGCAGCAATCTCTTTTCTCTCTTTTTCATGGGAGAGATAGTAATTACATTTCTCCATTAATTCTTCCATACTTCCATAAATATCTAAGTGCGTGCCAAACTGAAAATACTCTGACAGCTCAGTTTGAAAATTGGAGAGGACAAAACCGCCGGAGGCCATGATATCCCATAGACGTAAAGGAATGCCGCTGCGGATAGACTTGGCAGTTGTATTCAGGTTTATCTGGCTTTCATGAAAGATAACAGGCATTTCAGTTAAAGTTTTGGCTGTTCCCCGATTGATTAATTCCGGCAGAAAAGAAGTATCGCTTCCGGTATATATGGTAGTGGGAAAATGTGTACTTAAAAGCTCCATGGTATGAATCCGTTCCATAGAAGTGATTTTGCTGCCAATAAAATATTGTGAAAATAGCCGTTTCTCCGTAAGTAAGGGTGTGTCTGGACTTATGCAAAAATTTGGGCAGGAATTTTTCACTTCCGTCATAATTTCATCGGACAAAAGTTCTTCTATAAAATAGTAACCGTACACTTTTTCCTGAGCACTCATTATGGCTTCTAAATATCCCCGGGTATATTCAGATAAGCCCCTAATGGAGTTATAAGGGCATTTTTCCGTATACAGTGAGCCTATAAAGGATATATTGGCAGAATACTCTTCTTGGGATCTTAAAGCGTTTGAGATTACTTTTTCTTTGGAAGAGATATTGGATGCCAGGGGAAGGTAAAATACATTATCCGGGTTAAATGGTAAAATTTCCAAATACAAGGTGTAATCAAAAATAAATGTGCGGTTGCATGTGTTTTTAATGGAAGGTGCATATAATTCTAAAACCGGTGCATCTACCACCCAGGAAATGTAACGTATGCGATAGATTTTGCATATTTCAGACAAGATAGGAAAAAAGTTAATACTGAAAATGCAGTCAATGGAATGAAGCTGTATAAATTCACTAATGCTGTTTACAATCTGTCCCACCACAGGATTTTTATCATAGATTTCGGTGTCATGTTCATAAACAGTGTATCCTAATGTCTGGAATGATTCTATAATGTCAGGCTCACAAATGCTTCCATATCGATAAAATAAGATGTTCAAAAGCGTTCTCCTTTGCTGTGTAAAATATGTGCAGTTGAATATTACTTTAATTTTCAAGGGAAAAAACCGATATATAAAATAGTTTTTCTCCTTACAAAGATACCATAAAAAGGGGAAAAACAAAAGAATTTTATTAAAATAAAGCAGGAAAAAACAGTATCATCCGGAGGGAAATGATATGAAGCGATTAATCTTTTTTAAGGGTATCTATGATACATTAGATTTATTTACGGAGGAACTTAGCAGAGCGTTTTGTATGCTGGGGTATGAAACGAAAATATTAGATGTGAGAAATATGCAGGAGAGTTTGATTCAATTATCAGAATTTATAAAGCAGCCGGTTACGGCAGCAATTACATTTAATAATCTTGCATTTAATACGGAATTAAGGGAAGGAGAGAATATATGGGAACAGTTAGATATTCCATGTATTAATATACTTGTAGACCACCCATGTTTTTACCATGAAGCATTAGACAAAGGACCCTGCAACTCTGTGGTGCTGTGCATAGATATCAATCATATGAAATATATTCAGCGTTTTTACCCTAACATTCCAGTGAGTGGATTTCTTCCCCATGCAGGAAGTATTCACGTAACAAATTATAAAAAGCTGGGGGAGAGGGAGATTGATGTATTATATGCAGGAGGGGTGTCCGCCTATGTCAATGATGCAATCCGTCCGGACTGGGGGAAATACGGGAAATTTAACGGGGAGGAACTGGGGGAGACAGTTTTAAAACATCTTCTTGAGGAACCGTCCCGCACCACAGAAGAGGCAGTTGAGTCAATCTTAAATTCCAGAGGGATTCTTTTAACAGATGAAGAACTGCGGCTATTGATAACGGATATGCGTTATATTGAAGGACTGGCAGTTTCCCATTTCAGAGAAGGAGCAGTCAGAGCTTTAGTGGAAGCGGGCGTAAAAGTTACTGTATATGGGGCAGGATGGGATAAAAGCAGTTTATCATGTCATCCCTGTTTTGATTACAGAGGAAAAATTCCTGTCAGAGGGATTCTGGAGAAAATGATGGATACAAAAATAGTTTTAAATACTATGACCTGGTTTAAAGACGGAACGCATGAAAGGGTGTTTAACGGTATGCTGGCAGGGGCTCTTGCGGTGACAGACACATCGGGTTATATGCTGGAAAATTTTAACGGTATGAAAGAATTGCCCCAGGAAACAGAAGACGATACAGAAAATGCCCAGCTTGTGTTTTTTGAACTGACTCAGATGGATAAACTGCCGGAAAAAGTAAAGTACCTGCTGGGAAATTTAGAACAGGCTCAGATAATTGCGGACTGTGGGTACCAGAAGGCAAGTGAGGAGCATACCTGGGATGTAAGAGCGAAAGAAATAGAAGAAGCACTATTTTCATAGAATCTGGAAGGAAGATAAAAAATGAGTGAATATATAAACATAGCAATTGCATTAAATGAGAATGTGATTATGCCGGCATACGTTATGGTTCATTCCCTGGCAGTAAATCAAAGAGAACTCCCGGTATGTATCTATGTGCTTTACAGTGAGTTAAGGGAGGAATATCGTAATTTCCTCATGGAAGCAGCACAGTGCAACAGTACGGACAATAAGGTCCAGTTTATAAAAATTGATCCTGAAAAAACCGCAGGACTGCCCTTTAATCATTTATGGAGTGTAGAAATGTATTATCGGTTAATGCTTCCGGAACTTCTGGGGGATAAACTGGAACGGGTGCTGTATCTGGATATAGACATTATTGTAAATAAGGATATATCCGGTTTCTATTATACCGATTTTGATGGCAGTCTGCTGATTGCAGCGAAAGATATGGAATTTGATAACATTCTTGCAATGAATGAGACAGAGGAAAAGGAAAGAAATGCATTTTTCACTCAGTTAAAAAATGAGGGAATGGTCTATTTTTGCTCTGGCGTTCTGCTAATGAATATAAAGGAATTAAGGAAGATGTACACATTTGAAAAGTATATGGAAATTTTTGAAAGTATACGAAGTAAAATTGCACTCCCGGATCAGGATTTACTAAATTTTACTCATTACAAAGATGTAAAGTTTGTGGATGAAATTAAGTATGGGCTGTTCACCCAGACTGCCCACACAAATGGTATGACATACCAGGAAGTCAAAGAGAATGTTTCTATTTTGCATTTTACAGGTCAGGCAAAGCCCTGGACCGTGAATTTAGTCCGCTATGACATTGAAAAAATCTGGTGGGAATATGCGAAGGGGGCGCCTTTTTATTATGAACTGCTGGAACAGGTATTTTTCAATATGATGGAAAGTACCTTTACAGAAAAAAAATTTCAGGAGCTAACGGCGCAGAATGAGGAGCTTAGAGACATGCTTGAAAAATTTCAGAGTTTGGTAGAACGGCTTTACAGGGGCGGAGAGTCTTAAGGCAAGCCAGACAGAGTGCAGGGCGTGTTAATAATTATCTGCAAATAGCCGATATATATATTAAGTGTTTATGACAGTGGATATTAAATTTTCCGCTTAATATACCAGAAGGGAAAAGCAATAAGAGATGGAAATTTCTAATTCGTATCTGGAAGATGAAGTGCGTGAGGGGTTCTTTGTCCCCAGTATTATGAAACGTGCCTGGGCTGTGGAATTGCAGGTTTTAGAAGAATTGGATAAGGTATGCCAAAGGCATGGCATTCCCTGGTTTGCGGAGTGGGGGACTTTATTGGGAGCTGTGCGTCATCAGGGGTTTATTCCTTGGGATGATGATCTTGATGTGGTAATGTTTCGCAAAGATTATGAACATTTTCTACAGGTTGCCCATGAACTGCCGGAAGGTTTTAAAGTGTTGAATTTAAGAACCCAGCCGGGGTTTCAGTACTTTTTGTCCAGAGTTGTGGCAAAGCCCAGGATCTGCTTTGAGGAAGAACATCTGGAAAAGTATAATGGATTTCCTTATATAGCGGGGCTGGATATTTTTGTAAGGGATTATATTGCGGCAGACTCTCAAAGAGAAGAGGCCAGGGTTACCGCAGCAAAATATGTACTTACGGTGGCGGATACCATTGGGACACCGAAGATGCAGGCAAAAGACCTCAAGCACCATCTGGGGCAGATAGAAGAAATGTGTAAAATAAAGCTGGATACTAATTTGGATGATGATTCTTTAAAAGCACAACTCTATCAAGTCGTGGAAGGAATTTTCTCCAGTGTGAAGGAGGAGGATTCCCTTCTGGTTACACAAATGATGCCTTACGGTGTAGAAAAGCAGGAGGCACGGTGGATGCCGAAAGAATGGTACGCAGGGAGTGTGCGGATGCCCTTTGAATATTTGTCTGTGCCTGTTCCAATAGCTTATGACCAGGTTTTATGCCGGGAATACGGAGAATATATGAAGCCGGCAAAGTGGAGGGGAGGAAGTCATACATATCCTTTTTTTCATACACAGCGAAAGCAGTTGGAGGAAGTATTAGATTTTGACATTCCGGGATACAGGTTTTCAAAGGAAGAGGCAAAGAGAATAAAGGCGGAAACAAAGGGTTCCTTAAAAGAAACTGCAAATGTTATTTTTGAAAAGTTAAGAGATTTAACCTTTCAGATAAAAGGAAAATTAGTCGCAGATGACAGAAGCGATACAGGGACTTTGCTTGTGGAGGCTCAAAAACTGGCAATTGATTTGGGAACTATGACGGATCAGGTGAAAGGCGAGGGGTTAGAAACAGTTCGGTTTCTGGAACAATACTGCGAAATTCTGTACCAAATTTACAGCGGGCTGGAAGGTAATGTCAGCAGAAAAGAAATGCAGACCAAAGAGATGGAATCCCTTTTGCAAGAGATACAGACTGCTTTCAATCATGAGGTTATGGAGAAAAAAGAGATCGTTTTTTTGTCTTATAAAGCAAAACATTGGGATACCCTGGAAGATTTGTACCGAAAGGTAAAAGGAAAATCTGACTGGGATGTATATGTGGTATCTCTTCCCTATTATGATAAAGATTATCTGGGAGATTTTACTGTGTTTCATGATGAGGCACGGATGCTGGAAGAAAAAGTTCCTGTGACACCTTTTGATACATTTGATTTTACACTGCATCATCCTGATTGCCTTGTAATACAGAATCCTTATGATGCATTTAATCCGGCTGTCAGCGTGGACAGGAGCTGTTACAGCAAAAATCTGCAGTTGATTACAGAATGCCTGATATATATTCCCTATTTTACTATGGATGAATTTGAAAAGGAGGACATTGCCTATAATGTAATGCAGTATTACTGCAATATGCCGGGAGTGGTAAATGCGGACAAAGTTTTTGTCCAGTCGGAGAATATGCGTAATCTTTATATAGAAAGGCTGACAGAATTTGCAGGGGAAGAAACCCGGAGCATGTGGGAAAAGAAAATATTTCATAAAAATGATTTATTTTAAGGAAATTTTTATAAATATTATTGAAAAATAGGAGGACTTAGAATCATGGAAGATTTTAGAAAAGAGCAAAAAGAGGCGTTGGAAGTATTATTGGAGTTCAATGAACGCATTGTGAAAAATTTAGGTATATTGGAAAAAGAATTGTCCGGACAGCGTCTGGATGACACAGATAAGTTTATCAAAGGGATTGTAGATGCCATAAATTGGGAAGTCCAGGTTATGAATGGCACCATGGAGCTTTTAAATGAGGGCAGAGAACGCATCAGCAAAGAAGAGTACAATGAAAAGCTTACAGAATTCAGCAGTGCTATTGCATCTAAAAACGATGCCAGGATGGCAGAGAGTGTGGGAGCGTTAATACCTTTGTTTGAAAGACTGGGAAGCGCAGCAAAAGAGGTTATCTAGCATGGAAAATATAAGCAGCAGTGAATATAATGACGTAATACACGCCTACAGTATGCTGTTGGAGCAGTTGGGCACCGGAAAGGTGGATAAGCAGTTTTTTCAGTATGTGAGCGCCGTCTATTCTTTTGCACAGATAGCAGGAGAGGATATGCGGGAGCAGATGGCAGCGGAGATATATGGTGTGCTGAAAGAGCAGGACAATGTGGGTGTGACATTTTCTGTGTTTTCTTTTCTTCTGCGTCTGGATGCAAAGGCGGAATACCTGGAAGAGTTTTTACAAAAACTGCGGAGCCTTCAAAAGATTTGTTCTCTGGAGTGGGAGATTGCGGATTATTATTACAGGCAGCTAAATCAAATTCGGCTGAAGCAGCCTCAGTGCGATACGGAAAATGTAAGGATTTTGTTGTCAGAGCTTGCAAGGCGGGGAGTAACCAGTTGTATGCGGCGGCTGAATGTAGCGGTGCGCCCGGTGGCTTTTGAGGAGCGCAATGCACACCGGGCAGTTGTTTTGACGGAGGAATTTCTGGAAGACGGATCAGAGCATATGGAGCAGGTATTGGAGTGTTGCTATGAGTTACAGCATACACTTGGAAAAAAGGTATTGCTGGTGAATACAGCAGAGGCTGTCTCCAGGGTAGGGGAAGTAAGCTTTTTCGGCCCGGAATACGGAAGTGTAGATGACAGTTTGGGAAATAAAAATCAGGTGGAATGGAGAGAGGAAAGAATTGACTTTTTCCAGTGCATGGATTTGTTTTCTGAACTGGAAAGGGCTGAGGATGCCATAAAGAAAATATTGGAATATAATCCTGGTATGGTATTTCATATTGGCAATTCCAGTTTTTTGGCAGGCATTATTGACGAGTGGATGCCTGTCATGTCCATAGGCGGCGTGTACGGGCGGTATGCAGTGTCGGGAACAGAGTTTCAGGCGGCTTTTGAATCCAAAGAGGAATTTCAGCAGGAATTTGCCGCCATTGCCAGGGAATTTGAAGAAACCATTGGAGATGAAAGAAATTTAAGACTGCGACTGGTATTCCCGGCGGATTTTTTTCAGGATGAAAACCGTATAGTACCCCACTATGAAGAAGGCACGTGGGAAACTTACAGTATTCACCCTGGACGAAAGAAGCTATGGGCAGTGGAATTAGGGATGCTGAAAGAGGTAATTCGGATTTGTGAAAAATACGGCATTCACTATTTTGCCTATAAGGGAACATTGTTAGGAGCAGTTAAGCGCCAGGGATTTTTCCCCTGGGATTATGATATAGACCTTGCAATGAAAAGGGAGGATTACGAAAAATTTGCGGAAGTTGCCCCAAAGGAGCTGGAGGAACGGTACTGCCTGATGGATGGTTCTTTTGTTCCCCAGTGGGAGGAGTTTAAAATTCAGATTTTGTGCAGGGCGGATGTGAAAGAACTCCTTGAGGGAAAGAAAAAATTTACAGTTTTTCCTGCCCCTCCTTCCGTACATATTGCCATATTGGATTATCTTCCGGCACAGAAAAAGGAGAAAGAGAGGCAGCAGGAGATTCTCCGGGATATTTTTGAGCTGATGTTCCGGATTGATTATAATGGGGAATTGGCAGGACATAGTGTTCTGGAATTTGAAAAATTAAAGCAAAGCCTGGGATACAACATAAATGAAACCGCTTCTGTGAAAAATCAGTTAGTGCAACTTCAGCAGTTGGTATCAGGATGGTGTGAGGCGGACAAGTCGGCGGGTTTGTTTCAGAGTATCGATTATTATAATGGACGCCGACAGTGTTGGAGGAGTTTTCAGGCGGAATGGTTTGAGGAGGAGGAACAGGTTCCTTTTGAAAACCAGACAATACCGGCACCGCGGCAGTATTCCCCCTTACTGGAGGTATTGTATGGAAATTCATGGCAGGAAGAGCGCTGTACCATAATCCAAGTGGATGAAGAAGTTTATATGAATTTGGATAAAAGTCTGTATAATGAAGAGGAGCTGCTGAAATACAAAAGAGACTTTTTTGAAGAAGAGAAGCTGGAATTACATTTTACCGGCTGCAATATAGTGGGGAACTTTTTCATAGAAAAGAAGATGAAATGCGCCTGGGCTGCTTCTATTAAGGTTCTAAAAGAAGTAGAGCGTGTGTGCAAAAGAAATGGGCTGTTGTATTTTGTTGACTGGGGTACCCTCCTTGGAACTGTGCGCCATAAGGGTTTTATTCCCTGGGATGACGATATTGATATTGCGATGAAGCGGGAAGACTATAACCGTTTCCGTGAAATTGCCGAGACAGAGCTTCCGGCAGGATACTGTTTGGTAGATGAGGTGTTTAATGAAGGGTGGACTACAAACGTATCCCGTGTTATCAATGTGCCGGATTTACACAAAGGCTTTATAGTGCCCCACACGGAAAAGGAAGAGGAGTTTTTCGGCTGTCCCTATATTATAGGAATAGATATTTATATATTGGATCATATTCCCCTGGATAAGGAAGAGGCAGATTTGCAGATGGATTTATTTGCAAATGCCATTAAGCTTAAATATGATTTAAGGGATAATGGAAACAAGGTGACGAGGGAAATCAGAGACAGGGCGAAAGCGATGGAAAAGGCGTGCAATTTTAAGTTTAAAAATGACAGTACGATTCTGTCACAATCCTTAAAATTAATAGGGGCTATTTCCCAGTTGTATGGGCCGGAGGACGGAGATGAACTGGGATATATGTATACCCGTTTCCAAAGCAGAAGAATTGTTTACAGAAAGGAATGGTTTGAGTCCAGTGTATCTCTGCCCTTTGAGACCACTACGGTAGAAGTGCCAAAGGAGTATATGAAGGTTATTATGGTGGAAGTTGGAGTAAGCTGGAAAGTGGGATACAGAGGCGGCGCAAGCCATGATTATCCCTTTTACAAAAAGCAGGAAAGGGATTTGGAAAAACAGGGAATTGTTATATCATAAAAATATGGATAAAAAAATTAAGCGTCTGTTGGAAAGCAGATGCTTAATTTTTTTATAGTATATTACCTACCTAAAATTTGTAGAACTTCATAGACCCCTGCCTGCATATCTGTCTGAGGCTGCCAGCCCAGTGCAAAGAGTTTTTTTGAGTCCAAAACAGCTCTGCTTACTTTAGAATACCCCTGTTTTTCTCTATTCCCAGGCATCTCAAAACATACCTTCCTGCCCGCTGCCTTAGCAATCAGTTCTGCTGCTGTCCGGATGCTTACAACAGAAGCCGGGTCTGCAATGTTATAAGCTTCCCCGCATCCCCCTTCTAAAAGCACTTTCAATATCCCGGCTGCTGCATCCACGCCATAACAGTGGGAACGCACCATCTCCCCGGAACTTTTCAGCACAATATCTTTTCCCTGTAAGGCATTCTGAAAAAATTGGCTCAGGGCACGGCTGTCATTTCCCGTCATAGTTGGGCTGTAACAGTGGCAAGGCCGTACAATTACTGCATCCACGCCATACTGCTTAATATAGCTTTGGCACAAAACCTCCCCGGCGCGTTTCCCGGAAGGATAGCAGGATCGGGCATCCTGATAATCCACATATCCGCAGTAAGTTTCAGAAAAACCTTCCAGTAATGCAGCATCATCTGGCTGTCCATACATTTCACCGGAGGATACGTAAAGCAGGCGTTTGGAATGATTTTTTAATGCCAAATCCAACATATGTTTGACACCAAGGACATTTGCTAAAAGCGTATCCGCCGGATACTCTGCAAACATGAAAGGGTCTGCATTGCTGGCTGCATGGATAATATAATCCGCCGGAATGTCTTGCCCTTGTTCAAGGGAAACATCAAATTCTTTCACATGGAAATAATTTTTTTCCACACACCCATGGAAGCGTTTTTCAATTTTTCCTTTGTGGCGTCCGGATGCATATATCTCTATATCCATTCCATGATGCTCATTTAAGTACACCAGCATATCTACAACACAGGACCCCAGCATCCCGGATGCCCCTGTAACCAAAACAGCACAATTCTTCAAGTTTTCCAAACAATTTCCAATTTTATCTGTAGCTGTTTTAATCTGACGGAAATAAATTTCATTTTCTAATAACATTCTTTGTCTTTTTATCCTTTCAGCCAGTTTTCCCTTTTAGACAAAAGCAGGGCTTTAAATATGTCAATGTCCTCTACTGTGGTAAGCTTCAAATTCTTTTCAGAGCCAAGGGAGAGTTCTACGGTTTGGCCCAGTTCCAGCATTAACGTGACAGATGCTACAGAATTGGTAATGCCCCGCTTTAAGGCTTCCCTGTGGGCCTCCCCTAATCTTTGCAGCGGAAACCCTTGTGGGGTCTGAGCTCTTTTTAAATGAGTTCGCTCATACACTTCCTCAGCCTGCGTCCCTGTCTCCGTCACCACCATTGCCTCGGCACAGGGGATGGATGCAATTCCGGAACCATATGCTAAAGTTTTATGTATACAGTCGGAGATGATTTCTTCCGATACCATAGGGCGGATGGCATCATGAACTAATACAAGGTCTTCTTTTCCATAATACTTTTCAAGCTCAAATACGCCGTTTCGTATGGATGCCTGACCGTTTTCCCCTCCTTTTATGACATGTTTTAATTTTTCAATGTTAAATTGTTTGGCATAAGCTTTTAACGTCTTTTCCCATCCTTCCAGACAGACAACGGCAATAATGTCTATTTCCGGGTGCCTCTGGAAAGCTTCCAAGGTATAGATGATGACAGGCTTATCATGGACGGTGAGGAACTGTTTTGGTATGTCCTGCTGCATCCTTTCCCCAGAACCTCCTGCAATAATCAGTGCTATATTCATGCCTAACCTCTTTCTGAAAGCATACAGTCGGCCTGATGCTTCCTCGCTTTTATCTCTTCCAGGGTAATATCTTTCAACTGTATGGAAGAAGCCGCTCCCGCATCGTGTTTCCTTTTATCCACCGGGGGAAGCGTCATGTAATCCCCGTAGAGCAGGGTGAGGTAGGTGTGGTAATCCACGAAAGCCCGAAACTGCATCCCCTCAAATTCCATGTC
>NZ_RAZG01000034.1 GCF_003612565.1 Roseburia sp. 1XD42-69 | reverse complement strand
ACCATACATGCCGGAAGAATGCAGTAAAATCAATAGTTTTAGGCTGTATTTTTGTTAATCAGCAGACACTACTTACACAATCCGACGAAATATTGCTGTCACCACAGCCCCTCCATGTTCATCATTTCCCAAAACTAATTTTCCTCCATGTTTTTCACAATACAGCCTGCTGATATACATTCCCAGCCCTGCATGTTTCAGGCTGTCTTTCACATTCTGCCCATAGAACGCTTCCGTAATTTTTTCTGCATCTTCCCGAAACCCATCGCCGTCATCCATGACACAGATGCTTAATTTTGCATATCCAGCCTTTACCATAATTTTAACCTGCCGTTTCCCATGACGCAGGGCATTTGACAGAAGATTTTCCGTTACTTCCAGAATAATTTCCTTATCTCCGTAAAATTCTTCCTTTGATTCAGACACTTGTAACATACATTGTTTCCCATACTCTTTTTCCAAAATGGCAAGTTCTCCCTGAAAGCAGCATTCTGTCTTTTCTTTGCGCCGTGTTTCCCGTTTCAGGTGGGCTGTAATCCTTGCATCAAGCTCTTTCAGACTAAACGGCTTTAAAATATAATCGTCTCCTCCTGAAGAAAGCCCATTTACAACATCTTGTTCGTCTACCCCTGCGGTCAGAAATAAAATCGGGCAGGCTACTTTATCCCGTATCCTCCTGCATACCTCTATCCCGTCAATGTTCGGCATATTTACATCCAGTAATATAATATCTGGCTGCAGCTTTATTTTATTTAACCCCTCCAATCCATTCTCTGCCGTAACGATTTCATACTTTTTCATTTTCAAAAATTTATTCAGCATTTTAAGAAGTTCGGTATCATCATCAATAATCAATATCTTATAAGCCATTTCTGCCCCTTTTCCTTGATATGATTGCCTTACTGGTTTGCTTACCTATCATGTGTAAAATTGTCGAAACAGGCTGTCTCTTTGCCAGTCAACATTTAAGATTGATTATACTACACAAATCCCAACAAAAACACAACGAGCACTGAAAACCTCTCGGCTATGTATAATGTTATAATATTAGTAGAAAAAATCAATCAAATGTAGCCCCAATCTCTGGGCTGCTTCCTTTCTTAATTCCTCTTTAACCCAAATTTCTTTACCGAAAATAGGATCGAACTTACTATGATAATAATTCATCATCCATGCATATTTTTTTAAAAATTTCTCTGTATTTAAATAATTTTCCTAAATAGCCAACAAATAGTCATCATCAGTAGCAACGCTTAAATCAAAATATTCATATGAAACAGGGGATAATTCTAAAATATCATTTCCACTTTTTAATGAATTTTTCTCCCCCTCCGGCTATGTAAAAGACGGCATTAGCTCCTTCCTAACGCCGTCCATTCCCCCGGTCAGTCCATCATAAAATCCCTGCTTTCTTCAGATACCCTACGCTGTCATAACAGCCACGGAAGTAGACTGCCTGCATCTCCATGTCTGTGAGCTGGTTCTTCAGCTCCATCACTTCGATGAGGGCCGCACATTCTTCCTTGGTCAGTTCGCTTTCCGTCTCGCTGTCGAACACGCCTAAGACCTTGGAATATTTCTCATAGATTCCCTCAATCTTGGCTTGCAATACTTTGTATTCCTTATCTTCCTTTGACAGCTTGGCGGTGACAGAACTTAGATATTCGTTAAATATGCTGCCATGGATATCTACAAAAGTCTCAAATCTGAACGTATCAGACATTTTCCTCACCTCCGACTTTTCTTATCGTTACCTATTATACTGAGTCTAAGCTATTATGTAAACACAATTTTCAGCCTCGACACTCATATAGGAAAATAATTCTGTATTATTATTTTTTGCTATTTTTACTGTACTATGTAAGTTTTCAATGTTTTCTAAATATGCCTTAGACATGATTCCCCTTTCTCCCACATAAAGCATTTAGTTAGTATTCTTTTTTGTGATAAATCCTCACGGTCAACGGATAGGATAATGAAAACATTAACAAGGAACTTAAAAGCAAAATAGCCGCACTTAATAGAATTGTAATCACGCCGGGGACTAAATAAAGGTTAAGCACACTAATAATTCCTAATACAACACCAATTCCACAAAGTAAGCTGATTACTAAAAATACATCGCTTCTTTCTTCGCCTCCCAAATAAAGCAGGGGAAAGAAAAATGCTCCTGTAAAAATGCTTACACTAATTCCCAATGCAAATATTGAAACTACGTCAATGCTATTGTCATAAGGACAGCCATGCAATGCCCATGATGAACTTATAACGATTCCTGCATATAGTATTCCAACAAGCAGCCATATTAGTTGACTGATAAAATAGCTTTTCACAATAGTAGCTCTCTTTACAGGCAAAGTTAATTTGTATTTTCCCCACTTTGAAATAAGCTCTTTTTTTATGCTTGTAATTGCATTTACGGAAAACCCAACCATACTTAGCAGAACGTAACCAATAAGGAGCGGCTGGCTGATAACTGCAACAACAAAAAGCCCCAATATAAGCATAAAAATCGAAAAAACTTTCGCATTAGAATAAACGGTTAAAAAATT
Source organism: Roseburia sp. 1XD42-69 (assembly GCF_003612565.1). Taxonomy (GTDB): domain Bacteria; phylum Bacillota; class Clostridia; order Lachnospirales; family Lachnospiraceae; genus Roseburia_B. The sequence continues at coordinate 37,797 of NZ_RAZG01000034.1, read as the reverse complement.
ATTTTTAAGCAGCCCTTTCATACTCGCTCCCCCTTTACCAATAACAACATGATTTCATCAACAGAAACATGGTCTACAACAGCGCCTTTATATTTTCGTTGTGCTTCTTTCCCATTTGCAACTAAAACATCAATCTGAAAATCCCGTTTTCGGTAAGCAATAATATCACTGGGGTCTAATGCAAGGAACTGGCTTTCCTTGCAACGCATAACAGCGTAATTGTATACCAAATCATTTTTTGATACGGTCATAATCAATTTTCCATTATGAATAAATGCGACATAATCTGCAACTTTTTCTAAATCACTTGTGATATGAGAAGATAAAAGAATAGAATGGCTTTCTTCCTGCACAAATTCAAGAAAAACGTCCAGCATTTCATCACGCATAATGGGGTCTAAACCACTGGTTGCTTCGTCCAAAATCAATAATTGCGGGTGGTGCGACAAGGCGACTGCAATAGCCAGCTTCATTGTCATTCCTCTGGAATAATGTTTGATTTTCTGTTTAACAGGTAAATGTTTTCCATGTTATTCGTCCTCCTGATAAAATAAAGTTAATAATTCTGTCAATTTTTCAAGAGAAATATTGCTCATTCTCCCTATTTCAGCGGCAGCCTGTAAATGTTCTTCGGCTATACGCTGTTGTTCCTCTTGATAAAATTCTTTGTTCTGCGCCGACACAAAACTTCCTCTGCCAACCGTAGTTTCGATAAATCCGTCCCTTTGTAAATCCTCATAGGCTTTTTGGACTGTAATAACGCTTACATGGATTGATTTTGCCAAAGCCCGCATAGAAGGGATTGCGTCACCTGCCTGTAATTCTCCGCTCATTATCATTGCCTTGATTTGTGATGTAATTTGTTCATAAATCGGTTTATTGGCATTGTTACTGATAATGATTTCCACGATTCACCACCTCTGCTTTCTATAATATACTTAATGTACAAGTACATTATATCACCTTTGCTATTATAATCAATCCCCCAAATAAAAATAACAACAACTTAATCTGGTTGTTGTGTATCAAAAATATAGGTCGGTATAAGGAAGATAATGAAAGCCCCCTGTCCCCTCCTCGTTACAATTCAATGCGGAATTTAGGTTATAATATACTGCTCCGTTTCGTTCCGCCTGCACCTTTCCAGCTCCTGTACTAACTGCCATCCTTTTTGTGCCAGCTACACAATGCTTTATTGGCAACAGCATTTACAATGGATTCCGCTTCTTTTGTTCCAAGTGCCCCTGATACAAAATCATTCTGCATATCTACGACAATCAGATAGCAGTCAGGACTTTCCACAGGTTTTATCCCCTGCATTTGACAGATGAAATTTTTTACAAAAGTTACCATCCCTTTTCCAACTCAATATAAAAAATTATCAGGGACACGAATATACCCGCAAATATGACTGTCCTTTTTACGTTCTAAAATGCGGGAGACATTTTCAACATTTCCCTCCGCAGTTATAATATGATTATCATAATTTTCAAGTACAATTCCAATATGGTCATGATCTGTGTTGTTGAATACCCTGTCAAAAAGAACAACATCCCCAGCCGTAGGATGAAAAGCTTTGTCATTCCCACTATGATACTCAATGCGGCTGTCTGCTTGTGCCCACTCTTCCCAGGCCGCACAACCTGCAGGGGAACAGGAAGATTCTTTTGGACGAACAGGAATTTTGAATCCCGCTAATATCACGCAATGATATACAAATGCGGCACACCAAAGCCCATTCGCCTCTTCAACAGACCATTGGGGGAATAGGGCAACGATATCCTGTATATTCGACGCACAATTATCCGATTTCCCATTATATGGCCTTTCTGCTTCTTCTCTCGCTACAGCCGCCAACTTATTCCTATCGCACATATTCTTCTCTCCCTAACTTTTAAGCAAACGAAGGCAATCAGTTAACCTTATGAAAAAGTACCGTCTGCTCTTTCATGGATATTTTCCCAACCTGCCAGCCATAATCTGCAAGCTCTTTCTTATATTTCAGAAAAGAGTGGTCAATCGGTATACCCGCAATCTCCTGAATCTCTTCAAAGGTCAAATGAAATGATTCCTTTCCGCTTTTCTGCACATATTCCCATAATGTGTTATATTTACTCATTGCCTTTCTGCCCTCTCTTTTTCTTAAAAACATAAATGACAGTATTGATGATACATAACAGCACAAAAAGGCTCGTAAAGTTAATCCATATATCCCTGTACGCTGTTTTCGCCAAAGGTTCCCGCAGTCCGCTGAACCAGACATAGGCGAACGCCAACAGCTGAGAGGGTATATATGCAATCAAATATCTGAGAGCCAAAGGCTTAACAGGCAGATTCGTACATAGCTCAAATGCTGCTATCCCGATCAGGAGAATGATAGCCCTGTCTAATTCATGCCAGTTGCCGCTTGGGTCTTCATAAATGCCGTTGCAAAGATACAAGACGCTGTTCAATAATGTAATTGCTGTATATGTAATCGAATAAATCGACGCAATACGGATCCATTTTTTCTTATTCATTTTATTTCCTTTCCAAGGCTGCAGCCTAACGCATTGATCCCTATACCGAAACAGAACGGTTCGTGCCGGATTCCAGTTTCAATGCTCCTCCAGTTTTCGTATAGATTACAGGTTCTGTCTTAACAGCATCCTCAGCTTCTTCTACAAATATGCTATTGTCTGCACCGGTCTGAACCGAATCCGTCTTCTCGTCCAATGCGGTCTTTCCACTTTCACTGATGCTTACGGTATCTGTATCCTCATACCGACTTTCCGCTATCCTCTTTTCTTGCTCCTCGCGCTCTTCCTTGCGTTTCCTGATGGCATTTTCCTGCTCCGTCTTCGCTTTTTCCCTCGCTTCCTTTGCGTCCTCCTCCATTCCTTTTTCTGCTTTCTTTTGATAGTCCGCCGCCTTCTCTGCAAAGTCCCCGACATACCCCATCGCCCGCTCCATGACAGCCGTATCGCCTCTCCGTTCTGCGTCTTTATAAACACGGAAGGGTGTATTCAGTAACTTCATATTCGTACTTGCTCCTGCAAGACCTTCCATTGTTTTCGTATGCATAATTATCCCCCTTTGAATATCCTTTTTAAGAAACTCAAATGATGCTGCTATTCCAAAAATACCGGAAAACAGTGCGCATTTGCCACCATCTCCCGGTATTGATACCACACTAAAAACTTAAGTCTCTTTTATTCTGATACAGAAGCATTCTGCCGCCTGTATGTATCATTGTCTTTCTGGCTTAACTCATTTTCTATCTGCGCCAGCTTTTTCTCCAACTCCCGGATTTTCTTTTCATCCCCGGAAGCCGACTGGATTTGCTGTTCCAGCTGCTGCTTTTTCTCTTTCAGCTTCTTGATCTCCCTGTCAACCTTATCCGTATTTGTGACACATTTCTCCGCCGGCTTTCCCTGGCTGTCTCCGCCTACCTTCGGTGCTTTGCTATCTTCACTTTTCTCAGAACGGTCATCCTGTTCCTTTGCATGACCGGCTTTCGGGTCATCAAAAAAGAGTTTCCGATTGCCCTTCTCATCCTGGCCCAGCCGGTACAGTCCCGTAGGCTTCTGCCCCGATTTTTCACTGCTGATGTATTCATCCCGTGGTTCGGACAACTTACCAGCGTTTTTTTCCTCCGCAGCTTTCTCTGCTTCCTTTACCTTTTCCGCCCTCTGATCGGCCTGTTTTTCCTTTACCCGCTCTGCGTAATCGGTGCCGGAATGATCATAATTTCCATGAATCTGCATTGCCATAAGCATGTTCCTCCTTTAATTTGATATTATCAAGTGACTGCCTTGCGGTCTCTTTGAACTTCTTTGCAGCCGCTCCCCGCCGCAGGCAGCTTCCTTTTTCTTTTTCGGTTATAGAAGGTAACAGATTAATCCATTTGCTGTGGACTGCTTTCTGGATGCTGTGGAATGATCAGCAGCACATGGAGGACAAATACATTCTCCTGTGTCTCTATACTCATGGCGCCGCCATATTTTTCAGCCACTTTTTTTACATTCGACAGACCTATCCCTTTTTTGAACGAGCCTTTCCCATGGAAGCTGTTCTGGGTTTCTATCATAAGGAAATCCCCCTGAATCCAACAGCAGACCCGCCCAACAATGCCAAAAGGCTTTCTTCCGCAGAAGCCGCAAAAATAATGGTAAATGCTTTTTGCCGAAGGAAACCGAGCGTTTGGAAGCTCCATCACGAAGGGAACCGGCACTCCCTTATATTTCGTCCCTTTTAAAATCAACGCATATAAAATGCCGCAGATGATCCCCAAAGCATACAGCCTGTCCATGACAAAAGCCACTCTCACAATATATCCGGTGTCCTCCAAAATGGACGTTGATTTGCTGAAATTTCCCCTCATTCCTTATAAAACCACACAAGCCCGAATAGGCGGTTATTCAGTTTTTAGCTGGCTACAATTCTAAAAAATAGAAGTTGTTTTTTTGCACATTCGCTACTTTTTCACATTAGGAATGTATTTTGATGGTTTTGCAATAAATAACAAATATATCCCGCATATCAGTTTAACCATCGCATCTGCAATGCAAATAACTGAAACTGGTATGCCCGGAAAAATATAACCCATTGTTACGATAACCATACATACAATCCCCAACACTACCATACTCCAACCATGTACAAAAAACCACAAGAAGAAATGTATTGATGTTGCCATCAGTACACCAAGCCATATCTGCCTCCAATGCCATCCGGGAATAAACGGGCCAGCAATACAAAACATTAATATGAACAACGTAGCAATCGAAAAATAAATCATCTTTATCTGCTTTTTAGAAATATCTCCTTGAGAAAGTTTTTCTCTCACTTTTTTGTTTACGTTGACTCCAAAAAAGCAGGCATAATAACCTATCAGAAACACAAACGGATTAACAAAAAATTCACCGCCACAAATGACAGCTACTATTAGTACAATTCCAATAAGAATCAACCATAAACCACATTGTTTTTTGTGGTTAAATTCCAATATTTCTTTCATTTCGTTCCTCCTGTAAATTTCCAGTTGTCGCTACTTTATTATATATCCGTTTTCCCAAAAATGAAAGCGATTTCTTATACTTACTGTTCATCAAAACGGAACTTGAACAGGGCAGCAACAAGCCGGGATTTTATGCTGTCCTCTGTATCCCTGTCGTACTCCGGCAGCGTCCGTATATCTCTCCGATTTCCTGCTATGTGTAATGCCCGAAAAAGTAAAGGAAAATGATTTCTCGTTTCTCCTCCGGCAGAGATAACAGGGCGGCGGCAAGCTCCCCATTGGTGAGGATAACTGTCTGACCGCATATCGCAATGGGGTATTCTTCATAGGGTGCTTCAAAATATTCCCCCTTTCTCCCACATGGGGCGGTGCATGGTTTACGGTTGCATTTATAATTCAGAGAGCTGCAAGAGTTTAAATTGTTGCCCTTTGAAATCAAATAGGATTTGACAATGATGGTCGTTTTATTCTAACATTTCAACGCTTATCTATGATTTTATCAATTAACCCAAAATCCATTGCCTCTGTTGCTGACATATAATTATCACGCTCTGTTGCAATGGCAATTTCCTCAATGCTTTTTCCAGTATTCCCTGCTAAAATAGAGTTTAGGCGTTCTTTGCTTTTTTGTATATGGTCGGATGTTATTTTTATATCTGTTGCCTGTCCCTGAATGCCATTTCCGTGAATTGCTGGTTGGTGTATCATTATTTCTGCGTTTGGCAAAGCGATACGTTTTCCTTTCGTTCCACCAGCTAATAAAAAAGCTCCAAAGCTGGCGGCAAGACCAGTACAAATAGTTGAAACATCACATTTTATATATCGCATTGTATCATAAATAGCAAAACCGGCTGATACAGAACCTCCTGGACTGTTTATATATAACTGTATATCTTCTTTGGGGTCTTGTGCTTCTAAAAACAACATTTGAGCAATAATCATACTGGCTGACATATCGCTTACTTCTTCCCCCAAAAAAACAATTCTGTCGGATAGTAACCGTGAGAAAATATCATAACTTCTTTCTCCACGGCTTGTCTGTTCAATAACATAAGGTATCGTACTCATGCAGCAATCTCCTTAATTCGTATAATAAATTTGTAACTAGAGATATAAGAACAACACATAGAAATTCTTTTTTGTTTTGGCATAAAGATTCCAATATCCCTATAAATTTTAGGTGGATATAAATATATTTGTTTAAAAGCAAACGAAAATGACTGTTGTGTATCATATCCAGCTTCATACGCAATTTGCATTATTGGCTTATCTGTTTTTACCAGCTTTTCAGCAGCAACAGTGAGCCTGCGGTTTTGTAAATATTTATACATGGTAACTCCTGTATACTCTGTAAAAATGCGATTAAGATAGAATTTGGAATAACCAATATTTTTTGATATATTATCTAAGTTGATTTCTTTCTCTAAATTCTTCTCAATATAATCTATGACTTTTTTTACAACTTCTTTTTGGGCTTTCATCATATATCCTCCTTGCGTTCTTATCTATTATAGCAAGTTTAAATATACGTGTCTTAATAAAAAATGCTATTTTGGTACCAAATTTTAAAATTTATATTCTTTGATATGAGGAATGAGAGGGATTGCGCTTTGCGGAAACCCAGACTTTCTTGTATTGGACGAACCGATAAATAGTCTTGACCCACAAGGCATTATCGAAATGCGAAAACTAATTATGAAACTTAATCGCGAACATCAGATTACAGTACTGATTTCCAGTCATATTCTTGATGAACTGGCAAAACTGGCGACACACTATGGTTTTATTGATAACGGTCATGTTATCAAAGAAATTCGTGCCGAAGAACTCGACGCTGCCAGCCGTAAGTGCGTAAGCGTAGAGGTTACAAGCGTAAAAACGTTTGCTTTTTCTTGGCCGTGGTTTCAAGTATGTTCTTGGGAACAGATTATAGCGATGGTACGATACGGAATAAATTGACCGTAGGTCATACTCGGACAAATATATATCTCGCAAATTTGATTGTGACGTTTGCTGCGGGGCTGCTTATCATGTGCGTGTGGTTTATTGGCGCTTACCCATGAAGCACATACCCTATCGACAAAATCCGACGGTCATTGACTTATCAAATATGAATTGACTAATCATCTGAATACTGTTCACAATACCCATCTGTGATTCTTTTGTATCTCTTATATGATTCAAAAGTTTCAATTTTCTTTTTCGCATAATTTATCTTCTAATTTAACTCATTTTGTTTTAAATTCTCCAACTAAAAACGGCAGCTCTGATTTTCTCAAAGCCGCCGTAAAATAAAGGCACTAAAACATGACTGCTGTACGACGTTTTTTTCTTTTGCCGTCGTGCGGCAGATTGTTTATTTTGCTTTTTTAACTTCCCAATTTTAATTGAGTTTCCCTTGCTTTCGCCCCCGAACAAGTAACTATCACTTTACGCCATTTTCACAACAAGCGTTATATAAAAGCACTTATCACGAATATCCGCATACACCTCTCCACCCATGAGCGACATCAGCCGTTTGCAGATAAAAAGCCCAAGTCCGTTGCCCTGCACCCTATCCGCATTATTTCCACGATGAAAGCTCTCGAATATCTGCGGCAGTTCTTTCGCTTCAAGAGTACAGCCTGTATCTGATACCGTGATAAGCTCACAGCCGTCCATTCTATCAAAGCTAATCTCAATTCGTCTACCGTCACCGTATTTAATCGCATTTTCAATCAGATTTTGCAGGCACTCTGCAAGGCGGTCGGGATCGCAGGAAAGAATGCAGTCATCGAACTTTTGAACCGCAAGCTTCGTTCCTGACATGGCAAGCTGAGGAGCATATCTTGCCTCTATTCTTGTAATGATCACGCTTAAGAAAGCTTCTCCCTGTGTGACCTCGAAGCTCATAAAGTCCTCGCCTGCCGCCTTTGTTATCTCGCTGACAAAACGCTCTATTTCATCTGCGCGAGTATTAATGCTCAGGGCAGCAGCCCGCTGTTTTTCCTCGTCGTTATATAATCCCTTAGCAAGCGCCTTTGCGTTCAGCTTGATTGCCGACAAAGGCGTTTTGATATCGTGGGAAAGGGAGAGCAGCAAGAGTTTTTTGTCCCTCTGCATCGTGATTTCTTTTTTACGGCTTTCTTCGATACTTTCACGCAGGAGGTTCACGCCCCATGTGAATTTTCCGAAGAAACGGCTTTTTTCCTCCGATATCGGGACAGCAAGATTGCCCTTTGCAAGCTCCTGCGGAACATCGTTCAACCTGCCAAACGGTACGATGATATGCTTCAGGATATAATATAAAAGACCAATCATCAGCAGGAACAGGGCACCCAATACGCAGTTTACCGCCACGATGCTGCGCTGTCCGTTTCCGACAGTATACTCCACGCGATAAAGCGTTCCGTCTGTTTCAATAATCAGATAGTACTCATCGGAGATATACAGTCCGCCATCGTCAGCACAGAACACTCCCGTAATGTGAGGATATTTTTCAAGGTCATAATTTCCTGTTTCTGCTATCTCATCAGCAAGCCGCTTGGCTTCAACGCGGTAAATACCCTCATTATTGTCTTTCGCTCCCACAAGAAATATATTCAATACCGCCGTCAATAAAAGAAATACAGTTATCACTACAATACACAATCTTCTGAAAGCCTTCATACAAACTTATACCCCACACCCCAGACAGTAAGCAAACGCTTTGCATTCTTAGGATTATCACCAAGCTTCTGGCGGAGACGGTTGATATGCACATGTAGCGTTTGCAGTTCCGAATCGCTGTCGCTGCCCCAGACAGTGTTGAACAGGTACTCTTTTTTTAGAGATTTGCCCTGATTCTCAAGTAAAAGCGCCAACAGGTCAAATTCCTTTGCAGGCAATTCTACAGGCTTTCCGTCGATGACTGCTGTTTTATCTGCAAGATTGAGTGTTACACCGTCCGCCGACAATGTATCACGCTGATACCGCCTTTTGAATATTCCCTTGATTTTAGCGATAAGAATATCTATGTCATAGGGCTTTTCAATATAATCATCAGCACCGAGGTCAAAGCCGTTCAGCTTATCCTCCTTGCCTGTCCTTGAACTTACAATCAATATAGGCGTATCCACATTTTCCCGCAGTTTGGAGCAGACTGCAAAGCCGTTCACATCGGGGAGATTAATGTCAAGTACCACAAGCCTTGCGCCATATCGTTCAAAAAGCTGTACGGCACGCTCTCCGCCAGCTACGCTTGACACAGTATAGCCCTCGTCACACAAAAAATCAGTCAGCAAGTCTGCCAGCTCCTTATCGTCTTCCACTATCAAAATATCGGTCATAAAACTACCATCCCTGTTCCATAAGCCAGTTATTTAGTTCTCTTTCGCGGTCACGAAGCTCCTTGTCACCGCCGCCAAAATGTCCCATTTCCTTTTCATCGACAATCCCGCCGTCCACGATGTAAAGCACCCTGCTACACTTAGCGGCAACCTTTGCATCGTGTGTCACGCACATGATTGTCGTACCGTCACGGTTTAAGGAAAGCAGCTCATTCATGACTTCATCGGAGCTTGCACGGTTCAATGCGCCTGTCGGCTCATCAGCAAAAATCATCTTAGGATTGTTTATCATACTGCGGCAGATACAAGCCCTCTGAAGCTGTCCGCCCGACACCTCGTTGATATCATTGCCGCACACATCGCCAATGCCGAGCCTGTGCATGAGCGCTCTGCCGCGCTCCTCGGTCTGCCTGCGGCTCGACCTATTCTTTTTTGATTTTACCGCAGGGAAAATGATATTATCAAGTACCGAAAGATTTTTCATCATGTACATCTGCTGAAAAATAAAACCCATTTCGTCAAGTCTGAGCCTTGCAAGCTCCTTATCGCTAAGCTTTGCCGTTTCCCTGCCGTTAAAGAACACCTCGCCTGCGGTCACTTTATCCATTCCCGAAACGCAGTAGAGCAGCGTGCTTTTACCTGAGCCGGAAGGTCCCATGACCGCTACCATTTCGCCATTGCTAATCGTCAAATTGATGTTTTTCAGCACATTGTTCTGATGTTTGTTCACGATATATGTCTTGCAAAGTCCCTTTGTCTGTAAAACCGCATTATTCATTCTATTTTCCTCCTATTCTATGCTTGCCGTATCGGAAGCCTTGATTGTTTTTGTGTAAAGCGCCGTCAGGAATGAGCCGATGACGGTCACGCCGATGAGAATTGCCGGACAGAATACAAATATTTCCAGCGGGTCAAAATCGCATTTCATGCCTGATACATCGCCGACCATATTACCTACCCAATTCATCATTACGTTGCTGATCGGCATAAGCACCACTGAAGAAACAATGCAGGCAATGACCGATGCGATCACAAATCTGAGCGAATGCTGCAAGATGATACTGCCGTTGCCGATACCCACTGCCTTCATCAGTGCAATCTCGCTTTTTTCCTTAGAGATAAAGGAACGCTCCATGAGTATGACAAGCAATGCCGTTACAATCACAGTAACGATCATCATCATCTGTTTGATTACATTCAACGTATCAGACATTCCCGTAAAATTATTGATGAATTCCGAGGTCGAATACACCTTGTCGGTGTCAAGCAGGTCTTTCAACTTTTCAATGTTTTTGTTTATCTGCGCCTTGTCGGGATTACCGTCAAAGTGTATCTGCACTCCCATTATATTGTTTGCCGGCAGATTTCCAAAATCAAAATCTTTATATAGAAAAGCAGTTGGGCTCATAAAAGAGGAGTATGTTCCCGTGATGATAAACTCGTACTCTTTCCCATTTATTATTGCCGTTACCCTGTCGCCGATCTCTGCGCCTAAGTCATCAAGGACACTTACCGTTACGACAATCTCATCCGTCTTCTGTGGGGCGCTGCCCTTATCTACATAAAGCGTATCATTTGTTTCGCCTTTCATTACATAGAAAGAAATCTTTGCTGTTTTGCCTTTGTGTGATGTTTCAAACTCTGTGCTCATGGTCATTGTGCATTTGCCAGGCATTCCGTTATCGGCAAGGAGCTTTTCGGTATCTGCGATAATCTGCTTATACACACTCTGATCTACTAGGATTTCTCCCAATATTTCGCCATCTAGGATATGCGCTTCACTTGAGGGCATATCGAAGAAGCGCAGTATCTTTTCACTTTTGAGTGTCAATGCAAAATTTGACATAATCGTCATCAACAGGATACAGAGCGTGAACACAACTATCACGATAGAAAACTGCTTCGGCGAACTGAGCACATCATTGACCGGGAGAAATGCAGCCTGTGGCAGCTTAGAGCGACCTAAGTGCAAAAGACTTTTTCTTCGGAAGCGCTCGCCTGTCTGACCGTTTCTTACTGCGTCGATTGGCGAAAGTTTATTGACTCTGCGTGTGCAGTTGTAACAGAACAGCAGGATAATGATAACTACCGCCGCAGAGCTTACAAGACCCATAAGAGTACCGCCCCCGCTGCCGAGAACGATATTTTTCGATACAGTTTTCATCATTATATCCCCGAGAGGGACAGAACAGAAATATCCTATCAGTGTACCGATTACAGCAATGGCAAGATACTTGACGATATACAGGCTTCTTATACTTCCGTTGCCAATACCTACCGCCTTCATTACACCAATCTCACGAAATTCCTCGCTGACCGTAAAGCCTATTGTGAAACGCAGCATCACAAAGGCTGTGAACATCAGCATGATACTGATTACCATTAAAACATAAGCCGAAATCATATCATAGAGATAAATACCCTTGCAGTCTTCTCGTGCGTTGACATATACACCGCTATAGTTCTTTGCAAATTCCCTTATTTCATCAACATCTGATGTATTTACACAAAACTGCTTGCCATTCATAATATGAGTGGCTTCGTCCATGTCAAGATAGTCATAATCCGCAGAGTTCATGATAAGATACGGAGAAGCCGTGTTTCCCGAATCAAACAGCGCTCCTTTAAACCGCCCCATAAACTTCAGTGTGAGATGACTGTTTCCGACAGTAAGCTCCACTTCGTCGCCCTTTTTTATAATAAGATCCTGTAAAAAAGGATCGTTGGCATAAAAGCAGCCCTTTTCCACGCTTTCGATGATGTTATTGTTCTCATCGAAATAATTGATCGCCATTTCACTATCGGAAAGCAGATAGGCCGCATTCGTGAAATTATCAAGTTCCTTTCCGTTATGACTGAAATATTTTGAACTTGATACACACAGCCAATGTTCGCTCCTTATCTCCTTGACACAGGCAAGCTCCCCAATCTTCTCCTCGAGGTCATTTTCCTCGCTAGTCAGCATCCGCACGATAATATCGGGAACATCCGCCGCATCGAAATAATGCTCGATACCGCCTGTAACGGCTATAATGTTGTTCACTGCCGCCGCTGCAAACATTGAGCATAAAATGACAAACAACAGCAAAATGATGTTCATGGTCTTTTTGCGTTTTAGGTCTTTTTTCAATATCCGCCAAAACATAGTGTATACCTCTTTTCCCTTGTTTTATTTTCTTCATGTTCTGATCATAGCATAGAAATTCTTAACAAGTCTTTAACTTTTGACAGAACAAAAAAATTGCTGACAACATCATTATCCGCTCTGTTTCCATTCCATTTATTTCTGCAAAAGTTGTCGGCTGAATTAATCTCGGCGTTAGGTCGGCTTTTAATATATTCCCGTCAAAACTCCCTCCTGCTCCGGGAAATGCCGGTATAATTCTTCCTTTTCCGCACATTTTTTCCCAATCACTGTATGGTTCAATGGTATTAACCATTGTTACAATATTTGGACTATTATTATTTCTTAATTCCTTTAATGCTTGATGTACTTGGTTTTCTCTTACAGTCAGAAATATAAAATCATAGGTGTCCTCATTTGTTACATTTTCAATAATTCGGGGAGTTACTTTCATTCTCTTTCGGTTTTTAATGTAACACAAGCCATACTTTTTTAGACTTTCTAATCTTTCTCCATGCGCATATATAGTCGTATCATATCCTGCTTCACAAAATAGTGTCGCATATAGACACCCTATCACACCCGCTCCATAAATTAGCAATCTCATATAATCATTCCTCGCACTCATATATTTGTTGATTTTCTCAACAATGCTACTTTACCATAAACACAAATACAATTCCATTGAGTTTGATTCACACTATACCTTATTCCGTTTAATCATCATCTGCCTTGCCCGTTCCCTCTGCTCGGTGCCACTGTCCTTTATCTGCGGAAGAATAGCGGACAGACTGGCGCACGTTTCCGCTTTGCCCTGTTCCCCAAACTGATAGATTAGATTGATTTCATCAGCGTTAAAAGATATCTGAAAATTTGCGCCCTCACATATACGCTCCACGCCCACGCACTTAGGAAGGTTTCCTGTCAGTTCGTAATTATCCCTTGCTGTGATTGTTCCATGATTGTCGGTCTGCCTTACCTCGACTTCGCACTGGCTTTTCTGCTCCAATACAATCCACTGGTATTTGTCGCTTTCTTTGGTGAATACAGTCTGATGCGCATTGGAGTGTGTCTTACTGTGGATACATTTCTCTGTGGTGCTGTAATAATCTAAAATCTGCTGTTCCTGCTTTTTGTTCATGGTCTTTCTTAACCTTCCCCCTGACAGACGCTAAATATTTCAGATTTTTTAACCCTGAATATCTTGGCAGAAAACCCGGTGTCTCAATGATAAATCCTACATTTTCCGGATAATCCACATCTTTTCCAACAACCTTGCCGCCAACTGTCACTGTCCCTGCCTGGGGATACAGTAAGCCGCAGATACATTTGAGCAGAACCGTTTTACCGGAACCATTTCTTCCTACAATTCCATATATTTTCCCCATTTCAAATTTAATGCATACGGTTTTTAAAACCTCTTGATCGCCAAACGTTTTCGTCACATTTTCTACAAAAATTTCACAGTTATCTTCCATAAATATGCCTCCTGCTGATTCTACTGATTACTTTTTCCTTATAATTTGCAGCCACACATAATACACTGAGGCTTACGATTGCAATCATGAAAAATTTCTCTGCGTACGCCAGATTGTTTCCCCATTTTGGTGCAAAACCATTAAACAATTCCAACTGCGTCAGGCTTACCGGCGAAAACCCATATGCCCAGTCCAGCCAGTCATTTGAAACACATATATCCAAAACAGCAATTAACGCCCCAATGAATGTCCCCATTGATTTAGCGGTCATCTTATTCCCAAAATAGATAATATTTGTTTTCCCCAACGTCCCCCAAATCTTGCCCCATTTGTTTGACCATGTAATATGCCCAAGAAAAGGAATCATCGATGCAGCAGCCAGACAAGCGGTATAAAGAATCGATGTTTTTAAAATAAATAAAATCTGCGGTATCGGCAGTTGATGCTTCATAATAATCACTTGTCATTGGAAATCTCGTACTCAAAAACAGGATCAGCAAAACATAACGCCGATAATTGCTATAACAGCGCTTATATTTATTGCCCTCTTCCATTCATTTATGAATACTCTTTTCACGAAATTTCCTCTCCTGTGATTGCGTTAAACCGAATTGAATATCTGCTGTCTTCAACCGATTGTCCATCTACTTCAAATTCAACGCACCATACCGGAATCAAATCCATCTCCGTAAAGGAATCCTCCCTCAGAAGTGGGAAATACTCCATCCAGATATTTTTTGCCTTAAACTCGCTTGATAAAATGACATCACCAAATTTTTTCATGATCGCTTCTTTGACGCCGTCCTCACCTATAATAGCTGTTTCCTTCTGATGTTCCTCATAAGGCTCAAACATTCCCATCATGCCTATCATTTCAATCCCATTATTTGATAACAACACCGTTACAGTAGCTGGACAAGCCAAAAATCTCTCGCTCGTTTGTCTCAAATTTGGCTCATTTCGGTATACGGGAATCCCATTTACATTCATTCGAAAAATGATTCTGTATACTTCCATATCTTGTTCAAATGTATCGCTTCCATATCCCTTTGCTGACAAAAACTGATAATCGCTATCTTCCATAATTGCCTTTTTCACGTTCTCAAAATCCACTGAATCCATAGCAACCACATCAAGAGCTTCCAGTTCTCCGCCCACGCCAAATATTCCTACCATGTTTTGTATCCATGCAACAGCATCTGCCTGAGACATAAAAGGCAGATCCCTGTCATCTGTCAATCCCATCTCCCCCGCATAGGAGCAGTAGGTGTCCAAATGATTTGCCATATCATTTCTTTGATAGGTAAGCGAGCCACCCGTAAATTCGTCGCTCCCATCATCAACAGCAAGGTTCCCTTCCGCATTTTGCCCTATTGCTTCCTGCACTTTATCATAGTCAAATTTTTTTAACTGCGCAGCATATTCATAAAGGTTATTTTCCGGCATTTTCAATTCTGCACTGATGAACAGATTTTCATCCAGTTTTTCATCTATGAAAACTGCTGTGTCCTGTTCCTCTTTGGAATCAACATTTGTTTCGTCCTGTGATTCAACAACTTGAGTGTCTGTATCCAAACTCTCAAAATCAATATTTGATTGTTCTTCACTTTGAGATGTATGAGCACATCCTCCTAATAATGCCAGAAGAACCACCATACCTATTACAGTTTCTATCATTTTCTTAATCTTTTTCATCTTAACCTCCACTTATCTTGACTTATTTTGCATATTACTCTTTCGACTAAAAAGCTCTTTTTCCTTGTTCCGAAAAATGACTTTATCACGAAAATGAACGCTGTGCCGTTTCTTGTCATAATTAATATAAATTTTTGTAAAAATTGATATGAGCATGACCGGAATATAGCCATACTCTTATTGTTCCTATTATTTTTTAGTATTTTTATTTGCCTTTACAGCCCATTTTCCATTCTTGCCATATACAGAAGCAGATTGACGCAGAATATGCCCTCCTGTGCCGTGACTGCCATTGTACCATTATACTTCTCCACAATCTTCTTCACATTTTTCAATCCGATTCCATGCTGTTCCGTAAAAGGCTTCGTTGTCTTTAAGATCGTATCCTTTCTATTCTGTTCCTCGCACAAGATACAGGAGGATTCAAAACTATTCTCAATTTTTACCTTTAGAATCCCTCTTTTCAATTTAATATGAACGCTCAGATATTTATTTTCCGTCTTGCCGGCTGCCTCAATCGCATTTTCAAGCAGGTTTCCCAACATAACATTGATATCAAAAGAATGTCTGACTTTTTCCGGCAGCATTACTTTTATATCCACAGTTTTCAGTTCCTTCTCAGCCTTTTGGAGCATAAAATTGAGTACGCTGTCAATCTCCAGATTTCCAGATGCAACAATCTCATTGGGATTCTTGAGAAATGAATTCATCTCATCAATATACTTCTGTATTTCTGCTACGTCATGTTTATTCGCCAACAGCATCAATTCGCTGAGATGGTGTTTTATATCATGCCGTAAGGCTTTTATCTTTTCTTCTCCCCTCAGAACAACATTCAGTTGGTTTGCGTATGCCTGTAACTGCGTCTTCAGCATTTCCATCTCATATTGCTGTGAAATAGAATGCAGCAATAAATTATACAGATACAGCATAAGAAAATTTGCAATCAACAGACCAATGCTCACAATGGTAAGCCCTATGTCTGTACACGTATCAGTATAAACCAACAGAGTTATGACTATAATACTGCATATGGGCATCAGCACCAACGAAATATTTTGAGCATCCTCTGCATCTTTATGAATTGTAATTATTTTTTCTATCACTAACTCACACATGAAAATCAGAAAAAACGATATGACTGCATAAATTTGATTATAGGCTCCCCCATCCCGGTAATTGACAAATAAGGATGTAGCTGCCACATCACAGCCGCAATTTACCAAATAAATCGTACCGGTTATAAACAGATTTGTCCTGACGGACTTCGTATACAACCATACGATTGCACCGATTCCCATCAGATTACATATCATATTAATCCATACTGTGTGAAATTCCCAAAATAACACAGTATTTATAACATAAAAACAACCATAGACAATGTGTTTTTTCTTTTTGTCTACGTCTACCCCCAAAAAGATTGACGCACATCTGCCAATCAGAAATATCCGAAAAAGATTGGTCAGCGCACAAATCATAAAATCAAGCATATCTATTCCTCCCTTAAAAGTTCATCTCTCACAATTTTTCGATTTGCCAGACTGATTGTCAATATCGTGCCATCTACCAATTCCACCATCTCATATGTGTATCGGAAAACATATTCTTTGTTTATGATATAAGACTGATGTATCACAATAAAATCCTCTGACAGGCATTTCACAACATTTTTTAGTTTGCCATAAAATTCAAATGCTGCTTTCATGGTTACAACCTTTACCTTACGCCCCTTGCTTTCAAGATAAACAATATCCCCCATAGGAATGTAATAGTAATCTTTTCCCCGTTGAAATTCAAACCTTTCATTTCTCTTTTTTGCAATTTTGAGTGCCATACCCATAACTTCATTAATCTCTTCCTGCAAGATTGGTTTAATCAGAAAATCCAAAGGCTGTGTTTTGAATAATTGCTGTGCATAGGATGCTTTTCCCGAAATATATACAATCTGCAATCCCATATTATCCAATTGGTTTCTGATATAAGTACCGACTTCAATACCTGTCATTTTAAAAAGCTCTATATCCAGAAAAAGAAGATCCAGATATCCGCCTGATGCCAGATAGTCTCTTAAGCTTTCTCCTGTATACCAAATATTTGTATCGACTTGAACATTCTTTTCTTGTGCATATTGCAAAAGCATATTTTCAATAGATGTACAAATGTTCTCTCCATCATCACAAATTCCAATGTTATACATACTGCACCTCGTAATATTTTTTACGCTAAAATGGTTGATTATCTCAAAAAAGCCTTGATTTACGGACATACAAGCAGGATTTCAAGCTGAATTTACTACCAATTTACTACTTTTGAGGGAAAGAGCCTTGATATGCCGCCCGGAACCCTGCAAGCCCAGACACCAGCACACAGCATTGAGAAGCTCAGCAAGGCTTTTGGAGCTGATGAAAGCTACCAGATCCTCCACGGACGCGTCCACGATGTCCTCCGTGGAAAGGTAGTCCGTCAGGACTGCTTCAGCTGTGGCGCCATATTTGTCAGAGAAGGGATGCTCGTCTTTATTGAGCATGGCAAATTCGCTGAACTTAAGGAAAATGTTGTTCAGCATGTAGGTCTTCTCCCTGGAGATGCATTCCGTGATATGGAGCCTGTGCCTGGTAAGCCGCTGGAGTGCGAGGTACTGTACGCCCCGCCAGGGTTCGGTATGGATGCGCCCGACCCTTGCAAAATCAGCGATGACGAAAGAATCAATGCCGTCATTCTTATCAAGGGAGTTAAAATACCCTGCTGGAGGCTGGACCTGGCGGTGCAGCATTTGTGTAAGCAGTCAAGGTACGGCGGTGCGGGCTGCATGCTTTCTAAGCAATAGCGGATGCTTTGCAGGGGGAACGAAGCAGTGCCTTAGCCCAAGTTCCACTGGGAACCATTATAGCACCGGGAGGCTCTGGTAAAAAGTAGTAAGCAACAAAACATTAGATGAGACAGGATGAACCAGCATTATGGGAGAAAGGGAGAACCTCGCCAGACCTCCATCAGAATATCCTCACATCTATGTAGAAAGAATTGAGACTGGTAACTATTAACTGTATAAATGGGAAGGGATGGAGAGGGAGCCCTCTTAGAAATCATCCTGCATCTATATCAAAAAAGAATAAGTCTATAGCCTGTTCTGACTGGCTATAAACTTATTATACGAGGGGGATATGAAACTTTCCCGATACGAGCAGGAAACGGTTGTCAATTACAATGCAGGAGAACAGACCGCCACCCTCTACACAAGGGATAAGGCAGTTATGCGGAAACTTGACACGCTGGTTGCCGACTTTCCCGACACATACAAGCTGACAGGGCAGGACGAGGTATCTAAGACCTATTCCTTTCCGAAGTCACACGTCAGTTACCGCAAGCCGAGGGCAGTTAGCACCGAACAGAGGGAACGGGCAAGGCAGATGATGATTAAGAGAAATAAAGGAAAAAATATTAAGGATTTTTTTATAGAAATATAAGTGGGTATATGATAATATGAAAAAGTTACATAGCAGTTGGACATATAAGAGGAGGTAACATGAAAAAAGCCAAAGGTATAGTGATAGTGCTATTATCTGTTATGCTTGCAGGTTGTTCAAAGATGAATAGTGAACAGCAACAGGATAATGCTATTACGGCAGAACAGCAAACAGAAGAAAACCAAAGTATACAGAGTACGGAAACCGTTAAAGAAAATGAAACACCTATTGTGACAGATAATATTGTTGATTATTCTGATTACTTTCAAGGAATTAGCGGTTGTGCTGTAATGTATGATGAATCATCAGACACATATTTTCTTTACGGCAAAGAGAAATGTGAAAAGCAAGTTTCGCCGTTGTCAACATTCAAGATTATATCTGCATTGGCAGGTTTGGAAAATAATGTGCTTGAAAACCAAACTTCCACAATGGAATATAGTGGTGTAAAATACCCCATTGACACATGGAATTCAAATTTAACCTTAAAAGAAGCATTTGAAACTTCATGTGTATGGTATTTTCGGCAAGTTGTAGATATGGTTGGTCAAGAAAATATTCATGCTATGCTGAAAGAAATACAGTATGGAAATTGTGATATATCCGAATGGAACGGAAGTGAAACTAATTCATTGCCAGAGCTTAATGGATTTTGGTTAGAATCATCGTTAGAAATTTCTCCAAAACAACAAGTAGTTATGCTGAACTATATTTTTGGCAGTAAGAATAATTTTAGTACTGACAATTTGGAAGAATTAAAAAATATTATGTATATAGCAGAACTTGATAATGGTTCTTTGTATGGAAAAACAGGTTCGGGAACTGACGGTAAAGCATGGTTTGTTGGCTATATTGAAAAAAGTGATAATAAAATTTACTTTGCAATTTATCTTGATGATATGCAAAATAGAGAAGTAGTTTCAGGAAATAAGGCAAAGGAAATAGCAATCAGTATTTTAAGTAATGAGGTATAGAAAATAATAAATTTGAAACGAAATGTAATATTGTTTACCTTTAGGTAGCGATTATCTTAACAGACAATCAGCTACCTTTTTTATTTTCAGAAACTATTAACACAGCCACAGAAAGAATGAGGTTTCAGAAATGATTGAGAGCAAAAATGACACAAGCAAAAACTTAGAAAAGGCATTGCAGGCATTGAAACAGACACAACAGCGTGTAGCCAATGAGAAGAAAAAACAGAACGAGAAGAAACGTAAAGCCGAGAACCATCACAAGTACATCATGGGCGGTATTATCGTGAAGTATTTCCCCGACTGCTACCGCTATGACGAGGGCAACGGAACTGGAAAGCCGAGGTAACGTATTCACCCCGTTTACGGGGTGCGCACAGATATACCACCAGAGGTGGTATGTGCGCTCTCCGAGGGGCAAGTTTCACTTGCATGGACTCCTGCGGAGGGCGTTGTCTGCCTTGCGGCAGCCAAAAGGGGAAAAGGCAGGCTTGACTTGCCGATTGTCAGCGGAAAGCATTTAAGAAAAATAGCTGACCGAACCGCCTTGCAGTCAGCCGACAATGCGGAGAAATTCATCACGACAAGGAAGATAGACAGCTTTGAGAGCCTTGCGAAATTTACAGAGGACAGGGAGCAGAAATACCAGCAGTTGGAAACGGTACATCTTTCAAAGGGGGCAGAAACTAAACCGATTAAAGGAACTAATTTAATGAATATTTGATAGAAATATGCATGTGATTGTGGTATTCTATTAGACATATAAATCGCAGTTTGAACCAAAAGATTAGTCGTGCTGTAATCACCCTGATAAAAAGAATTTGGAGGAATACAAATATGCAGGAAAAATTATATGAAATAAATTCTATATCGTATCAAATCAGGATAGTGAAAGAATGTGATTTAGATAGTTTGTTATTGGTGAAAAGTGATGCTTCCATACATGCCAATAGATTTCAGCAACAGAATAACGGAAAAGCAGTTTATTTTGGCGCGTTTATCAATAACTGCGCAATTCTCTATTTAGGACTTGATGTAAATCCAACGGATAATTCTGCGGCAAAGAGATTGTATGAAAGATTAGGATATCATGCGGTCGGTGAACTACACTTAGACGGTGTATATGAATATACCGATGAACAGGGCAATCAAGGGAAGTATGAAGATTGGTGCATAGATATGATAAAACGAGTATAACGTCAAATTCTAGTTTGCCTAAACAACCACTACCACAACTGAATAAGTAACACAGCGTCAGAGCGTATAGAAAAAATCTATGCGCTCTATTTTATTGTAAAGGAGCAGATTTATGAGTAAAGACAGCAACACACAGCATAGAGCCACCCGACAGCACCCACTCACAAAAATTATCGTGGAAAGGCACTATGTAGGCACTGAAAAAATGGAAACGGTATTCAAGCGGATAGCCGAGGAACAGATAACAAAAAAGGTTAAGCCTGTTTGGGACGGGGGAGACAAGACCGATGCTGACCGCCAGCGCATGGTTTACGCCATGGATATGTTTTTTGTCCAGCCGCCCGATATACCCCTCATGCCGCTGCTTGCTGACTGTGCGGAGCTGTTCAAGAAGCACGATGGAAGGGAGCTGCAAGCCGCATTCAGCGTCGATAAAGTAGTGGGTGGGCAACTTCGGCTTCACATCAACCTTGCTTGAGATGGGTGCGACAATGACGGTAGTGCTGTGGCGGTTGCCTGTGTTATTCTGGATAATAAGGACGGGGCGGTAGCCTTCCTGCTCCGAGCCTATCCCTTTCCCCCAGTCGGCGTAATACATATCGCCCCTTTTATATGTTCTTTCCATGTTATGTGAACCTCCTGTGGAATTTAGGCGGTAAGAGCCGCCTATGTAACAGCCAGACGCAGGGGAGCGTTTAAGGTCGGGAGAGTATGAAAAACCCATTTTCCATTGACCGCCCCGCATCTGGCTTGATTATGAATAGAGAGCATTTTCTATTTGTCCCCGACACCCCGAAAATGCTGATGCGTGATAACGCAAGGGAAGTCACCAAACGGTCAGCAGCGAACTGACGCCACGGGAAATACACCCCAACTGTCGGTCTGACAGAGCCGCCCCCATTGCCTGCGACGGGCTGGTTACCGCTCGGACTGTGGCTGGACGGGAGTATCATTGTCCTCTTTGCGGGTCATGGCGTAATCGGGAGCTGCCCGATATTTTCAGTCGGTATTTTTCGCTTACTGCCTTTCGGCGGGTCATGGCGTACCGCTGCACACGCTTATGCTTATTACAGCCACAAAGAGAATGTATTTGGTGAATGGGTATTCGGTTTTCAAAGAGCCGTCCCGTTTTCGCAATACACAAGAAAACTGGGTGAGAGTTTTATTGTCCTCTCACCCAGTAGCCGATGGGAAATCCACAAATATTAGATGGTTATAAAATATTTTTTAATTTTTCTCTGAGATGCCAGACACGGAAGTTGACTGCGCTTACAGATAAGCCGCATTTCTCTGAAATCTCCATACTGCTGTAACCATCCATTTTCCATAAGGCAATCTGGATGGTAAGCCTGTCCACCTTAATCAAGACTTGATAGAGCCGCTGGTTTTCAATGCTGTCCAAAAATTTCTCAACTGTTTTTACTTCGGGCTGTGCCGTGTCCTCTGCGACTTCCTCAAGATATGTACCCGCATCCTGCAATTTCTCATAGTACCGTCTGTCGGAATTGAATACCGCCCAATCATGGACACGGAGCTTTTCAATATCGCCCTCGCTGACACCCAAGTTCCTAAGCTGCTTTTCTTCGGCTTCTTTCCATAGCCGCTATTTTCTTTCTTCTCTGGCTTTGTTGTACGCCATAATCCGTTGCCTCCAATCTGAATTTTTTTGAATAATCCAGATTGGCAGGCGGTGAACGGCATCCAACGCAAGAAATAGCCTTACGGCGTATTCCAACAAAAAACGACAAAAGAAATACCGTAAAGGCTGTCGTACCTTTACGGTTTATAGATATTTTGGTTCTTATATGTAGAGATTTGACTTCTACTTCTTGGGTAGAAAGCCCCCTTGCACTGACAAGGATTTTTTTAACAGGCTGTCCACCCATCCCCGATATGATATATGTAAATGGAAATTGCTATTTGCAGGCAATAAAAATCCCTCCAAACTTCAAAAAGCGAAGTCGGAGGGTGGTTAGGGTATGACGAAACAGCCCACCCGAACATCGTTTTTTTATTTGGTGGGTTATCATTTTTGTATTTCTTGTAGCTGGTTAATCTGACAGCTCTGTAACTGATTCTATACAGCCGTCTTTAATCATGATAATCTCATCTGCCTGTGCTGCAAGATATTTGCTGTGCGTTACTACAATGACGCACTTTCCAAGCTCATGCGCCGTTCTTTTCAGTAATTCTATAATTTCCCCTGCCGTGGTTTCATCAAGATTGCCTGTCGGCTCATCTGCAAGCAATACTTTTGCGTTGCTTGCCAATGCCCTTGCAATGGCAACCCGTTGCTGCTGACCGCCTGATAGCTGCAAAACATTTCTTTTCCAATCCTCACAAGGAATATTTACTTTCTCCAATAAATCCTGCGGTGTTTTTGTTCCGCCAAGCCGCACATTTTCCTCAGTCGTCAGATAATCAATCAAATTATAATTTTGGAAAACCAACGAAACATGATGCTTTCTGTGGTAGTTAAGCCCTTTTGCCTGTATATCTTCACCGTCATACAAAATTGTTCCTTTTACAGGCATATCCAGCCCCGCAAGCAGGGACAGGAACGTCGTTTTGCCAGCCCCGCTTGCACCGACAATCGTATAAAATTTCTTTTCCTCAAACTGCATAGAAACATTTTTTAAAATTTCTTTTCCTTTCTGCGATTTATACGCATAATTTACATTTTTGACTTCTAATACCATCTTTTTGCCCTCCTAACTAATTTCACTGAAAATATCTTTTGGATTTTTACGGGCTATCAGAATGCCGGCAGCCCCAACCGATATTACAACCAACAACGCCACGCCGAACCAATCGTACAGCATCAGTTCTGGTGTAACGGTGACTGAAACGCCAGTAACTGTTTCCTCTGAATCCTCCGCCGATTTTGCAACTTTTCCCTCATCTATGACAGACTGTTCATCCGCCTGCCGTGCCTGCTGCTGCACAAGATAGGAAGCTGTAATTTTAGAAGCGGCAGGAGCCGCCATAAAAGAAAGGAATATGGCAATAGTAGCTATTAGGAACGCTTCCAATAATATCTGCCCAAATATTTTTATCTTTGGTGTGCCAAGGGCTAATAAAATTCCAATTTCCTGCACCCTCCCTTTCATCCAAAAAACAAATACTAAAAATAAGATGATTAGGCTGGCTCCTGCAACCACAATGACTAATATTTCGCTGACACGCTCCAAATCATTGAAATTTTTGGACATCTTATCAATGTTTCCATTGTTGTCAATTAAATCATAGCGTTCCCATCCAATATCCACTTTCTGTATCTCTTTTTTTATTTCATCGTATTGGTTCACGTCTGCCACTTTGAAGTATGCTTTTTCGTACAATGCCCCCGATGTGCTTCCTTCGGCTTTTTCTGGAAACCCTAAGTCTGTAAATATAATATTTTCAGAACGGAAAGTATCTCCAGCCATAACAGGCGTCATTTTCTGCTGAACTGTATAAATACCAACAATCTCCGCCGCAAAGACGGTTGAGTTTTCTACATCACGGCGGTCATTGAATTGTATCCTGTTTCCAACCGACAGGCTGTTTTTTTCGGCAAGTTCTTCTGAAATCACACATACATTGGCATCTTCCTCCGTTATCATCCGTCCGTCCTTAATTGTTACATTCCCTGACAGGACATTTGCATCCAATGCCATATCCTTATTGCCTATTAAGCTGACACAAAGTAAATCAGAACTCTGGTCTACATCATCATCCTCAATTCTGGAAAAATCCACGGGATTTACTGCCGTGACGGCGGTTGTCAGATTATATTCTGAAATGCCAGAAACAGCGGCAATCTTTTCCATATCGCCTATTAAAAGCGTCTGGAACGAATTGTCATAAGATACCTGCCATGACGTCCCATATTCTGTTTTTATTTTTTTAACAGTCACGCCATCAAAATTTCCTTCTTCCCCATCGGTCTTTTTTGCAAGAATTTCATCTGCCCTGTCCCTCTTGTTCTCTTCGTTTGCTTCCATCAGAAATCCTGCGCCTACCGCCTGCTTTGTCTTATTCTGGGTGGCAATGCTTGCATTTCGGCTAGCCATGCCCGACAAAAAAAACAGGCTGATAATCAATACTACAAAAAACAGCAGTACGCTTTTGACTGGTTTGCGTATGACTGAACGCCACGCCATTTGAAAACTGTTCATTGTCTATCCCTCCATTTTTGATAAAGTTTCTTTGGGATTTGTCTTTAATATTGGAAACAGGGAAATTATGACTGCCGCCAATACAAGCAGGATTCCCAAACCTGCCAGAACGACGATATCTTTAAACCGCAATAAGATGTCTAAAGTAATGTCCGTTGTTTCAGAATCTGTAAGGAAACCTTGTAAAATGCCAGCCATAAAATTTCCCAGACAACAGGAACCTAAGACAGCCAGTGCAAAGACTAGAAATGATTCCAGAAATATTTGTAAAAAAATACTGGCTTTTGATTTCCCGATACTGATAAAAATGGCAGATTCCCTTTGCCTTGTCCGCATCCACATACAAAGCAGCAACGATACGATGGTTGTTCCTGCCAGAAGTGTCAGGGCAAGCATAAGCTTTGCAACTCTGGTAATCTGTTCCAATGGCAGAGCCATTTGTTGATACAAGGTATCCGACGTCGTAGAATCTGCTTTATCAGATAAATATTTGTTCAATTCTTCCTCTAATAAACTTAACTGCTCTGGATTTTTGCAATAAACGGCAACTTTGGCATAACCGTCCATTCCAAATAAATCCGAGTAAGAACTGTTATCTATGAATATTTGGTTTTCAATACGGTTTACAGAATCCATCCCTTCTGGCTGTTTGCTTTCACTTCCAGATAAAAAGATACCGACAATCTCTAAGGAAACCCGCTTCCCATTGGCACTTCCCAATTCTATCAAGTCGCCTAATTTTAATTGGTTGGCGTCCGCCAGATAAGAGTTGATAACAATTCCTTTTATGTCTTCTGAAATATATCTGCCAGAAATAAGACGGTACACTCCTTCCGAAAATCCGCTGTCATTTTCCAGATTGTCATAGGATAGAACAGATGCTTTCTGATTGGATTTTTCTGTAGAATCGCTGCCTGTAATCAATTGAAAGTTTACAGGAAACGCAGTGTTTCTGGCTAAGCAATTTACGGTGGAGACTTCAGCCAAACCCTTTATCCATTCCACGTCGTCTAACGTAATCTTGTTTTCTTCTTTCAAAATACCCATGACAACTTTTGCCTTTGTTTTTTCACCGATTGCCGCTTTTGAATCAGCCGTTGCACGGAGAATCATGTTTGTGCTTAATATCATGCTGCTCACAATGAGCAGCACAAAAAACAGCAGGATTGTTTTTGATTTTTTCCGCTTCAAATACCGAAACGCAAGCTGATAAAATGCCATGTTTATTTTCCGCCTCCCTTAGTTATATTCATATTGGACAATCACTGCTTTTGTAGCCGTAAAATTTTCTGTATCATCAAAACTTCCATAAAGCAGCAAGGATGTTTTTTTCTTTATATCCGCTTTGGCAACTTCACTGACTGTGGCTTTTCCAGTCGCTATGCTCATAACCGCTCTTTGGAATATGCAGTTATCTCCATATTTAATATTGATTTTTTCCGCTTCATCTTCGTATCCATCCGCCGCAATGGCAGCCTCTCCATCATTACTTGATGTTACAGGGGTAATCGTACATCCATTGTCTGAAAATCCTGTCACGCTTCCCTGTAAATCGGATGCAGCAATCATTTCATCGGCATCCATACTGCCGACAACATTTGAATTGTTCCCATCGGAGGTATTCTTTGAATTGTTTTCATCAGGGGTATTTTTCGGATTGTTTTCATCAGGAGTATTCTTTGGATTTTCCTCATCGGGTGTCTCTTTTGAATTGTTCCCATTGGAAGTATTCTTTGAATCGTTTTCATTGGGAACATCTTTTTTGTCAGGATTTGTTATGTCATTTTCAATATAGACATCTTTGGTTTCTCTTTCTCTGTTTGTTCCCATGTCATTCGATGTGCCACAACCTGCCAAAGCAAAAATACTTACCCCAACTATTAGCATCTGCATTAATTTTTTGTTCTTCATAATTTTTTTCCGCCTTTCTTTTGATATGTTTGTATTTCTTGTCATGATTTTTATATACCCTGCAAGGCATTCAAGTTATCAAGCTGCAAAGCCATTGTATAGAAAAACTCTGCTAAAAATCCTGTAAAATCATAAAAAATATAAAGGATTTTTTGGAGGATTTTTACAGGATTTCATATTATACTGATATTGATCGGATTATATAGTCCTATCAAAAAATACTTATTATTGCAAATAGCGGCAAAATTGCAGATATGCGAAAAGGGTGCTATTATGTTTCCCATATATATCCCATAGCAAGGCACTTGTGCAATATAGATTTACAAATAGCATGAAATAGTAAATATTCGTCAAATATGCTTTAAGAAAATAAATAAAACTAAGGAGAGGGTTTGAACAATGAAAATACTTCTTTTAGAAGATGACTTAGAGCTTTGCAGCTCGATACAATCACAATTAACGAAAAACGGTTATATGGTTGATGCTTGTAATGATGGAGAAACTGCCATGCTGTATGCCTTACATACAGATTATTCCTATGATTTAGCTATTGTGGACAGAATGCTCCCTGTGATTGATGGGCTGACGATTATTAAGGCTATGCGGAAAAAAGGTATCCAGATTCCTGTTATCATCATTACAGGAATGACCGCCCTTAATGAAAAGATAGAGGGACTGGATGGCGGGGCTGACGATTATTTAGTCAAGCCGTTCCATATCCAAGAACTGCTTGCACGGGTAAGGGCTTTAACAAGACGTCCAAGCCAAATAAAAGCAGAAGATATACTTCAATATGCCGACTTGCGTTTCAATAAATCAAGCCGTGAATTGACTTGCAGCCCTAAAACTATTTTTTTAACAGCAAAAGAGTCTGAATTGTTATATGTCTTTATGAAAAGCCCAGAAACGCTTTTTTCAAGGGAGCAGCTTATACTGAAAATATGGGGCACGTCATCGGAAGTTGAACAAGGGAATGTTGACAATTATATTTCTTTCCTGCGGAAACGGTTAAGGGAATTAAAGAGTAGCTGTGAAATAAAAACCGTATATGGGGCTGGGTATTCCCTAACCCAGAAAAAGAAATAAAATTTTTTATGGCATATGAGCCATAAAAAAGGAGGTTAAAAATGCTGAAGCCACTGTCAAAAAAATTGAACACCATTTTTATAACGGTGATTATGTTAATTATTACATCAATTATGATAATTCTCTGCAACAATTACGTCCACACGGAGCAGTCAAGTGAGGTTCTTTTATTTCAAAGAATGGTTACGCAGATGATGTACCAACTTGAAGATAACAGCCAGAATTTTGAATCCATTGCAGATTCCTACCATGAGTATAAATCCCCGATATTTTGCTATATCCAAGATACTTCTGGAAAGATGGTATATCAAACAGATTTTGACTTTCCTACTGATGTAGACACTCTTTTAGAGCGTTTCCGCACACAGACAGATAAAGAGGATACTTTTATAATAACAAATGATAACAAGCCGACTACAGACCAAAGCGGTGTTTTTATGTTTAACGGAACGAGAAATGACGATTATTTAGGGATACTTGCAACGATTGTAACGCCAAATGACACAGCTTATCATCTGTCACTGATTTACAGGCAGCAGTCCTTATTTGATATTTTAACAAAACAGGCTTTCCTTTATGTTTCCTTATGGTGTCTTTCCCTTATTGCTGTGACGACAATGAGCTATTTGCTCATAAAGAAAGCATTAAAACCAACAGAGGTAATGTTGAAAAGCCAAAAAGATTTTATAGCTTCCGCTTCGCATGAATTAAAATCACCGCTCGCTGTTATTCTGGCAAACGCAGAGAAGCTGGAACAATTACAAATAGATAATACTGAATTTAGAAAATCGGTTAAAATATTTGACAAGGAATGCATGAGAATGTCAAAACTGGTGAGGGATATGCTGCTTCTGGCTTCCTCTGATGCGAAATCATGGACAATATGCAAAAATACCATTGATATAGACACATTATTAATCTCATTATATGAAGCTTATGAACCAATCTGCATCAGTAAAAAAATCTGCCTGCGCTTGGAAATCAGTGAAACCAGTTATCCTAAATTTTGTGCGGATGAAGAACAGCTCTTTCAGATATTGACAATTTATATGGAGAACGCCATCCACTATTCTATCGACAATAAACAAATTGAAATTAAAACAGAAGTAACGGCAAAACAT
Source organism: Roseburia sp. 1XD42-69 (assembly GCF_003612565.1). Taxonomy (GTDB): domain Bacteria; phylum Bacillota; class Clostridia; order Lachnospirales; family Lachnospiraceae; genus Roseburia_B. Next base: position 8,278 of record NZ_RAZG01000034.1, on the reverse strand, counting down.
ATCACATTTTTCGTAATAGACCACGGAAAAGGCATTACCGAAGATGATAAACCGTATATTTTTAACCGTTTCTATTGCGCCGACAAATCAAGGACAGATAAATCAAATTTTGGATTAGGACTTAGTATAGCAGACGAACTTGCAAAAATGATGAATGGTAAAGTTGGCTGTAAAGACACGGATGGGGGAGGGGCTACATTCTTTGTCACACTTCCTTTGAAATAGTCAGATTGATAAAAAACTTAGAAAAATCTAATGAAACGATTTATACGGTAAAAGAGCCAGAGGATTGCCCTCTGGTTTTCTTTTGCATTGTTGCAAATCACAAAAAAAAGCCGCTTACTCTTAAAAACAAATAAGAATAAGCGGCTTCATAATGATGTGCCTTAGACATATTCAATTTTCATTCTCTTGACGGGTGCGTTTACGACCTTAAATATTAATTCGTCAACGCAGTCCGTATATCTGCCCTGCTGTATGAGCTGGTTTTTCAGCTCCACAAGGCTATGTAATAAAATGCTCCGTTCTTGGCTGTCTACATACAAATGGTTTTTCTTTTCTCTCATAATCAACACCATCCTTTCATGGTTTGATTGTATAGGAAGATAGCTTTATATTCAAAGGTGTAAAAAGAGTGTTATGCGGGGGGATTGATAAAAGGTGTAGTTACGCTTTTCTGCTGATTCTATGCGGTTTTCTGCTCTCCACCAAAATGACAACTCCAGAGATGACGGCACGAACAACGAGAGCATGAGTATCAGCACACAGAAAACCATGCTGAAAGATTATGCCAAGCGCAACGGTTTTCTGAACTGCCAGTTTTACGTTGATATGAAGCGTCGGCAGTTACGCGAAATTAGCTTTTCTGACTTGACACAGCAGGAGGAAGATCAGCTTTGCACCTATGACACATACTTTGCAAATGACGAAGCTGTACTGTTGTACTACTTCTTTGATATGAATGACGCGGAGATTGCAAAACTTCAAAACATTCCGAGAAGCACAGTGCAATATCGCCGGACAAGCTCTTTTGATCTCTTAAAACGCTATTTGGAGGAACACACTTATGGGAAAGACTGGTAAAACCGAACAGGACGAGCGCGGCTTACTACCATACCCGGTAATCATAGCCGCCACTAAGGGCGACCCGGAAGCTATGCAGATTATTATACATCATTATGACAGCTATATTTCGTGATCCTTCACTTCCGATGAAAACTGAAGGAAGCAAATCACATTTGAGAAGCGGATTGCCAACTTTTAAATTTATCTGCCCAAAGATGAAATGGGTTTATGATAAATCCACCCAAAAATCTCACCGACAATGCGATTGCGAAAACCCATGTACCACCTCAAAATGCGGTCGTATGGTTTATATCTATCCCGAAAAAGACCTTCGGGCTTATCCCGGATCCATTCGTGAAACCGAAGAATGGAATAATACTTATAAAACCAGAACTGTAGTCGAGAGAGATATCAATCACATCAAAGATAATCTCTGTCTCGCAGGACGCCGCACTCAAAACGAAAGGACTCTGCATGCTGATCTGATTCTTGCAGGTATCACACAGGTTATGGCTAATTAGAGGTAATCAAAAGAGGAAAGGAAAAGCACAATCCAGACGGAACCGGCGATACCGTCAAGAAATATTTGTGAGTTAGCAAGAAACCTGATATAATGGAGGCAAGCACCCATCCGGGCAGAAAGGCAGGGAGAAAAATGCATATCAGCTACAAACCGCTCTGGCACACACTGATAGAGCGCAACATGAGGAAAGAGGATTTAAGGCTTGCCGCTGGCCTGACCACAAATATGATAGCCAACATGGGAAAGGGAAAGCACATCAGTATGGAAACGCTGACGAAAATTTGTGAAACTTTAGATTGTGACATTTCAGATGTGATACAGTTGGAACATGAAGAAAAATGTACTGATTCGACAGGTAATAACTGAATTTGTGACGCTCAACTAAGCGTTTAGTATTGAATCAACGCTTAATATGTTCTAAATAGATTCTCTTTTTGATATACTGCGGTCACAAATATAGCAAAGGAGATTTATTGTATGGATCAGAAAAGAATAGGTGCCTTTATTGCACAGTGCAGAAAAGAAAAAAATCTGACACAAATGCAGCTTGCAGAAACTTTAGGGATTACCAATCAGGCAGTTTCCAAATGGGAAAACGGAAGAGGAATGCCGGATATGTCGCTTTTACAGCCTTTGTGCGATGCTTTGGGTATTAGTTTAAACGAGCTTTTTTCAGGTGAGCATATATCAGCGGAGGAATACAAAGGAAAAGCGGAGGAAAATATTTCCAGACTTTTCAAAGAAAAGCAAATTGCCAGTCTTAAGCCTGTAAAATACTTATTCTCCATATGTGCTAATGCCGCTTTGCTTGTAGCAGTAATTGAATTAGCGGTTGGTCTTGTTGGGAATTTTTTTAATTCTACTATATTGGAACCCATGTTAATCAATGTTTCTGTATGGCTGATATTGTTTTTGGCTTCAATGAGTAAGCTGGTATATGACAGGAATAAATTGAAAAACCTGAAGCATTCAGGCGCTTGTATGGACTCAGAAATAGAGGATATGCTTCCGGCAGCCTGGATTAGAGTAGGAAACTACGTCACTTGCAGAATTGCCTGTCGGTTTATTTATGAGGGTAAGGAATACAAAGCAGTAAGTAATTATTATGTTTTGACACAATTTACGCGAAAAGAAGATTTATATGCGAATGTTTACATCAACAAAGATAATCCTGCCAAATACAGTGTAGAGCTTTTTCAGACAGGCCAATAATTCAGGCATCTTTAAAAATCATATATACTTATCCAAAACTGCCGTTGTAAGAACGCCCATTCCCACAACGGCAGTTTTCATTTCCGCTTCTTTCTCTGGCCAACATAGCTTTTGAAGCAGGAGGATTTTGTTGACGAGGTAAAGCATTTTTATACCGACCTTATCAATCTTCTTGTAAAAGATGACAAAGAAAAACTTCATGTGTTTGACAGCAGCGGATTGTATCTCGCCACCAAGAAGATAGGGAAAAACAACCCGAAAGCGAAACAGATACAGACCGATAATGAAATGCGTATGCGCTGGAATTGTGAAGTAGACAGGGCAATCGTCAGCGGAGTTCCCGAAACAGAGATGCAACAGATAAAGAAAAAATATATCACATACCGCATCAGAGAATCGGTTGATATATTCGGCAGTCAGCCGGAACGTCTGGGAAGTATTATTATGACTGCTGTTACGGCACTGGCATTGCTGATTTCTAAAGTATTGGATAAGGCAAGGGAATTGTCGGCAAAGTTTTTTGAGAAAGAATTGTTACAGTCGATTGCAGAGCCAAGCGGGGGAAGAACGGTAGAAATAATACCGCAGACGGATAAAACGCCAAAGCAGGAGCATAGCCGCCTTAAAGAACCGGCTGCCAATCCGTCAGCACAAAAACAGGAGCCGCAGCACAAAACCCAAACGAAAGAAACAAATCAGGAAACACCAAAGATACTTCCAAAGCCTGCTATGTCCGCTGAAGCCGCCGCATATCCAAAGCTGCTGAAGATTTATAAGGAACTGAACCGTCAAAACGGGATTATCTTTGACGCAGAGAGGGCGCGCAATGCTTTAGAACTTGAACGTGACAGCCTGAAAGGATTGGCAAAGCTGACAAATTGAGGGGAACTGCAAAACAGGATTGACCGCAAGAACGAGGAAATAGACCTTCTGAAAGTCGGTTTGCCGGGGATTGTTAAACGGTATGGATTTCAAACGGTACATGATTTCTACAAAATCTTTGCTGCCGCTAAAACAGCTAATGACAATTATCAAGACAAAGCTGACAGGCGGGAAGATAGCATTTACAAACGATTACAGAATTATCAAAGAGAAAATGCAGATAGACAAACGAAACACACTTCAAAAAGTAAGGATAAGAGGGCAAGATAAATTACCACATCATAATGGAGATTGCAAGAAAAAGGTTATTGACAAAAACAATGAAAAATGCTATTTTGTAGAGGTAGTAATTCAATTCGTCCATTTGCGTGTTACTACCGAAGAAATTGAGAATCGTATTTGCGATTTGAATAATGTTGGATGTTGAAAATCTTCCGCATGAATGGCAAAATATACCCAAAAGTATTTGGGTTGTTTTTGCTGTCTTTATGGGAAGATTTTTTGTTTGGAAAAAGAGAATGGAGGTGAATTTATTTATGAAATATATCCGAGATATTTACTCAGTACAGTTGATACACTGTTAGCAGATTGTGCTGAGGATAATTGAACCTGCTGACAGTTGCAACTGTACTGTTCTAATGACAATATTATCGAATGACAATTTTTGTCATTTCAGAAAAGGAGTACAGTTATGCGTTATATGAAAGAAGTTTTAAGAAATAACAAGAAATGGGTAATTGTCTATCTGTTAATCGGCTTATTCAATGCCTTTATGTCAAACTACAAAGCTGACTATTTTCAAAAGGTTATAGACGGACTGACAGACAGAACAATAACCATTTATGGGATTTTATTTTATGGTGCCATTCTTTTTATCAATTATGGAATAAACTATATAGACGAATATCCGTCTGCCAAACTTGGAAATGAGATTTACCTGGATTTTAAGTTACTGGCACTGCGTAAGATTGGCAGAATGGATTATTTTGAATACCAAAAGTTAGGAACAGGAAAGTTGGTTCAACAGATTGAAAATGGGGCTAATGCAGGAAAAGGTGTTCTCTATGACTTTTGGTTTAGCGTCGTCAGAAATTTACTGCCGACAATTCTTTTTAGCCTATATTTTATCTGGAAAATAGACAGAACGATTACATATTTTCTTTTGGCAGGATATATTATTGTATTTTTGGTAACGAATCTTCTGCTGCAAGGATTGTATCAGATAAAGGAAAAGATACTGACAAACGAGGAAGAATTAAACCATTTTCTTGTGCGTGGCTTTATGGAAATGCCGATTTTCCGCATGAAACATCAATTTCCAAATGAAGTAAAAAAGGCATTGGGGGCAAAGCGTGTTATTGTATCATCAAAAGTAAAAATGACTATGATACACGAAGCGTTTTTCACCATATTTGCATTGTTAGTTACCTGCTTAGATGTTGGGATTTTAGCTTATGCATGGAGAAACAACCATTTATCCATTGGCTCTGTAGTCGCTTTAATCACATTGATTGATAATGCATATACTCCTATCGCAATTTTTAACGTTATTTATGTACAGTACAAACTGAATAAAACGGCTTGGATGCGGTTTACGGGGCTGTTAGATTTGAAAGAAGATACACAGCTTGAACAAGGCATAGATTTTCCTGCACCTTTAAGCGAAATTCATGTTGAGGACGTATCGTTTTCCTATGAAAACAAAGAGGTGCTTCAATCTGTCAGGCTGACGATTAAAAGAGGTGAAAAAATAGCATTTGTCGGCGAATCGGGTTCGGGAAAATCTACATTGACAAAAATTTTGGTTGGACTGCTCAAGTATGATAAGGGAAATATTCTTTTTGACGACGAACCACTTAAAAATATTTCACTGGAATCATTGTATGAAAAAGTATCCTATTTATCACAGGACACTCCTGTTTTTGACGGCACAATCAGAGAAAATCTTGTGTTTGACAGGGAAGTTTCAGAAAATGATATTCATGTATGCCTTGAAAAAACACATCTGTTGTCATTGCTTGCCGCATTGGATAAAGGTGTAGAAACAAAAATAGGTGAGAAAGGAACTTGTTTATCGGGTGGAGAAAAGCAGCGATTGGCATTAGCCCGACTTTGGTTTGATAATTCTGATATAGTCGTTTTAGATGAAGCAACATCAGCACTGGACAACGTGACCGAAGGTATCGTTATGAAAAATGTTTTGGAACAGATAAAACATGCTACCGTGATTGCTGTTGCCCACCGTCTGACTTCCATTAGGGAATTTGACCGTATTATTGTATTTAGAAACGGAAAGATTGTTGGTAATGGGACTTTTGATGAATTGCTGGAAAATAACAGTTACTTTTTTGACTTATACAAGAAAGAAAAAGAAAATTCTAATTAAATGAGACTGTAATTTTATCTATTTAGAAGATAAACAATTATTGTTTAAGAAACTCCAAAATTTACTCATTAAAGGTGTTGCTTTTCTATACCCGAAATACAAATTGGAAAGGTTGATTAGCATATTGGACTTATAGATTATAGCCATCTTAAAAGTAAACAGCAGAGTAACCAAATATAAATTTGGACTCTGCTGTTTTACAAGAAATTACCACAGTTCTAACGAATCCTCCGCATCCACCCACATCTGCATATTTCCTTCAAGATACAATCTTACATATTCAAGAGGTTCGTCTATTGCCAGAGCATTTAAGGCACATTCAGAGCAGGGAGTAATTTCCAACCCTTCTTCCGCTTTATTGCAGTCTATCCGTAAAAAGTAGCCTGCATAAGTATAGATGTCAATGCTGTTATGGTGGATATTGTATGTTGCGTAAACCATATTCATTTTATCTGTCCTCTTTTCATTATTTTTTGAAGGCATTTCAATCAGTTCACAATTCCCGTATGTTTTGTGTTATAATGTTTTATGTGATTTTGTTTCCCTCATTTTTTCCCTTATCAGGGTTCGTAATGCCCTGTGGGAAGATATAACACAAGGGAAACTTTAAGGGAAAGTTCACCTGCGATAAATTTAGTGTTTTCAAGGGTTGGCGAAAATTTTAATAACAAAATATAATGACTAATATTTCCCTTAAAAATCATCAAATTACAATCGGAATTTGGGAAAATGACATGAATAAAAAAACAGAAGAATCAAGAATTGCGTACAATAAAATAGCATTTGAGTATGATACGTCAAGAGAAGGACAATATACCAGATTTCATATTAACGAGCTATCTAATATGATAGATTTGAGCGAAGGTGATATCGTTCTTGATGTTGCATGTGGAAATGGAACTCTATTGAGGGAATTATCAAAAAAAGCAAAAATACAAGCAAATGGAATAGATGTATCAGAGAACATGATTTATTCCGCAAAAATGCGTTATCCTAATATGAATTTTGAAGTAAAGCCTTGTTATCCACTTGAATGGAAAGATGAAAGTATTGATATTATAACGATATGTTGCGCATTTCATCATTTTGATAATCCACAAGGATTTGTAAATGAGTGTAAAAGGATTTTAAAGAGAAACGGTACAGTGTATATAGCTGACCCTAACTTTGGAACTGTACTTAGATTTTTTGCAAATAAATTTTGGTTTCCCTTATCAAAAAGTGGAGATGTGAGGGTATACAGTCCAAAAGAGTTAGAGAAATTTTTTTATAATTCTGGATTTAAAACTGTACAGGTTTATAGAAAAGATAAAGGATTGTTTCTTAAAGCTAAAAAGTAATTACAAATTCCAGTTTGTCATACTGGGAAATCGAATTTTTGGGGAGATAAGACAAAGATGAGTGAAATTGTATTTTTAAGATGCGATGGGAATAACAAAGATTTTATAGAAAATTGCAGATTGCTTGACGTGGACTTAGATTTGAGAGTTGGAAAAATAATTAAACGAGATAAATACGCTCAATATAACCTAATTGATAAAATAAACGAAGCGATAGTTGTTTATCGAGGCAATAATCCAATTGGTGGTGGTTCGATACGTCCTTATGATGAAAATACAGTAGAGCTAAAAAGAGTGTTTGTCATACCAGATGAACAAGGAAAGGGTATAGGAACAGAGCTGGTTTCTAAACTAATAGAGTGGGCGAAAGAACTAGGATATAAAAAAATGATTTTGGAAACAGGAGAACTTTTAGCGGAATCCTGTCATGTATATTCAAAGTTAGGATTTAAGCAAATTTCTAATTATGGTGCGTATGTAGATATGCCGGAATCTCTTTGTATGGGAAAAGAATTGTAAATCGAAACAGATAACTTCAAAGTTGTCGAACTGACAGGCCGGGATTTTGGGTTTGTCAAGTAAAGTGTGTAAATTAATTTGATTTTTTCGGCGGTCTTAATTGACCGCCGTATTTATTGTATGAAACTCAGTCAAATGGCAGTTCCTCACCATTACGGTAAGCCTCATATAAAAGCAGCATATTGTGCTCTTTCAGGTATTGATAGCAGGTAAGGAGTTCATTCATAAGTGTTATTCGTGAAGTGCGTTGATAATGCAGTTCTTCTGCCAGTGTCTTAAAGAGGCTGTAAAAAATCTTGTGTCTATGAACTTTAGACTTTCCTGATAAGAATTAGATATGTAAGAGTATTT
>NZ_RAZG01000033.1 GCF_003612565.1 Roseburia sp. 1XD42-69 | reverse complement strand
CGGATGTCTTTATCCCATGAATGGGTGTAAAGACATCCGGTATTGTTCTTTTCCTTAAGTTAATGACATTGCCTATTTTCGGGCATTTGCGGGGTTCAGCTCCATATCTTTGCGAATGAGCTTTTTTATCTTTTTATCCAGTGTGTCCGTTGCGCGTTCACTTGCGGACAAACATACAAGGTAAGTAACTTTTCCTATTTTATGCTCCGTTGTGGTAACGGGCGTTTGGTTTTGCGTCAAAGAAAATCCCCCTTTCTTTTGCAAACATATAATACAGTCTATGAATAGCAGCAAGTCCACTATTCAAGAAAACAAAGGCTTTAATCGGACGGTTATTAGCATAACCTCATGGGAATTTCACCCCGGCATGGTTTTCATGCAGCCCTACCCATTGCCTGCGACGCTCTTAACGCTCGGACTGTGGCTGTAAGGAAGTATCATTGTATATTCTGCGCTGTCGTCGCCCGCAAGCTGCTAGAATACGCCGGGGTATCGGTGAGTTTCGGGGACGGAAGTCTTACCGCCTTTGTGTGTGAAGATTTTAAAAAGGTGACAAATGATATCTGCTATGAGGGGCGCAGTCCCAAAGGGGAAGATGAAATTGCAGTGGGAAATGCCCTTGCACAGGAGTATCCCATTGGCAGCAGGATAGAGATCACTTCCTCTGACAAATCAGAAAATTATAGGGTAACCGGCTATATCCAAAGCGTAAATAACGGCGGAAATGTATGCGGGCATTGTCTCCGCAGTTTTGTCGGCGATTGCGGGAATCTGGTATCTTCCGGTCATCAACCAGAGGATTTTTGTCCAGATTGGGGCAGTCAAAAACCACTTTCAGGTGTCACTTTGGATTCTGCTTGCATTTGCCCTTATATTTACTGCCACGGCGTTTTTCATCAGCGTGCTTCTGGCAGCGCCCATTAAAAAAATTACGGTATATTCCCTTTTAAAGGATTAGAAATGGAGGTTTTACATGAATTTTTCAGAGAAATTAAAAGAGATAAGAAAAAAGGAAGGTTTGTCCCAGGAGCAGCTTGCCGAAAAAATAGGGGTTTCCAGGCAGGCCATTACGAAATGGGAAACCGGAAAGGGACTGCCGGACAAGTATGCAGACCATTGCGAGATCGGAGCCTCCGTGAAATTTCTTGTGATAAAAAATCTTCATCTGCGGCGTCTGGAATATGACGGAGATGCAGGTCAGGTTCTGATTTCAGACAGCAGCGGCAGCCTGGAATTTACCGCCAAAATGGACTATGACATTACTGTGGATAAAATCACGGGAAGGCTTGACGTCAATCAGTGGAAGGCAAAAGCAATTGTACATATCCCCGAAAAGAATATTGTGAATGTTGTAAATAAAGGGCGGAAATGTGAGGTTTATTATGTAAAAGACGGCAGTGTGACAGAGTATGAAAATCCTGCTGATGACAAAAACGAACTTAGCGTTTCGGGGATATCTTCGGAGCTGATTGTAAATTTGACAAAGGACTGATGCATATAAAAATCAATTAAATCTTAAAGGAGCGTAAAAATGAAAATTGAACATATTGCAATGTATGTAAAAGATTTGGAAACCGTAAAGGATTTCTTTGTAAAATATCTGGGGGCGGTATCAAATGATGGATACCATAATGTAAAAACAGGTTTTCGCTCATATTTTTTATCTTTTTCTGATGGCGCAAGGCTGGAAATAATGAACAAACCCGGAATGACAGATCGTAGAAAAGAACTGGTGCAAGCCGGATATATTCATATTGCTTTTTCTGTTGGAAGCAGAGAAAAAGTAGATATTTTGACCCAGCGGTTAAAAGAAGACGGGTATCAAATAATAAGCGGTCCCAGAACAACAGGAGACGGCTATTATGAAAGCTGCATCGTTGGAATTGAAGGAAATCAGATAGAAATTACTATCTGATTCTTGATACAAACCATCCATTCTGAACCCCGTCTTTCTAATTCAGTCTATATATTCCATAATTCAAATACGCAGCAAAAATGCACCACAGGAGGTAGGGGATTTGCAGATATGCCGCCAGAGGGCTTATTTTGTAAAACTGATATATCATAATCACAATAAGCAGTATCAGTGCAAGCAGCCACAGGAAAGCAAAGAAATATAAGGAATACCGGAAAAACAGGATACTCCAGAAAAAATTAAAAACCAACTGCAGCCCATAGGTTGTAAGGGCTTTTGTTTTTCCTGCATTATTGGAAGAATAAATAAGGTAGGAAGAAATGCCCATTAAAATGTAAAGTATAGTCCATACAATGGGAAAGAGCCAGGAAGGGGGGCTTACCGCAGGTTTTTGAAAAGAAGAGTAGGACATAGTCCCGATGAACAGGGCGGACAGGGCGCCTACGGCCAGAGGGATGAGCAGGAACAAGATAAAATCAGATTTATTTTTATTATTCATAACAGGATATGCTCCCAAAGTGGTTATTACTACTTGTATGCTTTGTAACTGATAAAAAGACAAAATTTTTCTCTAATTCTCCCGGTGTTTCATCTTGAATTTTTACAGTAGAAATATTGCAGGAAAAAACGTATAATTATGACAAGTGAAAAATATTCCAGGGAGGCAGGACAAACATGGCGAATTGGCTGGAAAATAGTGTATTTTATGAAATTTATCCCCAGAGTTTTTGTGACAGCAACGGGGACGGAATCGGGGATATTCCAGGTATTATCGGAAAACTGGACTATATCAGGGAGCTGGGCTGCAACGCCCTCTGGCTGAATCCCTGCTATCTCTCCCCCTTTGGGGATGCAGGGTATGATGTGGCGGATTACTGCCAGGTGGCGCCCCGCTATGGAAGCAATGAAGATTTGGAACATCTCTTTCAAGAGGCCCACAAGAGAGAAATGCATGTGATTTTGGATTTGGTTCCGGGGCATACATCCACGGAGCATCCCTGGTTTAAAGAATCCTCAAAAGCGGAGGAAAACCCTTACCAGGGAAGATATATCTGGAGCGACAGCGTGTGGAGGGATGTGGCGGATTATGAGGGGATAACAGGCTCCTTAAGGGGGCTTTTTCTCCGGGACGGTTGTGTGGCGGTAAACTTCTTTTCCAACCAGCCCGCATTAAATTACGGATTTGCCAATCCAAAAGAACCCTGGCAGAGCGCCGTGGATTCACCGGAAGCCTTAGAGACCAGGCAGGCCATGAAAGATGTGATGGATTTCTGGCTTTCCAAGGGATGTGACGGGTTTCGGGTGGACATGGCAGCCTCCCTGATTAAAAATGATGAAGGGCATAAGGAGACGATGAAACTCTGGCAGGATATGCGGGGATTTTTGGACAAGAATTACCCGGATGCGGTGATGATTTCGGAATGGGGAGAGCCGGACAAATCCCTGATGGGAGGGTTCCACATGGATTTCCTTCTCCATTTCGGGCCTTCCCATTACATGGACTTGTTCCGCTGTGAGCATCCTTATTTTTCCAGGGAGGGACGGGGAGACGCTTCCCTGTTTGTGGAGACTTATAAGAAAAATTACCGGCTGACAGAGGGAAAAGGGATGATCTGTATTCCTTCCGGCAACCACGATATGGAGAGAATGAGAAAATTCCTTGACCCGGAAGAAATGAAAATGGCATTTGCTTTTCTGCTTTCCATGCCCGGGGCGCCCTTCTTGTATTACGGGGATGAAATTGGCCTGCGCCATTTAAAGCTCACTTCCGTGGAGGGGGGGTATAACCGCACCGGAGCCAGGACTCCCATGCAGTGGAACTGCGAAAAGAATTATGGATTTTCTGAGGGGGAGAGGGAAATGCTCTATACGCCCCAGGATGAATCAGAGGACGCTCCGGTGGTATCGGAGGAGATGTTAAGAGAAGATTCCCTCTGGCGGGAAATACAAAAGCTCATAAAAATACGAAGAAAGTATCCGGCTCTCTGTGCATCCGGCGGCATTGAATTTTTGTACTGTGAACCGGAAAAATATCCGCTGGCGTATCTGCGGAGGGCGGGGGAGGAGGAGATCCTTGTAGCGTTAAACCCATCTGGAAAGGAAGTTTGCTGCAAATGCCCCTATGAGGTTAAGGAAAGGATTTATACCCTGGGAAAACCGGCAAAAAGAGAGGCGGGAGTTTTATGTCTGCCAGCGGAAAGTGCGGCGTTTCTTAAGTGTGCAGGAAACGGCGGTAAGAAATATAACTAGAAAAGAGAAGATGGAGGTATAGGAAATGATTTTTGGAAACGGATGTTGGCTGCAGAAAGAGGGATGTGAGTGCTTTGCGCCCCAGCAGGTGTATTTTGTGAAAAAAGAGGACAAAAAGGTGACAATTCTTACCCCAACGGCGCGGATTTCCCACAGGGGGGACACTTTGGGGGGGATTAACCTTACACTGGAGATTACCTCCCCGGCCCCGGAGGTGCTTCGGGTGCGTACCTACCATCACGCAGGGGTAAAAAACAAAGGCCCGGAATTTGAACTTTCCCTGGGGGAGGAAACTTTGGATGTGACGGAAAATGATGAGGAAATCTGTATAAAAAGCGGAAGCCTTTCCCTTGTCATTATAAAAGAGACATTCAGTATGACCTATCTTCGGGACGGGGAAGTGATTACAAAGAGCAGCGGCAGAGACTTAGGATTTATGAAAACAGACTGGAAAGGCTTTGCCTACGATAAGGGCGGGGATGCCTATATGCGCCAGGAACTTTCCCTGTCTGTGGGGGAGATGGTTTACGGCATGGGGGAGCGTTTCACCGCCTTTGCCAAAAACGGCCAGAGCGTGGATATCTGGAACGAGGACGGGGGCACCAGCACCTACCAGTCTTACAAAAACGTTCCCTTTTATATTACCAACAAAGGCTACGGTGTGTTTGTAAACCACCCGGAGAAAGTTTCATTTGAGATAGGCACGGAGCATGTTTCAAAGGCGGAATTTTCCGTTCCCGGGGAGTGCCTTGACTATTTCCTGATTAACGGGCCTTCCATGAAAGACGTGTTAGTGAGATACACGGATTTGACAGGAAAACCCTCCCTTCCTCCCCAATGGACTTTTGGGCTTTGGCTTTCCACCTCTTTCACCACAAACTATGACGAAGAGACGGTGATGAGCTTTATCGACGGCATGGAGGAGCGGGGAATTCCCTTACAGGTATTCCACTTTGACTGCTTCTGGATGAAGGAGTTCCACTGGAGCGATTTTGTGTGGGACAGCCGGGTATTCCCTGACCCTAATGGCCTGTTAAAACGCATCAAAGACAAAGGATTAAAAGTCTGCGTGTGGATTAACTCCTATATTGGCCAGGAGTCGGATATTTTTGCAGAAGGAATGGAAAAGGGCTATTTTGTAAAAAGGACAAACGGGGATGTGTGGCAGTGGGATATGTGGCAGCCCGGTATGGCTCTTGTGGACTTTACCAACTCCGATGCCTGCAAGTGGTTCCAGGACAAGTTGGAAGTCCTTTTGGATATGGGGGTGGACTGCTTTAAAACAGATTTTGGGGAGAGGATTCCCGTGGAGGACGTGGTGTATTTTGACGGCTCCGACCCCATGAAAATGCACAATTATTACACTTATCTTTACAATAAAACCGTATATGAACTTTTGGAGAGAAAAAGAGGAAAAGGGGAGGCTGTGCTCTTTGCCCGTTCCGCCACCGCAGGGGGACAGAAATTCCCAGTACATTGGGGCGGGGACTGCTGGTCAAATTACGAGGCAATGTCAGAGAGCATGCGGGGAGGATTGTCCCTCACCATGTCCGGCTTCGGTTACTGGAGCCATGATATCGGAGGGTTTGAGGCCACTTCCACGGCGGATGTGTACAAGCGCTGGGCGGCCTTCGGGCTTTTGTCCACCCACAGCAGGTTCCACGGAAGCAACTCTTACCGGGTGCCCTGGGCCTATGACGATGAGGCGGTGGACGTGGTGCGGTTCTTTACCAAGTTAAAGCTTTCCCTTCTGCCCTACCTTTACAGCAGTGCAGCCACCACTGCAAAAACCGGGGTTCCCATGATGCGCAGCATGGTCTTAGAGTACGAGAGAGACCCTATCTGCGCTTATCTGGATAAACAGTACATGCTGGGAGACAACCTGTTGGTAGCGCCAATCTTTAACGATAAGGGCCAGGCATCCTACTATCTTCCCAAAGGAACCTGGACAAATTATTTTACCGGGGAGAAAGTTGCTGGAAATGTGTGGAGAGAAGAGCACCATGACTATCATTCCATTCCGCTGATGGTGCGGGAAAACAGCATTATCCCCACCAACACAAATATCACCTGCGCCGCAGATTCCTACAGTGAGGGGATGGAGCTTCGGGTTTACCAGGTAACAGACCAGGCATCCACTGTTGTGCTTGAGGGAGGAAAACCTGTGCTGATGCTTACCATTGTTAAAGATTTTGAGAAAAACACCTTAGTCTGTAAGACACAGGCGGATAAGCCCTACACCCTGCGCTTTGTAAGCGTGGGCCTTAAGGCAGTTACGGGAGGAAACCTAACGGTACAGGGAAATGACAGCATTGTCACAGTGGAAAATACAAAGGCAGAGCTTGTCTGCCATCTGGCATAATTGAAAGCTTTTCTGGGAGGAGGAAAAAATGGAGCCAAAAGAGATTTTAGAGAAGCTGACCTTAGAGGAAAAAATCGGCATGATACACGGGGCGGAGCTTTTTTCTACCGCAGGGGTGAAACGCCTGAACATACCGCCCCTTGTAATGTCCGACGGCCCTATGGGGGTGAGAAATGAGTTTGAACCTGCCAACTGGAAACCCATAGGGCTTACGGATGATTATGTGACCTATCTTCCCTGCAACAGCGCCCTGGCGGCTACCTGGAACAGGAACCTTGCCCGGGACACGGGAAGCGTGTTGGGGGAGGAGGCCAGGGGCAGGGGAAAAGACATTATTCTTGCCCCCGGGGTCAATATCAAGAGGAGCCCCCTCTGCGGCAGGAATTTTGAGTATTTCAGTGAGGACCCCTATCTTACAAAGGAGATGGCGGTTCCCTATATAGAGGGGGTGCAGTCCTTTGACGTGGCGGCCTGCGTCAAGCATTTTGCCGCAAACAGCCAGGAAACGGAGCGGTTAAATGTGGAAGTGGAGATTGAGGAAAAGGCCCTTCGGGAAATTTATCTCCCGGCTTTTTATGACGCCGTAAAAAAAGCCGGAAGCTACACTATAATGGGGGCTTATAACCGCCTGTATGGGGAATACTGCTGTGAGAGTGATTTTCTCTTAAAAAAGATATTGCGGGATGAGTGGCAGTATGACGGGGTGGTAATCTCCGACTGGGGCGGCGTCCATGACACGGAGAAAGCCGCAAAATCCGAACTTGATATTGAAATGTCCGTCACCTATGATTTTGACGACTACTGTATGGCAAATCCACTGAAAGAAAAAGTGGAAGCAGGGGAAATCGATGAGAGTGTTATTGATGAAAAAGTTCTTCGGATTCTTCACTTAATGAAAAAACTACATATGTTTGACGGCAAACGGAAAACCGGTGTCTACAACACCCCGGGGCACAGAAAGGCAGCCCTTCACGTGGCAAGGGAATCCATTGTCCTTTTAAAAAATGAGGACAAGGTGCTCCCCCTTTCCAAAAAGGAGTTGAAAAAAGTGCTGTTAATTGGGGAGAATGCCCAGTGCATCCACTCAAACGGCGGGGGAAGTGCGGAAATCAAAGCCCTTTATGAAATCTCACCTCTTATGGGAATCAAAACCCACCTGGGGGGAAATGTAAAAGTGGATTATGCTTCGGGTTACTGCCGGGAAGAAAAGAGTGAGGAATCCGGGCAGAACTGGCAGGAAACCAGCCTGCAAAACGGGGGCGGCTCCATAGGGAAAACGGATACTTCCCAGGAAGAGGCCCTTGTGAAAAAGCGGAATGCCTTAAAAGAAGAGGCGTTACAACTGGCGGGAGACAAAAGCTACGATAGGGTAATCTTTGTGGGGGGATTAAACCATGACCATGACACTGAGGGAAATGACCGGGCAGATATGGCCCTTCCCTACGGGCAGGACGAACTGATTTCACAGCTTTTTGCCGTAAGGGAAGATATGCTTGTGGTGATGATAGGAGGAAGCTCCGTGGATATGACCGCCTGGGAGGAAAAGGCCCACACCCTGGTGTGGAGTTACTACGCAGGGATGGAGGGGGGGAATGCCCTTGCCGACGTATTATTTGGAGACGTAAACCCTTCCGGAAAACTCCCGGAGACCTTTTATAAAAATCATATGGACTGTTCCGCCCACGCCTTGGGGGAATTTCCCGGGGGAAAAACTGTAGCTTATAAAGAGGGAAAATACGTGGGCTACCGTTACCATGAAAAATATCATATCGAACCTTTATTCCCCTTTGGGCACGGATTAAGCTACACTTCCTTTGCCTACCGGAAAATGTCTGTAAAACCCGGGATGGTGAGCTGTTACGTGAAAAATACCGGGAAAAACCCGGGAAGCGAGACTGCTCAGGCATACCAGTTGGTGCAGGACGGGGCAGACGTGGTGAAAGAATTGAAAGGTTTTGAGAAAGTATATCTGGAGCCCGGAGAAGAAAAGCTGGTGGAAATTGCAGTGGAAGGGAATGGCCCCTATGCAGTGGGAAGTTCTCTTTTCGATATAAGATTGCAGGGGGATATAAAATTGTAGATGCTTACAGATGCAATATTTCTCCTTGCCTGGATTGTCGGAATTGTTGGAAAAACAACGGATGTGCAATCAATGATGAAATGCAGGAGATTTATAAATACGTACAAGTGTGTGATAATATTTTGATTGCTTCGCCGCACTATTTTTCGGATGAAGAAGTTAGCAAATATGAAGATTTTTATCCGATGTCAGAAGAACAGGTGAGAAACATTATTACTGAGTGGAAGGATATTATTGTATAGACTATGATTTTAATCCCAGATATTGCAGAAAAGGCTAATAGAAGCCTAATCATGGGTGTATGTTTGATTGTTGAAATTGTTTGTACCTTTATCGAGTTTACTCAAGCAAGCGATAATTTTGCATTTATATTGAACGTTTAACTTCCAGTTTGAAGAAAAGAATTGAAATATCAATGTTTCACTCTCTTAGGAGAGTATCAAAGGATAGGTAAAATTTGATCAATATTTAAAATATACATAGAAAGGCAGGTTCAAAATGTATTACATCGGAATCGATTTAGGCACATCAGCCGTAAAACTCCTGCTGATGGACGAAAAAGGAACCATCCAGAAAATCACCAGCCGGGAATACCCCATATTTTTCCCCAAGCCCGCCTGGTCGGAGCAAAACCCTTTGGACTGGTTTTCTCAGACCATAGAGGGCCTAAAGGAACTGCTGAAAGACTGCGACAGGTCAAAGGTGGCTGGAATCAGTTTTGGGGGTCAGATGCACGGCCTTGTGGCTTTAGATGAAAAGGATGAGGTCATCCGTCCCGCCATCTTGTGGAACGACAGCAGGACGACGGAGGAATGCGACTATTTAAACTGCGAGGTCGGCCAGAAAAAACTGGCGGAATATACAGGAAATATTTCCTTTACCGGGTTTACCGCCCCAAAGGTTTTGTGGATGAAAAAAAATGAGCCGGAAAATTTTGCCCGCATTGCAAAAATAATGCTGCCCAAAGACTATCTTTGCTACAAGATTAGCGGCGTTTTTTCCACAGACGTATCCGACGCTTCCGGTACTTTGTATTTTGACGTGAAAAACAGGACATGGTCAAAGGAAATGTGTGAGATTTTAAGCATCAAAGAGGAGTGGCTGCCAAAAGTCTACGAAAGCTATCAGGCTGTGGGAACTTTAAAGCCGGAAATTGCCGGGGAATTAGGGCTTTCCCCGGAAGTAAAAATTGCAGCGGGAGCCGGGGACAATGCGGCGGCGGCCGTTGGCACCGGCATAGTGGGAAAGGGAGCCTTAAATATATCCCTTGGTACCAGCGGCACGCTGTTTATCCCTTCGGAGTGCTTTCGCATGGATGAACACAATGCCCTCCACGCCTTTGCCCATGCGGACGGAAACTATCATCTTATGGGCTGTATGCTCTCCGCCGCCTCCTGCAATATGTGGTGGATGGATGAGATTATCGGCACAAAAGAGTACGGGAAGGAGCAGGAAAACATCAAAAACCTGGGGGAAAACCATGTGTATTTTCTGCCCTATCTTATGGGAGAGCGCTCCCCCCACAACGACCCATTGGCCAGAGGGACTTTTATCGGAATCACCATGGATACCAGGCGGGAGGATATGACCCAGGCTGTTTTGGAAGGGGTGGCATTTGCCTTAAAGGATTCCCTTGAGATAGGAAAAAAACTTGGAATCAAAGTCTCCGTTTCCAAAATCTGCGGCGGCGGGGCCAAAAGCTCCCTGTGGAAAAAAATTGTGGCAAACATCTTAAACCTTACTTTGGAAGTGCCGGAAAACGAGGAAGGCCCTTCCATGGGAGCGGCAATGCTGGCGGCTGTGGCCTGCGGGGAATATGACACAGTGGAAGAGGCGGCGAAAAAGATTTGCAAAGTAAAAGAAGTCATGAAACCGGAAGAAACACTTGTGAAAAAGTACGAAAAGCAATATGATAAATTTAAGGAAATTTATCCTGCATTAAAACCGGTATTTCAAAAACTATGGGAGGATTAAAACTATGAACAACATGCCAAAAGCAAAAATCGGAATCGTAGCAGTGAGCCGTGACTGTTTTCCAATGAGCCTTTCGGAAAACAGGAGAAAGGCAGTAGTGAAGGCTTACCAGGACAAGTATGGGGAGATTTACGAATGTCCCGTGTGCGTGGAAAATGAGATCCACATGAGAAATGCCCTTGCGGATGTGAGACAGGCAGGCTGTAATGCCCTGGTGGTATACCTGGGGAACTTTGGTCCGGAGACAGAGGAGACCCTTTTGGTCAAAGAATTTGACGGGCCTGCCATGGTCATTGCTGCGGCGGAGGAAACCGGGGATAACCTGGTACAGGGCAGGGGGGATGCCTACTGCGGCGTTTTAAACGCAAGCTACAATTTAAAACTGAGAAACTTAAAAGCCTACATACCGGAGTATCCCGTGGGAACGGCACAGGAATGCGCAGAAATGATTTCTGAATTTGCCCCCATCGCAAGGGCCGTTATCGGATTAAACAGTTTAAAAATCATATCCTTCGGCCCTCGCCCCCAGAATTTCCTGGCCTGCAACGCCCCCATCAAGGGGCTTTACAATCTGGGTGTGGAAATTGAGGAAAACTCTGAGCTGGATTTATTTGAAAGCTTTAACAACCATGCCGGGGATGAGAGGATTCCAGGTGTTGTGGCGGATATGGAAAAGGAACTTGGGGCAGGAAATAAAAAGCCTGAGATTTTAAGCAAACTGGCTCAGTATGAGATTACTCTTTTAGACTGGGTAGAGGGACACAAGGGAAGCAGGGAGTTTGTGGCCATTGCGGGAAAATGCTGGCCGGCCTTCCAGACCCAGTTTGGCTTTGTGCCCTGTTATGTGAACAGCCGCCTGACAAAAATGGGAATCCCCGTCTCCTGTGAAGTTGATATTTACGGCGCATTAAGCGAATTTATCGGAACAGTGGTAAGCCAGGATGCCGTAACCCTTTTGGATATCAACAATTCTGTCCCGGCGGATATGTATGATGCGGAGATCAAGGGGAAACATGATTATACCTTAAAAGATACCTTTATGGGATTCCACTGTGGAAACACAGCTTCCAGCAAGCTCTCTTTCTGTGAGATGAAGTATCAGCTTATTATGGCAAGAACCCTTCCCCAGGAAGTAACCCAGGGAACCTTAGAGGGAGATATTGCGCCGGGGGATATTACATTCTACCGTCTCCAGAGCACCGCAGATGCAAAAATCCGGGCCTATATCGCCCAGGGGGAAGTGCTTCCCGTGGCAACCCGCTCTTTTGGGGCAATCGGCGTCTTTGCCATACCGGAAATGGGCAGATTCTACCGCCATGTGTTAATCGAAAAGAATTATCCCCACCACGGGGCCGTGGCATTCGGGCACTTTGGGAAAGCTTTGTATGAAGTGTTTAAATATATCGGGGTAGCTGTGGAGGAGATTGATTTTAACAGGCCAAAGGGCATGATGTATCCTACGGAAAATCCCTTTGTATAAAAAAAGAGCACCGTATTTATATTTAAAATTGTTGATATTTTCCTATAATCTAAATATAATAAGGAAAAGCAAAAAATTTATGGAAGGGGCGTTTTGTATGTCAATTACAGCTGCCGAACTAAAATTGAACCTTGGTAAGTATCTGCAGCTTGCAGAGAGTGAGGATATTTTTATCACGCAAAATGGCAAAGTTGTTGCAAAATTATCCAATCCTAATGCAGACCGGGTGGAAATGGCAAAATCTCTCCTGGGTGTGATTCCGGCAGACATCACACTGGAGGAATCCCGTAGGGAAAAGGGCAGAAAATGTATGAAAGCACTGATTGATACCTGCGTCATTGTGGACGTTTTGCAAAATTTCATTGTTTGATGTGAAGGATACCTTTTCCACAGACTGCCAGCTTGCCATTGGTTCTCCCATGAAGGATTATGAGGATGCCATTATGGTACAGACAGCCATCCGAATTGGCGCTGACTGTATTGTGACCAGAAATGTAAAAGACTACAGAGCTGCAGCACTTCCTGTTTTTTCGCCGGAGAAATTTCTTGAAAAATTAGCAGAAAACTAAAACAATTAGCAATAAAGTTATGCCCCATGGAAGTTCCGTTGGGGCATAGCTTTAAACTATATTTGCATATCAAAATTCGTTCCTGGGGAAACCGGCTTTTTATTGTCTGCTTTCCCTTGATTTTCTTTCTTTGCAGCCGCAATGATTGTCTGCATATCTTCATTATCAAGAAAAATTTTGCCGTCCTTTGCAGCCCCGATTTTTTCGGTGAGCAGGGTCTCCCCTTTATCCTTAGCTTCTTCTGCTTTTTCTTCTAACTGCTCCGAAAGCTGCTCTGTTTTCTTACGGGCATTTTCACGGGATTTTTCAATCTGCTTTTCGGCATTTTCCTGTGCTTCTTTGCGGAGTTTTTCATTTAATGCATCTTTTCTCACAGAAATGGCAAAATGAGATAGATTGCCGTTTTCGTCAATATAGTCATGCCTGACAATTACAGTAGACCCTGCGGATTTGTGATAATTATCAGCCCATTTCATAACAGATTCCACATCTTTCAGCCTCTGGGTATATTCCCTTGCTGCCCCATAGGTGTTTTCATAAACACTGCTGTAACTGCCCACGCCTGTAATTGCCATATGATTTTCCTCCTTGTCGCAAGTAATTTTTAACAGTTCCATAATATTTTAAAACATAAGTTTTTGTGTTCTCCTTACAAATATTTAAACAAATTGGTTATATTTTTCTCCTGGTTTCCATAAAAAATCCGGCTTTTCCCATCCTCCAAACTTCTTTCATAAAGGCAGGAATATCCTCCGCCTGCAAAGCCGGGAAGTTTCACAAATCCTCCAAAAACAATAAAGATTTGCCCTTCTGCATGGTTTTCCCATAAAAAATTTTCAAAGGCGTTTTTATCTACATAAACATAGTTGTTGTCATAGGAAATCATCTCCTGCAAGGCGCTGCTGTCATCAAAAAAGGTAACGCCGCCGTTATCACAGCCGTATACCAGGATTCTTTCATCTTCCGTGTATCGGCCATAGGAAATATTATGTATCTTTAAAACTGCCGCTGTTACACACACCATAGCAAAAGTCAGCGCAAGTGCTGCCCAAACCCGTTTATATGGTCTATATCCTGCAATCTTTGTCACCCGCTGCCGGAGGCTTTTGTACGCTTTATCCCCTGCAAAAGCGGCATACATATTGAAATTTTCATTTTCTGCCTGTAAAATCCGCATGCTTTTCAGTAAGAGACGGCCGTATTCGTATGCTTTTCACCCACTCCGTTGAATGGTTACGAAGTCGCAGATTTCTTCCATGTCCTCCCGGAAATATTTTGTGCCGATGGTAAGAAACGGGTTAAGCCACAACAAAGTCCTTAGTATATCCCACAAAAGGTAAAACAGTAAATGCCCCAGGTGGATATGTGTTTTTTCATGGAGCAGGATGGTCTGTAATTCTTCCCTGCTGTATTCTTTTAATATGATTTCCGGAATGACGATTTTATGCCGGAACACTCCCATGGTGGAGGGGGTCACAGGCATTTTTGTAACATAGATAACTGTATCCCATACCTTTCTTTTTTCCATGCCTGCAAGGGATTTTTTCAGTTTTCGCCTTCTGTAAAACAGCAGGGCGGCATATGCGGACACACCCCATACATACAACCAGCATATCCATATATGGTTCCTGCAGGTCACCGTCCAGGAGGTAAACAGTTTTACACCTGTATTGTTTTCATAAAAAAAAACGCATTCTTCCCATAAAGAGAACAGGTATAAATAAGCTCCATACTGCGCCTTTTAAAAACACCCTGTTTTTCAGCACCGTTTTTCGCAAAGTAAAAACAATGGCACATACCGGAAAAGAAAGCAGCACACACCTTAAAAGCTGTATGACATAATAGAGGGCGCAAACATTTAACAGGCCAATTCCACTATCCCAAAATTCCTGTACCGTCATGATTCTGATGCTCCTTTTCCCTGCATTGCTCCAAAATTTCTTCTAATTCCCGGAATTGCTCCTCCGTTAAATCTGCACTTTGCAGCAATGCCGCCATTGCGTTTTTCCTGCTGCCCTCAAAATAGCTGTCTACAAACTTCCTGCTCTTTTCCTTTTGACATTCCTCTTTTGATTTTTGCACAGAATAGTGGTAAACCCTTAAATCATGTTCATCTACGGTATAGCTTAAAACGCCCTTCTGCCATAAACGGTTTAGCAGGACACGCACCATCCTGGGCGACATATCTGACTTATCCTTTATTTTGCTTATGACTTCCTTTGCAGTCATAGAAGGCGTATCATTTGCCCAGAATACTTCCATAATCAGCCATTCGCTTTGGCTGGGAGTAGTTTCTTTTTCCATATGGTCAGTCCCCCTTTACTATGTTTAAATCTATATCGGATGAAACTTTATATTTGTTAACGCATGTTCCTTAAAATGTTAATGTTTGTTGTTTTGATTTCCTTTGTCCAGTTCCGGCGGTGTGTATGCTCTTCGTATGCACTTCGCCAAAAGCAGTCGGCTGTCTTTGCTGCAGGCAGCAAAAAAGCCCATGGTCATTTGCCCATGGACTTTTTATAAGTGGAAGCAATGGGGCTCGAACCCATGACCTTTCGCGTGTGAGGCGAACGCTCATCCCGGCTGAGCTATGCTTCCATGTCTAATATTATAGCACTATCATTTTGAAATGCAACAAATATTTTTTATTCTTTTCGTGCCACAAAGCGGGCCAGAAAGAATAAACCTGCCAAAAATTCCGCAATAGATAACCCTAACAAAAAACCCGAAAGAAAATTTTGAATACTTGTGTCTCTAAATACTTGTGAAAGTACAATCATAACCACGCCCATAATAATTAAAACAAATCCAATGAATAAAGATTTGCTTCTTTTCAAATCCTGTATTTCTTTTAGCATTTCAACAATCTGTTCATTGTCATATGTATGTATACTTTTTTCATCTTCTTCGCCATTCATCAGCTCTGGGAGTGTGGTGTTTAATTCTTTGCATAACAATTCAATAACAGAGTAGTCAGGCATACATTTTCCTGTTTCCCATTTTGAAACCGTTTTATTGGAAACTCCGATTTTTTCCGCAAGCTGTTCCTGGGTTAAGTTTTTTTCTTTTCGCTTTTGGGCAATGAACTTTCCTGTCAAAATTTGGTTCATCTTATATACCTCCAAAATATGTTTATATCTTATATTTTAAAGGTTTTTATAAAAAAGAACATCCCTCAAAAAGAGAATATGCGTGGAAATGCAAGTTTTTTATACTTATACATACCAACGTTTGATTTTGGGATTGGAAATAGATAGACTTTATTTATTTTTTGTATGGTTGCTGCTTATTTTAGTATAAAAGCAGCAATATTGTTAAAAAATTATTACTCAAGAAAAAGTGGTGTAGTGAAGAAGTGAATGGCTTAAAGAGAGGAATGTTTGTCAGCCAGGGCAACTAAGTTGAAAATAAGATTGCGTTCTTTGACGGTCAGCCGCCGCAGACGTTGTATAAGTAACTGTTCTTTGTGCGAAAGAGTATCGGGCATTTCATGTCCCAGAAGTTCATCAGTAGATATATTTAAAGTAGTTGCCATAGCCTTTATAGTTTCTATATTTGGCTGATGGTTGTTTTTTATATATCCGTTCATTGTTGTTTTAGCAATATTCAGCCTGGAGGCAAATTCTTTTTGGGTAATTTCCCGTTCATCCAGTAAATTTTGCAGATTTTCTCCAAAAGTCATATAAATCCCTCATGTATTTTCTTGTAAAGTTGAATCAAGATATCCTCTATTGTATTGTTTTTATCAGATTCTTCCAAATTAGTACTAGTATTCAGAATGTTTATATTGAAAAATACTAGAAAACAGTATTATAATAGACATATATTAAGAATTTTATGCATGAAGGGAAAGAAGGAGGAAAAAGTTTGAAAATTAGAATAATGCAATGGATAGGACGGATTTTCATGTGCTGTGGATTGATTTTGGCCTTGCAGGGACAAATTTCAGCTTGGGGGGCAAATTTGGAAGAGGATGAGTTTTCCCTGGGGGCGGATACCAGCGGATTTGCAGACGCAAGGGGTATTTCGGTAAATACCACGGTAAATGGTTCGCTGCCCACGTCCAGTACAGAGAATTATTATAAGTTTACTTTGCCCCGGGCGGGGTATATTTATGTGGAATTTAACCATGGGTATGTGGACCGTGATTCAGATTTTTGGAATTTCAGTATCTATAATGGTTCCTATGAATATATCACAGATAGAAGTTCTAATGGGAAAAAGTTGACTACGACCTATCACTCTGTGGGGCTTGCGGCGGGGACGTATTATATCAAAATAAATCCCGGTTATTACTGGTCAGATATATCTTATAATTTTGTTGTCCATTTTGTGGCTTCTAATAGTTGGGAAAAAGAGAAAAATGATTCCTTTGAGTCTGCAAATGTTTTTGGTACAAATATTGCTGTATGCGGAAGTATTCAAGAAAGTAATGATCTTGATTTTTATAAATTTGAAGTGCCGCAGGATGGAATGGCTTATATTGAATTTAACCATGAATATGTAGATAGTGATTGGGATTTTTGGAATATAAGAATCTATAACCAGGATTTTGAAGAATTGATGAGCAGGAATGCTTCTGGGAAAAAACTGAATAGAATCTATGGAAAACTGGGGATTCCGGCGGGGACCTATTATATCAGAATAATGGAGATTAGGTCCTGGCAAGTATATTGGTCGGAAGCATCTTACAATTTTATTTTTCATACGGAAGCATCTAATGCATGGGAAAAGGAACGGAATGAATCTTTTCAGACGGCAAATGCACTGGCTGTCAATTCAAACGTAAATGGAAGCATCCGGGAAGATAGTGATAAAGATTTTTACAGATTTGAAATTTCTCAGGCAGGATATGTAAATTTTGATTTTGGGCATACTTATGTGGATTCCGACAGGAATTACTGGAATATTACAATATTTAACGGAAGTTATGAGGAATTAATCAGCAGAGACGCCGATGGAAAAACACTTAACCGGTCATATGCGGTGGTAGGCGTTCCGGCAGGAATCTATTATGTCAGAGTAACAAAATCTTATTGGTCAGATGCTGCCTATAACCTGAAAGTAAATTATACGCCTGCATCCGACTGGGAAACAGAGTTAAATGAAAATTTTGAAACTTCAGATTTCATTTCTATGGATACATATGTGAATGGAAGTATCAAGGATGATAATGACAAAGATTATTACAAATTGGATGTCCAAAGGCCGGGGTTTATCAGCATTGCATTTGGACATGACGTTGTAAATAGTGACAACAGTTTATGGAAGGTTCGATTATATGACGCATCTTTTCAAGAGTTAAAAGTGGCATCCTGTACAGGGAAAAGTGATTTAGTGACTTCACCATATTTTGCGGCGGCAGGTACTTATTATGTGAGAATCAATGGCGATTGGCATTGGAGTGATGTGCCATACCATTTTAAAGTTACATACAATTTTACAGATTCCACCCCGTGGATTTCGGCAAGTGTGACAGGAAAGCAGCAGGTGAAACTATCCTGGTCAGGAGTCTCCAATGCCAGCGGTTATGAGATATACCGGGCTGTGGGAAAGGGCGGCAAATATACATTATTAAAGACAATCGCAAACGGCAATACGCAGTCCTACACAGATAAAAATGTAACTTTGGGAAAGACATATTCTTACAAAGTGCGGGGGTATTACGCCGATGGCGGGGGGACGCTGTACAGTGATTTCTCATCGAAAAAGACTGTGAAAGTTGCCCTTGCAAAAGTGAAGATATCAAAAGCAAAAAGTTTGTCCTCCAAACGGGTGCAGATTGTGTGGAAGAAAGTCAGTGGCGCCAGCGGATATGAGGTTTACCGCTCAAAAACCAAGAACGGGAAATATAAGAAGATTGGGACATTAAAATCCTGGAATAAGGTGTCATTTACGGACAAGAAGGTGAGCAGGAAGAAGACGTATTATTATAAAGTGCGGGCGTATAAGAAAGTGAGAGGCAAGAAATATTATGGGGAATATTCGGGGAAGAAGAAGGTTAGGGTGAAGTAAATCATATAAAAAAGGAAAAGGATGCGTATTATAGGAAACCAAGAGGTAATGTATTTAAAATATGGTACGAGAGAGGAGATCAGCATGAAAGAAAAAAGCAAGAATAAGCCGGGAAACAGATTTTTATCCTTTATCCTGGCGCTGGCAATCCTTCCTGCCATGCAGGCATTTCCGGCATGGGCGGGGGAGGCTGTATCAAACCCGTCAGTGGATTTACAAGAGTCAGAAGAAACAGTTTATGCAGCAGGGGAAGGCCAGCCTGCCAACCCCGTCCACCACTGCACGAAAGGGAATGACGGCACAGACTACACCGACTGGAGTTATATCAACTTCGGCAGCTACCCCCAGACGGAAGTCACCGGGGGCGATTTGACTTCTGCCATTACCGGGGCCAGTTACGATGCTAACGGGGATGCCTGGGTGGAGGGCACGAAATATCGTAGAATCAGCAAAAGCGATACCTGTAAAGATGATTATTTTGGTGGAAGGACATACCGCTATTTTATGTGGGAACCCATAAAATGGAAAGTTTTGCAGAACGATGGTTCCACTTTATTTGTCATGGCAGACCAGGGCATGGACTGTAAGCTTTTCAATGACGAATGGATTTCCGTCACATGGGAAAACTGTACCCTCAGAAGCTGGCTGAACAGCACGTTTTTCAGTGCGGCTTTCAGTGCAGAGGAACAGGAGGCGGTAGCTGCCCAGACAGTGGTAATGGAGGACAATCCGGAATATAACATTGAGGGCGGGAATGATACTTTGGATAAAGTATACCTTCTTTCCACGGAGGAAGTTACCAGCCCGTCTTACGGATTCTGCGAAGATTACAGCACATATTCCGTCAGCCGCCGGGTAGGGGCCAGCGACTTTGCCAACGCTATGGGAGCATGGATAAGCCCCGATAAAGGCTATCAGGGGAATAGCCAGTGGCTTCTGCGCTCTCCCGGAGGGAACACAAAAGACGCTGCGGTTGTCGAGGATAGTGGGTACGTTCAGAGAAACGGTTATATGTACAATGAATATGACGCTGTCGTACCGGTTTTGCATATCAATCTGTCTTCCGACTGCTGGTCTGCTGCAAGCGGGGAAAGCCACAAAAAACCATCCACACCCGGATCCCTTGCCAATCCGGTACATTACTGTACAAAAGGGGACGACGGCACCGATTACACAGAATGGAGTTATGTCTATTTTGGAAGCTACCCCCAGACGGAAGTCACCGGGAGCGCACTGACTCCTGCCATTACCGGGGCAAATTATGACGCTAATGGAGATGCCTGGGTGGATGGAATCAAATATTGCAGAATCGGCAAAAAGGATTCCTCCGGGAATATTACTTACCACTATTTCAAATGGGAGCGTATCAAATGGAAAGTGCTGCAGATGGAAGGATCTACTTTGTTCCTTATGGCGGACAGGGGGCTGGACGGCAGGGCTTACGATTATAAGGGAGACTCTGCCACATGGGAAAACTGCTCCCTGAGAAGATGGCTGAACGATACCTTTTACCGGACAGCTTTCAGCAGAGCGGAGCAGGAGACGGTGGTTCCCTGGACGGTGGCAAACGGGGATAATCCCCAGTATGGCACAGAGGGCGGAAACGATACAGGGGATAAAGTATATTTGCTTTCTATCGGGGAAGCAGCAGCGCCGTCCTATGGGTTCTGTGAAGATTTGGATGTACAATCCGCCAGCCGCCGGGTGGAGGGCAGCGATTTCTGCGCTTGTGTCAGTGGGTTAGGGCTGGGCGATGATGGAAGCTGCGAGTGGCGGCTGCGTTCCCCCGGCCAGAATGCCTATACTTCTGCGGATGTCCGAAACGGATCTGTCAATAGTAAAGGCAGTTTTGTGATTTACGATACCTATGGGGTTGTCCCGGTTTTGCACATAAATCTGTCCTCCGGGCTTTGGCATGCAACGGACGATGGAACCAGCGGGGAAGGAGGCGGTTTAGACAGCCAGGAACAGGGAGGGGACAGCCAGCCGCCCACAGACGCCAATCAGGAACAGGGAGGAGACAGCCAGCCGCCTACGGACACCAGCCAGAAGCCCGGCGGAGATGATAACCAGGGGCAACAGGAAGTAAAAGTGAAAAAAATATCCATCTCCGGCATTTCAAAAAAAATAGCCGCCGGAAAAAAGATTTCCCTGAAAGCTGATGTATCACCGAAAAATGCAGCAAATCCAAAAATAAAATGGGAAACCAACAACAAACGTTATGCAGCAGTAAACAGCAGGGGCGTTGTCACCACAAAAAAAGCGGGGAAAGGAAAAACTGTAACCATTAAGGCAATGGCCACAGACGGAAGTAAAGTAAAAGCTTCCTATAAGATAAAGTTGATGAAACATGCCGTTACGAAGGTGAAGATAAAAAAGGCTCCAAAGAATTTAAAAGCGGGCAAAAGCATACTTTTGAAAACCACAGTCCAGACAAACGGAAAAAATGTCAATAAGGCATTAAAGTGGAGCACTTCCAATAAAAAATACGCTTCGGTGGATTCCAAAGGAAAGGTGAAGACAAAGAAAGCTGGGAAAGGAAAAACAGTTACAATTACGGCCACAGCCACAGACGGAAGCAATAAAAAAGCCTCCGTAAGGCTGAAAATAAAATAAATTTGCAAGGAAAAGAAATGAACTTACAGATTCAGAAAGAGCGCATCGAACAAACGCAGCAAAAAACATGAGAAAATACCACAGAACAGGAGGGAAGCTTTATGAAAAAAGCTGTAAAAAGAATCATCTGCATAATATCTGCAATCTGCGTTGCCCTGTCAATGCTTCTGGTTTTAGATACTCCGGTATTGGCGGCAACAACGCCCCAGAAAGTGCACATTGGGTTAAAAGAATTTTATGCGTATGACAGTAATATAGAAGTCAAATTTTCACAGGGGGACTATAAGGTTCAAAATGTAAAAACATCCAGTAAAAATTTGATTTCCCGTGTGACAAATATTGATGCAACCTCATCCAAACGAACATATAACAAAGATAATCCCTGGGGATATGCCAGAATTGGTTTACATGCAAAAAAGAAAGGAACTTATACGGTTACCTTTGACGTAGTGGACAAAAATCTGAATGTGGTAAGTTCCCATTCGGTCAAAGTATATGCCAACAACGAAGTCGGGGTAAAGAAAGTTACTTTTGCGGGTAAGACAAGTTTTACATCTCTTCCCCCTAATTCAGCATATGGTCAAACTGCCATTGGACAGAGCGGAAGCGGTGCATTTAAGGTGTCCATGAATAAAGGATATTCTTTAAAATCTATTACCATGGTTACCTACAAGAAGTCAGGCAAGGAGGTACGGAAAAAGATTAAAAACGGTGCAAAAGTGACTTTGGGAAAATACAGGTATATTTCTGAAAAAACAAAAAGTTCATATCAGGATTATTGGAATGCAGACCTTCTGGCCAAGACAAAATTTGAAATCGTGTACAAAGATAAATATACGGGTCAGCCCATGACGGCATCCTGTTATTTTTACCGGCTGCCAAATAATTAAAAAATACAAGGAGGATAAGAGATGAAAACATGGAAGAAATTAACCAATATAGTCCTTGTGATATGTATTATGTTTACAGCGTTTTTAGTTCCCAATATGGAACCTGCTGCAAAAGTAAAAGTATCCGCTAAGAATGTTTTGGTTATTGTGGGACAAACTTACAATGTCCCTGTAAAGATTACATATTTTAAAGAGGGAAGGACCATCAAGAACCTGAAATCAAACAGCAGTGACCTTCTGGTAAAACAGACAACTCAGAACTGGGATTCCTGGTATTCAGATGCGTCAAACAATTATGCAGAGATTAGCATGTATGCAAAAAAAGCGGGGAAATACAAAGTTACCTTTAGCGTGTGCAATGAAAAAAATAAAGTGGTCAGCAAACATACAGTAAACGTTACAGCCACAACTGCAACTGCTTATAATTCTCCTGTAAAAAAGGCTGTTTTTGCGGGAAAATCTACCTATCCCTATTCTATAGTGAGCAAAAAGTCCGGCAAGTTCAAAGTGACTATGAATAAAGGGTTTAAGCTGAAATCCATTACGATGCAGACCTATGATGCCCAGGGGAAACAGGTGGAAAAAAAGATCAAGAATAATGCAAATGTTAAGCTGGGCGAATATGCATATAAGAATGAATATAGCAATGAGTACAGCTATGATAACAGTTGGAGTTATTATTATTACACCCGTATGTTTGCAGAGACAGTATTTACTGTCCAGTATCAGAATACCAAGACAAAAGAGATTGGTACAATAAGTTATTCTGTTTTTAAAATGCCAAAAAATTAGAAAAAGAGCAGCAAATGTTCGATGCGCTCTTTCTGAATCTGTAAGGAAAGTATTATTGATTGAGCAAATGAGTAAAAGTTTAGACAAAGAGGATAAGAGTATGAAAAAAACAAGCAGGGTAAAAAGCAGGCTGCTGTCCATGATTCTGTCAGCAGCGGTACTGTTCAGTATGCAGGATTTCACGGTGTTTGCCGATACGGTAAAACCGGAAATTTCCTCCGAAATGACGGCGGAGCAGTCAGGCACAAAGCAGCCGGAAGAATCGGCGTCGGAAAATCAGAATATATCAGATATGCCAGAGGTATCCGGTCTGGATGGGACAGAGGAATCTTCTGGGATTTTGGAATCTACGCAGGCGGAAGAAGAATCGGAAAGTTTAGAACCGGAACCGATGGAATCCGGAGACTCTGTGCAGGAAGATACCCAGGGGGATAACAGCCTGTCGGAAGATACGGAAAACCTGAACTTGGAGGAAGTGGAAGAGGAACTTTTCTCCGGCTCCCCGGCAAACCCCGTCCACCACTGTACGAAAAAGGATGACGGCACGGATTATACCGACTGGAGCTATGTGTATTTCGGCAGCTACCCACAGACGGAAGTCACCGGGAACAGCCTGACCTCCGCCGTCACCGAAGCAGGCTATGATGCAAACGGGGACACCTGGGTCAATGGCACGAAATACCGCAAAATCAGCCAAGAGGACACCAACAACAGCAGTTATTTCGGTGACAGTACATACCGCTATTTCAAATGGGAACGCATCAAGTGGAGGGTACTTAAAAACAACGGCTCCACCTTATTTCTTGTGGCGGATCGTGGGCTTAACTGCAAGGACTACAATGAAGAATACAAGTCAACCACATGGGAGAACTGTACCTTAAGGAACTGGCTGAACGGTACATTTTATAACACAGCTTTCAGCAGTGCAGAGCAGGGGGCGGTTGTGTCCCAGACGGTGGTAAATGAGGACAATCCTTATTATAATACAGAGGGCGGGAACAATACCAATGATAACGTATACCTGCTTTCCATTGAGGAAGTGACAGATTCTTCCCTTGGGTTCTGTGAAGAATACAGTACCGATTCCAAAAGCCGCCAGGTGCAGGCCAGCGACTATTCCCACGCAATGGGAGCATATACGAATTCCAGTACAGAGTATCAGGGCAACTGCTGGTGGTGGCTGCGCTCGCCGGGCATCAGTACAGATGATGCCGCGAAAGTCGGCTATAGCGGGTACGTCTACAGGTATGGTAATAATGTCGATAGCAATGATGGTGCGATTGTGCCAGCTTTGCATATCAATCTGTCCTCTGGTCTCTGGTCATTAGCGGACGATGGAACCAGCGGGGAAGGGGGAGGAAGCGGAGCATCTTCTGCAGAAACTGAACAGCAAAAGTCAAGAGTGAAAAATATCTACTACGAGACAGTAACATACAATAGAGCAGTCAACGATTTTTATACTTTGGTGACAGAAAAATTCAAGAAGGATTTGCAGAAGATGAATACCGAACCGCAAAATTTTAAGCAGTTGAGGCAATGGGATGAAGCTGCTGCAAGCAGAAAAACAAACCAGTTATTAACAATAAGTGACCTTGCCCCGGACGAGGCTGTGGATGACGCATACGAGGTGTTATATGATTTTCTGAAAAAGTGTATACAGACGGGAATGGATGAGAAAATTATTAAACTGGATATAGATACTTCACAGTCAATGACACAGATAAATGCCAAAGTGGTAAACAAAATTTATGACGCAGTCAAGCAGGAAAGTGAAAGCTTTAAAGGGAAAGGTTCTAATGGATATACTGTAGAGTTAAATAAAACAGGAATCTTCGGACAGGCATTTGGCGGCGTAACAATCTACGGTGGTAAAGGGAAACGCCAGGAGCCTTATATGGGGTCATTTTGCAGCAATGGCAAGGTGGTAAGCGCTGCTATAAACCAGTATATAGAAGATTTGTCCGGTGAGGTAAAGAAACTGTATAAAGAGGCAGCCTTTTCTTTGTGGAAAGATTTCAGGCAAAAATCACAGTTAAGCACAGTCACGGAGGATATGCTAAAGGAATATTTAGGCTCTAAAACGGATTATCTGGTACAAAAAGGTTATGGAAAACTTTTAACCTCATTGCTCGACATGAAGAAAGGCATGGATTTGGTAAAAAGTATTTCTTCTGTAAAAAAGGCTGAGGACGCTTTACAATTCATCCAGTCAGGAGATATGAAAGAATTGTATCAGTCGATTACAAAATTAGGCTACACAGATAAAGAAATAACGGATACTGCAGTAAAAAATGCCCTGGAAGGGATTGAATCTGCCAGGAAGAATCTGGAAAGCGCACTGTACGATTATTTGTATAATGATAACACCTATGACAGCATGAATATGGGGGAAAAAATGAAATTTTTTTGGAAGTCTGTATTCCAGTGCCCTGTAGATGTCGAGGTATATGATGAAAATAAAAAGCTAATTGGCTCTGTTATAGATGGAGCCGTAACATATACGGATGGTATTTATATTGAATTAAATGGGGATGTTAAAACGGTATATATTCCGAAAGACAGGAAAGTTCATTATAAATTAACTGGTACAGACGATGGAAGCATGAATTATATGCTGGAAGAATACCAAAATGGTTCTTCCGCAGGCAGGTTAAACTATTATGATGTTCCGTTGTCAAAGGGGGTGGAGTACGGACAGGCTTTGGAAACAGCAGGAATATCAGATGATGTGGACAGTATTCCACTGATTGGCAGCGCCGGAGAAAAAATAAATGCCAGTGAATATATTGCAGCGGATGATGGGAATACGGATATTGACATCCAGGGTGCAGCGGAAGGAAATGGTGTAATTACAGGCATTGGAAAATATGTAAAAGGAGATTCTGTGGAACTGACTGCTTTTGCAGAAGAGGGGTTTCGGTTTGAAGGATGGTATGAAAAAGGTGTGCTGGTAGAATATAATCCAAATTATCGTTTTACAGCATTAGAATCTAAAACAGTTACCGCCAGATTTGCAAAAATACCTGTCCTGCTGAAAAACTATTCCGTTATCATTTCAGAAAAATATCAGGATGATGCCCGTGTAGTTTTGTATGATAATGGGGAAAACAGCGCTTCATTAGTTATTTCCCTGTATAATGTTGAAATGGAAGAAGATATTAATGTTACTTTAGTGAAATATGAAGGTAAGAACAAAGTCTTGTCAAAAGAAAATATATCAGCAGTATATGACGGCAGTTTCCATTTTACGATACCGGACTTAAAATTAAATGGCTGGATTGGATTGGAACTTTTGGATATATCTGGCAGCCAAATTGCATGGATACAAAAAAATGAAGCGGATACGAATCCAGGGACAGCAGATGGGGATAACAATATGAAAGAACCCTCTGGAGAGGATGACGGGCAGACAAATACGAATGAAAACATAAATGGAACTGAAAGAGAAGAAAATAATAATCAACAGACTTCGGGCAAAGAAGAAAACAGGAATCAAAAAGTAAAGAAACTTTCCATCTCCGGCATTTCCAAAAAGATAGCTGCCGGAAAGAAAATTTCTTTAAAGGTTTCCGTATCCCCGAAAAACGCATCAAACAAAAAGGTGACATGGAAGACCAGCAATAAGAAGTACGCCACGGTAAACAGTAAAGGCGTTGTCACCACCAAAAAGGCCGGAAAGGGAAAAATGGTAAAAATAACAGCGGCGGCGAAGGATAAAAGCGGGAAAAAAGCTACAATCAAAATTCAAATTATGAAAAACGCCGTCACCAAAGTACAAATAAAAAAAGCTGGGAAAACCCTAAAAGCAGGAAAGAGCATGACGTTAAAAGCTACAGTAAAGACAAACGGCAAAGACGCCAACAAAACCCTAAAATGGAGCACTTCAAATAAGAAATACGCCACGGTAGATAAAAAAGGGAAAGTAAAGGCGAAGAAAGCCGGGAAGGGAAAGACCGTAACAATCACGGCACAGTCCACAGACGGGACAAACAAAAAGGCAAAAGTAAAGATAAAAATCAAATAGGAAAGGGGATTTGCAGGATGAAGAAAAAAGTATTTGCATTGCTCTTGGCGTGGAGCGTATTTTTTGCATCAATGGCAGAGCCGATAACAGAAGTAAAGGTCTGGGCAGGGGAAACAGAGGGAGATACTTCTGAAGAAATACGAAGAGGTATTTTGCCAAATGGATTGACTTATAAAGTAAAAGGTGATGGGACTATGGCGATTATTAAATTCGAGTTTCTGGGAGAAAAAGAAATTGAAGTTCCGGAAACAATTAACAAACGGCCGGTGACCAGTATAGAGGAATATGTTTTTGAAGGCTGTAAAGACTTGGAAAAAATTAAGCTGCCGAAAGGATTGGAAAAAATAGGGGTTTGCGCATTTCGGAATTGTGACAGTTTGACAGAACTTATCATTCCGTCCAGTGTAACAGAAATTCACGAAACGTCCCTTTCCGGATGCGATAATTTGCAGTCGATTCTATTGGAAGACGGCAACAAAAAATATACATTAGATGACAATGGAATATTGTATGGCAGAAATCAAACATATCTTTTTGCGTGTCCGGGAGGAAAGACAGGACATGTGAATATCCCGGAAGGGGTAACCAGAATATTGTTTGTCGCATTTGAAGATTGTAAAGGATTGACAGGAATTACGCTGCCGGACAGCCTAGAAGAGATAAAAAGCAATGCATTTTGGGGGTGCAGCAGCCTGGAAGAAGTGACGATACCGGAATCAGTTTCAGTCATATGGGCTTCATCCTTTAGCGGCAGTGGGTTAGTCAGGGTTACCATTCCTTCCAGTGTGACAAGGATTGGGGCAAGTGCTTTTGGATATTGTAGTAAACTGACAGATGTTTTTTATCAAGGTACAAAGGAACAGTGGAGAATGGTCGAAGTGCAAGAAGGCAATGAGCCGATATTAAAAGCCGTTATTCATTGTACGGATGGCATAGTTGGAGAGGAAGAAAAACCGGAGGATAAAAATCCAGACAATACAGAAGAAGGTTCAGATTTCGAGGAGAACACACAAAAGCCCCAGGAACCTGGCGGCGTAGAAGAAATTCACCCCAAGCCGGAAGAAAATGAGGAGCCCCCCAAAAATCCTGAAAACACCGAAGAAAACCATCCGGATTCAGGAGAAAACACCAAATCGCCTCAAAAACCTGACACAGAAACCGGAAACCAGGAACCATCCACAGAAGAAGCATCCGAAGATTCCGCTGTCCCGGCACTTAAGGTAGAATTAAGCGTCAAAAATCTGCCTTCCTCCAAAAAGATTTACCTTGCAAAAGGAAAAAGCCAGACATTAACGGCGAAACTATTCCCGGCAGATACAACGGACACTCTTGCCTGGAGCAGTTCAAAGCCCTCTGTGGTATCGGTGAAAAACGGCAGAATAAAAGGGAAAAAGTCTGGTACGGCAAAAATAACAGCCACATCCTCAAGTGGGAAAAAAGCATCCTGCACAGTTACTGTCCTGTCCAGGAACAAAAAGTCTGTTTCCGTAAAGCTGAATAAGAAAAGCATTACATTGAAAAAAGGAAAAAGTTATTATTTAAAGGCTTCACTGAAACCTGCAAATTCTACGGATACCGTGAAGTGGAAAAGTTCTGATAAAAAGGTTGCGTCTGTGGATTCGTATGGATGCATAAAAGCGAAAAAGAAAGGAAAAACCACTGTCACAGTTATTACGAAGAACGGGAAAAAGGCGACTTGTAAAGTGACGGTGAAATAGGGGATTAATTTAATGTGAATTTTATTGTAAATATGGAAGATTTTTTGTATAATTGGAGCATAGCAGGAGTAATTTATATTCTAATCTTTTGCTAATTTGTCATAAGCGAGGTGGTAGAGTGACGGAAGGTATGCCAAAGCGTAAGATAAAAGACAGCGTATTTACAAATCTGTTCCAAGATAGAAAGTATCTGCTTCAACTAT
This sequence comes from Roseburia sp. 1XD42-69, assembly GCF_003612565.1. GTDB lineage: Bacteria > Bacillota > Clostridia > Lachnospirales > Lachnospiraceae > Roseburia_B. The sequence goes on along the minus strand of NZ_RAZG01000033.1, from coordinate 11,466 downwards.
ACAAGACACTCCACCCAGAGGATTGTAACGTGACGGAAGAAGAGATTGCAGATGTCACAATTAAGCATGTATTGGTTGATGCGGACTATAACGACTTGGGATTTTCAGTGGGAAATCGGTTAATGATACTGATTGAAAGCCAGTCAACGTGGACATTAAATATCATCATTCGTGCATTGATGTATCTGATACAGACGTATCACGATTATTTTAAGCGCACAAACCAAAACCTGTACGGAAGCAAAAAAGTGAATATGCCGATACCTGAACTTTACATGATATTTACAGGCGAAAGAAAAAATATTCCCGACACAATATCGCTTTCTAAGGAATTTTTTGACGAGGCAAAGATTGCCATTGATGCGGAAGTGAAAGTCTTATATCAAGAAAATGAGAAAGATATTATCGGACAGTATATAATTTTCTCTAAAGTATATAATGAACAGAGAAAATTATATGGAAAAACGAAGCAGGCAGTAACAGAAACAATTCGTATTTGCAAAGACAGAAATGTACTGAAAGAGTATCTTGAAAGTAAGGAACAGGAGGTTGTGGATATTATGATGACACTATTTGATGACGAGCAGATTTTAAAGGCTTATGCAAAGGATATTGATGATAATGCCACTCATAGGGAAGCAAAAAAAATGGCAGAAAAGTTGATTAGGAAAGGTAAAATGTCACTTGATGAAATTGCGGATTGCGTTCCAGCATTGACATTTGATGAATTAAAGAAGCTTGAAGCCGAGGTTTTGCAGTTAACATAATCTACAAAACAATTTATTATTAAAATAATAGCGTGAAGGCGACTTGTAAGTGACGGTGAAATAGGGGGATCGTAAAGAAGCCGCAGGGCGGGCAGGGGAAACATTTCCCCTGCCTGATTTGTCATTTTTATACATTCCAAAGTTTGACTTTAGAATGGGAAATGGATATACTTTATCTATTAACAGTTCCATAACAGAGACAAGGGCGGCAGACAGGGCAGCGGTTTATATTATATTTAAAAATATTGTGCATGACAAAATGAGTTAGGAATTGCTTACTTAATAGTTTTGAAAGGAAGCAAAATTTTATTAATCTGCTCAATAATCCGCAGAAAAAGATTTGTGTATGGATTTGGTGGGCAAAGCCCGGCAGATGGCTGTCAATAAATTTAAAGATCATCCTTGGGGCAATATGACAGATATGGAATTGTTACGAAGTGCCGGGCTTTATGAAAAAGACATGGAAAGCGGAAAAGAAGGCTTTAACATGGCGTGTATTCTCTTATTTGGAAAGCCGGTAGCCATTCAGTCCTGTGTGCCGGGATACAAAACAGATGCAATTTACCGTGTAGAGAACGTAGATCGTTATGATGACCGCCTGATTTTAGAAAACAATTTGCTGGAGAGTTATAGCCTGTTGATTGACTTTATTAAGAAACACACGGATGATAAGTTTTTCTTGATTGACGGCATCAATATAAGCGTAAGGACTGCGATAGCCAGAGAGATTGTCAGCAATTTGCTAGTTCATAGGGAATTTAAGAGTGCATTTCCAGCAAAACTGATTATTGAAAAGGACAAGATATGGACGGAGAACTGGAGCAGAACACAGTGGAAAGGGAGAATCAGTCCCACGAATTTCACTCCTTATCCGAAAAATCCCATAATAGCGAAATTTTTTGTAAATATCGGATACGCAGATTCACTTGGTTCTGGTGTTCGGAATTTGTATAAATACACAAAAATCTATTCCGATGCAGAACCAGTTTTTGAGGAAGATGATGTTTTCAGGTTGATTGTGCCTATGCGCCCGGCGGGAGCAGTGTTGACAAGCGATAGAATAAACAGCCAGGTTACAAAAGTTACAGGAAAGGTTACAGATGTTACAGAAAAAAGGATTATAGAATTATTAAAAGATAACTCAAGATATAAAACTGTTGAACTTGCTGAAATGCTTGATATAAGCAGGAAAACGGTATCTAGAATCTATCCGGAAACCCGGCAGTGACAACTATAATGATTTTATCAAAGCATTGCTGAGTGGCGATTTAAAGGCAATGAATTCCTATATGAACAGGGTAGCAGAGGAGATGTTCAGCAGTTTTGATTCGGGAACGAAACCTTCCGAAAAAACCTATCGTGACGGAAAATGGGTTATGTTTGAACCGACCAATACGGCTGATTTTGATGATTACATGAAATTGCTGGCTATCAAAAGAAGACCGAATCGGAAATAATAATTCCATTTTGTCCATTCAAAACTAAATATTTGCAACAAACCAAGCAGCAGTAATCCTATCACAGATTTACCGCTGTTTTTTTACACAAAACCTCTATTATGATACTTTCAGATAAAATAATAAAAAAATTCAGACAAAACTCCTTCCCCATCCATCTAATAAGTGTAAGAAAAAAGCAAGAGCTCCGGAACTTTTGAGAAAGGAAGTAAAGAATGGATTTTTTAGTACGAAAGGCAAAAAAGCATGACAAAGAGGCGTTTCAGTCTTTAATGCTGCAATACGGCCCCGACCTTTACAAAGTGGCAAAAGCCATCTTAAAAAACGATGACGACGTGTCGGATGCCATGCAGGAGACGGCTCTCACCTGTTGGGAAAAAATAGACACGTTAAAAAAGGATAAATATTTTAAGACCTGGCTGACCCGCATTCTCATCAATCACTGCAATGCCATCTGCAGGCAGAGGAGAAAAACAATATCACAGGATGAAGCGGGGGAGGCTTGGTATCAGGAAAATGAGTTTTTAAGCCTGGAGTGGAGAGAATTTTTGGATTGCCTGGATGAAAAATACAGGGCGATTGTGCTTTTGTATTATGTCCAGGGATTTACCACCAGGGAAATCGCTGCAATTCTTGACACCAATGAGAGTACGGTGCGCAGCCGTATGCAGACAGCGAGGGGCAAGCTTAGAAAGGAGTTTTCGTATGAATAAATTTGAAAATATGGTAAAAGGTCTGGAAAAGGACATAAAAGTTCCGGAAAAGGTATGGGAGAATTATGTGGATACTTTAAATAACCTTCCGGATAAACCCCGTGTAAAGCATTACACGGGAAGGTGGGCGGCGGCAGCGGCAGTGTTTGCACTGCTATTGGTGGGAAGCACCACCTATGCGGCCACCAGGTATTTCGGGCTATGGGATTTTTTTGAGAGAATCGGAGAAAAAGTTCCCAGGGAGGCGGAAGAATTGGTGGTAAAAGACGTGGAACAGACGGAGAGCCCTTTGACGGAGGAGGGAGTGGCAACTTATACGGTGAAAGAAGCTCTGTGTGACAGTGAGACGATTTACATTGTACTTGAGGCAAGTGCAGTGGAACAGGGGAAATATTTCTTTGCACCGACAGACGCCATACCGGAGGATATGGTGTCCGACTGGGGGATAGACAGCTCTATGTCTGTCACGGAGTACGCCGCATCCAAAAACCTCACCCCTGTGTATATCGGAGGGGGAATTATGAATACGGATGAGCTTGGAATAGCCGTAACCACCATGGATTTCCGTGCAGTCAGCGATGATGTGATGGATATTATGATAAGGTGCGGAAAGACGGAGGATGGAAAAACATTAGATGTTGTCTGCCAGGGGACGGCACGGCAGGACGGTGCCGATATGGACGGTATTATGCGAAAGGAAATTACATTTACTTTAAACGATATGAGCATCAGTGAAAAAATGTGCTATGTGCCGGTTTCCGGAGAGATTCCGGGAACGGAAGCCAAAGTGGAAAAAGCGGAAGTGATTCAGACAGATATCGGAACCTATATGGAAATTACTTATTATGAGAACGACCCGGATTACAGTTCCGGCTTAAGCTTTCGGCTGCCGGAGGAGTTGGGAGCGGATATCAGAGGCGGCGGTGCAGAGCCTTTGGAGGAAGGAAAATGGAAGTATACCCTTGACCTTGACAAAGTGGAGCTGGGGGACAGTTTCCTCTTAGAAGCATTTGACTGTTATGAAAAAACAGTGTTTGGAAGTCTGGAAATGAAAATAGAGTAAAGAGAAGAAAAACAGTTCTTGACAACAGTATGAAATCGTACTATACTTCGGTTAGTACGATTTCATACTGTTTGGAGGGAAAATGGAACCATATTCATCGAAAGAAAATAAAAGGTGTAATTATTTATTTGGAGAGACCAATGCAGTGTACCATGATATGGCAGTAAAAATGGGGTTGTCGGATAGCGCCATGAATATTTTGTATACCATTTGCGACAGCGGGGAATCCTGTCTTCTAAAAGAAATCTGCCGCCGAAGCGGAATCAGCAAGCAGACGGTCAATTCAGCAATCCGCAAGCTGGAACAGGAGGGAATGGTATATTTGAAATCTGCAGATTCCAGGAATAAATATGTTTGCTTAACCAATCGGGGGAAAGAGCTTTCCCAAAATACTGTAATCCGTATGATTCAGGCGGAAAATGAGATTTTTGCCGCCTGGCCCAAAGAGGAAGTGGATATGTATCTGGAATTGACGGAGAAGTATTTAAAGGATTTGAGAGAAAAGGCTAAGAGTTTTTAAGGAGGATTTTATGAATATTCAGTTATCGGAGCATTTTACTTACAGAAAACTGTTAAGTTTTACCTTTCCCTCTGTGGTGATGCTTGTTTTTACGTCTGTATATGGGGTGGTGGACGGTTTTTTTGTGTCTAATTTTGTGGGAAAAACATCTTTTACCGCCGTTAATTTTATTATGCCCTTTTTGATGATTTTAGGCTCCGTGGGGTTTATGTTTGGCACCGGAGACGGGGCTTTAATTGCAAAGACGCTGGGGGAGGGAAAAGAAAAAAAGGCCAGGGATTTGTTTTCCATGATTGTCTATGTCTCCTTTGCCTGCGGTGTTTTTCTGGCGGTTTTTGGGATTTTATTTGTCCGTCCTATAGCCTCTCTTTTGGGGGCTAAAGGGCAGCTTTTAGAGGACTGTGTGACCTATGGGAGAATCATTTTAGCCGCCCTTCCAGCCTACGTTTTGCAGTATGAATTCCAGTGTCTCTTTGCCACAGCGGGAAAGCCCTCCCTGGGGCTTTATGTGACGGTTGCGGCGGGAGTGACCAACATGGTATTGGATGCATTGTTTGTGGCAGTATTCCGCTGGGGGATTCCCGGTGCGGCGGGAGCCACGGCCATCAGCCAGTGCGTGGGAGGAGTCATACCTCTTATCTATTTTGCCTGCCCCAACAAAAGCCTTTTAAAGATTGGCAGGACGCAGTTTTTAGGAAGGGAGCTTTTGAAAGCCTGCGGAAACGGTTCCTCCGAGCTTATGAGCAATATTTCCATGTCTATTGTGAGTATGCTTTACAATGTGCAGCTTCTTAAGTATGCCGGGGAGGACGGAGTAGCGGCATACGGGGTACTGATGTATGTGAGCATGATTTTTTTGGCGGTGTTTATCGGTTACTCCGTGGGAACAGCCCCGGTGATTGGATATCAGTACGGTGCAAAAAACCACGGGGAGTTAAAAAGCCTGCGGAAAAAAAGCCTGGTGCTCATTGGAATATTTGCCCTTATTATGTTTGCAGGGGCGTATTTGCTGGCATCTCCCCTTTCTAAGCTTTTTGTGGGGTATGACAAGGGGCTTTTGGCCCTGACCATCAGAGGATTTTCCATTTTTTCCTTTTGCTTTTTATTTTCCGGGTTTGCTATTTTCGGCTCATCCTTTTTTACGGCTTTAAACAACGGGCTGATATCCGCATCTATTGCATTTTTAAGAACTCTGGTGTTCCAGATTGCAGCGGTTTTAATCCTTCCTCTTTTCTGGGGAGTGGACGGAATCTGGCTCTCCATTGTGGCGGCGGAGGTAATGGCTGTAGTGGTTACAGTATTCTTTTTAAAGGGGCAGAGGGAGAAATATGGGTATTAAGGAAGTTGACTATTCTGTAAAAAACTCTTATACTAAAAAAGATTAAGGGAGAGATAATATGCAGGATAACTACGAACACTATATTACACGGAGTATAAAAAGTTTATACCGCAGAAGACTTTTGGCGCCTGTGATATATCTTATTTTTATCACGTTTCTGTGGATTTTTTTACCCGTTTTCTCCATTTTGTTCCCGGTATCCATGGAGGATATTTCCTCCATGCAAAAGCTTTACGGGAAGAAAGAATATTATGTAACCACAGAGCTTGAGAACCTCAATTTTACTGGCTACACAAAAAAACGGTACGGCAGGACTGCCGGATATTTTTATTACTGTAAATATAAGGACAGAGGATATATTGTACTTTTGAACCCTTCTACCTGTGAGCAGGGCCTGCCGGAGATAAAACGGCTGGCTGTCCGGGGGAAAATCCTTAGAAAAGACAAAAATTATGATGCACTGTTGGATAACCTGTCCTCAGATTTGGACTGGACGAAAGCGGGCATTGTTTCTAAAGTAGACAGTTTCTATTTAAGCGAGCCGGATTTCCGCTATGTTTTCGGCATCATTTTACTTGTTTTTATGGGGGGGAGCACTCTGTTTGCCCTGATTGCTTTGGCGCTTAATATTCTGTTTATTACCCTGCCGGATATGTCCCCGCCCTGCCAGATTCTGGGTAATTTCGGGAAGAGGAAAGAACTTTTTGCCCAGGCGGAGGAGGAGCTTGCCACATTGCCCCAGCTCGCCACAGAGGATATGTTTATCACGGAACACTTTTTTATTGAAACTTCCCGATATGGAGTGGCTATTGTGCCAATCCAGGAGATTATCTGGATTTATAAACATTCCACCCTGCACAAGCTGTTTTGGTATCATTTTAGTATTTCTTATACCTTAAATATTACTGCCAATAAGCATGTGTATATACACTGCCCGAAAAACATCAAATCGGATATTGACGGTATTATAGACTATCTTGCAGAGGCAAACCACAGTATATTAGTGGGTTTCAGCGAGGAAAACAGGAAGAAAATCCAGTCCCAGCAGGGGGATTTTCTGCAGATGGAAAAGCTGATGCAGGTTTTTGAGTTGATAAAGAACAGGAGGAAGAAGAAATGATATAAATCATATAGGAAAAACATATTGCACAGATTTCCGTTTTACGATATGATAAAAGCAGTTTAACAGGAGATTTTGGATTTGTATTTATGGAAAAAGACAGAAAAAAGGAAAAGAAAGAAAAGAAATCATTAGAAAAGCAGGCGAAGAAAAAAGAGCGCCGTAAATATAAAGAAGCCCTGAAAAGAGAACACCGCTACGGTACAGATGAAAACATCCGCTGGGACAAGCTGGATAACACCGCCCATCTCTTTCCGGTGATTGCCGGGGAGAGCATGAGCAATGTGTACCGTATTTTTGTGTGTCTCAATGAAAATATCCAGGAAAAATATCTGCAAAAAGCGCTGGATATTGTTCTGCCAAAATTTGACGGCTTTAATGTGCGGCTTATGCGGGGGGTATTTTGGTATTATTTTGAGGAAAACGGAAAGCCGGCCCCGAAGGTAAGGGAAGAAAGCACTTACCCCTGCCGTTTTATCCACGAAAATAAAAACAGGAGTTATCTCTTCCGGGTGACCTATTACAAAAACAGGATTAATCTGGAAGTGTTCCATGTGCTTACGGACGGCATGGGAGGGATTAACTTTTTAAAAGAACTGACTTACCAATATCTGCGGCTGGTGCATCCATCCTTAAAAGAGATGGCGGGGGATTCCCTTTCCATGGGCACTTCTTTAAACCGGGAGGACAGTTTTTTAAAGAATTACAAAAAGAGCCATGCCAAGGGGTATAAGACCCAGAAGGCTTTTCTAATCAAGGGAGAGAAGCTGCGCACCGGGGAATTTGGGGTGATTCACGGGACAGTGGAGATTCCACAGCTAAAGGAAGTCTGCCGCCGATATGGTGCCAGCATTAACGAATACTTGGTGGCGGCCTTTATCTACAGCACCTACAGGGAATATCTTTCGGGGGTGCAGGCTCAAATGCCTATCCGTGTGGCGGTTCCGGTAAATTTAAGGCCCTATTTCCACTCCGTAACAACAAAAAACTTTTTTGTCATGGTAAGTGCGGAATTTTTGCCCACAAAGGAGGATTACACCTTTTCCCAGGTGCTTAAGATAACCCAGGAAAGCTTAAAAAGCCAGATTAACAAGGAGCATTTGGAGGAGCTCTTTTCCTACAATGTGTCCAATGAGAAAAACATTATAGCCAGGGCGGTTCCTTTATTTTTAAAAAATATCGCCATGCGCTATGTGTACACCAGTGCGGCCCTGGCCAATACCACTACGGTGACCAATATCGGAAATGTTTCCGTACAGCAGGAGTACAAGCCTTACATTGACATGTTTGGCGCTTTTCTGGCTGTGTCTAAGGGGCAGTATATTAAGGGAACTATCTGTTCCTACGAGGACAGGCTGATGTTTTCCTTTAGTTCTATCCTTCTGGACACTTCGGTGCAGCGGGGATTTTTCCGGCAGTTAGCGGAGGATGGACTGGATGTTTCGATTGTAAGTAATGGAGTGTATGATGAGTAGATGCAAACAATGTGGAATAGAAGTGCTGGATAATACGGCGGCATGTCCTCTGTGCAAGTTTGTTTTGGAGCAGAATGACAATAAGAAAAGAAGTTACCCGGATATTCGTTTCCGGGTGAAAAAGCTTAATTTTGCCGTGCGGATTATTCTTTTTATTTCAATCATTATTGAGGTGCTGTGCGTATATATAAATTACAAATTTTATGACGGAATCTGGTGGAGCATTATCACCGGGACAGGTTTTGCCTATGTGTATTTCATCCTTCGGTTTGCCGTGTTAAATGAGGGGGCGGGGTATAAGACGAAAATAGTCTCCGTGACCCTTCTGGGGATTTTATATGTGATTTTAATTGACTGTGTGGTGGGATACCATGGCTGGTCGGTAAACTTTGTGCTGCCGGGAGGCTTCCTCTTTGTGGATGCCGCCATTGTGGCATTGATGTTTATCAACCGGAGAAACTGGCAGAGCTATATTATGCTGGAGATTTTTATGGTATTTTTAAGCGCCATTCCTCTGGCTTTGATTTTCTTTTTTGATATTGTGACGGAGACATTTATCAGCGGGTTTGCCTTTACCGTGTCTGTGCTTTTGTTTCTGGGAACGGTGATTGTAGGGGACAGAAGGGCCAGGATGGAGCTTCGGAGAAGATTTCATGTAAGGTAAGGTTTAGGAGAGCATATGAGGCGTACAGGTGTAAAAGAGCGGGAGGCCAGCATACAGGGCACGGTAATCCGGGAATTGATTGCCAGGTTTACCTCAGACCACTTAATCGGGAAAAAAATTAAAAACGGGGAATTGCGGAAAAAACTGGTGGAGCCCCCCTGGATTCCCCCACAGGGATTTCATGTGACGGAGATTAACCTGGAAAATTTTACCATGGAATGGCTTTCCTGGGGAAAAATTAATCCAAAGAAAGTGATTCTTCAGCTCCACGGCGGGGGATATGTGGGAAAAATGCGCAATGCCTACCGGAATTTTGCCGCCGCCTACTGTGAACTGGGCCATGGGATTTGTGTTCTTACCATAGATTACCGGGTGGCACCCGAAGAACCTTATCCAGCCGCCTTAGAAGACGCCTTCGAGGCCTATCAGTGGCTTCTAAAGGAAGGGTATGAATCCAGCCAGATTATTCTGGCCGGGGATTCTGCCGGGGGAGGGCTGGCCCTGGCCCTTACCATGTACTTAAAAGACAATGGAATCCCGCTGCCCTGCGGTATTATCGCCATGTCCCCCTGGACGGATATGACTGCTTCGGGGGAGTCCTACGAGAGCAATTACCATTTGGACCCCCTCTTTGGAAACACAAAGGACAGTTTGATTTACAACAGGGATTACCTGGGCCTGGAAGACCCGAAAAACCCCTATGTCTCCCCGCTCTTTGGAGATTTTACTGGATTTCCCCCCATGCTGATACAGGCGGGATCCTATGAAATGCTCTTAAGCGATTCCGCCCTTGTGGCGGAGAAGGCCAAAAAGCAGGGAGTAAAAGTCCGGTTCAGTGTTTATGAGGGAATGTTCCATGTATTTCAGATGGCCATGTTTTTAATGCCGGAGTCTAAAAAGGCATGGAGAGAGGCGGGAAGATTTTTAGAATTGCTGTGCGAAGAAGAAAAAGAGGAAGCCGCAGACCCTTTGGATTAAAGGGAGCGGCTTCTTTTGTCTGTGCGGAAAACCTTAGTGTATTAAATGCCCTACCGGGAGATATACGGGAAGCCCGTTTTCGTAGGCAATGTCAACCTCGCCCTGAATCAGAGGGAGAAGGTAGGAGACCATCTCCGGGGTTACGTCATTTCCCGCCGGGGTGATCCACTCTCTGGGAACGGACTTTATTTCGTTGGCAATGTCTCCTATGGGGGCGGCGTGGTAGGAGATTGCGTAGGGCTCTTCCCGTTTCATGGCAACCATGGATGCCGTCTCTCCCTTAAGTGCAAGTTTCACCGCATATTCCCCGGAGGCAAAGGCTTCCTCCAAATCTGTTTTGGAGGCAATATGGGAAGCGCAGCGCTGCAGGATAGAGAGTTCGATGGAGCGGACCTTTACTCCAAGTTTTTCCGAAACGAGATATTCCAGTGTCTTTCCTGCACCGTTTAACTGAACATGTCCGAAATTATCCAGTTTTTCATCGGAAGCGCTGATGTATTTATTGTCTTTATCCCGGATGCCCTCAGAGACAGCCACAATCACGTCGTTTTGGGTTTTCAGAAGTTTTTCTAAATCGGATAAAAATTCCTCCGTGGAAAATGGCGTTTCCGGAAGGTAAATCAGGTGGGGTGCTTTGCTGTAGGAATTTCTCGCCAGGGCGGAAGCGGCGGTGAGCCACCCTGCGTCCCGTCCCATAATCTCCACAATGGTAACGCTTTTTATATTGTAGATATAGGTGTCGTGGGCGATTTCCAGCATGGTGGCGGCAATGTATTTTGCTGCGGAGCCAAAGCCCGGGGTGTGGTCTGTAATGCACAAGTCGTTGTCAATGGTCTTCGGAATGCCCAAGATGCGCACAGGGCTGTTTATTTTTTCCCCATAGGCAGACAATTTTGACACGGTGTCCATGGAGTCGTTGCCCCCGATATAGAAAAAGGCGGATATATGGTATTCCTCAAATTTTTCAAATATCTTTTTGTAAACTTCCTCATTTTCCTCATAGGAGGGAAGCTTATAGCGGCAGGAGCCAAGGTACATGGCAGGGCTTTTCTGCAGGGTAAAAAGGTTGTCCGGGTTCTCTTTTACCAGGCTGGTAAGGTTTAAAATGCTGTCCTCTAAAATTCCGGTAATGCCGTTTTGGGAACCGTAGACAGTGTCAAATTCCCCGCTGGAAACAGCTTCCTTAACCACGCCGGCAAGGCTTGCGTTAATGGCGGCGGTGGGGCCTCCGGACTGGGCCACAATACAATTTGTTTTCATAGAAAGTCTCCTTGTTGTTATTTGGTGTTATAGCATTATATTCTATATCATATAGAAAAAATGTAAAAAGTGCAATGGATAAAAAATGAATTTTGAAAATCTGAAATTCC
>NZ_RAZG01000032.1 GCF_003612565.1 Roseburia sp. 1XD42-69 | reverse complement strand
CAGCTTTGTGGAATATCCAGTCTCCGACTGTCAATATGCCGGAGGTTACGAGGAATATGGAGAATAATATTGACATTAAGTTTGGAGATATTTCATTGCCAAATGTAATAGATGCCAAAGATTTTGCAGATAACGTAGAGCAGACAATAAGAAATGCAATGTGTAAAGATGGTAAGACTACAAGATGTGTTACAGAAGTTGTTTCATCTAAGTTATTAGGTAAAGGCATTGGTAGTGGAAGGTTATACAGGTAAAATCTACTACAGGAGAGTGTGTAATGCACTCTCCTAATTTTAATGGAGGAAATATGTTCAATTTATTAGAGAGAAGGAATAAGAGCTTAAAAAGAATCAATGAATCTCTGAGAAAAGAAAATGAAGCGTTAAAACAGGAATTGTCTTTGTATGATTTGGATAAATTGAATGAGCAGTTAGAGTTATCAAATAATATGTATGAAGAATATAAGAAACTGATTGATGAATTACGTGATATGAAGATGAAATATAAAAAGATGATCTATGAAGTAAAATGCATGAAGATGTTTTGAAAGAAAGGACAAGGGTATTGCTTTAGCTTGGCGGGAAAATAAAGCCTGCTGCAAAAGGATATGATTATTATTAAGTAGGATGCGGTAAAAATACCGTGTCCTACTCTTGCTATAATGAAAAATCAGCATTGACCATAGACAGTAATTTGCATCATGCTACTGGATATACTGATCATATAAAAATAATTTGGAGTGTGAAGATATATAGTGATGACAAAAACATCAATGACAGAAAGAAAAGCATTATTAAGTATTAAAGAATTGTGTGATTATTTAGGAATTGGGCAGACAAAAGCAAGAGAACTTTTAAGAGGACATAATGGTTTTGGTGTGCAGATTGGGAACCGTTGGTATGCCAATAAGAAAAAATTGGATGCATGGATTGACAAAGAAACTGTGTGAATTTATAGATAAATGTTATGTTAGTGTGATGTTTAGATTAATGTATAGAAACATATTTTTCGGTTTGTAAGTTGAAAGTGGGAAGATTTGGTGATATACTTAAATAGTATATCTATGCTTATCTTTTGGTTTGCTGTACAAATCAGAAAGGATTGGTGGATATGGGTAAATCGTTAAAAGGTAAAGAACTGGGAAAAGGGATTCGCCAGAGGGAGGATGGAATATACCAGGCACGTTTTACAAACAGATTTGGCAAAAGACAAGTCATATACGATAAGTCTTATAATGGGATTCAGAAGAAGATGAGGGAAGCCCAGTATGCCGATGAAAGAGAAACCAATGTGGTTGATACAAACATGACATTGGATGAATGGTATGAGAAATGGCTGGATACTTGTAAGAAAAATTGCAGGAATAATACAAAAGAGACTTATGCCAGACATTATAAACGTGTAAAAGAAGCGTTGGGATGGAGAAAGCTGAATAAATTAAATCTGGTTGTGATGCAGGATGCCATCAATAATCTGCGGACGGATAATGAACGAAAGAACAGCAAAAAGATATTGGTGGATATGCTGGAAAAGGCGGTGGCATCAGACTTAGTAGTCAAAAACGTTGCAAAGCAAATAGTTACTGATATCACGAAGGAAGAAAAAAAGGAAAGAAGGGTTTTGTCCAAAGAGGAGACAGAAATATTCCTTGCTGAAGCGAAAAATACATTTTATTACAACTTATTTGTTGTGGCCTTGGAAACCGGAATGCGGGTAGGCGAACTCGCAGGACTTCAATGGGAGGATATTGATTTCCACAACAAAATAGTGCATGTCAGGCACTCTATGACATATTTCTCAAATTTAGAAAATAAATACGTTTTTGAACTACACCCAACAAAAACGAACAAAGGGTTACGTGACATTCCTTTGACAATAAAAGCGGCAGAAGCGTTAAGGCAGCAATATTTTATAAAGCAGAATCTTTTTAATAGCGGGAAAGAACCATTGGAAGGGTATGAGAATCTAGTGTTTGTAACTAAGAATAATAGGCCTACAACACAATTTCTTATTGCTGAATGTATAAATGGTACTTTAAAAAGGATACATAAGAGCAATCCAGACCTAGCATTTGAAAAATTCACCCCCCATTCCCTGAGACATACTTTTGCTACAAGATGTTTAGAAGCGGAAGTGCCATTAAAAACAGTATCGGCTCTGTTAGGCCATACACAGTTACAGCTTACGACAGACTTATATATGCATGTCACAAAAGATTCCCTGTTCAAAGGTATGGAACAGTATGAGAAAGCGTTAAGGACAGGGTAAAATAGAATTGGCACAAAAGTGGCACAGTAACAGAAAAATTTGAAATACAGATATCCGAAAACGGCTTAAAATAAGGAGGATTTAGCAGAATGGAGCAGTATAAACAGGAATTTATTGAATTTATGGTGGAAAGCAATGTGCTGAAATTTGGGGAGTTTACATTAAAAAGCGGCAGGAAATCCCCCTTTTTTATGAATGCGGGGGCATATGTGACGGGCTCACAGTTAATGAGATTAGGGGAGTATTACGCAAAAGCCATCCATGATAATTTTGGGGATGATTTTGATGTGCTCTTCGGGCCTGCATACAAGGGGATTCCCCTTTCCGTGGCCACGGTGATTGCCTTTTCCAAGCTTTACGGGAAAGAAATACGCTACTGTTCCAACCGGAAAGAGGAAAAAGACCACGGGGATGCAGGAATTTTATTGGGGAGTAAGATAAAAGACGGGGATAAGGTAGTTATCATTGAGGATGTGACCACCTCCGGAAAATCCATTGAGGAGACATTTCCCATTATTACAGCCCAGGGAAAGGTGGAGATCAAAGGGCTTATGGTTTCCTTAAACCGCATGGAAGTGGGGCTTTCCGGGAAAATGGGTGCTTTGGATGAAATCAAAGAGAAATATGGATTTAACGCCAGGGCTATCGTGACCATGGAGGAGGTTGTAGAGCATCTCTACAATAAGCCCTGCCAGGGAAAAATTCTCATTGATGACGAATTAAAAAAAGCTATCGATGAATACTATAAAGAGTATGGAGTGAAGTAGAATGGTATAAGGAGAGTATCTTGGAGGAAAAGAAAAAAAAGAAATTACTTCACAAGATAGAAATTCTCTTATTTGCAGCTTATGTGGCAATGTTGTGCTATTTTCTCTTTTTTGCAGAGAATTTAGACAGGAATTTTGCAGACCGGACGTATCATTATAATCTCATCCCCTTTCAGGAAATTAAGCGGTTTTGGACTTACAGGAACACCTTAAATTTCTGGTCGGTGCTGCTGAATTTGGTGGGGAATGTGGTGGCGTTTATCCCCTTCGGCGTTTTCCTCCCGGTGCTGTTTCAAAAGTGCAGGAATTTTTTCCTCACGGTGCTCTTTAGCATGGAGTTTAGTTTGTGTGTGGAAGTGATACAACTGGTGGGAAAAGTGGGCATTTTGGATGTGGATGATGTGATTTTAAACACCCTGGGGGGATTGTTTGGATATGTCCTGTACTGGCTTTTTTGTATAATCTGGAGAAAGAAAAATGAGGCGGAAAAAAAATAATTTTAAATTTACAAAGAAGACGCATTCCAGGCGGGGAATCCGTTCCTGTTTTCTGTCAGTAGTTTCTATGGCGGTAATGGGTTATGTGGTGTTTGATTCTTTTTGTCATGAAGGAAATGGAAATGTTTATCTGGGAAGTGCAGGTTTTCTTATGATGGTGCTCTCAGCGGTGGCATTTGCCTGGGGGATAAAAAGCCTTGGGGAGGAAGATTCTTTTAAGGGAATCCCGGTGGCTGCGGTAATCCTCTCTTTTGTTGCAACATTTGCCTGGGGAACGATTTATGCGGCAGGTTTTTTTGTATAGGATTAAGATGAAAATAAGAGAAAAATCAGAAGTGATGGATAAATATAAAACAGGAGGATGAAAACAAATCTATGGCTTATCAGGAATTGTTTTTAGAGTCAAATAAAGAAGCGTCCCTGCGCTATGAACTTATGATAGAGCGGATTAAAAAAATACCCGCTGAGCAAAGCGCAATGGAAAAATATCAAGACTATTTTACAAAGACGGCGGAGTTTATCGCACTGACGGATAAAGTCTTAGGCCAGTGGGAGGGGGGGACGTTAAAAAGCCGCAGTGACAAAGAATGTGAGGAGACAAACCGCAGGCTTTTTTTAGACCTTTTTCCCGAAAATTATGAGAAGAGTTACGGCAACCCCAAAACGGCGGTAAAGATTCTAGGAGAAAAATTCGGCCCAACCCTTTGTTTTTTATATGCAGAGCTTAGGGCTATGATTGGATATGCCTTTGAGGGCAGAAAAATGAATATGGCAATTCTCTGTGAGCTTTTTGTGGAAATTTACAACTGTTTTGAGTCGGAGGAAGAGCCGGAGGAAAAAGAAATTTTAAATATTATCTACTGGTTTTTCCACGATTACAGTGAGATTTTCGCAGAGGATAAAGTGCGGGATATGGTGGAGCCGGAATATGATTTTTTTACCCGGATTATTTTGGACTCAGATTTGAGGGATAAAAGATATCTGTACCTGTACGGGGAATATATCGGAGAAAATGAACTGGGGCTTTTTCAGTATTTAAATACCCTTACGGAAGAGGAAGTCCAGTCCATGGCGGATACTATGACGGAGGGATTTCGTATCGGCTATGCGCATATCGGAAAGGATTTAAATGCAAAAGATACGGTGTGCTTAGAATTTCCCATAGGCTTTGAGCGGGTGATAAGAAAAGCCATTGCCAATTTTGAAAAACTGGGGTTAAAATCCACGGTTTACAGAAATCCGGTGTCCTCTTTTGCCAGGGGGCTTCGGGGACAGCGGGGCTGCTATGGAGTTTCCGTAAACAGGCAGTATGATTTTGACCACAAGGGGGATAAACGGTTTTATTTGGACAAGGCATATGTGGAACGCCACCTTGAGTCTATGAAGGCCGCCTATGAAAAATATAAGAACCAGGCAAAGGTACATGCGGGGCCTGCAGTAACTGAAATTTTCGGGGAAGTGCCATTTGAACCGGAGATAAAGCCGGAGGCAGGGAAGTATACCCCGGAACAAAATGAACTGAATGTGTACCAGATGAGCCGCATGGGCCAGATGGCAAATCTGTATATCCCCGGGGATGAGAGGAGTTTTACAATTATCGCCTACCCCATTCCTGCCATTGGGGAAAAGTTTCAGGAGATTTTTAAGGAAACGGTAAAAATCAATACTTTAGACTATATGAGTTACCAGGATATGCAGCAAAAAATCATTGATATTTTGGACAAGGCAGAGAGAGTCCATATCACAGGTGCCGGAGACAACAGGACAGATTTGTGGGTAAAGATTCATCCCATAGAAAATCCGGAAAAAGAAACAGCTTTTGAAAACTGCGTGGCAGATGTAAATATTCCTGTGGGAGAAGTGTTTACCTCCCCGGTTTTAGAGGGGACAAAGGGAAAGCTCCATGTGACAAAAGTGTATCTGGCAGGGCTTTTGTATCAGAACCTGGAAGTGGATTTTGAGGAGGGAAAAATCACCTCCTACACCTGCACCAATTTTGACACAGAGGAAGAAAACCACAGGTTTTTATATGAAAATCTCTTGCAGCAGCATGACACCTTGCCATTAGGGGAGTTTGCCATTGGGACGAATACCACGGCGTACCGCATGGCCAGGGATTATGGGATAGAGGATAAACTGCCTATCCTGATTGCGGAGAAAACCGGGCCCCATTTTGCAGTGGGGGACACCTGTTATTCCCACGCTGAAGACGTGCCGGTGTTTAACCCGGACGGAAAAGAGATTATCGCAAGGGACAATTCTGTCTCTGTTTTAAGAAAAGAGGATATGTCCAAGGCATATTTTAACTGCCATACGGATATTACCATACCCTATGACGAACTGGGGAGTATTACGGCAGTGCGGGCAGACGGAACGTCTGTGGACATTATCCGGGAGGGAAAATTTGTAATTCCCGGAACAGAGGAATTAAACAAACCTTTTTTATAAGATACAGAGGGCTTTGCCCGGAATGGAGGAAATATGGCAAAAGTAGGAATTGTAATGGGAAGCGACTCAGATATGCCGGTAATGGCAAAAGCGGCGGATATTTTAGAACAGTTGGGCATTGATTATGAGATGACCATTATCTCCGCCCACAGGGAGCCGGATGTGTTTTTTGAATATGCAAAAACTGCAGAGGAGAAGGGATTTAAAGTAATTATTGCAGGGGCGGGGATGGCAGCCCATCTTCCTGGGATGTGCGCGGCAATTTTCCCTATGCCGGTGATTGGAATCCCCATGCACACAACATCTTTAGGGGGCAGGGATTCCCTGTACTCCATTGTACAGATGCCCACAGGGATTCCCGTGGCAACCGTTGCCATTAACGGCGGGGCAAACGCAGGGCTTTTAGCTGCAAAAATCCTTGCCACAAGCGACGGGGAGCTTTTGGAGAAATTAAAAACTTACTCAAAAGAATTAAAAGAGCAGGTACAGGCGAAAGACAAAAAGTTACAGGAGCAGGGATATAAAAATTACAAATAAAAGGAGAAAGCAATGGATTACAAAAAAGCAGGTGTGGATATTGAAGCCGGATACAAATCCGTGGAGTTAATGAAAAAATATGTAAAAGAAACCATGCGCCCGGAGGTATTAGGGGGCCTTGGAGGTTTTTCCGGGGCATTTTCCTTAGAGAAAGTGAAAGCCATGGAAAAACCTATACTCCTGTCCGGTACAGACGGCGTGGGGACGAAGATTAAATTGGCGTTTCTTTTGGACAAGCATGACACCATCGGCATTGACTGCGTAGCGATGTGCGTCAATGATGTGGCCTGTGCAGGGGGAGAGCCTTTGTTTTTCCTGGACTATATTGCATGCGGAAAAAATTTCCCGGAAAAAATCGCATCCATTGTAAAAGGAGTGGCGGAGGGCTGTAAGCAGTCCGGCGCAGCCCTTATCGGCGGTGAGACGGCGGAGCACCCCGGGCTTATGCCGGAGGATGAGTATGATCTGGCAGGATTTGCCGTGGGCCTTTGTGACGAAAAGGAGCTGATTACCGGGGAGAACATCAAAGAGGGTGATGTGCTAATCGGGCTTGCAAGCACCGGCGTCCACTCCAACGGTTTTTCCCTGGTCCGGAACGTGTTTGCCATGGAAAAAGAGGTGTTAAATACCTACCATGAAGAACTGGGGGCAACCCTTGGGGAGACCCTTTTAACCCCTACCAGAATTTATGTGAAGGCATTAAAGGAAATCAAAGACGCAGGGGTAAAAGTGCGGGGTTGCAGCCATATCACCGGAGGGGGATTTTATGAGAATATTCCCAGGATGCTGCCGGAAAATAAACGTGCAGTGATCGAGAAAAACAGTTACCCCATCCCGCCTATTTTTTCCATGTTGGCAAGGGAAGGGAATATTGATGAAAAAATGATGTACAATACATATAACATGGGGCTTGGCATGGTGCTTGCGGTATCCACCGAAGATGTGGATACCACCATGGAAGCTGCAAAACGTGCCGGGGATACCCCTTATATCGTGGGAAAAATTGAGAACGGAGAGAAAGGGGTTACGTTATGCTGAAAATCGGAGTTTTAGTCTCCGGGGGCGGGACGAACCTTCAGGCTATTATAGATTCCGTGGAAAACGGCAGTATAAAGAACACGGAAATTTCCGTGGTTATCAGCAATAATAAAAATGCCTATGCCTTAGAGCGGGCAGAAAAAAAGGGAATAAAAAACATTTGTATTTCCCCGAAGGATTTTTCAGACAGGGCGGAATTTAACAGGGTTTTCCTGGAAAAATTAGATTCCTGCCAGGTGGATTTGGTGGTGCTGGCAGGATTTTTAGTGGTTTTGCCGGAGGAAATGACAAAAAAATACGAAAACCGGATCATCAATATCCATCCTTCCCTGATTCCGTCTTTCTGCGGAAAGGGATATTACGGCTTAAAAGTCCATGAGGCGGCTCTTAGCCGGGGGGTAAAGGTTACAGGGGCCACTGTGCATTTTGTGGATGCTGGGACAGATACCGGGCCCATTCTCCTGCAGAAGGCAGTGGAGGTAAAAGATGGAGATACGCCGGAGATTTTGCAGCGCAGGGTGATGGAGGAGGCGGAGTGGAAGATTCTCCCCCAAGCCATTGACCTGATTGCCCAGGAAAAAGTTTCAGTGGAAAACGGCAGGGTAAGGATTGCCCAGTAGAGGATACAGGAGGAATATATGAAGGTATTGATCGTAGGAAGCGGCGGCAGGGAACACGCTATTGCCATGAGCGTGGCAAAGAGCAGCCGGGTGGAAAAAATTTACTGCGCCCCGGGAAACGGGGGAATCGGACAGGTGGCAGAGTGCGTACCTATCGGTGCTATGGAATTTGAAAAACTGGCGGATTTTGCAGAGGAACATAACATTGACTTTACCATCATCGGCATGGACGATCCCCTGGTGGGGGGCGTTGTGGACGTGTTTGAGGCAAGGGGTCTTAAAGTGTTCGGTCCCAGGAAAAATGCAGCAATCCTGGAAGGCTCCAAGGCATTTTCCAAGGATTTGATGAAAAAGTATCATATTCCCACAGCCGCCTATGAAGTATTTGACGATGCAAAAAAGGCTTTAGAATATCTGGAAAGTGCCAAGATGCCCATTGTATTAAAAGCCGATGGCCTTGCCCTTGGAAAAGGGGTGCTTATCTGCAATACTTTAGAGGAGGCCAAAGCCGGGGTGAAAGAGATCATGGAGGACAAAAAATTTGGCGACGCCGGAAAACATATGGTAGTGGAGGAGTTTATGACAGGGCGGGAAGTTTCTGTTCTCTCCTTTGTGGACGGAAAAACCATAAAGATTATGTCCTCCGCCCAGGACCACAAGCGGGCCGGGGACGGGGATACGGGCCTAAACACCGGTGGGATGGGAACCTTTTCCCCCAGTCCTTTCTACACAAAAGAGGTGGATGCCTTTTGTAAAGAGCATATTTACCAGAAAACCGTGGACGCTATGGCGGCGGAGGGCAGGCCTTTTTGCGGCGTGATTTTCTTCGGCCTGATGCTGACAGAAGAGGGGCCAAAAGTCTTAGAGTACAATGCCAGGTTTGGAGACCCGGAGGCCCAGGTGGTGCTCCCCAGGATGAAAAACGACATGATAGATGTGATGGAGGCCTGTGTGGAGGGTACCTTGGATACGGTAGATTTACAGTTTGAGGACAATGCGGCTGTGTGCGTGGTTCTGGCTTCCCAGGGGTATCCTGTCTCTTATGAGAAGGGGAAAAAGATTACCGGGGAAGAAAATTTTAAGGGAAAAGAGGGCTATTACTGTTTCCATGCCGGGACAAAGCAAAACGAGGCAGGGGAGATTGTCACAAACGGTGGACGGGTCCTTGGTATTACCGCAAAGGGTGCGGATTTAAAAGAGGCCAGGAAAAATGCCTACAATGCCACAGAATGGATTTCTTTTGAAAATAAGTATATGCGCCATGATATTGGCAAAGCCATTGACGAGGCATAGAGAGCAGAGGAATCATGAAAAAAGGAATTATATTTGATATGGACGGAACCCTGTGGGATTCCTCAGAAAATGTGGCTAGGTCCTGGGATGAGGTGATTTCCTATGAGACGGATAATGCCTTAAGCGTTACCGTGGAGGATATCCAGAATGTAATGGGACATACCATGGCGGAGATTGCAAAAATGCTCTTTTTCGATTTGGGAGAAGAGGGGGCAAATCTTTTAATGGATAAGTGCTGTGATTATGAAAATGAATATCTGGGCAGGCACGGCGGGGTTTTGTACCCCAAAGTGGAAGAAACCTTACAAGAGTTATCCCGGAAATATCCCCTATACATCGTCAGCAACTGCCAGGACGGTTATATAGAAGCATTTTTAAAGTATTATGATTTTTTCAAATATTTTTTGGACACGGAATGTTTTGGCAGGACGAAAAAGGATAAGGGGAGCAATATTGCTCTTTTGGCCCTTAGAAACCAGCTGGATGACGCCGTCTACGTGGGGGATATCCAGGGGGATTATGATTCCAGCAAAAAGGCCGGGGTGAAATTTATCCATGCGTCTTACGGATTTGGGACGATAGAGGAAAGCGTTCCTTCTATCCGGGAATTCGGGGAACTTCCCCAGGCGGTTTACCGGGTGTTTGAATGAATCGAGTAAAATAATAATTTTGATGCAGGGATAAACGGAATTTAAAAGGAAAAGGAGATTGGTAAAATGGAAAGAAAAGTTATGATTGCAAACAGCAAGGGGATGCGGGCAGAAGTCTGCACTTTGGGGGCAACTTTGGTTTCCCTGTTTTTTAAGGACAAAAACGGTGTGGAAAAGGATCTTGTGCTGGGATATGACAATCCGGCGGATTATTTAAACCACACCACCTATTTTGGGGCTACCGTGGGAAGAAACGGGAACCGTATTAAGAATGGGAAATTCACGTTAAACGGGACAGAGTATCTTTTAGAAAAAAATGACGGGGAAAACAATCTGCACAGCGGGTCAAAGGGACTGTGTTATAAGGAATGGGAAGTGGAAAAAGAGACAGAAAACAGTGTGACCCTTTCTAGTGTCAGCAAGGATTTGGAGCAGGGATTTCCCGGGACCATGACAGCTAAAGTGACTTATGCCATAGGGGAGGACAATGCTCTTAGCATTGACTATGAGGCGGTTTCAGACAAGGATACCGTGGCAAATTTCACCAACCACAGTTACTTTAACCTGGGGGGGCACGACAGCGGAACTATGGTAAACCAGAAGCTGAAGCTTTACAGCAGCAAGTTTACCCCTGTGGACGGGACGTTGATTCCCACGGGAGAACTCCGGGATGTGAAGGGTACGCCTATGGATTTTACGGAATTTAAAGCAATCGGAAAAGAGATTGACGCCGAAGATGAGCAGTTAAAATTCGGCGGCGGCTACGATCACAATTTCATTGTAGACGGAAAGGGATATAGGCTAATGGCGGAAGCCGTAAGCGAAGATACCGGCATACATATGAAGGCTTACACAGACGCCCCGGCAGTACAGTTTTATGCAGGGAACTTTATCAAGAAACAGGTAGGAAAAGGAGGGTGCGCCTATGACGACCGCCATGGTTTCTGCCTGGAATCCCAGTATTGTCCGGATGCTGTGAACAACCCGACATTTGAGTCACCGATTTTAAAAGCAGGAGAGACTTACCGTACAAGGACGGTATATCAGTTTTCTATAGATTAATATGATGAAAAAAACAGGCCCTGTCTTTTCACTTCTTCTGGTGTGTTTTGCCGGGATGCTTATTTTTACCGGAGTTTTTTATCTGGAAAAAAAGGAGAAACACCAGAAGGAGGAGGAAGCAGGGCAGGAGAAAGAAAAAGAGGAAGAGACACTCCCAAAAGAGGATATTGTGGGGGAAGTAGTGGTAGGGGATACCCAGGGAGAAAGTGTACCTTTGGAGGAAACTGTTACAGAGGAACAGGAGGATAGGGAAAGTGTTCTTGTCTTTGCCGGGGATGTGTATCTCAGCCGCCATGTGGCAGCCAATTATGACAGGGAGGGCATTGAAGGTGTGCTTTCCCCGGGGCTTCTCTTAGAAATGCAAAACGCCAATCTCTGTATGGTAAACGAAGAGTTTCCTTTTGGCACCGTGGGTACGCCTATGGAGGATAAGCAGTATACCTTCCAGGTAAATCCCTTTTATGTATCTGTCTTTGAAGATATGGGAGTGGATATTGTAAGCCTTGCCAACAACCATGTCTTAGATTACGGCACAGACTGTCTGAAAGAAACTTTTGTGACTTTAGAGCAGACGGGGATTGCCTATGTGGGGGCGGGAACCACAAAGGAGGAGGCATCCGCCTTTAAGACTTATGCGTTTAACGGGGAGACTTTTGGCATTCTCTCTGCCTCCCGGGTGATTCCCGTGCCGGAGTGGAATATTGAAAACCGCCAGCCAGGGGTGTTTACCACCTATGATGAGACAGCCCTGGTGGAGGCTATAAAAAAGGCAAAGGAGAGCTGCGATTATGTGATTGTCTATGTCCACTGGGGGATGGAACATACCACGGAGCTTACAGACCATCAGACCTATCTGGCCCACGCTTATGCGGACGCCGGGGCGGATCTTGTTCTGGGCAGCCATTCCCACTGCCTGCAGGGGATTGAGAATTACAACGGCAGCATGATTTTTTACAGCCTGGGAAATTATATTTTTAACCAGAATATTGAAAAGACCATGCTGGTAAAATTAAAAAGCACTGAGGGCAGACGTGAGATTTCACTGATTCCTGCCTGTGCTGCCAGGGCAAAAACCGCAGAATATGAAAACAGGGAGGAATTTTTTTCTTACCTGGAAGGGCTTTCTTCCGGGGTACGGATTGAAGACGGGGGGGTATTGGCCCAATAAAAACGGTTTTTGGGGGGTGGAAAAATGGCAGATTGGTTAAAAAAATATATGTTAATGCATAAAAATATTCCCGTTGCTGACATAGAGCTGGATACAGTTTCCGGTGCCGTTTTTTCTGTGGGCCCTGTCTGGGAAGCAGCACATGTTCCGGTGGGAATTCCGGTAAAAAGCGGAACAGTTGACCGCAAAGCCTTCAACGAATGGTGGAGGGGGAGGTCAATTCCCGCCAGCCGTATGGGGATTCGGGAAGCGTTGATGGAGTTAAAAATCTCCGATACATGTCTTTTATTAGAAAAGTCTCTGGGGCTTAGCCTTTCGGATCAGTATTGGATTCGGCCTGCCGGTTCCGGACTTTTATGGGAAAAGGTGAACTTTTTTCAAAATCCTTTTTCGGAGGATGTGGGTAATATTCTGTTTGGAAAAGGGGAAGTTTCGGAAGCAGTCAGCCTTATGTCTCCGGATAATACATCGGACGGCTGGCTGAAAAAGAAATGGAAAATCATAGAGGGGAAACGGTGCCTGATAAAAGGGGGGAGCGGAGCTGCCTGGCAGGAGCCCTATAACGAGGTTCTGGCCAGCCGTATTATGGACAGGCTGAGAATTTCCCATGTTTCCTATGCCCTGATTACAGAGGAAGATTATCCTTACAGCCTGTGTGAAGATTTTATTACAGAGGATACGGAGCTGATTTCTGCCTGGCATTTATTACAGACATCAAAAAAGCCAAATCATGTATCCCTGTACCGCCATTATCTGGATTGCTGTAATAAGTTTGGAATCAGGGGTGCAGAGTGTGCCGTAAACCGTATGCTGGTGTTGGATTTTATCATTGCAAATGAGGACAGGCATCTGAATAATTTTGGGGCGGTGAGAAGGGCGGATACTCTGGAATTTCTGGGGATGGCGCCAATATACGACAGCGGCACATCTCTTTGGTTTGATAAGCCCCTGCCTATGATACATGCCAAGGCAAATGTAATCTGTAAACCTTTTAAAAACAGCCATACAGAGCAAATAAAACTGGTGACGGATTTTAGCTGGCTGGATTTTTCAGCCCTGAAAGGAATCGATGAAGAATTCAGGGAGATTATCGGGGATTCACTTTTCATTGACGGGGCAAGGTGCAGCGCTTTGTGCAGAGCACTTTCGGGGAGGATAGAGATGCTGGAAGAAATTGTACGAAAAGGGAAAAGCCGGATATTTGTGGACAGCACGAAAAATGACGTGGCTGAGAACATAGCCTACAGCGGCAGTTTAAAACACCGAAAATAGGCGGCCGGGTTTGTTCTGTTTTACCCCTTGTCTGCATAGGATAAAACAAGTACTTTTTTAGGACAAAAATATGACCAACGGAAAAATGGAAAATCTTTTAGACCTGGCCCTTAGTGCAACGGAGGAGGAGAGACAGAAGTCCCTGAATTTAAACGTGGGCTATTCTTCTGTCTCAAATACTTGGGAAGTGATTGTAAAGCACACCGCAGATGGTTTGGAGCAAATCATGGTCCTTGGGGAGAGTGCAGGGGAGCCGTTTATGCAGCAGATTCGGATTGTACCTTTGAATCAGTCCTATGCCATTTTAACATTGCCACAAGCTCTGGTGGAGCCGGTGTCAAAGCTTACAAATATTATTTATATGGAAAAACCAAAGAGGCTCTTTTTTGCTGTAAATGCGGCAAAAAGGGCCTCCTGTATTACCCAGGTGCAGTCTCCCCAGACAGGAAGCGGGGATATCGGGGTGGAGGGCACTTTAAACCTTACAGGGAAAGGGGTTTTGGTGGCGGTAATCGACAGCGGCATCGACTACGCCCACCCGGATTTTACCTATCCCGACAATACCACCAGGATATTAGAACTCTGGGACCAGACTCTGGACGCCGGAAGGCTTAACGATACGAGGACGGAAGTAAATGGGAATATTACCTATGAACCTCCGGAACCCTATGGCAGAGGTGTCCTTTTTACCAAAGATATGTTAAATCAGGCCCTGTCCCAGAAAAATGAGCGGGACAGACAGAAGGTTGTGCCAAGCAGGGATATAAGCGGCCACGGTACCCATGTGGCAGGGATTGCGGCAGGCCTTGGCAGGGCTTCCATGGGGAGATACCGGGGGGTGGCCTATGAGTCGGAACTTTTAGTGGTAAAGCTTGGCAGTTCCGGGGAGGAGGGATTTCCCAAAACCACGGAACTGATGACGGCGGTGGACTTTTGTATCCGGGAGGCGGAGCGGCTAAGGAAACCTCTTGCCATCAATCTAAGTTTTGGAAATAATTACGGCTCCCACAGCGGTAGCAGTTTAATTGAAACGTTTTTAAATGATATGTCCAACCATCACCAGTGCAGTATCGTGGTGGGAACCGGAAATGAGGGGGCAGGCAACAAACATTATACGGGAAGAATGTCTTCCGGGGAAACAAAAGAGGTGGAACTTTCCGTCAGCAGCTTTGAGGCAAGGCTGAATGTCCAGATGTGGAAGCGTTATCAGGACGACATCCGCCTGGAGATTTTTCTACCTAATGGGAAAAGCACCGGGGTTCTTTTAGGCCAGGGAACCCTGCGGGCGGACTTTGACGCTTTAAGGCTTTTGGTTTACTACGGAGAGCCTTCCCCTTACAGCATCTATCAGGAAATTTATATTGATTTTATTCCCAGGGAAAATTATGTTCCCTCCGGGCTGTGGAAGTTTAAGCTTACTGCGGGGAGGATTTTAGAAGGTACCTATGATTTCTGGCTGCCTTCCGGGGGAACCTTAAACGATAGCACAGGCTTTCCCTACCCTTCGGAAACTCGTACTTTAACTATTCCCTCCAC
Organism: Roseburia sp. 1XD42-69; assembly: GCF_003612565.1. GTDB lineage: Bacteria > Bacillota > Clostridia > Lachnospirales > Lachnospiraceae > Roseburia_B. The sequence goes on along the minus strand of NZ_RAZG01000032.1, from coordinate 26,234 downwards.
AGCTGACAGAGTGATCAGCGTGGGGGCCTACGACTCCCGGACAGACAGCGCGGCGCCTTTTTCCGGCAGGGGATTTACGGCGTGGACCAACCAGGCGAAGCCTGATTTGGCAGCCCCCGGGGTAGATATTATGTCCGCCTCCCCGGGAGGAGGGTACGTGGCAAGAAGCGGGACTTCCATGGCGGCGCCCTTTGTTACAGGAAGCGCAGCTCTTTTGATGCAGTATGGAATTGTGGATGGACGGGACGTTTTTTTGTACGGGGAGAAGTTAAAGGCTTATCTTTTACGGGGGGTAAGGGAGCTTCCGGCTTTTGATGTGTATCCTAACCCTCAGGTGGGGTGGGGCGTGCTGTGTGTAGCGGGAAGTCTGCCGGGGTAGAATTGGGGCGGTTTTTGGGATAATAAGCACTTTATTTTTCATGTATGGTGTTGAATAAAGTGCTTATTATGTGTTAGTTTAGGCTAAATCGTATGAAATAAACATATGAGATATGAAAAATGTAAATTGTATGGGAAATATATATGATGGAGCGTTTTATTGACCAACAGGATGCAGCAGACAGGGAAAGAATAACAGATACTAATTTTATAATCTATGGAAAGAAAAAGAAGAAATATCATTTGGAGTGTGAGAGCAGCCTGCCGAATGGGCGAATGACTGTCAGGTTGTTTGAGTATGATGCGCAGATTGCATTAGACGAGGGTGAGATTATTAATGAAACGCTGACTGCCACATACCATCCATCGGCAATCTTAAGGGATCCCTCTAAATATGAGACGGCAAAGGAGGATTTTTGCCCGATTGTAGAGAAACGGAAGGAACGAAAAGAGTAAATCTTACGTTTTTTTGGGGATTTTGTGAAAATATATCTGTAAAACGTTGCACAATGCCACAGAAACCATGTATAATATTTTTTGAATTGAAAGAAAAGAGGATAAACACATGGGCGGTTTTTTTGGAGTTGCATCAAAACAGGATTGCGTATTTGATTTATTTTTTGGAATTGACTATCATTCCCATTTGGGGACGAGACGGGGCGGCATGGCGGTATACGGGGAAAACGGCATAAACCGTGCCATTCACAATATTGAAAATGCTCCCTTTCGGACGAAATTTGACAAAGATGTAAACGAGATGAAAGGGTGGTATGGAATCGGTTGTATTTCGGACTACGAACCCCAGCCCCTTATGATACGTTCCCATCACGGCACCTATGCCATTACAACGGTGGGAAAAATTAATAACAGCGAAAGGCTGATACAGCAGCTTTTTGACGGGGGCCATTCTCATTTTATGGAACAAAGCGGCGGGGAAATCAACGCTACGGAACTGGTGGCGGCTCTCATTAACCAGAAAGAAAATTTAATTGAAGGAATCCGCTATGCCCAGGAATCCGTGGAAGGGTCCCTGTCCTTGATTCTCATGAATCAGGCCGGGCTTTATGCTGCGAGGGATAAGTATGGCAGAACTCCGGTGGTGATTGGCAAAAAGGAGGGGGCTTTTTGTATTTCCTTTGAAAATTTTGCCTACCATAATTTGGGATATTCAGATTATAAGGAGTTAGGGCCTGGGGAAATTGTCCTGGTGACGGAAAAGGACTGTGTTTCCCTGTGTGAGCCTGGGAAGGAAATGAAAATCTGCACCTTCCTCTGGGTGTACTACGGATATCCTGCCAGCTCTTATGAGGGGATGAATGTGGAACAGATGCGTTACCACTGCGGCAGGAAAATGGCATTAAGAGACGATGTGAAACCGGATATTGTGGCAGGGGTTCCGGATTCCGGCGTTCCCCATGCCATCGGGTATGCCAATGAATCGGGAATCCCATTCACCAGGCCCTTTATCAAATACACCCCCACATGGCCCAGGTCTTTTATGCCCACGATCCAGAGCAAGCGGGACCTGATTGCAAAAATGAAACTTTTGGCTGTGAAGGATTTGATTTGGGACAAGCGCATGATTTTAATTGACGATTCTATCGTAAGGGGAACCCAGCTTCGGGAAACGGTGGAATTCCTTTATGAGAGCGGGGCAACAGAGGTTCATGTCCGCCCTGCCTGCCCGCCCATTTTATACGGCTGCAAATATTTGAATTTCTCCCGCTCTACCTCGGATATGGATTTGTTTTCCCGCCGGGTGATTGATAAACTGGAGAATGGAAATGTGACGGAAGAAATTTTGGCGGAGTATGCCGACCCCAATTCAGAAAAGTATGAGAGAATGGTGGAGGAAATGCGCAAGGAACAGGGGTTTACCTCCCTGCGGTTTAACCGGCTGGATGATATGTTGGAAGCCACAGGGGTAGATAAATGTAAACTCTGTACCTATTGCTGGAATGGGAAAGAATAGGAAGGAAGCTTCTTTAATACTGTTTTCCACGGCATCAATCATCTGGTTGGTAATAATATTTCTACCATTGCGGCAATTCTTGTAGACACAATTTACCAAAGGGACAGCATACCGATAAAAGTTATTCCAGTTGTAATAATGCCGATGCGGACAGCAAGTTTTCGGTTCCTAAGAAAATTCATGACATTCCTCCTGCAATTTAAAATAAAATATATTATTTATAAATTATCAAATACCACGGTTTCCTTTTCTAGTCCATCTGCCACTTCCTGGTTAATGCCCATGCGCTGTGTGATATCTTCCATATCATGGGCAAGGTTCTTTGTGTTTCCTGCAACGCCGGCAATGCCGTGGGCGCCCTGGTTTATGGCCTCCGTGATGGTGCCGATGGAGCGGGCAATTCCTGACATGGAGTGTTTTAAGTGTTCTGTCTGCTCATGAAATTCATCCATGACCCGGCGGATGTAGGCAGCATCCTCTTTATACTGGGTGCCGGATTTTACAAAGGCCTGAAACTCCGTAAGTACGGACTGGTTCATATAGTCCACAAGATGCTGGGCATTTTCCGATAGGTTGTAAACGGCGGAAGTGACCACGCTGTTGACTTCCTGGATCCGGCTGGCTGTCTCCTGGCTGGAGCTGGCCAGGTCACGGACTTCCCTGGCCACCGCCGCAAATCCTTTGCCGGCAGTCCCTGCATTGGCGGCCTCCACAGAGGCGTTTAAGGAGATTAACTGGGTCTGTTGGGATATGGCAAGAATTTCCCCGGTAAGGGTTTTGATTTGTTCCACACTTTTGCTTTTTTCTATGGCGTCATTTAAAGAGTTTAAAATCTGTTCCGCTTTTGCACCGGTAATTCTTGCACTGTCTTGGGCGGACTTTTGCATGATGCCGGCCCGGTCATTCATTTGGATGGTGTAATCAGTAATGGCGCTGCATTCCTCCGCCATATTATTCACATCGCCCATAATGCTTTCTGCATTCTCATTGATGTGGGAGACATTCTCCGCCACCTCCTGTATGGTGGAGGAGAGCTGTCCTGCGAGGGAGGACAAGCCGGAAGCGCTTCCTCTGGAAGCCCGGGTTCTCTTTAAAACTTCCCCTGTCATATTGTGGATGCGCCCGGAACTTTCCCGGATAGTTTTTATCATACTTTTTACAGGAACTACCACATATTTTGTAATCAGTTTTAAATCTGCAAAGACAAGGAAGATACAGATAAGCATTGCGGAGATTCCCATGGCCAGGGAGAAGAGATATACCATGGAGAGATGTTTTCTAGCCAGGGAAGTCTGTTGGCTTATGGAGGCGTTTAGGGTATCGATGTCGCCTTTCATGGCATTGGCGTAAAGGGCAACATCCCCGTTGGCCAGGGCATAGGCATCCTGGGTCTTGTGGCTTGCGCTGGCACACAAAAGCCGCACCAAGGCATGTTTAAAAGAGTCATAATCCGATAGGAGGGCGTCGTAGTCAGTTTTGTCCTCAGAAGAGATATAAGGTTTGTATTCTGCCAGCTTTTCGTCTAAAAGGGCCTCCTCTTCTTTTATCTGGCCCACAAGGGTAATCATAGTATCATAATCGGTGGCTACGATGTGGCTTAAAGCCATTTTATGTATGTTCATGGAGGACTGGCATATTTCTGCAAGACGGCTGTTTCCCGCCATATAATTGTCGGCAATGTTGGAAGCATTGGCATTTACTTTACTTATATTAAAAATAAAAAGAACATTAGATAAAAGCGCCACTATGCCCAAAAGGGCGATAGGAATAATTAAACGTTGTTTTAAGGTTATGTGTTTCATAAGGGACGGTACTCCTTTGGTATCTGCAAATTTTGGGCTCTTATGGGGCTGTGACGGCCTCAACCAGTTCATCCAACTGTTCCTGAAGTCCTTTTCCGTTAGGATTTCCCGAGAGGATTTCTGAGGTAAATGCAGTCACAGGTTCCCAGAAGTTGCCGCCGATGCGCTGGAGGCAGGAATATTCTGACTGGTTTAACAGTGCGGTGATTGCCGGAGAATTCTGTACTTCTTCCCAGGCGGCAGCATTTTTGTTAGAAGGGCCCTGGCCCCGCATGAGAAAGCGGAGTTTCTGATTTTCCTCACAGGCAATCCATTGGGCCAGTTTTGCCGCCCACTCTTTCTGTTTCGAGTATGCATTCACCCCGATTAGCTTATAGCCGGAGAAGGAGGCCATCTGAACCTGCTGTCCGGCGCAGGTGTAGGAGGGAAGTTTTGACGCTTTGAAACCTTCGCCCCAGGCTTCCTCCACTGCCACAGCATTCCATACCCCGTTTACCCCTGCAATAATTGTGCCGTCTTTTACACCCTGTAGGAATCCTGCGTCGTCGGTGCTTAGAAATCCCGGGTGGCCCGCCATGTCCACCATGGCCTTAGCCACGTCTGTTCCTTTCAAATCCCCTTCCGTGCTGTTCCAGGTACAGTAGTTTGTAATGCCGTCGTCATTTAATCCCAGGGTCAGGCCGGTGTTGCCGAAAAGGGAGTATACATACCATCCGGAAGACCACTCCATGGAGACTTTTTTGTTCAGTGATGCAGCTTTTTCCAACATTTTATCCCAGGATAAAATGTCTTCCTCTGAGAAATACCGGCTGTCATAATAGAGAAAATATCCGTTGTCTGCCGTCAGGGGAAGGGCATAGATGGTATCTTTTACAGATGCTGCCAAAACGGCTTCCGGCAGGTTTTCTTCCCTGACGGTTTCCGGATTTTCCACTGGTTCCAGTGCACCTGCGGCTACCAGGGTGTTTAACTGGTCATCTGCAAAGGCAAAAACGTCCGCCCCGTTTTCCAAATCTGCCATCAGGCTGTTGGTGCATGTGCTTTCGCTCTGGGGCGCATAGGTAATGGAAAAATCAGCTTGTCCCCTGTATTTATTTTTAAAATCCTGGATAATTTCTCCCAGAAGTTCTTCGTCTTCCTGGGCGCCCCAGACAGTGAGATTGACCGAATCAGCATCGGGAGCCTGGGGTTTTTCCAAGGGTTTGGAATTTTCCCTTTGGCATCCGGACAATAATGCGGCCAATAGAAGGGGCGGAAACCATATTTTTATTTTCTTTTTCATAACATTCTCCATAAAATGCATAATTTTATATATAATAACATTTTTTATTCATTTTTGCAATGTGATATTCACTGGGAATCTTGATTTCCACAGGAAAATTTGAATGAGGATATCCCTAGAAAAACTTGCAATTTATGCATTGGGACAATATAATAAATATGGCAGATACTGCCTTGAGTATGCAAGGGACAAAAAGAGGTTGTGCGATGAGAAAAAATGTGTTTTCCTTTAAAAATCTGTTAAAAGCAGCCTGGGTTATTTACGCCATGGCCAGCATTATTGTGTGGGTGCCCCAGATAGACAGGCTTTTAACGAAAGATTATGATGTAATATCGGAACATATCTCCCTAGATGACGGCTGGGAGGTGGCCATAAATGATAAGAAGTTTCACAATGTTTCCCTGGATGCTTTCCATTTTCCGGCAGTAAACACCGGGGACAGGATTGTGATGGAGCGGACGCTTCCGGAGGACTGGGAACTTACAGAGGCTGTACTTAGGCTTTATATCAGACATTCGGCGCTGGAGGTCTATGTGGATGAAGGACTGATATACGAGTACGGGTTTGATAGGATCCATGAGCATAAAACGGTGGGAAGCGGATATCAGTTAATAAATTTTCCACAGGAATATAAGGGAAAGACATTAAAAATCCAGATGTATCTTGCGGAGGATAAAGTTTTTACAAAGTTGGATTCTGTCCAGATCTACCCCTGGGAAAATGCCTACCGGGTAATTATGACGGAAAACAGGCTGCCCCTGTTTTTCGGAGGTTTTCTTTTTATTTTCGGACTGTCCGTGTGTATTATGACTATTTTTGCCATAGTGTTTTCACGAAAGTATGTAAGGCTTTTGTGCATTTCCGTTTTTTCTCTGTGTATGGGGCTTTGGACTGTGTGCTATTACAGGGTTCTGATTGTGTTTGCCATCCCTCTCTACTCCATGTCCCTTATGGAGCATATTGCTTTTTACATGGCGCCTTTTCCACTGCTGCTGTACCTTCGGGATGACGTAATAAGCCTTGGAAAAAAGGTTTTCCGGATACTGTACCGCATCCTTCTCATAACCTATATTTTAGCCTTTGGGACGGCAATGGCGCTGCACACCTTTGACATTGTCCACCTCGCCGCCATGCTCCCGTATATCGTGGTACTGTTGGTGCTGTGCCTTTTGTTTTCCTTTGTGGTTGAGGTTTTAAATTTCAGGGGGAGCAAGACACAAAACAGGCTGTATCTTCTGGGAGTGGTGCTGATTGTATTTTGTATCGGATATGACCTTACGGGATATGTCTGGGAAAGATATCTGGGGGATAGTTCCCTTATGGCGGTGAAAGGGGTGTCATCCATTGGAGTCCTGGGATTTATCATTCTTTTGTTTATTTCATTTTATATAGAAATAACCAGGAAGATGATGCAGGATTTAGAGCGGAATTCCCTGATTAAAAGCGCATATACCGATGAGCTGACACAGCTTCACAACCGTCGGTACTGCATGGAACATATGAGGGAGCTCCAGGAGAAAAAAATTACGGATTATGCGGTTTTCTGCTTTGATGTAAATAATTTGAAAATGGTAAATGACACTTACGGCCACGGAAAAGGTGATATTTTAATTAAAAGTGCCGGGGAAGTGCTGGCGGAGACTTTTGAAGATTACGGGGTGGTGGCCAGAATGGGGGGCGACGAGTTTATCTCCGTGATACATACCTCTGACCAGGAGATAATCAGAGAGTTGATGGAGCGTTTTCAGGAAAATGTCCGGAGAAAAAATCAGCAGATAACGGATTTGGATTTGTCCATTGCCTGTGGTTTTGCCCTGGGAAACGAGACAGGGCAGGAGATAGAGAAAGTGTACCAGAGGGCGGATAACCGGATGTATGAGAATAAAAAGGAAATGAAAATGGCGGCAGGAAATGTAAGATAGGGCCAGGGAAGCCGTGTGTGGAGTTTATGATGAAAACAGAGAACAGAAAAAAAATAAGTTGGAGAAAATATTTTTGCTTGGGATTTGTATTAATGCAGGCGCTGTTTGTACTTATACAGCCTGGTATGGCGGTGCAGGGACGGGAGAGCCGCAGAGTAAAAGTGGCGTTCTTTCCCATGGAGGGCTTTCATAACTACTCAGAGAAAGAAGGGTATGGGGGCCTGGATGTGGACTATCTAAAGGAGCTGTGCAATTTTACCGGATGGGAAATTGAATATGTGGAGTGCGAAAGCTGGAATGAGGCCCTGGCTCGTCTGGAGGCAAAAGAAGTGGATTTGGTGGGCTCTGCCCAGTATTCCAAAGAGAGGGCGGAGGCCTTTGACTATGCCTCGCTTTCCAGCGGGTATACGTTTGGCTGCCTCTTTACAAATAAGGGCAAATGCCTGGCTTTTGAAGATTTTCACACTATGAGGGATATGAAATTCGGGGTGGTGGAAAGCTATGTCCGCAAAGAGGAGTTTTTAGACTATATCCGCAGAAATGGAATCAAAAACCCCAGAATCTTAGAGTACGGAACTACAAAGGAACTGCAGGATGCTTTGGCAGCCGGGGAAATTGATATTGCCGCCCACACTTTAACGGAGGTATGGGAGGGACAGTGTCTCATTGGGAAATTTGCTTACGCCCCTTATTACTATATCACGTGGAAGGGAAACTATACCCTGTTGGATGAGTTAAACAGGGGGATTGAAAACCTGAAAATAAATGACCCGGCATTGGAGCAGGAACTTATCACCCGGTATTATGGAAACCGCAGGGAAAACTTCGGTATGGAGGAGAGGGATTTTATCAGCCAGGGGGAGACGGTCCGCATTGGCTTTTACAAAAATACAAGGCCCTTGGCCTACATCAACAGCCAGGGGGAATATGACGGGATTTATATTCAAATTTTAAAGAAAGTGTCGGAGAGAAGCGGAATTCCCATAGAGTTTGTGCCACTGGATAGGAACCATTACTGGAGAGAGCTTTTGTTAGAGGGGGAAATTGATTTTTACGCAGGCTCTAACAGCATGCAGCTTGCAGGGGATGAAACCGTTGTGACCACCTGTGAATTTATGCCTTACAATTCTGTGATTGTGTCAAAAAACGATTATGTGTTGACAGAAGGGGTAACATTGGTACTCACAAAGGGCCGCGCATACTGGGCGGATAAGCTGGAAATCGCAGGGGATGTGATTTACCGGGACAGTGCAAAAGACTGCCTTCATGCCCTGGAGAAGGGGGAGGCGGATATCACCCTTTTAAATACCATAGAATATAACTACCAGTCAAAAAATGAAAGGTTTTCCAATTTAATTGAGTGGGATAATTACAGATATCAGTCGGGAACCACCCTGGCGGCTGTCAGGGAGTCGGACCCGGTGAGGTTTGAAGTGATGAATAAAGCTCTTGGTATGGTGTCCCTGGATGAGAAGGAGGATATTATCAACCAGTATATGAATATCTCCTATGAAAGTTATAATATATTGGACTATCTGTACCAAAGCAAAAATGTGATCGCCGTCTCCTTCCTCTTAATTATATTATTTATGGCCTTTGGATTTGTCGTGTCAGGAATGCGGAAAAAATCTTATCTTGTTCTGGAAAAAAAGAACGGGGAGCTGAGACAGGCCATCAGGGATGCAGAGAAAGCCAATCAGGCAAAAACGGATTTTCTCTCCCACATGTCTCATGACATACGGACTCCCATAAATGGAATTATGGGTATGCTTAATATTGCAGAGCGAAATCCTGAGGATTTGGAGCGGCAGGCGGACTGCAGGGAAAAAATTAAGACGTCAGCCAATCATCTCCTATCCCTGATTAATGATGTGCTGGACATCAGTAAGATGGAGAGCGGGAACGTGGAGTTTACCAGGGAAGAGTTTCATCTGGGGGAACTTTTGAAAAATTGTTTTGCGATTATGGGAGGACAGGCGGAGGAGCGGAAAGTAAAAATGACGATGGAGTTTGAAGAGCCGGATAAGCTCTCCGGCGGATATTTTGTGGGCAGCCCTCTCCATATCAAACAGATCATCATAAACATAGCGGGAAATGCAGTAAAATACAATAAGCCAGGGGGAAGTGTAAAGTTAAAATGTTATGAGCTTTCCCGGGAAAAAGAAACGGTGCAGATGTGTTTTGAGATTTCCGATACAGGTATTGGAATCAGTGACGAATACCTGCAGCATATTTTCGAGCCTTTTACCCAGGAGGAGGGCGGCGCCAGGACAAATTACCAGGGTACGGGTCTTGGCATGACTATCACCAAAAAACTGGTGGAGGGCATGGGGGGAACCATACACATAGAAAGCGAACTGGGCCGTGGCAGCGTTTTTACTGTGGTGCTCCCGCTGGAGGCAGGAAATCCTCCTCGGCTTTTTGAGGAGGATAAGGAAAAGGTATCTGTGGATATTAAAGGAAAACGGGCGCTTCTTGTGGAGGACAATGAACTGAACCAGGAGATTGCGGAATATATCCTCACGGAGCTGGGAATAGATGTAACCCTTGCCGTCAACGGGCAGGAGGCGGTGGAACTGTTTAAAAATTCGGCTCCCGGGACATTCCACATCATATTTATGGATGTGATGATGCCGGTGATGGACGGCCATGAGGCCACCAGGGAAATCAGAAGCTTAAAACGGCCTGACGGGACAAAAATTCCCATTATTGCCATGACTGCAAATGCTTTTGCGGAAGATGTAAAAGCGGCAATGGACGCAGGGATGAACGAACATATCACAAAGCCTTTAGAGCCTGAAATTATAGACCGTGTCCTGCGGGATTGGCTCACAGAAGAAAAACAGGAAAAATAACTATATTTATTTTGGAAAAACCTTGGGAATACTTGTTTTCCTCAGGTGAATGAAGTATAATTACATCAAATGAGTTTAATTTTGGATAAATTATTTCAGACAAAAGGAGGAAGTGATATGTACCATTGTCATGTACGGTTTTATTTATTGGGCAGACGGTGCAGTGTATTTGAAATAATTAAGAAAATGCCCCCATTGGAAAATTTTACCCATGAATTTTTAGAGAGCGGGGAATTGGGGGAAGAATTGGCGGCAGGGTCAGATGTTATAATTGCCAACCTGCAGGATATGGGGATAGAGGAGACTGCGGAGCGGCTTGTGCAGGCAAAGGGGAAGACTGCAGAACTGATTTTGCTGGCAGATAAAAATCAGATGGGAAATCTTCCTGAAAATTTACAGGGAATTCATGATATCTGGCTTTGTCCCATGTCACAGGAGGAGGCCAGGTTCCGGCTTCTCAGATGGCAGCAGACATATAAGATGAGTAAGGATTACTGGCAGGCAAGCCACTTTTTAGAGACTACCATTAACGGTGTGCCGAACCTGGTGTGGTACAAGGATAAAAACGGGATTCATGAGAAGGTTAATGACAGTTTCTGCCAGGCTGTGAATAAGACAAAGCAGCAGGTGGAGGGCAGGGGCCATGCATATATCTGGGATGTGGAGCAGGATGACCCTGCCTGTATTGAATCGGAGCGGGAGGTTATGGCCAAGAGAAAGACCTGCATTTCCGAGGAGACGATTCAGACAGGGGCGGGTATGCGCACCCTTATGACGTACAAGTCCCCTCTGTATAATTTGGACGGCAGCGTGATGGGAACTGCCGGGGTGGCTATTGACGTGACACAGGAGCGGGCATACGAGCAGGAAATCGTGGAAAAAAATAAGATGATGGAGAGAATTTTTACCACCATTGACTGCGGTGTGATGCTTCACACCGTTGACGGTTCAAAAGTCTTAAGCGTAAACAGGGCGGCCCTTAAAATTCTTGGATACGAGTCCCAGGAAGAGATGATGGCCGACGGTTTTGACATGGTGGCGGAGACCGTTATGGATGAGGATAAGCCGAAGCTTCGGGAGTGCATTAAAACCCTGACCCAGGTGGGGGATACAGTGAGTGTGGATTACCGTGTACAGCACAAGGACGGGGCTGTTTTACATATTATGGGAAATGTAAAGCTTCTCCAGGAAAACGGTGAACGTTTCTACCAGCGTTTTCTGTTGGACTGTACGGCCCAGAAACTTCAGGAACAGAAAAATGAAAAACGGCAGACGGAGCTGGTTCACGCCTTAAGTATTGACTATAACATTGTGTGTTCCTTTGATTTAGATACGGATACGGGAATGCCCTTAAGAAGCAATAAAAGGGCAGGGGGGATTTTTGCTGCGCCTTCCGGGGAAAAACTCTCCTTTCATGACAGCATAGAAAGATATATCAGTGAGTATGTGTACGAGGAGGACAGAGCGCTTTTAAGCCAAAAACTATCCGCTGAAAACCTGAAAAAGGAACTTGCGGAAAAGAAAGTTTATTTTGTAAATTTCCGGGTGTGCACTGACCGGAAGATAGAGTACTACCAGGCAAAAGCCGTGCGCACAGGCAAATGGAGCGAGGATAAGGGAATTGTCCTGGGGTTCCGCAGCGTGGATGAGGAAATGAAAATTGAGATGGAAAAGAAGACGTTGCTGGAAAATGCCCTTCAGCAGGCGAACAGGGCCAATAAGGCGAAGAGCATCTTTTTGTCCAATATGTCCCATGACATCCGCACTCCCATGAACGCCATTGTAGGGTTTACCTCCCTTGCCATAAACCATATCCAGTCCAGGGATTTGGTGGAGGAATACCTGAAAAAAATTATGACCTCGGGCAACCATCTCTTAAGCCTTATCAATGATGTTTTGGACATGAGCCGCATTGAGAGCGGGAAGATTCACTTAGATGAGAATCCCTGCTGCCTGCCGGATATTATCCAGGGGCTTCGGAATATTTTACAGGCGGATATCCATGCAAAGCAGATGGATTTAAATATTGATGTTGTGGATATTGTAGATGAGGAAATTTACTGTGACAAGCTTCGTTTAAACCAGGTGCTTTTAAATCTTTTGAGCAATGCGGTGAAATACACTGGGACCGGGGGAACCGTCTCCATGCGGATTACGGAAAAGAAAGGGGCGCCAAAGGGCTGCGGGATATACGAGTTTCAGATTAAAGATACGGGAATCGGCATGAGCCAGGAGTTTGTAGAGCATATTTTTGAGCCTTTTGAGAGAGAGCAGAGCAGTACAACCAGTGGAATTCAGGGCACAGGGCTTGGAATGGCCATTACAAAAAATATTGTGGACATGATGCACGGCACCATTGAGGTGAAAAGCCGCCAGGGTTTGGGGACAGAAGTAAATGTGTGCTTTACCTTCCGGCTTCACTCCGATAAGAAAGAACCCATTGAAATCCCTGCGCTGAAAAACTGCCGGGCACTGGTGGTGGATGACGATTTTAACGCCTGCGACAGTGTGACGGATATGCTGGGACAGCTTGGAATGCGCACGGAGTGGACTTTGTCCGGGAAGGAAGCGCTGCTTCGCACGCGCCAGGCGGTTTCCAGGGATGATATTTACAATGTGTATGTGGTGGACTGGATGCTTCCGGATATGAACGGCATTGAAGTTACCAGGAGAATACGAAAAGAGATGGGAAAGGATGTTCCCATTATACTTATGACGGCGTATGACTGGGCGGATATCGAGGAGGAGGCAAAGGAAGCCGGCATCAATGCATTTTGCAGCAAACCGCTGTTTTTATCGGAACTGCGTAGATGTCTCCACGCTATTGTGGATGCGGATAAAACCGAAAAGAAACAAAAGGATGGAGATGCAGATAAGCATTACAGCGGACGTATTCTCCTGGCGGAGGACAATGAGTTAAACCAGGAGATTGCAACGGCAATTTTGGAAGATGCCGGATTTACCACAGATATCGCCGGAAACGGGCAGTTAGCGGTGGATATGTTGAAAAAATCTCAGCCCGGGTACTATCAGCTCATACTTATGGATGTGCGGATGCCTGTGATGGACGGCTATCAGGCCACCAAGGAAATCAGAAAATTTGAGAACCACGAACTGGCTTCCATCCCCATTCTGGCAATGACGGCAAATGCTTTTGAGGAAGACCGGCAGGAGGCATTAAAGTGCGGTATGAACGGCCATTTGGCAAAGCCTATTGACATAAAGGGACTATTTGATACCCTGGATGAAATTCTGCAGTAAAAAAGAAAAGGAAAGTATATGGAAAATGTGTTTGGGGCGGAAAATGTAAAAGTCCTTGTGGTGGACGACAATTTAATTAACAGGGAGATTGCCAAGGAGTTCTTAAGTACATACCATTTTAAAGTGTGGGAGGCACAGGATGGCTTTCAGGCCGTAGATTTGGTAAAAGATATAAAGTTTCATGTGATTTTTATGGATTATATGATGCCGGAGATGAATGGCGCCAAAACTGTGGAAAAAATCCGGGGAGAATGCGGGGAAAATGGGAAATATCCTGTAATTATAGGGCTTACCGCCAATGAAACGGAAGGGGGAGCGGACCATTTGTTAGAAAAAGGGTTTCAGGCTGTCCTCTCAAAACCTCTCTCCAGGGAAAGGCTTGACCAGGTGCTTTCCCAATTTGTACCCGGGGAATCCATGGAGGTTTCCACAGATGATTTGCGGCATAAAGGCACTGATCCCGGTTTTTGCAAACTGGATATTCCAGGGATTGACAAGGAGCTGGCAGAAAAGTACCACGGGGAATCCCTGGGGGATTACAGGGAACTTTTAAGCCTTTATGTCCTGGACGGAAGACGAAAGACTGTGCTTCTCACAGAGCTGGTTGAAAAAAAAGAATATAAAAAATATGAGGTGGAGGTTCACGGGTTAAAAAGCGCCTCCGCCAATATAGGGGCGTCAGGGCTTTCCCTGGCCTTCCGAGAGCAGGAACTGGCTGCGGAGAGGGGAGACGGGGAATTTATTGCCCAAAATTTCATAAAGGTGCTGGCTTTGTTTAAAGAGCAGATGGAGAGCATTGAAACATACCTAAAAGCCGGTAAAGAGCAGGAAAGGCAGGAAAAGCCGCCCATTGCAGATGACGTTTTAGCAGGGGAGCTTAAAACTGCTTTGGAAAAAATTTTAAAACTTCGCTTGGGGGAGAGCCTGGATAAAATAGAAAGTCTGGAGAGTTACAGCCTGCGGAAAGAAGTAAGGGAGAGGTTGACAGAAATAAAAGTACAGCTTAAACTGTATGAGGACAGCAGGGCAGAAGAGCTTTTACAAGAACTTTTGGATGATTTAGCCGAGGAGGAGTTGTAAGTATGAAAATGAGTATTTTAGTGGTGGATGACAGCATTATTAATCTGTCAGCAGTGGAACAGAAGTTAAAGGACAGGTATGATGTGGCTACTGCAAATTCCGGCGACAAGGCCCTTAGGTATTTAAAAAACGAGAAGCCGGACCTGATACTTCTTGATATTAAAATGGATAACATGGACGGAATCGAGACCCTGAAACAGATACGTGAAATGGAAAACGGCACTGACATACCGGTGATCATGCTTACCGCAAGGGGCGACAAGAGAAGCATTGTGGAAACCCAGAGGCTGGGAATCTGCGATTATGTGTTAAAACCCTTTGATCCCCAGGAACTTCGCCTGCGCATCGAGAAGGCCCTGAGGAATCAGGCGAATTCCTGATAAATCCTATTTTGGAAGGATATAGGAGGCACCTACTTCGTGTAAAAACATTGACAAAGAGATATAAAAGAGGTATCATATTAAGGTGTATATATAATAAAATACAAGAGAGAACACGAACTTGATGTTTGGGAGGCAGGAGTAAGTGATTACCGACAATGAATTTAGGCGGATCGTAGCATATGTAAAGGGGAATTATGGCATAGATTTGAGCCAGAAAAGAGTGCTGGTGGGCGGAAGGCTGGAAAATTACCTTGTGCGAAACGGCTATGCAAGCTGCGATGAATATATCAAGAAAGTCGAGTCAAATCCCAAAGGGGGGGAGGCGGTCGACTTAATTAACGTGTTGACGACGAACCATACATATTTTATGCGGGAGAGCACCCATTTTGACTATCTTAGAAATGTAGTCCTTCCCTGGGTGAGACAGAAGGCCGGCGGGGAGCGGGATTTGCGGCTCTGGTCCGGGGCATCTTCCACGGGGGAGGAACCTTACGCCCTGGCTATGGTGCTCCTTGACTACTTCGGTATCGAGAGTTCCCAATGGGATACCAGGATTTTAGCCACGGATGTATCCACCAGAGTGCTGGAACATGCCATCAAAGGCGTTTATTTAAAAGAGGAAATTGCACCGATTCCCTCCCATTGGAAACAGAAGTATTTTAAACAAATCAGCGCAGAAGAGTTTCAGGTAAAAGACGAATTAAAGAAACAAGTGATTTACCGTAAGTTTAATTTGATGAGTCCTTTTCCTTTTAAGAGAAAGTTTCACGTTGTCTTTCTGCGGAATGTTATGATTTATTTTGAGGATGATACGAAATACGAACTTGTTAAGAAGATTTACGATTTTACGGAGCCGGGAGGATATCTGTTTATCGGTACCACAGAGAGCCTTGACCGGGACAAAACACAGTTTCAGTATGTTCAGCCATCTATATATAGGAAAGTTTAAAAGCAATAGAAAGCAGGGGATTTATAATGAGGCCGATTAAAGTATTAGTTGTAGATGATTCCATGGTTTTTCGCAATTTGCTTGTGCAGGGGTTAAATGCAGACCCTAATATCGAAGTGGTTGCCCAGGCGGAGGATGCATACGAGGCGAGGGATGCGATTCTAAAATATAAGCCGGATGTTATGACGCTTGACGTGGAACTTCCAAGAATGAACGGCATTGAGTTTCTGAAAAAACTTATGCCTCAGTATCCATTGCCGGTGGTTATGATCAGCGCCTTAAGCGATAAGGTTTTTGACGCCTTAGATGCCGGGGCGGTGGATTTTGTGAATAAGCCGGATAATTTAAACAGAGCCCAGCTCAACGCTTTTCTCACCCAGGAGCTGGCGGCAAAAGTGAAAATAGCCTCCACAGCCAAAGTGGGGAAAATGAAACGGGCGGAAACCAATTCTGTATTTGCGCGTCTTAATGTGGGGACAGACCGCATTGTGGCAATTGGGGCGTCCACCGGAGGCACAGAGGCCATCTATGAGGTGGTAAAGAAATTTAAGAGGGATATTCCCGGAGTGGTGATTGTTCAGCATATGCCTCCCGGGTTTACGAAAATGTATGCGGACCGTCTCAACAATCAGTGTGAAGTAGCGGTGAAGGAGGCGCAGACAGGTGACCGGGTTCTTCCCGGCCAGGTGCTTATCGCACCGGGGGATAAACACATGCGCCTTGTGAAAGTGGCGGGAGCTTACCAGGTGGAATGCAACGGCACGGATAAAGTAAACGGCCATTGTCCTTCCGTGGATGTACTGTTCCACTCTGTTGCGAAAGTAGCTGGAAAGAATGCGGTGGGAGTGATTCTCACAGGCATGGGCGGCGACGGGGCCAAAGGGCTCTTGGCCATGCGCAATGCAGGTGCCCTTACTGTAGGGCAGGATGAAGCCACCTGTGTGGTATATGGAATGCCTAAAGTTGCCTATGATATCGGGGCGGTACAGCATAAGGTTCCCTTGTCAGTGGTTGCTGGAAAGGTTTACAGCCTGTTAGCAAATAAATATTAATTTTGAAAGGAGAAGGAACGGATGAAGATTTTATTAGCAGAAGATGATTTTGCCAGCCGTAAATTTATGGATAAACAACTGTCACGATACGGGGAATGTGATGTGATGGTGGACGGTGAAGAAGCTGTAGATGCCTTTATGATGGCGCTGGAAGACGACGAACCCTACGATTTGGCATGTCTCGATGTGATGATGCCTGTGATGGATGGCTATCAGGTGCTAAAGGCAATCCGGAATATTGAGAAACAGAAAAAGATACCCAAGGATAAGTGCGTGAAGGTTGTTATGACAACGGCGCTGAATGAGGAGCGCAATGTAAAAATGGCATTTGACCTTGGATGTGAGGCCTATGTGGGGAAACCTATTGATGTGGAGAAGTTTGAAAAAGTGCTGAAAAAGCTGGATCTGATTTAAAGTACAGCGCAAAAGAGAATTCTTTAGATTGGAGGAAGTATGGCAGAAGAATATAATACAGACACAGATAGTATGCTTTCCGTTTATTTGTATGAAAATGGCCAGCTTTTGGAAAAACTGGAAGGCATTATATTGGAAAAACAGGATGAAGAATGTTTTGATGATTCCGACATCAATGAAATTTTCCGTATCATGCACACAATCAAAGGTTCCTCGGGGATTATGATGTTTGAGAACATCACGAAGGTGGCACATAAGCTGGAGGATGTTTTCTACTATTTAAGGGAGTCCCATCCCGATGATGTTCCCCATATGGAATTGGTGGAGAAAGTTTTGGATGTATCGGATTTCATTACCGGTGAGATTGAAAAAATCAAAGAGGGTGACGAGCCCGACGGCGATGAGAGTAAATTGCTGGAGGAATTGGATGAATTCTTAAGCCGTATTAAAGGTGAGATTAAGAAACAGGGCATCCGTCTTCCAAAGACAAATAAAAGCGAGGAGCCGGCACAGTTTTATGTGGCGCCGGTGGCTGAGGCAGACAGTCATTTTTATAAGATTGTGATTCATTACAGAAATGACACCCAGATGAGCAATATCCGCGCATATTCCGCCACCTATGCTTTAAAGGAGATCGCGGAGGATCTTTTGTATTCACCGGATGATATCCTTTCCAATGAGGCAAGTTCCGACACCATTCTTGCGGAAGGTTTTCACATGCTTTTGCAGACGAAGACGGATAAGGAAGGGGTCTTGGAACTTATAGACAGCTCCGAGGCGGAAGAGATTGATTTTGAGGAGATTACCTCCGAGGAATACGGCAGGGAGATTGTGAACCTGGGCCATGATGAGTTGGAGCCTATGGCGGAGCCGGAACATGATGTACCGGCGCCGAAAGAGGAAAAGAAGGCGGCACCGGCTCCCGGCGATTATGTTGTAAAGACAAAGGCGGCAGGGAAAGGGAAAACCCTGGCGAAAAACCAGCCGAAGCAGCAGACCATTATCAGCGTGAATGTGGAGAAAATGGACGCCCTTATGGATTTGATCGGAGAGCTTGTCATTGCGGAGGCTGTTGTTTTGCAGAATCCCGATTTGAAAGTGCCGGGCCTGGAACTTGGAAATTTCCAGAAAGCGTCGGCGCAGCTCTCAAAAATTACAACGGAGCTCCAGGAAGTTATTATGTCCATGCGTATGATGCCTCTGACCAATACTTTCCAGAAAATGAAGAGGATTGTCTTTGATGCCTCAAGAAAGCTGGGAAAAGATATTGAGCTGGAGGTTATCGGTGAAAATACCGAGGTGGATAAAAATATTATTGAGCATATCTCAGACCCTCTGATGCATCTTGTGAGAAATTCCGTGGATCACGGCATCGAGGAAGATGTGGAAGACCGTAAAGCTTACGGGAAGCCGGAAAAGGGAAAGATTACCTTAGAGGCTAAGAATGAGGGCGGCAAGGTTTACATATGCGTAAGGGATGACGGTAAGGGGCTCAATAAAGAAAAGCTCTTTGATAAGGCAATGTCAAACGGACTTATCGACAGCAGCAAAGAGATTACGGATTTCCAGGATAAGGAGATTTACAGGTTTATTACATTACCGGGCTTTTCCACCAAAGAGCAGGTGACGGAGTTATCCGGCCGGGGCGTTGGTATGGACGTGGTGGTAAAAAATATCCAGGATATCGGCGGCAGGCTTGACATTGAAAGCGTGGAGCATGAGGGCTCGGAGATGACCTTGATTATCCCTCTGACCCTGGCGATTATCAACGGAATTGTAGTTCAGGTGGAAAATTCCTTATTTGTAATTGAAACGGCCTCCATCAAGGAGTTTGTGAGGGTATCGGAGGAATCCCTGATACAGGAGCCCGGCGGGGAGGAGTACCTTGTCTTAAGAGGTGAGTGCTATTCCTTTATCCGTCTGAATGAAAGATATCATCTGTCAGACGCTCATGAAAAGATAGATGACGGAATCGTTGTTGTTTTGGAACATGAGGGTACGCAGGTATGCGTGTTAATTGATAAACTGCTTCAGGAACAGGAGATTGTGGTGAAACCTATTCCTCCTTATGTGAAAAAAGTCAAAGGTCTTTCCGGATGTACACAGCTTGGAGACGGGAGCATTGCACTGATTCTTGATATCGGCGGTTTAATACTGAGCGAGGAAAGGAGATAGTACATGGCGGAAGAACTGAAAGATGAAATAGTGGAAGCAGTGGAAGAGTTTGAAGAAGACGGCCAGAAAGGTATGTTTATGACTTTCCAGACGGGCAAAGAGTATTATGGTATAAGCATCAGTTATGTGAATGAGATTATTACCATGCAGCCGATTACGGCGATACCTGAAGTGGAAAACTATATTAAGGGCCTGATTAACCTTCGAGGTAAGATTATTCCTGTGATTGATGTTCGGGCAAGGTTTAAGATGGAACCACAGGAGTACACAGACAGAAACTGCATTATCGTTATTGACGTGAAATCCACAGTAATTGGTCTGATTGTGGAAAAAATAGCGGAAGTGGATTCCATCTTAGAAGATGACATTATGCCTCCTCCTGCCTTAAGCCATAAAAATACAGAGAGAAACAAGTATATATACGGCCTGGCTAGGACAGGGAACACGGTGAAACTGCTGTTGGAGCCGGAGCGGCTGATTCAGCAGGATGTTTTAAATGTGATAGAAGACATTAAAGAAAAAGAACAATCATAAAAAAGGAGAATTTACCATGAAGAAAAAGAAATTTTCAATCCATGACATGGCAGTCAGAAGCAAACTTATCATGTTCAGCACAATATTGATAATCCTGATGGTTTTCATTTCAGGTGTTGGCTTGTGGGTATCTTTCAATATTAATAAAGCAAGGTCTGCCAGGTATGACAATTATGCCATTGGAAAGTTTTATGTCAGCGAGTCCTACAGCTGCTTTGCAGATGTGAAGGTCCGTCTGAGAAATGCCCTCTACATGTACCATGAAGATCCGGAAAAACTGGAAGAGCAGATTAACCAGATGCAAGAGTACAAAGTAAAGCAGGAGCAGAACTTTGCAGAATTTGAAAAGAGGCTTGCATATTTAGGCAGTGAGATTGAGAGCCAGTATCACGAGCTTGACGACAAGATGGATACATATATAGTTACGGCGGAAGATATTGTCAGGCTGGTAAAAGAAGGAAAAGTTACAGAAGCCAGAGAAGAGCTTACAAACGATGGCGTGGCTGTGGCAGACGTAGTGGAAGAAAAATTGATGACATTGATGGATACCATGGAGAAAGCGGCAGAAGAGAACGGTGAGCTTGTTGATAAGCAGTTAATCGGCATGGCAATTATTTTAGTTACCGTTTCTGTCCTTGCAGTAGTTATTACCCTGGCTTATTGCTTTATGCTCATAAAGGCGATTACCATTCCGGTACGGAAATTATCAGTGGCAGCAAGACAGCTTGCTGAGGGTGATGTGGATGTGGATTGTGAGAAAATTTACAACGATGATTTAGGCGAGTTGATGGATGAATTCTCCATTATGGCGGATGCCGTCAAAGAGCAGGCAAAGATTGCGGATTTAATTTCCCAGGGGGATTTGACCATAGAGGTAAACCCCAGAGGGGACAAGGACCTTTTAGGCCACTCCTTCCGGAAATTGTTAAATGACCAGAACATTACATTGAGCAACATTAAAGAATCCGGTTCCCAGATAGCAGTGGGATCCGACCAGGTGGCACATGCAAGCCAGGCTCTGGCACAGGGTTCCACCGAGCAGGCAAGCGCATTAGAGCAGGTTACTGCATCTATGGACGAAGTGACACAGCGTACCAAAAATAATGCTACCGAGGCAGGAGAGGCAAATACCCTTGTAAATACTATTAAAGAGAAAGCGGCAGAAGGAAACGGACAGATGAAGTCCATGATTGAGGCTATGGACAGCATCAACGAGTCTTCCGAGACGATTTCCAAAATTATTAAAACGATTGACGATATTGCATTCCAGACAAATATCCTGGCATTGAATGCGGCTGTTGAGGCGGCTAGGGCAGGTATTCACGGAAAAGGTTTTGCGGTTGTTGCGGAGGAAGTTAGAAACCTGGCTGCCAAGAGTGCGTCTGCGGCCAGTGAGACGGCAGAGATGATTGAGGATTCTATCCGCAAAATTGCTAACGGTACAAAACTTGCAGAGGAGACAGCAAGTTCCCTGGATGAGATTGTACAGTCCATCGATGAGATTGTAGGATTAATCAGCGGAATTACAGTATCCTCCAGTGACCAGGCAACTGCAATTTCCCAGATTGATCAGGCAATTTCCCAGGTTTCCACAGTTGTCCAGACCAATGCAGCGACCAGTGAGCAGTGTGCGGCTGCCAGCGAGCAGTTATCGAACCAGGCAGCTACTTTGAAAGCGCTTATTGGGCAGTACAAACTTTTGGCGACAGGACAGAGCAGTTCCTATGTGGATACCTCAGACAATAGTTACAGTGACAATGAGCAGGTAATTTCTCTGGAGGGAGATTTCAGCAAATATTAAGAGCTAGGTAGTTTGCAGAGCATGACATGAATAGGGAGCGGTTCCAGTTGAATCGCTCCTTTTCTTTCGCATATGATATAATGATAAGAATGGGAAGATTTAAGACGTAGGAGGAGCGTGGATGAACGAGAGGACAACAATTTTAATTGCTGAAGATGTGGAGATTAACCGTGCCATTCTAAAAGAGATGTTTGAGGAACAATATGAGGTGGCGGAGGCGGAAAACGGCCAGGTGGCCATTGATTATCTTTACAGCAACGGGGAAAAAGTGGCGTGTCTTCTGTTGGATTTGGTTATGCCGGTAAAAACAGGATTTGACGTGATGGAATACATGAAAGAAGCGGGGATGATGGATGCAATCCCCATTATCCTTATCACAGGGGATGACTCTAAGGAGACAGAGGAAATTGCATACAATTACGGGGCTGCGGATATTATCTATAAACCTTATATAGAACGTGTGGTTATGCGCCGTGTAAAAAATGTAGTGGATCTTTATTCCCACAAAAACCACATGGAAGCCTTGGTTCAGGAAAAGACACTCCAGATACAGGAGCAGTCCAAACAGTTAAAAGAGACAAATGAGATGATTTTGGATGCCCTTGGCAGCGTGGTGGGATATAAGACAAATGAGTCTAAGGAACACACCAGGCGGATACGGAAATTTACACGTATTATGCTGAAATATGCGGCGAAGTTTCACCCTGAATTTGAGCTGGACGAAGAGCATATTGACATGATTGTGCGGGCAACAGCCCTCCATGATATTGGAAAGCTCGGAATTCCCGATGAAGTTTTGCTGAAATATGGAAAGCTTTCCCCCGCAGACGAAAGGCTGATGCAGTCCCATACCACCATCGGTTGTGAGATTTTAGAGTCATTCAGTCAAATCAGTGATCAAAAGTTTTACGACTACTGTTATGATATCTGCAGACACCACCATGAGAGATGGGACGGTAGCGGTTATCCAGATAAACTGGCAGGGGATGAAATTTCATTTGTTGCCCAGATTGTCTCACTGGTGGATGCATATGAGGAATTAGTTACAGAAAATGCCTACCATACGCCATACACCCATCAGACTGCCGTGCAGGCAATTATGGATGGGGAAGAAGGGGTATTCTCCCCTATGGCGCTGGAATGTTTTCAGTTATCCAATGAGGAATTCCAAAAATTGGTAGAATTTTCAGACAAATTGAGTCTTTTGTAATGAAAGGGGTTAGACATGAATAATAAGATATTAATCGTAGATGATATAGAGATAAACAGAGATATGCTGGAGATGATACTTGGGGATACATACGATATTCTCCAGGCGGAGGATGGCAATCAGGCATTGGAGATTGTAGACCAATACAGGGAGACCATTGTGGCCATTCTGCTGGATTTGATTATGCCCAAGATGGACGGATATGAGATTTTGCAGGAGTTGGAGAAAAAAGGATATATTGGAAAGATTCCGGTGCTGGTAATCAGTTCCGAGACTTCTTCCGCCTCAGAGAACAGGTGCTTTGACTACGGAGTTTCCGATTTTATCCATAAGCCTTTTGAAGCCAGCTTGGTCAAAAAGAGGGTGGATAATATTGTGGAGCTGTATCTGTATAAGAGAGAGCTGGAGGGCAACTTAGAAAAGCAGACAGACACGATTCTCAGGCAGTATGAACTCCTTAAGAAACAGGCAGACAAACTGAAAGAAAGCAATGTGAGGATTATTGAAATCCTTGGCACTGTGGTGGAGGGAAGAGATTTAGAGAGCGGCGAGCATATCAAGAGGGTCAAAGGTTTTACGAGTATTCTGGCAAATCAGGTGAAGGAGCATTATCCGGAATATGGGCTGGATGACGGAAAGGTACATATGATTGCGGAAGCCAGCGTGCTCCATGATGTGGGAAAAATTTCCATACCTGACAATATTCTGTTAAAACCTGGAAGGCTTACCCCGGAGGAGTTTGATGTTATGAAGACCCACGCTGCAAAGGGAAGCGAGATTTTGGAGAGCATTACAGATGTGTGGGATGAAGAGTATGGCAGGCTCAGCTATGATATCTGCCGCCATCATCATGAGCGCTATGACGGAAAGGGATATCCCGACGGGCTTGTGGGGGATGAGATACCTATTTCCGCCCAGATTGTGTCTATTGCAGATGTATATGACGCCCTGGTAAGCGTGCGGGTTTATAAGGATGCCCGGCCGAAAGACGAGGCTTACCGCATGATTTTAGACGGAGAGTGCGGTACATTTTCTCCTAAGATTATAGAGTGCTTTAAAAATGCAAAAGAAGAATTTGAAAAGCTGGCAGACGAAAACCAGTAATATAAAAGGTATTTTCTCACAATACAGTTTAAAAAGCAGCCACTAGAAAAGTGAGCTGCTTTTTTTATACATTTGTAATAAGTGCTTTCATTTTGGATTGAGGAAGAACATACTTTTCTAAAAATTCTTCATAGGAGCAGGGTTTTCCATAGTAATATCCCTGTATAAAATCCGGGGAGAGGTCAAGAACCATGGACAATTCCTGGTCTGTCTCCACGCCTTCCACACACATGTGAAGGTTCATACTGTGAATCATACCGCTCATAAGGGACAGGAGTTTAAATTCATACTCGTTGTTTAATGCCTGGGTGGTAAGGGAGCGGTCGATTTTAATAATGTCCGGTTTTAAGTTGTACAGATAATGAAAGTTGGAATATCCTGTGCCAAAGTCGTCTAAGGCCAGCCGGACGCCTTTTTCTCTCATGCATTCCCATAACTTGGCAAAACGGATATCCGAATCCAGCACGCCGCTTTCTGTCAGTTCCAATACCACACTGGAGGGGGCGATATCGTAGTATGTAATGGCGGAGGCAATCTCTTCTATAATGTCGCTTTTCATAATCTGTATATAGGAAACGTTAATATTTATGCGGAAATCCCGGATGTGCATCTGAATATTTTTGCAGGCCCGCAGAGCTTCATGGAGAATCCACCGTCCCGCCGGAATAATCAATCCCGTCTCCTCCAAGATTGGGATAAATTCCCCCGGGGAGACAGAGCCGTATTGTTCGCTGGTAAAGCGCATCAAAGTCTCTGCGCCGTAGAGTACTCCGGTTTCCGCATTGATTAATGGCTGATAGTAGGCTTCAAATCCCTGAAAATCATTGTAGACGGCTTGTCTTAAATGTTTTGTCAGCTTCTTTTTCCTTAAAAATTTCGTATAGTCTTCAGGGTTAAAAACGTAACATCGGTTTTTTCCCAATCGTTTGGCTTTTTGAAGGGAAAATTCAGAGAGCTTCATAATATTGGAATAAGAGTGTTCTGTACTGTGATTCCAGCTTAAAATTCCGCCGGAGACAGTGTAAGTTGCCTCATAACGGTTTTCCTCCACAAAAGCGTGGATTCTCCCCTGGATTTTATCGTAGAGCAATTGGGCCTCCTGAGTGCTGTTGCAGGTGTTGTCCACAATAATAAATTCGTCCGCCACAACCCGGTATAGCTGCTGGTGCGGGCTTATGCACTCTGAAATACATTCCGCTGTCTTCCGGAGAATCATATCCCCATATTCAATTCCCAGTTTTTCATTGATTTCCTTAAAATCATCCAGTCCCAGCCTAAGAATAATGCCGTTTTGATGGGACGTTTCATCCAGGTAATGGTGAAGGCTGGACTCGCTGAGAAGGCCGCTCACATTGTCCGCCTTCTGTTGGCGTCCGATTTCATTGATACAGCCGATGATGTAAAGTGCCTCTCCTTCACGGTTGCGCACCACATACCCCCGGTAATTTACCCAGATAGGCTTGCCATTTTGGTCTACCAGACGGTACTCCAGGTTGTGGATGGCGGTCATAGATGAAATATATTTTTTAAAATCTGCCTTGAGGTTTTTAAAATCCTTTGGGTAAATAAACATGGAGTAATTTTTGGAAGCATTGTGAAAACAGTTAGATGGCATAGAAAAGCGTTCTACCGCACTGGGAGAAACATAGAAGAAATCGTTGAGAAAGTCATAAATATACAGGTAATCATCCATGCAAGGGTGAAGCAAATCGATTACCTGACAAAATTGTTCAACGGAAATTTCATTATATGCATGTCCTTGATATTCCATGTCCTACCTCCCAAATAACGCATTACTTGTATATATTATATTAAAAACTGGTAAACTTTGCAATCGTCACTTAGTCCTATATTTTTATTGTAAACAAAAAAGTTCTTGACAACTAATCAATATTAGAATATACTAACAAAAGAAACAAAATAATTTGTATTCAGGGAAGGAGATAAAAATATGCCGGGTCTTCGACACTTGTCAGAAATATAAAACACTACAAACCGCAGAAATGCGGGCTTTTTTATGTCAAATTTTATTTATTTTTATGTTGTATGGCGTTGTTTTA